>JAZNDX010000041.1:0-37393 GCA_045588265.1 Candidatus Methanomethylophilaceae archaeon | reverse complement strand
CAAGAAATTGGAGAAGGTGAGGCGGTATGTCGCCTTCGGCGACGTACCGGAACACCTTCTAAACACGTCGGCAATCGAGAGGCAGAACCTGACGATCAGGCTGTTCAATGCGAGGATCAGGCGCAGAACGGTGACCTTTGGTAAATCCAGGGAGGCCGTGCAGGCAGGTCTGGATCTGTTCAAAGGCTACTACAACCTCTGTCTTCCGCACTCTTCGATTTCGATCCGGAAGAAGGAGAACGGTGGCAAACGCGTGGATGTCACGCCTGCGATGAAATTGGGTCTGACCGACCATGTTTGGGGGATGACGGAGTTGAAGTCTTTTCTTTATAGACAAAATATCAACTAAAAAGTATCACATTACCATCATCAATTATTCAAGTTAATAAATGGTGTCTGAAGTCATATTTTGATGATTTCATTGAAGATGCATCTGTATTTGTCGATACTCACATCGGCATGATAATGTCCGAAATACCATCTTTTGAATTCGATCTTATCTTTAATCTCTTCGAGCATGTTGTTTACTTCGCATTTTCTTACCCCATAGGTTTGCAACTTGCGTGAATGTTTTGACATTTTTACCAATATGCTGGTCGGGCAGTCATGGGTCATCACGTAATCCACCTTATTACCGACTCTTTTCAGATTGCGAAGCCCCTCTCTGAACTCATCCTCATCTGGGATTTCCTGTGGCCACCAATCCAATCCAGGAGTCCTTCTTTCTTTATCATAGGATAGTCCGCCGCCGAAGGTAAAGAATGACTTCCCTTCGATTTCGAAGACCTGTCCTCTCATTAAATGCATGATATTATCTGATATCTTGTGGATGCATCCCCCGTTCCATTCTTCAACATCATATTCATTGATAAGATCGAAGTTATCATGATTTCCATCCACGAATGCTATTGTATATGGAAGGTATGAATACAGGTTGATCATTGATTCGGTTTCCGACGGATCGAATAAGATGCCTGCATCGCCGCATATGAGCAATACATCCTTTCTTTTTGAATTCTTCAGATATGGGCTTCCCAGCTTCACAATATCCTTTGTCCCATGCACATCCCCTGTTATGAATATCATATATTCTCCTCCGATTGAAGCCTCTGCCAATTTTTATCTTTCAGAACACTATTTAACGATACAGGCGCAGAGGCAATCAGAAAGGACTTCCTTATCCAGGAAGATGTATCTGTATCGATTGTTATTATTCCTGTATTTCATCAGAGCATGTGTTCATATCGTGTAATAACATATTTGATACGCTTTGAAGTCAGGTGTTGATAACTTCAATTTTGTTCATATATGCACTTAGTGATGGTTGATTATGAAGCCAATCATTACAGCGATTGTCGTCATACTCATCGTTGCCGCTGCCGGTGCAGGAGCATATTACTTCCTGAACAACGACGACAACGGTAAGGATGAACCGATCTCATATGAAACCCTTCGTACTGACATCAAAGCCAATGATTACATCGACTATGTACTTTCGGGAAAGACCTCTAATATCGAGGAACATGGTTCTACAATTTCATTGTTTATGTCCGTATTGTATCCGGATGTAAATACAGGTGAGAAACAGCCGTCCGAAGTCGTCAAATACAAGGACAAATCGATCACTTGCGACGTCTACAACGTCCCTTCAGTATATGAAGAGGGCATGATACAGAAGATCTATATCGATCCCGCATCCAAAGCCTTCTACAAGGTGGATGTCATCAGGTCTGGAGTGGTCGATCAGACAATGGCTCTTGCGGATACCAGTCTTGATCTGACCAAGACCAAGGATCAGCAAATCGTCTCCGTAGGCGCTATGACGAAGATTAGTATGACTGCCAAACCCGGTTCCGGAATAGGACATTTCGATGGCACGACCACGATCACCAGCATTGACGGGGATTATTGCACTACGACCGTTCTTCAGGAGACATATTCAGAATACAAGGTCAAGTCCACCGTTGAGTCCGTCGATGGGGATAAAGCGACCGTCATCACCGAAAGGAGCGGAAGCGAGAAGACGACCGCTACGGAATCCTTCAAGGAATACCTCAGCTTCATCTCTTACAAGAATCTGATCGACAGCTTCTCTGAAAAAGGAGACAAGGTCGAATACGGCGAGAAGAGCACCAAGACCATTACTACAGAGTTTGGCAAGAGGGAAGTCACCGTTCAGAAACTCACAATAACCTCTCATGGGGAGAAAGCTAATGTACAATCCTACAATGTATATTACGGCCCCAACGATGTGATCTATCTTATCGAAGTCGAAAGCGGTTCCAAGGAATCTGGTCGCGAGAGTTCGATGAAGATGGAACTCAAATCTTCCAACCTTTTAAGCTGAAACCGACAGGGTTTGCGGTTCTTTCTGCAAACCCTGCCCCATTTATTTCTGTCACGCTTTCATTCTTGAGTTATGTTTAGGGCTGAGAAAAATCTAATCTAATACCGAAGATATGGGGCCTTTTGAAAAGGTATCAAGTACTTTGTTAGTTCATAGAAATAGCAACGGTTTAAATGATGACGACGGCTCTTTTTGATATTCGTTCTGTATCGGTTCGTAATCGCGATTGTCGTCGTCATCGATAAGAGAATTAATGATGATGGGGAGTATCCCCATCTTAGTTTAAGCTGTGAGTCCGTGGTTCTCCAGCCATTCGGTGATCCCGTCGTATCCAGGATATCTCTGCATCCTTTCGGAGATCGTCTTCTGTCTGTCCATCGGATCCATTCCGAAGTCGCATTCAATGAATGCGATCTGGTTCAGGAGGACATAATCGAGTACCTCTTCCGGCACATCATCGGAATCCAGGATCTTGTTGACAGTCACAGTCCTCATCAGTGATGAGGACCAGGCCGGTCCTCCTTCTTCGGTCTTGACCGACCAGAACATTTTGGTCTTGTCGAGGTCCGTCTCGATCATTCCCTTTTCCTTCAGCCTGTCCAAGGCTTCTTGAAGGTCCTTGTGCTCTCCGTTCGGGGATCCGATCCTGCGGTCCCTGCTGATGTACGTGGACTGCATCGAGTCCACGAATTCGTCTGAGGTCAACCATTCGATGACCTCGTCGCTGTAGTTCTCGTCCGTTCCCAGGATCTTCGAGAAGATCGTTTTTGCGATGCTTTCGATGACACCCTCAGGTGCTCTCATGAGGTAATCGCTCACTTGGAATTCAATCCACTTGTAGGTCCTCATCCACTTGATTTTCAAATCACGGAATGATGAGAACTCTGCTTTCACATCGTATCCGAAATCGTTTCCGACCTTCTGGAAGGTCGCTTTCAGTTCTTCGGTTGTTACCATTTTGTACAACTCCTTTTCTCTTTGGGGGCTTACGCCCCGCAATGCAGAGAGAAAGGAGAACGGGCTTACGTGGCTTCACGTGGAGTGAACTGTAGCTAGATTTCAAACAGAAGATTTGTGAACGGAACGGAAGACACGATATGTCCCGCTCGATATCGTAATGTAGGGGCGTGCACCCTGAGAAAAGCGTCTAATTCTTTATGTTCCAGTCATTCGAAAATCGAGTGCTTTGCCATTTCGATTGACCCATCTTTTGGAATCTTTGGTACAGCGACGGCATAACCAATTATACTCCTTGTTCGATTGTCATTCCGAGGCAGATTTGTCTCTTCATAGGAATACCTCCTCCTAAGGGGAACAGTAAGAAACGAAGCACATACGATGGTCACCTACCCGAGCGGCAGTATCTTTCAAGGTCGTATGGTCAGCGGCCCCGCACATCCGGGGCCGCGTACATCATAATCAGAACGGGCACATGCCCGAGGAAACCGATACAATGGTAGAGAACACTATAGAAGAGCTCCGTTACGCCATCAAGGGCACGGAGGAATATCTGAAAGAAGAATACGACCGCCGCATCGGCAGGGATGCGGCGATAGTCTACGACATCACCACAAACTACGCCGACAACACAGATATGGTCATCTCCGTCCTGGCGCACGCCTTCGTTTATGCGGCGACACCGGACGGGGAGTGTCCCGATCTCAGCAGGTGCATCGAGAGGTTCGTCAGCTCCGTGCAGAATACTATCGATGACGTCAGGAATGGAAGACCAAACGCTACCGCCTATGAATTCAGCGAAATCCAGGATTGTATCCTTCAGGATTACGAGAAGAACGGTGAGTGTGATCATTACAGATTCATGGAGTCCGACGGTCCCGATCAGATCTATGACGACATTCTTCTGGCGGACGATCCGGAGCAGGCCATCGTCGACCATCTGGACCATCTCTTCGACTTCGAGCTCATCGACCAGATCGGGATCGTCGAATCGATGGTTAAAGCAATGAACATCACCTATAGGGATACCATCGATACGGTGGACCCGGATATCGTCGCACATATCCTCAAGGCCATCGACGTCCATCATGATCCCGATGACGATGATGAAGAGGAGGAAGAAGAGATTATCGATCATGTCTCTGACGTATCTGCAGTCGTTCCGCTTCTCCCGACCAATAATTCCGGAGACAGTCTTCCCGATCTCGTCAGGAAGCTCTGCGACGGCACCGGGTACATCCCTTGCTTCGAATCCGATGGATGCGGCGTGAAGATTACCCTCGTTCCCAGAGATGGTGCAGATGCCGCATGATCGGTGCGGATGCTGCGGATGCCGCAAGGGTCCGAAGAAACCTCAGACGCCATGCACATGCAAGCGCACATGTTGTTGCGATCTTCAGGAAGAGGAAGGTGGATCCGAAGACTCTGATTGACCGTTGACGCTCAGTATTTGTTCTAGTTCATCAACCTCCGGGCCGGCTTCTGCCGGCCCATACGCCATCCTTCGTATTTTTTGTTCTTTTTGTCAATAACTATAAGAATATGTCTGACCAACATAGCATCATGAATCCTTCGATGCTAATCTCCGGAATCTCGACGTTTGTTATCTGGTCAGGGCTGTTCATCGCTGATAATTCCATCACCAATGCACTGACGGGCATAATCAGAAGTTTCGCGGATCTGGCAGGAGATTACGCATTGTTCATCTATGCTCTGCCTATTATCATTACATTCGGCGGAATCTATCGTCTTTGCTGCGATCTCATCGACGGATCCACATTCCCTTTGCGTGATTGATTCGGGGACGTAATTTGGTCGATATTTCCGTCGTCAGGCTCAGATATTCGCCTTGGATCTCCCAATTTGGGGAGGTCAGATATTACGTCGATGATTGGTTCGACCTCATCCATGACGTCCTTGAGTCCTATGCTCGTAACGAATGGATGTCCCCGGATATCGGGAAGATTAGGAGGTGCAAGGTATGGTCCGATGCTTCAGGCAACATACACGTCGATGGCATCAAGGATGATATTGTAATAGTGATCATCATCTCCAATATTGAGGATAGGTTCGGATCTGAAATATGATTCTTCTTCTATTTGCTGAAGGGACCCGTATTTAAGAGAATGAGAGGACTAGGGTTTATAGTCCTTAAAAAATGGGCGCCTCTATATTTACTTCGTTTGATTCATATGGTATCATGACCACAGTCATAACGAAAGATCAGGAATGGTTGAAAAAAGAGATAGAGAAGGGCATCGATTCATTCTTCGAGACAGAGTGCGAATATCTTGTCGAATTAATGACCAGATACATTTACAAGCAGATCTATGTCTCCGGATGCAGTCTGAACTCCGAGAGCCCGATTGATGAGCCTGCCAAGCTGCAGATCGTCATTGATGTTCCTGTTCCTGATGATTGCATTGAAACTATCGACGGCATCAGCAGAAAGTCAGTTTATTTTAATTCTTGATTTCTACGTTTCATTATTTTTTAGCCCTTCGGGGTTTTTTATTATTGTTTTTGATATTTGGTAATTATACTGTTAATATTGTTTATATTGTGTATATATTATGGTTAATTTATTTTAAATTAATCAAATATTTACAACATATTCAAAATATTGATTATATTTTCAAATTATTTTCAATATACCGCTAAAGTATTAATAATTGCAAAATTATTGATGATTATGAGCGAAAAAGGAGATGCGGTCGGCAACGAATCAAAAAATGACAAGTTTTGCAGAGTTGCAGAGTATCGTACGAATAAAATAATCGATATGTTGAGATTATTGGGAAATTGTTCTAATAAATCGACATATGATTACTCTGACGACCAGGTTGAGCAAATATTCAAAGCAATTGCCCAGGCTACAGATAATGCTAAGTCAAGATTCGCAACCAAGAAAGAGGATCCTGTCTTTAAGATCAAGAGGAAGTGAATTTATGGCTGACAAAGTTCCTTCATGGAAACACTGTTATAATGCTCCCAATCAGGAGGGGCTGAACGGAACGCAACTAAATAATGAGGTCTCGAGGACAAACACTTTTGTCGGAGAGATCTGTCAAAATTCAAATGATGCCTATATTCATAAATATCCCGATACCGACAGCTTCGAGCGCAACGGCCCCGTCAGGGTGGAATTCGATCTGTTTGACATGCCTGTTTCTGAGTTTCCAGATATCGATGAATATCGTCTCAATGTCGATGCGTGCTACAAAGAGGCTCTCACTTTCCAACATCAGAAGAATCCTCAACAGGTCTTTCAGAAGATGAAGGATATTCTCGATTCTGGTTCTATCAGAGTTATGCGCGTTAGTGATTACAATACCCTCGGTCTCGAGGATTTCGGAACTCACAATCAATTAGGTTCGTGGAATAGGTTGACGGTTAATTCCGCTATTGGAGATAAGGACGAGAATAGTGCTGGTTCCAAAGGTGTCGGCAAAAAGTCTTTCTATGAAATGTCGCACTTGAGAACTTTATTTTTCCAGACCAGGAATGTCGCTGGCGAGGAAGCGTTTGTCGGAAGATGCTCATTCCATCCTTTTCATCGCGACAAGGAATTCCATTACAATTATGTCGGATATTATGGATATGATGAAATGGGCTATGAACCAATTATGGTCCGCCACGAGTTCCCAGCTTTTGCTCAGGAACGCAAAGAGAGTGGTACCGACATATTCATTATGGGTTATAACGAGGAGATGGATGATTGGAAGTTCCCAATAGTTTCCACTATCGTAAAGAGATTTTTTGTTGCTATAATCAGGGGGTATTTCACTGCTCGCGTCGGGGATATCGATATTAATCAGAACACTCTGGATTCGGTCATTGAGACATCCATCTCAAAGTCTGTCCGTTATGAAGTCGAGGACAAAGAGCTGGACTCTCTACCAGAAGTTGTCCGCGCATTCAGGGAAGGGCAAGTTATCGAACATGAAGGTTTCGATTTCTATTTGATCAAGTCTGAATCCAAGGGTCGTATCATTACAACAAAAGAGTCGACCGGGATGACTATCGATCCATATTATTCCCCTAAGAGTTTTTGTTCAGGCATCATAATGGCCAAGGGTGAATTCGCTAAGAAGATTTCCAAGTGTGAGAACCCCACTCATACTAAATGGAATCCGACCAATGCTACTGACGGTGAGACCGAAAAGTGGGCATTTTCTGCCTTACGCTCTCTTCAAGGTTTTTTGGGGAACGCTATCAAGAACATTATTAACAGCAGTCTTCAGGAAAGCTCGGATGCTACTGGTCTCGGCAAGATTCTCTCTGCCGAACCTAGTTCAGGCGACACAGGGAAGCCTGAAGCCGCTGTTTTCGGAAATGCAGTCATTTCGAGCAATATGAGGTTAAAGACATCCTTTGCCAAGTCTCGTGGCAACGAGGGGCAGAATGAAAACGGATCCAGAGATACCGACGATGATGATGATGCTGAGTACCCTCATTCTAATAAATCCCGCAAGAAGAAGACCAAGACTCCTAAGAAAAGGGATCCCAACGGGAAACCTACTGTCTTTTACACAGCTAATGGCTACCTTTCCAATGTTCGCGTAATTCTTGAATCAAGCGGCTCATATGTTGTCATGATGGATTCGAAAAGGCAGGGCAAAGTTTCAATTGCTTTGAATCTTGTCTATGAAAACGGAACTGTCGGCCCTCATCTGCCTATTACTGAGGCAAGCTATTTCGACGGCACCCCCATTCCCTGCTCTGACAAGTATATCGTTGGTCCTATCCAAGTCTATGACTATGTGCGCAACAAGATTCGTATTGAAACCACATATCCGGTACATTGTTCAGTTGTTTTGCAGGTGATAAAATGATTACCTACTCATACCCCGTTATGACCGACAGTAGCGATTGCTATGTCAGGAATACAGTTATATGGTCTGATTTGGACCAGGAAATCTTAGGTTCAGATCTCGTCATTCATGTCTTGTATCAGTTTGACGATGAGAGGATTACCAATCTTGTTAATTCGGGACTCGCCAAATTGTATGCCTTGGTCTACTGTCCACGTACTGACTACCGCGAGATTTTCGAGATTCAAGAACACGACATTTCGATAGATTCAGGCAAATTGGGCGGAACAGTCAATGTGGAATTGTCCTTGATCGCACTCGAAGAAATCGACTGTTCCATGATAGGGGATCTCTCCGACGATTATTCTGGATTGGCAGTCTCGGTCCCTAAGAACGGTTACATTTCTAAATGTGATTTTTCTTTCATCTTAGATCGTCAGCTGGAGCCAGACTCCATGTCGATATGTAAGTTCGCTAAAGATGGCGATGTCGACCGTCCGTACTACGATGCTATGTCTGATTTTATTATGATCTTTCTGCCGGAAGATCTCTATTATAAGTTTGTCACTTTGAGCCCCGATGACCAGATGATATTCACATCTCTATATTTTCCGCCGATACTTGTCGATCTCATTGCTCAGTATTGGAAATCTAAAGACGCTGTCCCTCCCCAGAGCTTGTGGTACGATGTTATCAGCAAGGCTATCGATACTAAATATCCTGGGCAAGACCTATCTTCGCCGACAATTTCCGCGTATGAGATCATGGTCTCGATTCTGGATCCTCTAATCTCTTCGGCCGCTACTAAGGTTTCCAATCTATCAGGAGGTGAATGAATGGTACGCAGCACCAAGATTCCTATTTATTCGGAAAAATCGTTTGATTTTCTGCTTAACAATATCAAGCCGAATCTCGACAAAATAAGGAATGCCGAGTCTGGTTGGGTTGAGAAGTTCATGTCAGAACACGATCATCATCCTACCTCCCACGAGTCTTTCCCCGCTTTGAAGTTAAGATATGATCCAAAAGATCGTGCCACTTCTGATTATCAGAGCGCTATCGAGCTTTACACCAAGATTACGTTCATAGATAAGTTCCAAGCATCCAACGGTATGTATTGGACTGTTCTTTCTATGAGCTACCTTGATTATCTTAACAGCAGGAACAAGATTAGCGACGATGACTCCAAAGCGGCGGATCAGGTCCTGAAGTATTATTGTTGTCCTTGGAACCCCGGAAAGAGAGACCTCGCCAGATGCACCTTGTCGTCCCTCTGGCGCATCGTTGATCTTACAATTGATGACAGTCGCGGTGACAACCGTTACGAGCTTACAAAAGAAGCTTTCCAGAACACAGATATGATGCAATCTTTGACAGACAGGATTCCGTTTATAAACCGCGAAGTAACAAGGGGTGTTCTCCAGTTTTCGCTTTATAGACGCAAGAACAGTATCGAGCTCGATAAGCTGGACTATCAGCAGCTCGCAGTTCATATCAATTCTGTTGCAGGGACATCCAGGATCGATATGCTCACAGAATCAGATGTATTCGATATGTGCAGCTCTTTCATGGATTGGTTTATAGATTCGGGCGATAAAGCAAAGCGTCAGGCTGAGGTAGCTGAAAGAAATCGCAAGAATACGGATAATGCGTCGGACGATTGAGTCGTTTGATGCCGCATTTTAAATAATAAGCTGCCGCTGCTTTGAGCAGTAAGATGGGCAGCGGCGACGACTATACATTTGGCAGCCTTTTCGCAGGCATCGGAGGAATCTGCATAGCTTTTAGCGAAGAGCATTTTATTGTCAAATGGTCTAACGAGCTGGATAAGTTCGCTTGCCAGACTTATCGTAAGAACCAGTCTCACATTTCCAAGGAGCTGGATATAGCGGAGCAGAATGTCATAGATTTCGTTCCTCCATGCAAGGTCGATGTTCTTGGCGGCGGATTCCCGTGTCAGCCCTATTCGGTGGCTGGCCCCATGCTAGGTCTTAATGATAAACGCGGTCGTCCGATGTTCGACGAGATTATCAGAATAGCTGGGGAGACTGATCCGCGCGTTATTTTCCTTGAAAATGTTGGAAATCTAAAGAATTTTGATAAGGGCAAGACTTTTCCTATAATGCAGGATTTGCTTACCAGAGCGGGATATCCTTATCAGTTCGTCAAGGTCCTTAACAGTAAGGACTATTCTGGTATTGCACAGTTCAGGAATAGGATCTATATAGTAGCATTCATGAATATAGCCGATTATCAGGAGTTCGAGCGTCTTTACGATACCACATTTGGTCCGATCGAAGCCACGATTAAATTTGATCAGATTGTCTCTAGTCGCTCTTATCCAGACAAGTATTTTTATAGCAAGAATATCAGGGGAACTTGCACTTCTATCAGATACGAGGAGCATTTCGTTCCTAATGTCACCAAGGAAAAGGTATTCTATCAATACCGTCGCGACAAAATGAGAGAGAATAAAAGTGGCCTATGCCCTACTCTGACTGCAAGTATGGGTTGTGGCGGGCACAATGTTCCTATTATTCTCGATAACGGGCATATCAGAAAGCTAACGCCTCAGGAATGCCTCAAGGTGCAAGGTTTTCCGGACTGGTTTGAATTCCCGGATGACATGGCTGACGGACACAAATACAAGCAGGTCGGTAATTCTGTGACTGTTCCTCTCATTAAGCGTTTTGCATCTCTGATTAGACAGACTCTGGAGAATATCGATTCTGGTAAGAATTCAGATTCAGCGTGATCGTTACATTTTTTAGATCACTTCATATTACTTGGTTTGGTAGCGGCCATGGATGGCGTTTTCAGCATCGATTATACCGATAAGAATTGCGTTAAGATCAGTCATCTTCGCGATAAATGTCAAGTTTATCGTATACCCTATAAAGTCCTTAAAAACAGATCTTACGACGTCATTATTGAGAATAATTTCATCGTTTATGTTCTTCTGGGCAAGAATAAGTCTGGAAAAGATGTTGTTTATGTGGGCAAGTCAATCAAAGGATTGGATAGCAGGCCGCTCAGTCATGAGGACAAGTGTCCTTTCTGGTCATATTGTTATGTTATTACGGAAGGTAAGGACAGTTATCTAAATGACGGCGTCATTCAGTACATAGAAAATGAATTATCGATGCGTTTCCAAAAGTCTGAGGATTATGAATTGACTACTTCTGTTACAAATACTGACACAGCCAATTCTCGTGATATTAGATATGCCGATCAGTTGCTTCAGTATGCTTATAAAATGCTAAATGCGCTGGGTTTGGATATAACGGAATCTTCTACTACGTCTTTAACAAGTCCGGTTATGCATATTCCCGCTGTCGCTGATCCAAGCGATTATTCTATTCTAAATTTGAATGAAACCTTATCGGTGTGGATGGATTCGATTAAAACAAGCATGCTTTCTATCGATCCAGGGATGATTATCGGGTTTTCCGAAAATTGGCATTATGTTAGGTTCGGAATTCCCAACAAAAGAATCACTCTCGCTTACTGCGTCTGCAATAATAAGAAAACATTCATCGAGGCACACATTTATGGAACGCCTGATTGGTTCGATTGTTCAGATGTTATGCTTGCCGGTCGCAATAACAAGTATGGCAAATGTTGCAGTATCTTTTACATAAGGAATGATTCTGATCTCAGACGTTTTGTGTCATTATGCGCTTTGAGTTATTCCAATATCAAAAACAATGTCAGATGCGAATCTTGACTCCATTTATTCAGCGAACTCTGCATCGGGACTTTATATTCACATTTCTTTTCTGCTTTGTGCCTAAATCTCCCGAGCAGATTCATTACAACATGTCCCGGATTCGCTGCAAAGATACAGGGATTGAAATTGCGCTCCGTAAGGAACTTTGGTCCAGAGGTCTTCGTTACCGCAAAAATGCTAAGAATATCCCCGGTAAACCCGATATTGTGTTCATAGGGAAGAAAATCGCTGTTTTCTGTGATTCGGAGTTCTGGCATGGTTTTGATTGGGATAATCGTAAAAAAGACATAAAATCGAATCTTGACTATTGGATACCTAAAATAGAGAGTAATATGCAGCGCGATCAAGAGGTTAATCGGCAGTTATCTGAAGAGGGATGGCTTGTTTTAAGGTTCTGGGGCAAACAGATTCAAAAGGATGTTTGTCATTGTGCTGATATAGTTGAATTGGAGTTTAGGAACAGATGAGTTTGTCATATAGGTCAATAGATTTGTTTGCCGGTATCGGCGGCATTCGTCTCGGCTTCGAAAAAGCTTTCAAAGGTCGTATTACGACGGATTTTGTCAGTGAGTGGGATCCGTATGCCCAGAAGACCTACAAGGCCAACTTTTCCACTCCTCTGGGGCCCGATGGTGAAACCCGCGTATTCGGAGATATCACGCTGGATGAAACCAAGGATGCCATTCCTGAATTCGATATCTGCCTTGCTGGATTTCCGTGTCAAGCTTTCTCGATGGCTGGGAGGCATATGGGTTTCGATGACGATTACAAGGGGATCTGCCGTGGAACTTTGTTCAAAGATGTGGCAGAGATTTGTGAGAAGCATCAACCCATGGTCATTTTCTGTGAGAACGTAAAAGGCCTCACCATCCATGACAAAGGCAGGACATTCGAGGTCATAACCCATACATTCGAGAACATAGGACAGGGCTACAACGTATTCTACAAGGTCTTGAACAGCAAGGATTTCGGCGTCCCGCAGAACAGGGAGCGCATCTATATTGTATGTTTCCGTAAGGATCTCGGTGTAACCGAGTTCGAGTTCCCGGAACCCACTGATTCTTCGAAGTGCATCGATGACATAATCGAGGAAAATCCTGTCTCGGTCAAATACTATCTTTCGGACGTCTACCTCGACACTTTGAAGAAGCACAGGGCAAGACATGAGGCCCAGGGTCATGGTTTCGGTTACGAGGTCAAGGATAGAAAAGGTGTGTCTAGCGCAATCGTTTGCGGCGGCATGGGCAGGGAAAGGAACCTCATTGTCGATGACAGATTGACTGACTTTACTCCTGTTACGCATATCAAAGGGGAGGTCAACCGTCAGGGTATCCGTAAAATGACTCCCCGTGAATGGGCCAGACTTCAAGGTTTTCCAGATTCTTTCAAGTTGCCTTTGGCAGATACTCACATGTACAAACAGTTCGGTAATTCGGTTACCGTTCCTGTCATAGAAGCAATCGCGTCCGAGATTTTGAAGAAACTCGATTCTTTTCCGAGAGATTGATAACGTGACTTTTGATGATCATATTACCGGAAACAACGGCGAATGGAGTGAACAGTATGTTATGTACTATCTTCTGGTCAACAAAGTTTTGAAGGGATCCAATAGGTGGTTGGAACAATCGGGCGTCGATATGCCGCTTATCAATGTACAGCGCGAAGAAAACGGTTCGATTTTCCAGTATTATCCCGGTAAAACTATCAAGATTTACAGAAACGGAGAGCTGATCGAGGAATTGGGCGAATCTGTTTTCGAGGCTAATACTGATTATCTCAGGAATGCTTTGATGACTAAAGAAGGTACTCTGAAATCATCCAACGGCGCTTTTGCTATACCTGTTATAGAGGATTTCATGGAGTCCATCCATTGTACGAAGCTCAAATCCGATTCTGACAACAAGAGGGACATTACGCTTGAACTTCATGATATAATGACCGGCTTCAACGTAACTGAAGGTTTTTCTATCAAAAGTTATCTGGGCGCTGATCCGACATTAATCAATCCCAGTGCAGCGACCATGTTCAGATACGAGGTCGTCGGGTGCACGGAGAAGATTAAAGATATTATCAATTCGATAGACGGGAAGAATGCTTATATCGAGCGTATCCAAGAAGTTTTCAGACAGGGATGCCGTCTTCAATTTGTTCAATTGGAAAATGAGCAATTTGGTAAAAATCTCTGTATGCTTGATTCCAATCTCATTTTTATTCTTCAGGATATGTTGATCAGAGTTTTTGCTGGCCAGTGTATCTCTGTTAGAAAGTTCGCTGACTGGTACGATGAACACGATCCTCTCGGTCTGAAAATATCGCATTATTACACTTATAAAATCAAACAGTTGCTCAGTTCATATGCCTTGGGTATGGTCTCGGCTTACCCCTGGGAGGGTGACGAAGATGCCAACGGCGGTTTTATCGTTGTGAAACCTCTGGGCGATGTTGTTTGTTTCTTCATATACGACCGCAAGGAACTGTACGAATATCTTCTTGATTGTACCAAGTTCGATAGACCTTCATCGTCTAAGTATGGCGATTATATGGATATCTATGAACTAGATGGGAGATTTTTTCTTGATTTGTGTCTACAGATAAGATTTGTAGAACCCGGTCATAAATTTCAAAAAGGTAAATATGAAAGTCAGATGTTCTCAGAATGATGGGAAAAGGCCTTACGGCCTTGTTTGGTCAGTATTCTTCAGGTAACAGTATCGTTGTAACAGATCTGTCGTACTCGGTTATGATGTAGATCTTCCCGAAATCGGTGTCGTACGAACTGAACAGCCTGTCGGAGACGCCTTCCTATCTCTCTGTCTCCAGAGCATCATCGTTCATCTGCTTGTCCTCGTTGCAGAGATCTCCCCAATCTCCGTGGCAATGTCTGTCCAGACATCTCTGGATGGTCTCGGCAGCTTCGGCACTGCCCATCATCATATCTTTGATCCCGATAGTGTTTACGATGGTCCCGGTCTCGAACAGGCTCACGAGCTCACCTCCTCCATCGAAACGATCGTTCTTCCGTTCTCGGGCAAAATGATGGATTCCGAACCGTCCTTCCAGATGAATCTCGGTACTGTGATCTCCTCGCAATCTCTCTCGATGATCGCTTCCATGTACGGTTTGTCCACGATCTTGACGATGTTGTAAGGTCTGTTCTTGCAATCTGTGTAGAATTTCCCGATCTCGAAAGGTCTTGCGGCGATGCCGTTCTCCTTCCTCTTCGATATCTCGAAGTGGTAGTTCCATGAGATGTCGGTGATCCTCTTCCCATGGAATCTGAGGGATTCGATCATCTCCGTTCCCAGCTGCTGGGCCTCAGGCTGGCTTGCATCCAGCTCCTTCAGGAACTCTATCCTGTCATAGCAGTTCTGTTCCTGTCCTTTGAAGTACTTCCTGGCGATGACCTTCCATCCGTTCAGGATGTACATGCCGTTGTCCCAATTGTCGCAGTCCAGTTCTTTCAACGGTCCGATCCCCAGGGAGTTCCCCTCCGCTCCCATGAAGTTCCCGATCACCTGGCAGAGCCTGGAGTATCCGTAATCGCTCTTGTCCGGAGCTGCGAATCCTCTCAGATTGCAATATTCGAGGAACGCTCCCACTGAATCCGCTCCTCCGTTCCAGTGGAGGTAAATACCAAGGCCTTCTCTGGCCATGTCCTTCTCGGTGGTGATCACCGCTCTGTTTCCCATCTCAGATCACCCCCGACATCTTCGCTTCGGCCATCCATACTGTGTATTCTTCGTACTCTGGAGTGCTCATGAGCACATCCAGGACTTCTCTCCTGTCTGCAAACATCCCTCTGAGAGGGTTTTCAGGACACATTATTACGGGTTTTCTCTTGCTGTGTTTCAACGTTGCCACGATCTCAGGTATGGACATCCTGTTCTTCTGATCGGTTTTCCTTATCACCAGCCTGTATCCTGTGCTTTGATCCTGGTCCACTCTAATGTTCTCTGAATTGAGAACAGCGATCTGCCAGTCCTGCATTTAGGCCACCCCCTTTCCGTATGCGAGGATGTCCTTCACGGTCAGGACCCCGAGGGCGTTCAGCCTGTAGCACATCCTGTGCGCTCTAGTCCTCTTCGGACAGTCGGTTGCATGTCTCTGGAGGTGGTAGACAAATCCCTTCTCCTCCAGTCTTCTGACCTCTATGGACACCTGTCCTCTCGATATCCCGATTGCATCTGCGATGCCGTCCTGAGTGGTCTCATACGGCATTTCGTAGCTGTTCCCCAAACCCATCTGTCCGTACAGATGGATCAGTATCTGTTCCTGTCTGGTGGCCATCAGTAGCACCTCCCAAATGCTCTTTCGATGTAGTTCCCGTCCTCGTCCAGAGGATAGAAGTACGGATCGTCTTCGACCATCATGCCGTGGTCCTTGTTCCCGCATTCTCTGATCCATGCCGCAAGGCATCCGATGCCCTTGTAGTCGCATTCGTCGAGCATTCTCTGCAGATCGTTCCTGTCCCATCCGTATTGAACGATCTCGATGATGTCTTCGAGGTGGAGCCTCTCGACATCCACCTCTCCTTTCAGAACTTTGAAATCGTTTCCGAAGGTGTTTCCTAAGGAGTTTATCTTGTTCTCAGGTATGCTCTTTCCGAACATTTCTTTCAACCCTGGGCTTTCTTCGAAACCCAAGGCGAATTGACCGAAGCCCGGCGATTATGCGATTTCAGCAGAAGCGAAAAGCACAATTTCGACGGGCAAGATTGCTGCAGGGTGGAGAAGAAAAAGCACGGGGTTGTGTTCTAGACTTGTTTGTTTGTCAATCAAGTGTTTTCATTTCCAATTCCAAATGACTTGCCTTTTCTTTGCTTGGATTGAAAAGCTGTTTCGTCATTATTTGTTCAATTTGTACAATTTGCAACTATCCCTATCCGACTGTTGAACATATTGTTGCCTAAGACTCATTAATATTCTTCAATAATTATTTTTGAGTTAATACTTTTTAATAATTGTAAATAGTTATGTGTAAATCAGTAACTATAAAATCAAGGTGGATTCAATGCATCAGGAACGGACCATCAGTCCCTAGGACTTCAGCTACGATTACAGACTCGGCCGTTTGGCCGCGATCATCAGAGTGGCGGCATACGACAACTCGGAAACGGATGAGGAGCGGGTAGATTCGCTCATTCAGGCCCTCGCCATGGAATTCCATGATCAATACGGGATCCTCGCATCCCCTCAGGAACTCGTCGACGATTTCGTCGATTCCATCAGGGAAAGGATTCTCGACACATTATACCAACCTCAGGATCTTCTCCTCGAGGGATATGACAGATATCTGGAGATCCACGGTATCAAAATGGTCATAGATCGTCCCCCGTCCAGAGCGGTCTGCATCGAGGACTTCGCTGGTGATCCCGATGACGAATGAATACGAGCTCGTCCCTACCCGCAGGAAGTCAGGCACATACTATCCGAAGGGGTGGGTGCGTTTAGATCCGGGCATGAACACCAAACGCAGGACTATGACTGAAGGATACCTCCTGCAGAGGATGCCGCGCACGAACACCATATCGATGAATCAGCATTATGTGGAGAAGGTTCTCGGCAATCCGCGCACTCCGGCGTTCAACAGACAGGTCGTCATCCAGTTCGTCCGCGACCATCCGGAGAGGTTCATGGCTCTCTGCGATCGCACCGACGACGAGACGCAGAACGAGTGGGCGAGGAAGAAAAACAATGGAGCTAGATTCGGCTGGATCCAGTGGCTCAAAGAGTCCTATCCCCAATGGTTGTGATCCTCTTGATGAACTGTTCTTGTTCGCATAATACAGCAGCTGGCTATGGAAATATACGTATCCATTCGTATTTAATAATCTTTATATCATATATCATTATGTTGGAGTATATGTCCATTACTCTGGCAACCAAGAATATTGGTACCGTCGGCACTTCGAAAATGGTCACCGTTACCCAGGAAGCAAAAGAACTCGGATTGGATGTCAAGGATTCCGTCGTTGTGGCTTTTGCCAAACCCAATTCCCAACAGGATTACGCTCTCAGATTGGCCGGGGCATTCTGCAACCCCAATGCTTTGTACATCAACGACAGGGTCCTATGCTCTGCGGATTCCGATCATTCCGGGCAGCGCATCGAGAATCTCCTCAACGACAGCAACAGGGATGAGCTCGAACTGATAAACAACAGGTTCATCGCGATGCAGCAGCTCATCGATAAGATCAGAGAGTATACCAAGAATGAGGTCTCCGGACAGTACGCATATTACAGCGAGGAACTTAGGACATTCTTGGTGAAATTCGATCCCGACGATCTTTCGGAGGACGATCCGATAGCCAAGAACATTAAGGAGACTTTGGCATTCCTCAACGCTCTGGAAGCCTGTCTCAAGCTCCCCATATATGCCCATTCCGAGATCGACTCCGTCAGAAAGTTGTCAGAGTATGCCCACAGAGCATTCCAGGATACCGTCAGACTGCATCTTTGCGAACCCGATAAGAGGAAGGATTTGTTAAAGGACCTGAACAAGGTCTGGCAGGAAGAGGTGAACAATGTCGTATACAAGGATCTGTATTTCGTCGGTCTTGTGATCCCTTATCACACGGTCGACGGCAACCGGATCTTCGATTGCAATCCTATCATAGAAACGATCTCCGCTCCGACCCCTCGGTTGGCCAACAAGAAGATCCTCGACACGCATCCGGATTCGGATGGCGTTGAGCACATCCGTTATGTGCTCGGACCCTACGACGACGAATCAGAATGCAGAGCATTGGTATCGTATCTTGACTTGAAGTGGAAGATGGAGATCAAGAAATCCGCAGACGAGAACACCGCCGTCTGGGTGAAGAACACGATCAACGACTACAACATACTCATGGGATGATGTCATGAATCAGAAGAAGCCATATCATATTCAGATGTCCGAGGGCTACAGGCTCCGCATGGAGAAGCCCCTCACGCCCGTACCGAACCTGGAGGTAATCAACAAGATCCTGGACCACGCCAGGGTCGAGGTGGATGACCCTATCCACCTTTCCGAGATCATGCTCATGGCGGCCGTCTTCCAGGATATGAATCTCAATTTCGACGGCGACAGGGAAGAATGGCAGCAGTCGCTCTCACATCGTATCGGGGCTATCATGGACGATTACATCCAATACGTCAATGAGATCAACGGTTTCGACGGAAAGGAACCCATCGACAGCGGCACCATTTATCTTGATGTCAAGAATGATTGAATCGGCGGGGACCTTGCGTCCCGTCCGTTTCATATCCAAGGCAAGTTGCATGCCGGAAAACTGTTTGCACGCTCATCGATGTTTTTCCATTGTCTTTACGATCTCATCCACGTTCTCGAGGACCTTCCTACCGGTCTCGGTCAGATAAAGATGATTCGAATTCCATTCACCGTTCGGATCGTGTCTCGATTCCAGCAGTCCGACGTCCACCAGGTATTTCAGGGCGGCATATTTCCTCTGTTCCCCTCCCCGGTCCATGCGGACGATATCCGTCATGGTCAGACCTTCGTTGTTCCTGACGGTCATGAGCATCGGGATCGCGTGCTTGATCTCCCAAATGTGCGAATGTTCTTCCATCATGCGTTGTTACGTTCTCTCACTATTTGAATGGTTGTATTTATTGTTATAAAGTAACCCTTTTCTCATTATTCCTTTCAACTTCTTATTTTTCAGTTGTTACAAAATAATAACTGTTTTATATGTATAGCACATACACATGATTAGAGCCCGAAGGCGGGACACCGCCCAAGGGTTCTGAAAGATGCAGGAGGAAAACTGGAAGTGTCTAGATATCCTTTCAAGGAGAATGCCGAGCAGCTCATGGGGCGCCGTTTCGGGACCATCAGTGAAGCTCACTACAAGGGTCTCATCAGGCGCTACAACCGCATGGAACGCGATTTCATCCAGCTCTACGGTGACAAGAAGGTCTCCACCCTCGCCCCGTCCAAGATGACGGCGGACGATGTCAAGGAGTTCATCCTGTTCCGTAAGCAGAAAGGGGTCGGTCCGTCGGACATAGCCCATGACATCTCGGCTCTGGACGATCTGTGCGCATTCTGCGACAACGCTTGCGTGAGCAAGTGCTTGGCAATGAATCCCGGCCTCAAACCCAAGAAGAAGAACGAGCGTCTTGACCCTCTTCCGTATCAGATCTACGAGATGATACTGAACAAGTCGTCTGAGATCCCTCGTGACGACTTCCACAGGTTGAGGGCGTACACCATGGTACTCATGTACATCTGCACCGGAGCAAGGAACAAGGAGCTCCGTCTGGCGAAGCTGAACGATCTGGACCTCGGAAGGTGGGAGATCTATCTGGAGCATGTCAAGGGTGAGGACACCTACGGACATCCCCGTACGGTCCCCGTTCCCGAGGTCATCAGGCCGCTCATCTCAGACTATCTGATCACCAGACAGTTCTGGCTGATGAAGAATCAGATCACCAGCGATACTTTGTTCTTTGCGTTCAACAAGGGACACGGTCCGATGTCGGGCAATTCGGTCAGGAAGACCAAGAAGATGATCGAGGAGGAACTGAAAGTCAAGTTCGAGCTCCGCGATTGCAGAAGGGCCTTCGGGCAGCATTACCTGAACAACGGCGTGCCGGTGGATGATGTATCGGTGCTCATGGGGCACAGTTCGACCAAGACCACCGAGGGTTACTACTGCAGGAAGAGAGAGGAGGACGCGATCAAAGCGGTAAAAAATAAGTGGTGAGTGCGAAAGGGATGCACCACTCGGAACGCTGGATAGAGTAAAATGAGTGCAGCCGCCGGGATTCGAACCCGGGCAATGAGCTTGGAAGGCTCAGATCCTAACCAGCTAGATCACAGCTGCACTGAAACTCCGTTATTGGAGGGAACTATATAAGCCTATCCAAAACCACGCTGAAGTTCCTGGATCAGACAATACCAGTACCTAAAAAATTAATTATGCGGGAAGGGGGCGAATGCTGAAATCCGGTCAAAAACGGGTTCGCCGCCAACCTCCTTCTCGCCAGCCATTAATAAAAGGAAATGCATTCATGGACCATGGAGAATCTGCCTGTTTTCAACAGCTCCGACGAGTACCGTCTGTGGAAGGTTCTCAACGGAAAGGTCCCTGAGAACAGGCTTGAATCGATAACCAACAAAATCCTCTCTTCGGACGGCTTCATCCATCCTGCCATTCTAACAAGTCTGATGGACGTCCTGTCCAGGGATAACAAGAAGGTTCCCACGGACACCTTGATATCGCTGGCTTCGAAGTCACGTCCCCAGGACAGTTCCCCCACGGTCAGGGCAACAGAGATCCTCATCGAACAGGGGGAGACAAAAGCTGCGGCGGAACTGCTGTCCAGGAGCAAGACCAAGGATCGCTTCTCCATCTATCTGGCAGAGGCGAAGCTCTATCACGGTGAGGGGGACAAGTTCAAATCAGTGGAGAGCGCGAAGAAGGCGCTGGACATCGACCCCTCCAACAGGGAGATCTACAAGATCCTCAAGGAGGACGACCCATACGGTCCCTGGGAGGACATGGAATCCGTGTACGACGCCAGGGAGCAGATCGAATCGAAGACCCCTGTGGACGAGAAGTACAAGGAACTATACCTGATCTACAAGAATTGGCATAGGGGGAACAAGGATTCCGCCACCAGTAGGCTGATCAACTCCGAGCATTACAAGAACGGCGAATGGGAGTTCCTTCTCGTCTCTGCGAGGACGTCCGCGGATGAGGACGACTGGCGTTCTGCCAAGATGGTCTATGACAAGATAGGGGAAAAGGCGCCCACATATGTCCGTCTTGAGGCAGCGGAGGCGTTCATCGCCGGCCATGAACCCGACGAGGCGCTGAACATCTATGACGAGCTCGATTTGTCAATCGTCAGGGTCCTTCAGGGCAGGATAATGGCGTATGCCCATATGGGTTCCGATAAGGACCTGATGAATGCTATCTATGATTATCTGGACAACGAGAACTCAGGTACCCAGGACTATTCCGAGATCATCGACATGCTCGTGAACAACGGTTCACTGGAGGATGCGAAGTATCTCCTGAACCGTATGTCGCAATCCAACAAGAAGGATCCCAACTATCTGGTCTCCAAATCGAAATACCTCCTCAAGAGAGGAGATGTCCGCGGTGCGTCCAAGACCGCAAGGACAGCAGTCATATTCGCTAAGAACGAACCGTCAGTCCGGGTGCTGTCCGCCAGGATGAGGTTCATCAACAACGACATCAAGGGTGCGGAGAAGGAGTGCGATAAGCTCCTTTCGGAGGATCCGAAGAACTTCGAGGCCCTGGTGCTCAAGAAGGACATCCTGGTCAGTAAGCAGGATATCCAGGGGGCTCTGGACATATGCAGGAAGATCCTGGACATCGAGCCGAACGATATCCCTACGATGTTCACCCTCTCCACCGCGCTCAGCGGCACAGGAGACATGAGCGGAGCGATGATGACGCTGAGGAACGTGCTCCGCCTCGAACCTTCAAGGGAGAACGTGCTGAACGTTGTGGGCTCCATGATCGAGGAGGGCATGTGCAGGGAGGCGATGTTCCTCTGCTACGACCTGGAAAGGGACACCGCTCCCGATCCCATGATCAGAAGACTCAGAGGCAACGCCGAATACGCCTTGGGCGAATACATGAAGGCGTCGGTATCCTATGCCGCTGCAGCAGAACTGGCCCCTCATGATCCCGTCATATGGCATTCCAAAGGCATGGCCGATGAGGCCAGAGGAGACCTGGATTCCGCTGAGGCGTCCTATAACCGCGCTGTTACGCTGGACCTCAACGAATCTCAGTATTGGATATCGAAAGCTTCCATCCAGGAGAAGATGGAGGACCTCTATGGAGCGATAGACTCGCTCAACCGTGCAATAGAACTTGATCCGGATTCCATCTATCCGATAGTCCGCAAGGCGGTGATCCTGGAGAAGAGCGGGAAGTTCAAGGAAGCACTGTACTTCGTCGACCTGTGCGTCGCCATGGAACCGTCCAACGAGAATGTGGCCCTGATGAAAACAAGGATCCTGAGGGAATCCGGTGCAGCAGAGAGCGCTCTGAAGAAGGCCAAGGACATCTACAATAAGACCAAATCCGAGGAGTCCGCACTGGAGGTCGCATCGTGCTGTCTCGCCCTGCGTAAGAGGGCCGAGGCGCTGGATGTGGTCAGCGAGGCCCTTACAAAGTATCCCGACTCCGCACGTCTGAGGGCAGCCATGGAGTCGATCCATGAAGGTTCTGTGGAGATAGAGGATCAGGCCAAGGAAGAGAAGGAGATCACCGAGGAGGATCCCGAGGCAATCAAGGCTATAGCGGAATCGATGTTGGCCATGGGCGACTACAGGAGTGCCCAGAGGCAGATCGACCGCGCCATATCCCTCGGAGGGGACGACATCTCCTACATCTGTCTCAAGGCGGAGATCCTGATCCGCTTAGGCGAGTTCAGCAACGCTCAGAATCTGGTCTCCGACGCATTGAAGGACAATCCCAAGAGCGGTGTCCTCCATGAGTCCATGGGAGACGTCAAGATGGCCAAGTCCGAATACAGAGGGGCTCTGCAGGAATACGAGAAGGCCATCACGCTGGGGCTCAATCTGCCATCCGTACTTGCCAAGAAGGGAGACGCCCAGCAGGGACTGGGCTATTACGACAGATCCATCGACAGCTATACAATGGCGGTGGCCAGGGACAAGGACAACATCGATCTCCACTATACTCTCGCTTTCAAGCTCTATGAGAGAGGATACATGGCCCGCGCCGAGAAGGAGGCCAAGGAGATAATCGACCAGGCCCCGGACGATGCGCGCACGATCATCCTGTTCGCCAAGATCGAGAGGGAGTCGCGTAAGGACCTGGGCATCATAGATGCGTATAAGATGTTCAAGGCCAGCAGCATCAAGGACAAGGATGCCATCAGGGAGATGGTCGAGGTCCTGAACAGCGCCGGTCACGACGAGGAGGCCAGGAACCTCATCAGGGATGAGCCCGAGAAGTTCGAGGATACTAGGCTCAAGAGGTCGGCAGAGAAGGTGCTGCGCCGCGCATACGTCTCCAGGACGGAACCAGATGATGAGGATCTTTTGCTGTCCCTCGGATTCGACGGAGCGGATCTGCAGGAGCTGCAGGAATATATCCGCAAGGAGGCTCCGTACGGCGAGATCGTCCCCGGTTCTCCTGAGTTCCAAAAGATGGAGCATGCTTCAAACGATGTTATCATGAGGATGGGCTGGAAGGATCTGGAGTCCAAACCCAAGTTGCCTTTGGACAGGGTCTTCGTGTCAGGTTCCTTCAAGGATGTGGAGGAGGCCAAGCGCCTGATCTCATATGTCAACAAAGCGATGAATGCCAAGGTCATACGCGACGAGTCGCTGAAGATGGTGTTGGACAGGGTCCAGGGTACCAGCGTGTATGAGATAATGAGGGCATGCAAGGTCGGTGTCTATCAGGCCAGACAGATACAGCTCCTGACCGGCGGCGGTCAGTAATCCCTCATTTCTGATTTCATGAATTCCCTGAGTAGGCATGTTGCGTAGTTGCCCTTGGGGAGCGAGAAGTTGAGTTTGTATCCCTCGTCATTGAGCTCATAACCGATGTCCTTCAGCGGACAGAGGATCTCCCTCCTGCTGCCTTTGGAGGTGCATCTCTGGAGTCCGGGGATGATGAAGTCCTCGTGGCTGAGCTTGTTCTCCTCGATGACCTTGCGCTCGATCTCTCCCATCTCACCTTCCGCCAGTTCTCCGTCGGAACCGAAGAGGGTGATGGTAACGAACGCCCTTCCTGCCCTGACCTGTCTTGTGACGAGGTCGATGTTCTTCGAGGTAGTGAGGATAGGGTTCTCATGCTGAGGTATCTTGTTAGCATCCAGCGGGATTACTATGTCGCCCTCGACAGGCATGTTGAGCGGGAGTCCGGCATCCATGCGTCTGCTGAGCATCTCGTTGAAGAGCCATGACTGGTATGCATGGACGAACATCATCTGCAGGTTCGCAGGGACGATGTCTATGGCACCGATCCAGTTCTCAGGATCCTTCATCAGGACTCCGACCATCATCCTCTCGAAGGCCATAGCAGGCGGAATCGTGTGGAAGATCTTGTCCCACTCGGAGACATCCGTGGTAGCGAGCTCCTGTCTTTTCAGGCGGAGTCTCTCCTCCTCTTCGTCGGTTGTGAATGTGATGTAGGTCATGGCGGCGCCTTTGATGTCGCCGCGGACGAGCCTTTCTCCTACCAGATGGGTGACGGGTCTGACCGCTCCGAACCTCTGGACCCCGAAGTAATTTGGGAATCCCCCGGTCTTCTTGATTATGCCGATGTCCTGGTCCACGACGTCCTTGATGAGGGAATGGTCCATGGTGCAGTCCTTCACGGTTATCTCGAAATCGTTGCCCACAAGGTCTCCGATATCGATTCCCCTGGCGCCTCTGTAGATGTCCTTGATCTCAAGGTCCTTGAGGTCCACCTTCTTCCAGAGGTCCTCAGTGCCGTAAACGGACATCAGCTGCGTGGTCACAGCCCTCTTGTCCTTGGTCCCTGCGAAGCCGATGCGGTCCCTGGACACGCCCATGCAGCGGGACATGAGCCTGACCATGCGGTTGGTCTCCCAGTTCCTGGCGGTAACGGTAGCTATAGAATAATCGCCGTTGTCCTTCTGTCTGGGGGGACTGGAGATCTCCCTGACTATGAAATCCTCTGGTAGCGTCTTGAGATGACCGCCCGTACCGTCGGTGTCGCACAGGTAGTTGTGCATCCCGATGCCGGTCTCGGCCGTTATGCACTTGCGATACATCAGTATCAGCTGGAGTAGTACTTGGATACTGCTTCCGCCGCCTTCTCGATCGCCTTTGCGGGGTCTCCCTTGGAGACCTCTACGTAGAGAGCACGGTCGATAAGCTCGGGGTGCTGATCGATATATCTGACGAGTTTGACGTTCGAATCCTCATTCAATGCCTTGATCATGGGGGTGATAAGGGTCATGTTGGGATCCTTGAACCCGACCTTGATGGAGGTCTTTGTCTTCTCGATGAGATAAGTCTGCATGACCAAAGGCATTGTCACGGCTTATTTATATTTTATAGGAGGAAGTGCGACATCACGAGGATGGTATCCGTGACGGTCCTCATCTCCTTGGCCTCGTCCACCGATGCCCAGACGTATTTCTCGTTCTCCTCGTTGAGTACGACGTCCTGGCCGCCTGCATCGAAATGGAACGGATATACTTTGAACAGCGTCTTTCCCTCGCGCACATACAGCGGATCCATCTTCCCGAGCGGCGCATCTACGTTTATCGCGGTCTCCTCGAAGATCTCCCTGCGGGCCGCCTCTTCCGGGGATTCGCCGGGTTCAATCTTCCCTGCGACGAGCGACCAGTATCCGGGGAAGGAATGGTTCTTTTCAGGACGCTTCTCCAGAATGCATTTGCCGTTCTTTGATACCACAGAGGAGACTACCTCCTTGTAGGTGATGCCCTCGATGTCGACGGTGCCCGCACTCGCGTTCACATTGACGATGTCCCCGTCCTCGAATATCCTGACCGAAGGGATCTGATCGATCATGGGGATGGATGAGATTACCGCTCCTGTGGCGACGATGGTCTCCGCATTCTCGTTAATGACTGTGGCAGGTTCCTTGCCGTGGACCATCAGGTCGTACATGACATAGGATCCCACAGTGCTTCCTTTTCCCTTGGGGAAAACCAGAATCTTCCCGGCCACGTTGCCATCCCTCACTCTGAGGTTTCCGGTCGAGCCGTCCACACCTCCCAGGAAACTGAGGGGTTCGTCGAGTTTGATTACCTCTCCTCTGGCCTTTCCATTGGATATGCTGCGTCCCTGGAAGATCACAGTACCAACTCCATGAGCGATGAGATGTCCCTGCACATGGCCCTTTGGGAGCACAGTGTGGGAAGGTAGTTGCCTGCTTTGGCAGAATTCGTGGCCGTCCTCTCGAATGTTCCTTCTATAGGTGCCACCACCATGCATGTGTCCGCTAGGACGGGGCCGAATCTCTCCATTATCTTAACATCCTCGGCACATTTCTCCCTGATCTCCGCGGAGGTGCAGAACCATACCTCGACATCCTTGTTCTTCTTCTCCTTGTCCTTGAGGAATGATGCAATCTGGTGCATCTCCTTCTCGGTGAGATGGGGGCAGCCGATGGCGATCAGCTGGACGTCATCGGTCTTGTTCAGTTTATCGTAAGCGGCGTCCAATTCCTTCTTTCCAATGTGAATGACCTCCAGATCAGATACATCGAAGTTGCCCGCCTCGGGGGTGATGCCGTCCACATGGTACAGGGCGATGGATCCCGATGCTGCCATGGCTGCGCACAGTGCCTTCGCCTCCTCGACCTCAGGGGATATGTTCTTGAAGAAGGGGACACCGGATCCGATGGCCATTCCAACGGCCTGGCCGAGCAGAGAGTATGAGAAGATGGACCCGTCTATATCCGCATCGATGACAACGGTGGGTTTCCTCTTTTCGTCAAGGTGGAGTCCGTAATTGGCAGTCTTGCCCAAGATGGCAGCCGCCAGGGCTCCCGGTCCGCCCTCTCTGTTGGTCCTTGCTCCGATGTAGGAGTTGACGAAACTGAGTGCCGATGATTCCGACCAGGCGACATGATCGCCCATGGACGGTACGTTAGGACCTATGTAAGGTGTGCAGGAACAGGTCTTCTTGATTCCCATCTAGCCATACAGATCGATGATCCTGAGCTGCTTCTTCGCGAACTCTTCGGGGATGTGCATCTCCCTCCATCTGTCCCTGTCCATTCCGACCGGGTTTAGTGTTGAGGGGACCGAGACCGTCGCTCCTCCGCCGACTAGATCCTCGAGGTATTTGAGCCCGCCATCGCCGATTGTCTTGTATGAGGCTCCGGACAGATGCGCCGATGTGATGTCGATGAGACTGTCCGCCCCGTAGATCTTTCCGAGGGCCGTGACCAATTCCATGGCCTTCTGCTTGCCTTCTCCCTGCTCGCCGTTCAGAATCGCTTCCTCTTCCCTTGTGAGGTCCATGGGGCTCTATAGTGATACGATATAATAATTGGATGCGGTCCCTCCGCAGCCGGCTCAAAAAGAAATACTACCTCGGGGGTAGAAGGGGGCATGATAACAGGCATTTTCGAGGCTGCCATGCTGGTCTGCTTTGCGGCATCCTGGCCGTTCAACCTCAGGAAGGCATTCCGCGCACGTACGAACGTGGGCACGAGCATACTGTTCATGAGCATCGTGCTCCTGGGTTACATCTTCGGAGTGGTGAACAAGCTGATTAATGACGACATATCCTATGTGTTGGCATTCTATATCTTGGACATAGGATTGGTATCAACTGGTGTACTAATTTACCTCAGGAACAGGAAGTTCGATTCTAAGAATACTAAAACGTTGGAGTGAGTCGGGGATACTTTTATTATTGACACTAGTTTACTCGCCTCTTAATGCAATCCTTAGAGCAATTGACTTCTATGGCTGAGGCAGGGGACGTGCAGTCCTGCTTTAAGCTTGGACAGGTATTTGCACTCGGAGAGGGAGCGGAGCAGAATGAGGCTACCGCTTTCGATTGGTATCTCAAGGCAGCGAAAGGAGGCAACACTCTGGCCGCTGTCGTTGTGGGTACCTGCTACAACAACGGCATTGTTGTTGAAAAGGACGAGGGAGAGGCCGCAATGTGGCTCTTCCGCGCTTCTCTGAAGGGCAATCTGGATGCTTATCTGAATCTGTTCAACTACTACAAAACGCACGACACGCCAGAAGACGGAGCGGTTTTCGAATATTTCTTAAAGAGATCGGAGGACGATGCGGATGCCGCTTTCATCCTCGGAAAGCTATACGAGCTCGGAGTCGGAGGTGGATTCGATCCTGTGAAGGCATATGAATCCTACAAGAAGTCTGAGTCGATGGGAGATCTCGACGGTGCCTGCCAGGTCGCAATCTGCGTTCTCAACGGTACCGGTGTGAAGAGGGATCGTGTGGAAGGGGCTAAGCTCCTCCAGGCGCTCGTTGACAAGAAATCCGTACCTGCGTACCTTGCATTGGCAAAATGCTATGAGTACGGATTCGGGGTGGAACGTGACCATAAGAAGACGTTCGCTCTCTATGAAGAAGCGGCGGATCTGGGATCCGTCGATGCCATGTACAACCTGGGAAGGTGCTACATGGATGGGATCGGAGTGGCCAAGGATGGTAACTACTCCAATTCCTGGTATTATGTAGCGGCGACCAGAGGTTCTCGCGAAGGATTCTACGGCATGGCCAGGTGCTACCTGGGAGGTGTCGGTGAGGACAAGAACAGGGATAAGGGTATCCAGTATCTCGAGAAGGCAGCGTCCATGGGACAGACCGATGCGATGATCATGCTCGGCCAGCTGTATGCCAAAGGCAAGCAGGTCCCCAAGAACACCAAGCTCTCGGCAGAGTGGTTCAAGATGGCCGCGGACCTCGGGGACGGATATGCCCAGCTCATCACCGGCGACAACTATGCAGAGGGGACCGGATTCAAAAAGGATGCCAAGATGGCCCTTGAATACTACATGAAATCCGCCGCCCATGGAAACACAATCGCATGCTACAACATCGGAACGGCCTACGCTCTCGGAAGAGGCGTAGAGAAGAACAACGAGGCGTCCTTCGAATGGCTGAACCGTGCTGCTGAGGACAACTTCATGAAGGCTATGTTCTCCGTTGCGGAGGCATACTCCAAGGGAAGGGGAACCGCAAAGGATTCCCAGAAGGCGTTCGAGCTCCACAAGAAGCTGGCAGACAGCGGTTTCGGCAAGTCGCAGTACCATGTGGCGTACGCCTACTTCGAAGGAGTCGGTACCGACAAGAACGATAAGCTCGCATTCGAGTGGTTCAGCAAGGGTGCCGAGACAGGGAACGTCCTCTGCCAGTACTACACAGGATACTGTTTCGCCAACGGAATCGGAACCAAAGCCGATGAGAAGAAGGCTCTCATCTGGTATACCCGTGCCGCAGAGCAGGGACACGTGGTCTCCAGACAGATCGTCGAAGGGGCCACCGGCAAGAAGATAGAGTTCAAGGGTGACGAGTCTCCCTTCCAGTCTTATCTCTTCTCTGCCAACAACGGCGATCCAGACGCAATGTTCATCGTCGGACGCTGTTATCTTGACGGAGTAGGTACGGAGAAGGATCCTGCCGAGGCCAAGAGATGGTTCAACAAGGGTGCCGCAGGCGGAAACCTTGCATCCAAGAGAGCGCTCCTCCAGATGAGGAACGCAGGGCTCTGAGTAAACAGAGGGGACATGATCCCCTCTTTTTTTCGACTTTATATCTATTCTATAGTTCTACGAATCAAGACGGTTACTGTTTACATTGCTATTTCGCCAATATTTAAAAGATATAGGCAAATATGACCAAAACACATTCGGAACTATTCTATTTTGACACTAAATTTTAAAAAATAAAAGGAAAGAGCAATCCACCCAGACAATATAAGATATTAAAATATTATATACTAATATTTAATACTTAGTTGGATATATAGTACTATTTTTAATACGATAGATTGGATTTATCGTCCGATAATATGGAGTCCAAGCAAATCGCCATAATCGCAGTGGTCATCGTGGCCATTGCTGCTATTGCTGGAGCTTTTGTTCTCACCCAGGGAGGTCATAATGATGAGCCCGGAGAGATCACTGACGCTTACGGCAATGTTATCAAGCTCGACAAGATCCCTGAGAGGATCGTTTCAACAACTGTTACGGCCACAGAGAACATTTGTGACCTTGGACTGAGGGCCAACCTGGTCGGAGTCAGTCTCAATAGCCATGTCTATGAAGTCACTTCTACAGTTACCGGAGTACCTCTGACTTTTGATTATCCTGCAACCATAGAAGCAGATATCGAATCTGGAAAACTGGCCTCTGTCGGAACTTCAACCAAATGGACAGCAGAGTCCGTTGCTAAATGCAACCCCGAGCTTGTCGTTATGGAAATGAATCAGATTTCTACCGCCGAGACTCTGGCGCGTATGACGCAGCTGCAGAGCTTGGGAATCACATGCTGTGTTCTTTCCAGCGAGAACACCTGGGATGATATCAACAGTAACATCACCCTGCTCGGAGAACTCTTCGGAAAGCAGACTCGTGCCAAAGAGATCACCAGTGCAGCGAATCATGCTGACAAGACAATCAAGGATGCTGTCGGTAAGGTATCAGGCCTTAGGGTGGCACACATCTGTTTCTGTTGGGGAACTTACTACATCTATAATGAGTCTGGACCGATGAACGTCATGCTCAATCTCGGATGCACCAATGTCCTCCCCACCACTGCTTCTTTCGCTACAATCACCACCGAGACGATCCTCGAGGCGAACCCCGATCTGATCATCTTCGATGATATGGCGACCAACCTGGATTGGAAGGACGTCATCGCAGAGTGGAAGGCGGACGATATCATGAGCAACGTAAGTGCAATCAAGAACAACAACTTCTATTGCATGGAATACCAGCCCTTCCAGGCTACTTCGTACACCACCATCCACTACGTGATGGGAGAAGCGATTGTTGCTACTGCTGTTGCACACGAGAAGCTGGGCATCGACTTGCCTAACATCATCACCAGTGAGAAGTGGATCGACTACATCTCCTGGCTTGACGAAGAAATCTGAAACACGAGGGGCTCCGCCCCTCCATTTCATTTTAAAGAGGAATAATATGGGCGAAGAGACTGTTGCCAAGGAAATGAGCAACGTCAAACAAGCCAAAAAGCGCGCAGTCCTTCTGATAGTTCCTGGGATCTTTGCAGTAATCCTTCTTTACATCTATTCATTGACCATAGGGGCATACAGTATCTCTTTTGATGAGGCTCTGAATGACTTCATAGAGATAATTTCCACTCTGGGCAACCCCGAGGACCTTGGGGCCAAGGTCATAATGCAGCTGAGGATGCCGCGTTCTTTGGCAGTAATTCTGGTCGGAAGCGGACTGGCGATAGCCGGAGCTGTCATGCAGGCTTTGATCCACAACCCGCTTGTCGATCCGTACGTTACCGGAGTATCATCCGGAGCATCATTCGGAGTTATCCTTCTGACGCTGGGAGGTGTCATATCCGCTACTGATTTTACAACCATGTGGTTTATCCCGATCGGCGCCGTTGTAGGAGCCGTAGGCGGATTCATGGTCACCATGCTTGTGGCCGAATCAGCGGGCGGTAAAGCGATGAGCTACGTTCTGGGAGGTACGATCATAGCCGCGGGACTGAGTGCCGCGACAACTCTTATTCTGTCCTTCAACGCTGACAGGATGCATAGCATCACCATGTGGATGTTCGGAAGTTTCTCATCGATAACATGGAACAACATCATGGTCATGATCGTTCCGATCGTCGTGATTCTGTTCTTCATTCTGTTGCAGGCTAGAAAGCTGAACGTCATGCTGTTGGGTGAGACGCAGGCGCAGTATCTGGGAATGAATTCCCACAACTACAAGCGCAACATGCTCATTCTGACTGCTGTGCTCACAGCATTCTGTGTCGCATTCTGCGGTACAATCGGATTCATCGGATTGATCGTCCCCCACCTATGCAGAATGGTGGTCGGAGGTGATCACCGTGTACTCATACCTACCAGTATGGTCGTGGGTTCGGTTGTTCTGCTTGCGGCAGATATCATCTGTAAATCAGGTACGGCCGGAGAGCTTCCTATCGGTGCGATAACCGCCGTGGTGGGGGTCCCGTTCTTCGTCTATCTGATGGTAAAGGAGGGAAAGCGCTATGCAATGTGACGATATCGCATCGGGACAAGACATTCTTGATGTCGAGCAGATGTCCTTCGCATATGCGGAGAAGCCCAACCTTACCGATATCACAATAGAGATCAAGCCCGGAGAGTTCGTTGCGATCCTGGGCAAGAACGGTTCCGGAAAGACAACCCTGATGAGATGTGTGAACAAGATCCTGAAGATAAAGAGCGGTTCAGTACATATCTGCGACGAGGACATAGTGTCTCTACAGATGGCAGACATCGCTAAACTGTGTACCACGGTTCCTGCCGATGCGCCTTTGGACTTCTCTCTGAAGGTAAGGGATTTCGTTTCTTTGGGAAGAACTCCCTTCGTCAACTCGCTCTGGTGGGAGGATGAAGAGGATGAGCGTATAGTCAATCAGGCGATGTATGATTTCGGTATCAATATGTATGCTGATAGGAGGCTGCACGAGCTCTCCAGCGGAGAACGTGCAAGGGTACTGCTCGCAAAAGGAGTCGTGCAGACGCCCAAGCTCATGCTGGTCGACGAACCATCTGCCCATTTGGATATCAAGTACAAGGTCCAGGTCATGGAGCTCTTGAAGATGCTATCCGAAAAGGGCATGGCAATCCTGATGGCGAACCACGACATCAATCTGCTGACCAGATTCTGCGACAGGATCCTACTTCTCCATGAGGGGGAGATCATCGCGGACGGAAAACCAAACGATGTCGTCACACAGGAGAACATCCGCAAGGTGTTCGATATCGAAGTTGAGATCGTACAGAGCGGCGGTGTCAACTACATCCTACCGACCGGTTCGACAGGCTGGGGTGAGGAGAACATTGAAAACTGAGATGAGGGGGAGCCTGACGGAGGATTTCATTTCCTGTCCGTCAGCTCCTCTATAATCTCTTCCATTTCGATGAACATTTCTTTCAGTTTATTCAGATACTCTTCGGATGCATTCCACATGCCCCTTCCAATCGCTTCCTGGAGTGTGTTCAGGATATTCATCGTGGCGTAAGGGTTCACTTCGTTCATCCATTCATGGACATCCTTATCGAAGAGACATCCGTCCGCCAGGGCGTTGTACATCCAATCCTCGACAATGTCCGATGTGGCATCCCAGGCCATCGTGTACTCGGTTATCTTGGCCATCTCCGACGCTCCTCTGTAGCCGTGCTCCATGAGTCCGTTGTTGAACTTAGGGTTCATCACCTTGGCCCTGAACAGGAATCTGAGCTCCTCTTGGGTGCTGCGGACCTTGGTGTTCTTGGGGTCGGAATCGTCCCCGATGTAAGTGGTGGCATCCTTGTTACCATAGGTTCTGACGAAAGCGTTCATTCCGCCCAGGTACTGATATACGTCGTCTATGTCCAGTATATCGATTCCTCTGCTGGGGACGTTCTTGACAGTCGCCTCCACCTTGCTGAAGCGCCTTATGAAATGATCCTTGAGCTGTCTGCCGAAGTCCCCTTTGGCGTATGCATAGCTGCTGAAATCCGCATAGACATCCGCCAGGTCGGAAGTGTTCTCCCACATGCTGTTCTCTATCAGATTGCCGACGCCGTTTCCGTAGGTCCCGAGAGCCTCTCCGAAGATCCTGATGCTGTTGTTCTTGCGTGCGAGATCGGGCGAGATCCCTTTCGAGATGTCCTCGATGATGTCATGACGAAGATTGGCTGCAAGTGCGTTCTCCTCATCGGATTCGTCAAGGTTGGCGATAGTCTTGATCGCCTCATCCAACAGTTCTATCGTAGCAGGGAAAGTATCTCTGAAGAGTCCGGTGATGTTAAGGGTGACATCGACCCTAGGTCTTCCGAGCTCAGATACGGGGATCACCTTCAGATCAACTACCTGCCCGCCATGCGAGGACCAGACAGGTTCCATTCCGAGAAGCCAAAGGATGTAAGCGGCATCGTCGCCGCCTGTCTTCATCATATCTGTTGCCCAAACGACTATGCCTATTTCCCTGGGGTAGCTCCCGTGGTCCTTCACGAATCTCTGAATCATCTGTTCAGCCAGATTCTTTCCGATCTCCCAAGAGGTCTTGGTGGGCACCGTTTCAGGATCCAGGCTGTAGAAGTTCCTGCCCATGGGGAGGATGTCCGCATTGCCGCGCTCAGGGGCACCCGAGGGGCCGGGGATCACATACCTTCCGTCCAGACCGTCCATCATATGGTCGACCTCGTACGACATCCTGTTGATGTTCGGGACCAGCTTTTCGCATACGTATGTGATTGACTTCCGGAGGTCGTCATCTATCTTCCCGTAGCGGTCTTTTATGTCCTTTATACCAGACTCCACATCGAAATCGTATTTCTGGTGCAGACGTTCGATGAATTCTCTCAGTGAAGAATCAATGGATCTCAGCCTCTCTGAATTCAACTCTCCCTCGTTGTCAATGGATGAGGGATTCTCGATAAGTTCGCGGATATCGTATCCGGCGTTGCTGGCGAACGTGTCCCTGAGTGATTTGATCTCACCGTTGTCCAGCCTCATGAGCGTATAGATCATCTCGTCGTAGTGCTGAAGTTGCGGGACCCTTCCCAGTATGTGGAGGTCAGAGCGCACTAGCGTATCTTCGACTTCGCTCAGGTATTCATGGAGAGGGATGATGTACTCCTCGAAATCATCCGGGTCGAAGGTTTCCTCATCGATTCCCAGGTCCTTCAGAAGATTATGCTGTTTGGCAGCTTTGTATATCTGGGAGACCAGACCCTTCCTCATCTCCTCTGAAGAATCGGATCTGAACTTGAAGTAATCCTGGAGCTGGACCTCAACTTCGTCTAGATATTCGTATCCGTCCGCCCTGGCCAAGGCCGGGGGCATATGGCCGATGAGCACTGACTCGATCCTGCGCTTGCATTGGACCCCTTCTCCGGGATCGTTGATTGTGTATGCGTAGATGTTAGGTACCGCATCGAGGACGTAATCTGGATTGCATTTGCAGGACATCCCGACATTTACTCCGGGGAGCCATTCTAACGTACCGTGGGTTCCAATGTGGAAGATCATATCGGCCTTGAAGACATGCTTGATCCACCAGTAGTATCCGTTGTACTGATGCTGTGTGAACAGCAGGGGATCATGAGTATTCTGCTCCATATGCTCGGCCCACCCCCTCATCGGCTGGTAGCAGACGAACACATTGCCTTTCAAAAGACCGGGGATTATGATGTGGTCCCTGTCGGTCATGATGTCGCCGACAGGTTCTCCCCAGTTTGCCTCGGTCATGGTCCTGTCCCATTCCGAGATCCTCTCGTAGTGTTCAGCATAGTCATTCTTAGGGGTGAGGTCCACAGCCTTACTGCGGACATATTCTATGGGGGAGTTGTCCAGATCGTTCGTGACGTTCTCCAGGATCTCGCTGATCAGTGCCTTTCCGTTCTCGGGGAGGTTCTCCACGATGTATCCTGTCGAATCCAGTCTCTTGAGCAGGTCGGATATGCTCTCTATCGTGTCCAGTCCCGATGCACCCCCTATCATCCCTGAATTGGGACGAGACTGCCACATCATGATGGCCACCCTCCTGTCCTTCACCGGTTTTCTCCTGAGCGATCCCCAGGCCTTTGCAAGGCGGCACAGGTGGTCGATACGTTCGTAGATGGGGATGGGTTCCTTCCCGGTCTCCTTTGTCGTGTAGCTAATCGGTACGGAAATGACATTTCCGTCCAATTCAGGATAGATGACATTGGACCCGAATTCTGATCTTTTTATACCGATCTTCTCCTGTTCGAAATCGTGATACTGTCCGTGTATGGCCAGCCCGAAGATGACAGGGACGTCGACCAGTCTGCGGAAACAGCTCTCCTCGTCGATATTAGGGATAACGCCGTCGGCACGGTTGATGTTCGCATACCCCGTTTCTGATATCAGGACGTCTATGATCGCTTTTCCCTCACGGCAGAAGTAGGTCTCGAAAATCCTCTCTGTACCTCCGACCGATCTCATACAGTCGAATGAGCACGCGACAGGGATCGCCTGCATCCCCTTGGATTCCAAGCAGTCCACGATGGCATCGATGTAACCAGAGTTTCCGTAAGCCACTTGGGAGAGTGTGAACATGATCCCGACGGTTATCTTATCCTTTGACAGGCTGTTGAAATACCTCTCGGCATCCTCATTGTTCATCCCTCCGCGGCGGTAGAGGATATGGTCGGGGTACGATTCGGGTTCGGGAGGATCCTCATCAGTATACCCCAGATGCCTTGCTATCCACCAGAATATGCTGACATCGTTTTGGGGGCTCTTGTATATCGAGTACTTCTCGATAGACATGAATTCCTTATCGGTGCCCGAGAAGAGATAGCGGGTCATCATATCCACTTCCAGGCCTCCTGTTATCGGAATGATCAGCGCACCGCTTTTCTTGAGTATCTGGGTGTAAACATCGAATCTGCGGAATTTCCAGGGGTCGCCCATACTGAAGATCATCACGCAATCGGACTCGAGGGTGTCCCTGCATAGTCCCCCGTATCTAAGGGGATCATCATCGCATTCGGTGCTGGTGTAGCCCGAGAAATCGATATCTACGCCAATCAGGTCTTTGAGTTTGGAACCTGATTCTTTTAGAACATTAGGTGGTGTTGAATCCACGGATAGATAGGTTATTCTAATCGCTTTTTCCATGTTTCAATCTCCCCGATCCAGATACTTGGATTACTTGTCCAGTATGAGAGAATCATGTGGATATTTGAATGGCAAGTATTCGATTGATAGATTAAACACCAGTATCGTTGCTGGCTGGATGTTCTATTTGCAAAACCCGCCCTCTTGATCCGCTGAATCGAGAGGTTTGAGTGTCACAGCCTCATATGTCTGCCGCCCTGCGGGCGGAAGCAGCCCTTCCAGGGCTGTTG
>JAZNDX010000040.1:0-2701 GCA_045588265.1 Candidatus Methanomethylophilaceae archaeon | reverse complement strand
CTCTCCGTAGTTCATGAAGCCACCCTTGGGGCTGACTTCCTTTCCGTCGGTTCCGACCTTGATGATCTTCTTGTTGAGCTCGGTCCTCTGGTGGTATCCCATCTGTCCGGGGAGAGGCACGGTGGACCTAACGTATCCAGGCCTCTTGGGACCAAGGTTACCGATTCCGCGGCGGTGCTTGCTGTTCCTGTGGGAAAGCAGCTTGATACCCCACCTCTTGGTGGCTCCCTGGAATCCCTTTCCTTTGGTGATGGCGATGACATCGATGATGGCTCCCTCGGGGGCGAAGTCGGTAACGGTGACCTCGGTTCCGAGGAGGGTCTTGGCGTACTCGATCCTCTCGCTGATAGAACCTCCGCCGATCCTGAGCTCCATGAGGTCGGGGACCTTCTTGGGGACTCCGCTCACGAGTTTGGGCTGGGTGTATGCGAGGACGCGGACGTCGTCGACGTCGATGCTGTCGAACCTGGAGAAGTCGGGGGCTGCCCTCTTGGGGACGTTGACCCTCCTGTCAAGCAGGGGGTCGACATCTGCTGCCCAGACTTCGCCGGCGGTCCTGAGGCCGAGGATGTCGGACTCGTAGAACCTGACTGCTGCGATCTTCATGGGGGGCACCTCGACAACGGTGACGGGAGTCTGGACTTCCATACCGGAGGTGGTGCTCTTTGCTCTCTTGTCTACGACAAACGCGTGGGTCATTCCTGCCTTGTATCCGGCGAATCCCTGAATCTTAGGGGTTCCCTGGATCTCGGGCCAGGAGTCCAACCTGGGCGTCTGCGATTTTGCTCTCTTCCTAGGGCCGAATGCCCTGGATCCCTTCTTTGGGCGTCTTCTTTGCGGCATATTTTACACATACCTGCGAGGGTCTCTTCGCTAACCTCGCGCTATATTTCAGACGAACGCCTTCATGAACCGACCGTGACGCCTTATTTGTCCCCAAAAGACCTCGAGGGCCGGGGATCAAGCATGGGTTGCGATGCATTGCCCGATGCGTCTGGTCGGACATAGAGTATGTCCAATCTGAGCCTTCGTAAGCCGATGTTATATATAAAACATCCCTACGCGCTCCTTATTATTATAGGGGCGTGGGGAAGGGGTTTGTGCGGAAAGGGTTTTGTCTCGTTGAAAGTGGCCTCTGCTTCTGATATCGCACGACTGCGAATTATAGCTATCGCTAGGATAATACGAATAAATCAGCTGCCATCGGCAGGAATCTTCTGCAGACGTGTGCGGATGTGTTCGACATCCCATTTTGTCATTCCCGCGGTCTGTGCCTGCATAACGATGTCGGTCTTGGTCGCTCGGGCATGGTCCAAGTTTGAATGACGTGGTCACCCTCCTTGAGAAGGGGCCGACAAAACCTTTCCGCGATCCGATCCCTTACGACCTTACGACACGTCCGTGACGTCTAACAGGTTCATACCTGTCCCGATGGTGAATAGGATGCTGCTTCTCAATCTCCACCGGAGATTGGGAAGGCGCATCCGACCTTCGAGTGTGATGTTTTCATGCCTTCACCGGCGATGAGAATCTGTACACCTGGTGTCTGGTCAGCATCGCCCAGATTATGCATACAAGTTTCCTCATCGCTGCAGTGGTAGCTTTCCAATGCGGCATTACCTCTTTCTTCCGCTTGTAGAATCTTGCCAAATCGCTGTCCGGGTAGTACTTCGAATGATTCACGACCACATTCGCAAGATACTTGCGGACAAGCGGGTCACCCCGCTTGTTGATGTGGCCGTGAAGATCACGGTCCCCTCCGGATTCGTGCCTGGTTATCTTCAGCCCGAAATACGACACGAGACTCTCAGGGGTCTCGAACCTCTCTATCCCGTCGATTGTGGTATAGATGGTAGCTGCGGTCTGGATGGCTACCCCCTTGATTGACATTAGGTTCTTCACATCCTCATTGTCCTTGAACAACGATTCCAGACCTTCCCTGGAGGTCTCGATGTATGCCATCGCTGAAGCCATGTCCTCGACCATTATGGTCAGAGCAGGATGATCCAAGGACTTCAGATATGTCATCGCCTTGTTCGAATAGACATTCTTTAGGCCTTTCGGCAGATGGATGTCGAACAAATCCATATATGCCTGGATCCTGAGATTCAGCTTATCCCTCTGCTCGCTGCAGTCGTTCATGACTCTGCACAGCTCCTTCGCCTTCATCGAATCGATATCGGCGAAATGTACCAGAGCATATACCCTGCGACCTGTGAAATGATCCTTGCACATCCTGGCCAGCTTGGTGGCATCCTCGAGGTCCGTTTTGAAATCCGTCTTGGAGATCTCCGTCACACATCCGTGTCCCGTGTGGAGACCCTCCACACGGTACCCCCTGTCCTTGAAGAAATGGTACACCCTGTGAGCGGTGGTCAGGTTCTCGAAGAGGATGTACGAATCCTCCGGAGAATAACGGTCGACGATGGAGGAGCATCCTTCATCGTTGGTTCCAAAATCGACGATCTGGTCGATGACCTTCTCATCATCATTCATTACAACTGCTGTACAAATTGACTTATGTACATCGATACCAATGTAGTTCATGGCCTCTTGCCTCCTTTGCTTCAAATAAAGAAGCAAGAGGCCACTTTTAACGAAATCGTTTGAATGGGGTGAATCGTTCCCGATTCACTCCTTTTCCTTTGCCTCGAGCTCAGCCTTGGCCTTGTTGGTGGCCCTGGTGATGATCATGGTGGCG
>JAZNDX010000039.1:0-36067 GCA_045588265.1 Candidatus Methanomethylophilaceae archaeon | reverse complement strand
TTTATTCCATTGATCTTTGACCAGCGCAAGCCATATTCTAGTGCATTTTGATAAAATCATCGCAAAGCTACCGCTAGAACATATGCTGCCGGAGGGCATTTCTGAAAGGTTTGGTGCTGTAGCCGCTTTATGGACGGTGTTCGGACTGCCGTTTTATTTTCACAGGCTCATGGCTTTGGCCATGGCCCCTTTCCGCGTCCAACATGGGTAGGGGTACTGTAACGGTTTTTCGATTTCAATCTCTAAGATCGAAATTAGTGCATTCTTGATTCTCCCTGCCCCTCCGCTCCTGCCCGGGCGACCATGGAACATGGTCGTAACCTCAGGCAGCCTCCTTGTTCCTCGTCTTCATCAGCTCAAGGATCAGGGCATCGTCTTCGTCATCTTCGCACAGATCCAAGGAATCGGCCATGGCCCTGGCCTTGGCCAGGGTCGATGGGTCCGATTGGTAGCATCTGTCGTTCCTGATCATGGAAAACATCATCATGAACATGGAGTTCTCGCAAGCGACGACCGCTAAGCGGTGGTGCTTGCCTTTGGATACGAGCCTGTTGTACTTCTCCGCTATCGGCGATTCGGGGCAGTGGAATATGTGCACGAACGTGGCCTGGAAGCATAGCCTTCTCGCAAGATCGTCGCCTCTGTGGCTGATGTGTCCGCTCTTCAGCGAGTCAGCGGAATCGCGCTGACTCGGCCTGACCCCGAAGTAGCTTGAGAACCCCTCCTTGGTCTGGAATCTTCCGATATCCACGATCTCGGCTGTGAGGTATGCGGCCGTGTGCAATCCCACTCCGGGGATCGAGATAAGGATGTCGAACACGCGGTTGTTGTAGAACTCCTGCCTGATCACATCCTCGGTGAACTTTATCAGTTTCTTGTTCTGATTCATCGATTCCGCGAGCAGCTTGGGTATCACCTCTTTGGTATCGGTGAATCTTCTCATAGCTTGATTCGTGGATACGTCGCTGAACCCGTCCATGAAGTACATCCCGTTGAGCAGCAGGTACGCACGCACCTGCTGCTTTGTCCTGGCCAGATCGTTCTTCTGATTGGCGAGGAATCTGCATAAGGCCCTCCTCTTGGACCATTCGGCGTCGGGGATGAAGGATTCCCTGAACTCGTCCTCGCCGTTGAGCCTTCTTCTCATGTATCCGGCAAGCTCCTTGGCATCGTTGTCGTCGTTCTTCCTGGTGGATTTCGTTATCCTGTAAAGGTCGGCGGCATGGGCTACCACAACGTGGTAGCCTAGGTTAGTCAGCATCCAGTACACATCATGGGACTTGGTGGAATTCTCGATGAGGATATGGATCTCGTGTTCGTGGTTCCAGAACTTATCGAACATCTACATCCCTTCGCAGTTCGAAGGGAATCTTCTGAATTGTTCATTGAACTCGTCGATCTTTCCAGTCTTGTCCTTTCTTCCGTCTTTCCTTGTGGCGTATCCAGCGCATTTTTCCTTGTGCACATCCACGCCGATAGCTATTCTCATTCTATCTAGCTCCTGCAATAACGCTGACCGGGGCTACCATGAAATACGGGTTTTCCGATGTCCGTAACGGCCTCGGTTTTGTTACTGCAATTTCATTATCGCAGGCCACTGATTTTTAGAATTCTCACGCGCAGGTATGTCATATCCTCATGGTCAACAGCCCTGGAAGGGCTGCTTCCGCCCGCAGGGCGGCAGACATATGAGGCTGTGACACTCAAACCTCTCGATTCAGCGGATCAAGAGGGCGGGTTTCTCGTAATTTGTGTCCACTGAGATCATGCGTCACGCGCCCGACTGCAACCGTTATATCTGATTACTCGGATGACGAGATGCATACGTAGTATGCATTTCCTCTGAACGAGGGGGTATGCATCTGGCTAAGATCAAGAGGGCAGTTATCAGTGTTTCCGACAAGACGGGTATCGTCGAGTTCGCGAAGAAATTAGAGACCGCAGGCGTGGAGCTGATCTCCACAGGCGGCACGTACAAGCTTCTGAAAGAGAATGACATCGCAGTCAAGGAGGTCTCGGACGTCACCGGATTCCCCGAGATGTTGGACGGACGCGTCAAGACGCTCCATCCCAAGATCCACGCGGGTATCCTCGCACGCAGGGACATTCCAGACCACATGTCGGCCATCAAGGGCAAGAACATCGACCCCATCGACATGGTCGTCATCAACCTGTATCCCTTCAAGCAGACCGTGCTGAAGGAGGGTGTGTCGTTCGAGGACATCGTCGAGAACATCGACATCGGCGGGCCCAGCATGATCCGTGCGGCAGCCAAGAACTACCAATCCGTCGCAGTGGTCACCAAGCCCGAGCAGTATCAGGAGATCATCGATCAGATGTACGCCAACGCCGGCGACCTCAGCCCCGACCTCCACCAGAGGCTCATGGCAGAGGCATTCGACGTCACATCGCAGTACGACGCCATGATCGCATCCCAGATGAAGAAGAGATTCATCGACGGATTCCCCGACTCCTTCCCCATCCCCTTGGAGAAGGTCCAGGACCTCAGGTACGGAGAGAACCCCAACCAGAAGGCGGCATTCTACAAGGACCCCTTCACCCCCGGACCCACAGTGGCCAAGGCGGAGTGCATCTGGGGTAAGGAACTGTCCTACAACAACATCCTCGACCTGGACAAGGCTCTGGACATCTGTATGGACTTCGAAAAGCCCACAGCCGTCGTCATGAAGCATACCAACCCCTGCGGTCTCGCATCCGCGGACACGATCTTCGAGGCATTCGAGACAGCATACAACGTCGACCCCCTGTCCGCGTTCGGATGCGTCATCTGTCTCAACAGGCCCTGTACCAAGGAGTGCGCGGAGATGATCTCCAAGTACTTCGTCGAGGCCGTCCTGTGCCCCGACTTCGAGGAGGGCGCCGTGGAGATCATGGAGGTCAAGAAGAACATCCGTCTCCTGAGGACCAACTGCCCCATCGGACCTTCCGAGAGGGTCAGGGAATACAAGATGAAGAAGGTCCAGGGAGGAATGCTCATCCAGACCGACGAGGACGTCCCCGTCGATCCCGAGAACCTCAAGGTCGTCACCAACCGCGCTCCCACGGAGGAGGAGGTCCACTCCCTGCTCTTCGCATGGAAGCTCGCCAAGCACGTCACATCCAACGCCGTCGTCTACGTAAGGGGCGAGCGCGCAGTCGGAATCGGTGCTGGTCAGATGAGCCGTGTGGATTCGGCCAAGATCGCTACCATGAAGGCCAACGAGCCCACAGAGGGCTGCGTCATGGCCTCCGATGCCTTCTTCCCCTTCAGGGACGGAGTTGACGAGGCCGCGAAGGCCGGTGTGACCGCCATCATACAGCCCGGAGGAAGCATCAGGGACCAGGAGGTCATCGATGCGGCTAACGAGCACGGAATGGCGATGGTCTTCACCGGATGCCGTGTCTTCAGGCACTGAAACTAATTGACGGGCCGGGAGACCGGTCCGTCCTATAATTCTAAAAAAGTGTTAGTCTGCCGTCAACTGACGGTGGTTCAGACCTTCTTGTTCTCTTCGATGGCAGGCTCCAGGTCCTGAGGGATGATAGGTCTGCCTTCGGCCTTCCTCTTCATATGTCCACCGGGTCCGCCGCGGGCAACCCTTGCCTTTTCGATGCATTCGGGATTGTCGCAGACGAATGCGGCATAGATGACGTTCTTGCAGGGTCCGCCGCAGAATTCACAGGTGTACTCATCAAGATTGAGGGACATGCCACCGATATCCCCGTCGGGCGTATAAAACGATTGATTCAGAAAAAAGATAGGCAGAGGCCCGGGGCAATACCCCGGACCTGAGCTTCAGTTTCACATGTCCAACGTGAACTCTTGTCCCGTTGCGGGGAGGAAGACCTTGTAGTCACCCTCTAGGTCGGGCAGGAAGGCCTCACGGGCCTCTGAGTGCATGATGATGACGTTGTCGGGGTCGCACTCCCTGATGAAGTTCACGATCTGCTCGTGGTCGGCGTGGGCCGAGAAGTCGTACTTCTGCAGCTCGCAGGAGATCTTCACGATCTCGCCGTCGATCTTGACGCAGCCCTCTTCAAGGAGCATCCTTCCGTTGGTGTCCTCCGCCTGGTATCCTACCAGGAGGATGGCGCTCTTGGGGTCGTCCTTGATCGCGTTGAGGTATCCGAGGACGGGGCCTCCGTCGAGCATACCGCCGGTGGTGACGATGACCTGTCCCTTGATGGCGGAGAGTCTCGAGTTGGGGTTCCTGACCTCGTTGAACTTCCTCTTTGCTGCCTTCAGGTGCTTGACATCCTTGATGTACTCGGGATAGTCAAGGAAGAGGCGCGTGACCGATCTTCCCATTCCGTCCACCCACATGTCGTAGCCGAGGTTCCTGAGCAGGAGCATGATCTCCTGCGTCCTTCCGTTGGCGAAGCAGGGGATGAGCACCTTTCCGCCGCGGTCGATGACCTCATCGATCTTGGCGAGGAACTTCTCCTCGGTCTCGCCCCTGTCAGGGTGGTTGCGGCCTCCGTAGGTACCCTCGATGAACAGGGTGGTGCAGTCGTGGGGCTTTGCGCCTCCGACGAGCCTCTGGTCCTCGGTGTGGATGTCTCCGGAGTAGATGGTTGTCACGTCCTTGTCGAATTGGAACATCGCCGCTCCGGGGATGTGTCCTGCGTCGAGCATTGTGACGTCTATGTGGTTGATGCTGATCTGGTCCTCGTATGTCATGGGCACGACTGCCTTCATGGTCCTCTCGATGTCGCCTGTCGTGTAGGGCTGGGGGTAATCCTCGGCCTTGGCGATCTTGAGGGTGTCGTACATCATGAGCTCCGATATCTCTGCCGACAGGGGTGTCGTGAAGAGGTCGCACTCGTTCTTACCGCAGATCTGCGGGATCATACCGCAGTGATCCAGGTGGGAGTGCGTCAGGAACGCGTAATCGATACGGGGTGCGGGCAGAGGGTACTCTGGAGGCTTGGTAGGGCTCAGACCGTACTCTATGAGTGCGGTCATGCCGTCCCCCTCCATAGTCATCCCCATGCGTCCGACCATATCGGCACCGCCCAGGAATTTGCATTTCATTTTCATGTTCTAGGCTCCTTTTCGTATATTGCCTCACTTTCCGGTGAGGACTTTGTGAAAGAAGGGCTCGGTCCGAGGCCTTCTTGACTGTGATGATGATGCAGGGGTCCTCTCCCCCCCACATTATAAGGATGTGTTTCCCTATTTACGTCTACTATATAAATTATAATACGGCCAAAACTAAAGGGAAATATGGCCTTTGAGGAATGCTGGCACATAAATTATAATATGCTGGCTCATTTGATGGCAAGAATTTATCCCCTATGAGCCACACATCACAAACCGTTATATCCTTTAATAACCATGTCGCACCCATGGGAACACTTGACAGTAAATATGGAAAATATGTTGGGCTGCTTTCTGCAGTCCTTTTCATTGTCACGGCATTTGTCATGCTGCTAATGAAGGGAGACGGTCCGGAGGGAGAGGTCACAAGTACCGCTCAGATTGTCCTGACCGTAAGCGGTGCGTTCGCATTCATAGCCGGAATCCTCATGGTCATGAGCGAATCATCGAAGAAGATCGACGGAGTCGGCGTTCTGCTGTTCGGAATCGTCGCCGCATTGACGTACGTTCTGATCGAGATTGCCAAGATGGACTCGTACCTCGTCGTAGGAATCGTCGCCGCCCTGGGCGTCCTGATGATCCTCCTCGGATGCGTCGTCGACAAGATGAGAAAGAACACCATAATGATGTATGTTGACATCTTCTTCCTCATCATCGAGATTGTTCTCGTTGCCATGATTTTCATGAAGAACGCCCTCGCCATCACAGAGGCCTCCGCAATCATCGTCGCCGGCTTCTGGCTCGCAGTCTATCTCGTTATGGGAGCGGACGGAGAGGTCGAGGAGAACGCGATCGACCCCAACAGGAAGTCCGCCAAGAAGGCCCAGAAGCAGAGGAGCAAGCAGGAAGCTCAGGCCAGAAAGGAGAAGGACAGACAAGACAAGCTCGAGGCCAGGAAGAAGGCCGAGAAGAAGCACAAGCACGAGGAGCACAAGAAGGAAGTTGCAGCTAAAGAGGAGAAGGCCGAGGAAGTCGCCGAGGAACCCGCTGCCAAGGAAGAGCCTGTTGAGGAACCTGTCGAAGAGGCTGCCCCCGCTGAGGAGGAGCCCAAGGAGCAGATCAAGGCCGCTCCCGTTGCAGCTCCCGTCGTAGAGGAGACTGTCAAAGAGGAACCCGTCGCAGAGCCCGAACCCGAGCCTTTGAAGGAAGAGTCTGTCAAAGAAGAGCCCGTGGCCGAGCCTGAGCCCGTAAAGGAAGAGGCGAAGCCTGAGCCTGCACCCGCTGCAGAGCCTGTGAAAGAAGAGCCCAAGAAGATGAACAACGACTTCATGTCCAGGCTCGTATCTTCCAAGGACGTCGGCGGAAAGATCGTTCCCCCGGCCAAGAAGGAGCCCGAACCGGAACCGGTCGTCGAGGAACCTGCACCCGTTGCAGAACCTGAACCCGAACCGGTAGCGGAACCCGAGCCAGTCGCAGAGCCTGTGAAGGAAGAACCTGTCAAAGAAGAGCCCGTGGCCGAGCCTGAACCTGTCGCCGAGGAGCCTGTCAAAGAGGAACCCGTCGCGGCAGAGGCAGCAGTCGCCGCCGGAGCAGGCGCCGCGATCGCCGAAGAGGTCATCGAATCATCGGACGATGACGATCTCTCCGAGGAGGAGATGGACGACATCTACACCGACTACTCCCCCGAAGCGCTCGTAAGGAGGGCTGCTTGGAACAAGGGAATGAGGTGCAGGAGGGACTACGGAGAGTACAAGATCCCCGTGGCCTTCGTCAAGGGAAAGGTCGCAGTGTACGTCGAGGAGCCCGGATCCGAGGACCTCGAGGTCGAGGCCAAACTGAAGGAGGACGGTTGGGTCGTTCTTAGGTACGACATCAACAAGATCACCGACGGACTCGCGGAGGGTGCGGAGATCGCCGAGACCATCAAGGCGAACATGCGCGCTCAGAAAGCGGCCAAAAAGAAGAAAAAACCCGCTAAGAAATGATTTTCCACGACGGGGGATACCCCCCGTCAAACTCCTTTATATTTTATCGCGGATAACGTTAAAATACGGACAGTCGATGCAGAAGGCAGAGGCTGAATACATGTTTTGCTCGTGCGGCTCAATGATGTTCCCCAAAGACGGGAAGTATGTGTGCAATTCCTGCGGTGCTACCAAGGATATCGGTGGCAAGGCAGAGGTCATAAAGACGGATGTCAAAGAGAGGGAGACCACTGTTATAACGGAGAATGTGGCGACCCTTCCGAAGACCCGTATCCCCTGTCCCGAGTGCGGACACACCGAAGCATTCTTCGTCATCAGGCAGACCCGTGCAGCGGATGAACCTGAGACAAGGATCTACCGCTGCTGTAAGTGCAACCATTCCTGGAGAGAGTACTGAGGTGCGGATATGTTCGTTGCAGAGCTGAAATCCGACACCCTCAAGGGATTGGTCAACATAATCTCCACCCTCATCGACGAGGTCAAGTTCACCATCACCGCCGAAGGGATGACCCTGAAGGCCGTAGACGCCGCACACGTCGCCATGATAGAGATGAACGTCACCAAGGATGCCTTCGAGTCCTTCTCAGCCGAGGACACGGAGCTCGGTCTCGACCTCGAGAAGGTCAAAGGGGTCCTCAAACTCGCAGGATCCGGAGAGACCATCAGGATGGAGCAGGACGACGCCACCGGGAAGCTCGTCTTCAAGGTCGGCAACATCACAAGGCGCATGAGCCTCATCGACACCACCGGAATGAACGACCCCAAGGTCCCCCAGCTCAACCTCTCGGCGACCATCACCGTCCCGATCGAGGAGCTGCAGAAGGGAATCCGCGCGGTAGAGTCCATCTCCGACCACATCACACTCAAGGCAGGACCCGAGTTCTTCGAGCTGTCCTGCGAGGGGGACACAGATTCCGTCAGCCTCAAACTGGACGCCTCCTCAGCAAAGATCGACACGGAAACGGACGTGTGCAGCATGTTCCCTCCGGACTACCTCGCTAACATCATCAAGGCCATCCCTGCGGGGACCAAGGTCAACATCGAACTCGACAATGACTACCCCGTAAAGCTCGTCTTCGCGCTTGCTGAAGGGGCTGCGACGGTCGACTACCTGCTCGCACCTAGGATCGAGAGCGAGTGAGAAGATGGAAGAATTAACTCTGAGCGACCTGGAGAACATTGCGAACAGGCTTAGGCTGCACGTCATCGAGATGACGTACGCGGCCCATTCGGGACACCCCGGAGGATCGCTGTCAGCGGCGGACATGATGACCGCCCTCTACTTCAGGTTCATGAGGCACGACCCCTCGAATCCAGCTTGGGAGGACAGGGATAGGTTCGTGCTCTCCAAAGGACACGTGGCACCTATCCTTTACGCGGCATTGGCCGAGTCGGGATATTTCCCGGTCGAGGACTTGGTCACGCTCAGACAGATGGGATCGAAGCTGCAGGGACACCCCGTCCGCGGAAAGATCCCCGGAGTCGAGATGTCCACCGGATCCCTCGGACAGGGACTCAGCATGGCATGCGGTATCGCACTGGCAGGGAAGATGGACGGCAAGGACTACAGGACCATCTGCATGCTGGGCGACGGAGAGCTCCAGGAGGGTCAGAACTGGGAGGCGGCGATGTTCGCCCGCCAGGCAGGACTAACAAATCTTATCGCCATCGTGGACCGCAACAGGCTTCAGATCACAGGCGACACCGAGGGTGCCGTCGGACTCGAACCCCTCCCCGAGAAATGGAAGGCGTTCGGATGGAACGTTATAATCATCGACGGACACAACATGCGCCAGATCCTCGAGGCACTGGACAAGGCCGCCACCGCAAGGACCAGGCCTACCGTCATCATAATGAAGACCGTGAAAGGAAAGGGCGTGTCGTTCATGGAGAACAACGCAGGATTCCACGGAAAGGCATGCAACGACGAGGAGTATGCAAGAGCAGTCGAGGAGCTCAGGGGGAAGTTCCAATGACCGGAGAGAAGCTCGCACAGCGCAACTATTACGGAAAGGCACTCGCGGAGCTCGCAGTGGAGAACCCCAACGTCGTCGTCATGGACGCGGACCTTGCCGGATCCACCAAGACCTCGGACTTCCAGAAGGTATGTCCCGAGAGGTTCGTCGAGGTCGGAATCGCCGAATCCAACATGATCGGCATCGCCGCAGGACTCGCGGCATCGGGAAAGATCGTCTTCGCATCCACCTTCGGAGTGTTCGCCACCGGAAGGTGCTGGGAGCAGATCAGGCTCGGAGTGGCCTATCCCAAGCTCAATGTCAAGATCGTAGCCACCCACTGCGGTATCAGCGTGGGTGAGGACGGGGCATCCCATCAGGCCCTGGAGGACATCGCAATCATGCGCAGTCTTCCGAACATGGCGGTCATCGCACCCGCTGACGCCTATGAGGCGTTCGCGGCCACCAAGGCCCTGGCGGCCTACGAAGGACCGGCATACATGAGGATGGGCCGTGCGGACTTCCCCACGATCCTCGAGCCCGACATGGAATTCGAGATCGGAAAGGCGACCGTCCTGAGGGAAGGCAGTGACGTCACCATCATCGGATGCGGACAGATGGTCTCATTCTGCATGGAGGCGGCGGATCTCCTCGCCATCGAGGGAATCAACGCCGAGGTCATCAACATGTCAACAATCAAGCCCCTGGACACCGCGACCCTCATCTCATCGGTCACCAAGACCGGATGCTGCGTCACGGCGGAGGAGCACAGCATAATCGGAGGATTGGGATCGGCAGTCGCGGAGGCTCTCTGCGACAGCACCTGCGTGCCTCTGGAGAGGGTCGGAACCAAGGATACCTTCGGTGAATCCGGCAAACCCGCGGACCTAATGATGAAGTACGGTCTCACGACACAGGACATCATCGCGGCCGCCAAGAGATCGATTTCAAGGATGTGATGAGATGAAGATTTTCATAGACACAGCTAATCTGGACATGATCAAGGAAATCAACAGCTGGGGAATCCTGGACGGAGTGACCACCAACCCCAGTCTGATAGCCAAGGAAGGAGTGGACGTCAGGACCCGCGTCAGGGAGATCGCTGAGATCGTGGACGGACCCATCTCCGCAGAGGCGATGTCCATGACCTGCGACGAAATGGTCAAGGAAGGCCGCGAGCTCTCCAAGATCCACCCCAACATCAATGTCAAGCTGCCCATGTGCGTTGAGACATTGAAGGCGACGAAGATCCTCTCATCCGAGGGAATCAAGGTCAACGTCACACTCATCTTCTCACCCCTTCAGGCACTGCTGGCGGCAAAGGCGGGAGCGGCATTCGTCTCTCCCTTCGTAGGACGTCTCGACGACATCGGACAGTACGGAAGCGACCTGGTCACACAGATCATGCTGATCTTCGAGAAGTACGGCTACCCCACAGAGGTCATCGCAGCATCCATCCGCGGACCCAACCACGTCCTTGACGCGGCACTCGACGGATGCGACATCGCGACGATCCCCTATGACACCCTCAAGAAGATGATCGGACATCCCAAGACCGATGAGGGTATCCAGAAGTTCATAGCCGACTACGAGAAATCCAAGAAAAACTGATCGCGATGCACGATATCATCGTGGTCGGTGCGGGACCGGCTGGAAGTCTGGCAGCCAGAAGACTGGCGGAGAAGAAGTACGATGTGCTTGTGCTCGAGGAGCACGAGTCGCCCGGAATGCCCCAGCACTGCACAGGTCTCGTATCGGAAGAGACGCTCAAGATGTCCGGAGTCATGCCGGAGGTCTACACCACATTGTACGGAGCCGAGGTAATATTCCCCAACGGGGAATCCCTGGAGATCCGTTCCGACAAGCCCAAGGCCAAGATGATCGACCGTGTCGATCTGGAGGTCAAGATGGCCGAGGCCGCCCAGGATGCCGGTGCTGATTATTGTTTCAACGAGCGCTACACCGGCCACACCGTAGGCGACGCCGTGGTCGTGGACACCACCGTCCGCCCCCACAGGGGAAAGATAATCGTCGGTGCCGACGGAGCCAACTCCCAGGTGGCCATGTCCCTCGGCGACAACAAACCCAAGGAGTACATCAGGGGGATCCAGGCTGATGTTAGCTACGTGATGGACGACCAGGAGATGCTGAAGCTGTACCTCGGAAACAAGGTCGCCCCGGGATTCTTTGCATGGGCGATTCCCTGCGGTTCGTTTACCCGCATAGGTCTGTGCACCTCATGGTCGGCCGGACCGCCGTCAGAATACCTTTCGGACATCCTCATCCAGATGGGATTCCACAACAAGGTCCTCAGGGTCCATTCGGGGAAGATCCCGCTGGGCATCCGTCCGCTCCTCTGCGGTGACAGGTGCATCCTAAACGGTGACGCAGCAGGTTTCGTCAAGCCCCTCTCCGGAGGAGGGCTGTACCCCGCGTTCAGGGCCAACGCGCATCTGGTGAACACGATCGCAACCGGTCTGGATTCCGATTCCCTCTACTCCAGGGACCTGTCGGATTACACCAGGGCATGCATGGATGATTTCGGACGCGAGCTCGACCATTCCTACCAGCTCAGGAAGAGGTACAAGAAGCTCACGGACAACGATTTCAACAGATTCTACGACTACATCATCAAGAACGACCTCGTGCCGTACGTGAGGGAGATCGACATCGACCATCCCAGCGAAGTCATCAAGAAGGTACTGAAGAGTCCTTCCAGATTATTATCAGCTATACCTCTGGCCTTGAGGTCAGTCAAATGAAGAGGGTCACGTTCGCCAAACTCCCTTCGGAAGAGGCCGGCCCGATCATCCGCGACCTGATGTCCAAGGAGTATGTCGATCTTCATGCGAAGATCGGCAAAGATGATGATTTCCGTTATGTGCCAGTATTGCCTGAGTTCATCGATACCGTAAGGGCGATGGGCATCGAGACCGTCGAGGGGGACGCCCATACCTTGGACCGCAGGAGCCCTCAGGAGAAGATACATGACATCCTCGCCGACCACCCGGAATTGGATGGGATCATCCCTGAGAAGTGGGAGTACGTGGGCGACATCGTCATCGTCAAGATGGAGCCGGAATGCATCCCTTACAAGGACCTGATCGGCAGGACCTATGCCGAGGTACTCGGAGCGAAGACCGTCTGTGCGGACGTCAGAGGCGTCTCTGGGGAGTTCAGGCAGCCCAGCATGGAGGTAATCTACGGTTCGGACACGGAATCGGTCCGTCTCGAGAACGGGATCAGATACGGTTTCGACGTCACCAAGGTCATGTTCGCATCAGGGAACACCGATGAGAGGATGCGCATGAGGAAGCTGGACTGCACCGGAGAGACCGTCGTCGATATGTTCGCCGGGATAGGTTATTTCACGCTTCCCCTGGCGAAGTATTCGGGAGCAAGGCGCGTCTTCGCCTGCGAGAAGAACCCGGAATCCTATCGCTTCCTATGCAGGAACATCAGGGACAATGAGCTCCAAGACAAAGTCATCCCAATCCTCTCGGACAACAGGAACCTTCTCGGGAAGCACTTCGCGGACCGTATTCTCATGGGATATGTCCAGACCACATCGGATTTCGTCCCGAAGGCACTGTCGATGATCCGCCCAGGGGGCATAATCCACTATCACGACACCTTCTACGTGAGCGAATACGAGGACAGGATAAGATCCGTCTTCGATGAGAACTGCGGAAAGGACGGATACGAGATCCTCAGGATACACGAGGTGAAGTCGTATGCCCCGTCCGTCTCGCATTATGTGGCCGATATCAGGGTCAGACCTTCTCTCCAGAACCCGATGCGGTGAGCAGGGTGTTCATGGTCTCGCGGTACTTGTCGCCGTTGGCAGCGACAACCGCTTTGGCGAACGGCAGGAGATAATCTGCGAAGTCCTTCTCCTCCTTGCTGAGCTTGATAGGCAGTTCGGTCGCTCCGGTGGACATGACGAATGCCGCTGCGACGCTGCGGGCCTTGTTGTTCTTGAGTCCCGTGTTCTGCAGTGCCTTCTCCACCATGGGCTGGCCTCCGACCTTGACGGCCTTGGCCAGTGAGTCCGCGAGGGATGTGATCGGTCCGGGCTTGTTGAAGACAGGCAGAGCATCCACGACAGATGCTGAGATCTGGATGTTGTGAGCGGCCTCGAGGGACTGAAGCGGCTGGACGTTGGTCTGGTCGCCCATCTTGGCGACGGTCTCCGCGTCCGTGTAGACTGTGAGGATCTCTCTCCAGTCGGCCTCCCAGAGGATACCGAGGATATCCGTGATCCTGTTGCCCTTGGCCACGATGGCCCTGGGGTTCTCAGCAAGGAATCTCTTCAGGCATGCCTTGACATTGTCCTCTCCGACGATGTCGTTCATGAACTCGTCCAGCGAATCGCCGTAGTTCTTGGTGCCGATGATGTATGTGGCGACGGCGCTGCCCCTGAGGTCACCGAGCTTGGACCTCTTGATCTCGTTGATCAGAGAGGTGTCGGTGAACTTCCCGAACATGTAGTCCTTGAGTTTATCGTCGTCTATTTCCTCGTAGTCCTTCTCTCCGGGCTTGTGGTATTTGTGCCTGATGCGGACCGTGAGGTCCTTCCAGGGGTCGGTACCAGCCACTCTTGACAGGATGTACTGGGCGGTGGAGACGTTCTTGGCGCAGTTCTCGCAGATCTTGATGGTCTCCCCGAGGGATCTGATCTCGATCTCGAGCACGGCTGATGCGTCGTGTCCGCACTGGAGCCCGTCGTCTGGGAACTCGTAGGGGGTCTCCCAGAATGTGTCGTAGAGGTAGTCCTCGGGCATGTTGAACTTGTCCGAGCATACGAGGTTTTCCTCGAATGAATAGAGATAGAGCCCGTTCTTCTTGATGAACTGGTTGTAGAGCAGGAGCCTGATCTTGGGATCGGTGTAGTACTGGCAGCCGATGAGCTTGTCAGCCCCGACGCTTCCCCTGACCGCGTAAGAAACGGTGTCCTCACCGAGCCTGGCGCTCGCCAGGAGGGGTACGGAACCCGATGCCGAAAGGGATACGGTACCGGCATAGGCTTTGGTAATGTCGTCGTTGAACATCTTGCCCGCTTCCTTCACCAGGGCATCCGCGTTGTTGCGGATCTTCTGAAGGGAGTCGATGCTCTTGAAGACCTTGTCGAAATGGCATTTCCTGCAGTTGCCTGCGCACATGGGCCTGAGGAGGCTGGGGTTCTCCGCTAAGTTCCTGGAGCGTTCCAGAAGGTCATCCTCCAGTTTCTTGGAGGTGTGCTTTACTCCTCTCATCCTTACGCGCTTCTTGCCGGGCATACCTTCGCGATTGTATCTCTTTTACTAATACCTCTCTATCGCATGCGCGGATAGTCGATAAGTTGGAACCAAACGTCCCTACCGCTAAATACAGATCACATAATTGACCGTCCATGGAGTCCGACTTCGAGAAGAGCGTACGTGAGTTCCTAGCGAAGGAGCCTTTCTGTCTCAGGAAGGTATCAGAGGAGAATCTGGCACTGTTCTGTGCAGCCCTCACCCACGACAGCTATTCCAACGAGGCGCTGGACATGGACCCGCCTAGGCATGTGGAGTCCTACGAGCGTCTGGAGTTCCTCGGGGACGCCATACTTGAGTTCCTGGTCTGCGAGCATGTCTACAAGGACACGGACATCAGCGAAGGGCCGATGACCGACTACAAGCAGGACAAGGTGGCCAATCACATGCTTTCGCAGCGCATCCTCGACAAGAACGTGGGGATCGATGCCGTGATGAGGGTGGGCAAGGGCCATCAGAGGGGCCAGACCAAATCCATCGAGGAGAACATGCGTGCGGATAGTTTCGAAGCACTCATCGCCGCGGTCTATCTCTCATACGGTTTAGATGAGGCCCGTAGGGTCGTCAGAGCAGTGGTCCTCTGATTCGTCAATATTAGAATATTATTAATGGCGCAGTTAAGATACACACCCATGGACCAGAACGTCGTCTCGATCTCTCAGGATATCCGCGATATGAAGATACGCGGAGCGGGCAGGATCGCCAGGGCCGGAGCCACAGCCGTCTGCAGGTTCGCCGAGGGCTACACCGGAACGGATATGGCCGCTTTCGGCAGAGAATTGGATGAGGCCGTGAAGGTCATCTTGGATTCAAGGCCTACCGCGGTATCGCTATGGAACGGGGTCCACGCATCCATAAAGGGAGCCAAGGACGCTTCCAGCGTGGAGGAGGCCAAGGACATCCTGATCAGGAATTCGAACGAGTTCATTGCAGAGTCCAACGAGGCCGTCCAGAACATCGCACGCATCGGTGCGAAGAGGATAGAGGACGGCGACGTCATCATGACGCACTGCAACAGCAGCGTCGCCATCGGCGTTATAGCCGAGGCCCACAGGCAGGGGAAAGACATCAAGGTCTACGCCACCGAATCCCGTCCCTGGAGGCAGGGCATACTCACAGTCAACGACCTCTCCAAGGAGGGCATCGACACCACGCTGATCATCGACAGCGCGGTCCGCCTGGTCATGAAGAAGGTCGACAAGGTCTTCGTGGGGGCCGACACCATAACATCCCACGGTGCGCTCGTGAACAAGATCGGAACCTCCCAGGTAGCTCTAGCAGCGAAGGAGGCCAGGGTCCAGTTCTACACATGCAGCGAGACCTACAAGTTCTCGCCCCTGACCCTGGAAGGGGACCTGGTGAAGATCGAGGAGCGCGAGATATCGGAGGTCGTCAGACCTGGGGAGATCCCTGATTCGGTCAGGGTGTACAACCCGGTCTTCGATGTGACCCCATCGCAGTACATAGACGGGATCGTCACCGAGCTGGGCCTGATATCGCCCGGTTCAGTCTACGACATCCTGGTGAAGAAGTTCGGAACGGAGTTAATGAAGGAGTGAAAAAAATGGATTCTTATCTGCATCTTGGAGAGCCGGTCGACCCGGACAAGTACGTTGTTTGCAAATATCGCGTAACGACGGACCTCCCGATAGAGAAGGCGGCGGAGGCAATAGCCGCGGAACAGTCCACCGGCACATGGACTGGGATCTCCACTCTGGACAAGGACATATTCGATTCATTGGGCGCCAGGGTCATCGACATCTCCGGCGACACCATCATCGTGGAGTTCCCCACGGAGGACTTCAGTATCGAGGTAGGAGCGGTCCCCCAGATCCTCAGCGTCATCGCAGGCAACCTGTTCGGACTGGGAGCGCTCAAAGGAGTGAGGCTGGAGGACGTGACGTTCCCCAAGGAGATCCTCAACCAGTTCAAGGGACCGAAGTTCGGTGCTGACGGAATCAGGAAGGCCCTGGACCGTCCCGAGAAACCCCTCGTCGGAACCATAGTCAAGCCGAAGATCGGACTCAACCCCAAGAAGACCGCCGAATACGTGTACGAAGCAGGTTCCGGAGGGCTCACCAACTCCAAGGACGACGAGACCCTTGTGGACCAGGCGTTCTGCCCCATAGAGGACAGGACCATCGCAGTCGCAGAGGCACTGGACAGACTGGAGAGCGAGGGACACAAGATGATGCACGCCATCAACGTCAGCACCCGCGGGGACAGGATAGTCGAGCTCGCGGAGAAGGTGCAGTCCTGGGGCGCCAGGGAGCTCATGGTGGATGTCATCACATGCGGATTCGGTGCCGTTCAGGCATTGGCAGAGGATCCCTCCATCAAGGTGCCCATTCATGTACACAGGACAATGCACGGAGCATTCACGAAGGACCCGCTCCACGGAGTGGCGATGCTGCCCCTCACGAAACTGACCAGGATGTGCGGAGGGGATGCCCTTCACATTGGTACACTGGGAGTAGGGAAGATGTCCGGCAGCACGAAGGAGGATGCGAACCTCCCGGCATGCCTTGGAAATGATGTACCTTACAAGACCGTCATGCCCGTTTGCTCCGGAGGAGTCTACCCTGGAATAGTCGAGGCCATCGTGAAGAAGGCAGGGAACAACGTTCAGATACAGGCCGGAGGAGGTGTCGCAGGACATCCCGGAGGAGTGAGAGCGGGTGCCATGGGAATGAGTCAGGCAGTTGACGCAGCGTTCCTGGGCATCCCTAAGGAAGAATACGCCAAGGACCACAAGGAACTGGCGATTGCTCTTGAGACGTGGGGATCCAAATGAAGTTCAATTTCAAGCCGGTCGATGTGCGTGCATCGGAGCCGCTGATCCTCCTCGACGAGGAGGACTGCGTAGAGCTGGGAGTCAAGGAGAACGACCGTGTGAACATCACGGGCCAGAATTCCGTCATCGCCATGGTATCCTACGCCGACAACATCGTCCAGAAGGGTACGGCCTACATCCCTTCCAACATCATCGCCAAGACCGGGGTCAACAAGGACGGTACGGTCAACATCACATATGCCCACAACCCGGATTCCGTCAGGTACATCCGCATGAAGATGGACGGCGAGAGGCTCAACAAGGAGCAGATCGAGGCCATCGTCAGGGACATCCTGGACAGCAGGCTCTCGAAGATCGAGATATCCGCCTGGCTGACCGCCCTGTACATCAACGGTATGGACATCGACGAGATTGCGGACTTCACGATGGCGATGGCCAACACCGGGGACATAATCAAGTTCTCCAGGTCGCCGGTCTACGACTTCCACAGTCTGGGAGGGGCACCGGGTAACAAGATCACACCCATCGTCATCTCAATAGTTGCTGCCGCAGGGCTCATGATCCCTAAGACATCGTCCCGCGCCATCAGCAGCGCATGCGGAACTTCCGATTTCGTGGAAACGTTCTGTGATGTCGAGCTCTCTGCGAGCAAGCTCATGGCGATATCCGAGGAGGTAGGAGGAGTGTTCGCCTGGGGAGGTTCCATGAACCTCGCCCCCGTGGACGACATGGTCATCAGGATCGAGCACCCGCTGGGGATCAATCCCAGGGCGCAGATGCTCGCTTCCATCATGAGCAAGAAAGTAGCGATGGGATCCACCCATCTGCTGGTCGATATCCCGACCGGTTCAGGAACGAAAGTCCAGACGCTGGAGGCCGCCAAGGCCTATGCACGCGACCTGATGGACCTGGGAGAGAGGATAGGTATGCACGTCGAATGTGCGATCACCTACGCCGACCAGCCCATCGGAATGGCCATCGGACCGAATCTCGAGGCGAGGGAGTGTATATCGATCCTTGAAGGCGAGAAGCACCCGTCCAGCGTCATAGAGAAGGCTTGCGAGTGCGCAGGCATCATCCTGGAGATGGGAGGCATCCCCAACGGAGCCGCCAGGGCCAAGGAGATCCTGGATTCGGGAGAGGCGCACAAGAAGTTCATGGAGATCGTCGTCGCCCAGAACGGAAGGCCCGATCTGAAGTCGTCCGACCTGCAGCCGGGCAAGTACTCGTACGAGCTGAAGGCGGTCAATCCAGGATACGTACATTCCATACGCAACAAGGAGATCGTCAACATCGCCAAGGTCGCAGGGGCACCAGCCGACAAAGGTGCAGGACTGATGGTCTACAAGAAGAAGGGCCAGAGGGTCGAGGCCGGCGATGTGCTCATGACCATCTATGCCGAAAGCGAGGCCAAACTGAAGCGTGCGCAGGAGGCCGCGATGAGCAACAGCCCGTTCGACATCGAAGGTATGCTTCTCAAGAGGGTATCGGAGGTAAAGCCCCTATGACACGCAGGCTCATCTTCACGGTGGACGTGGACCGCGATGTGAACATCGAGATCGACGGTTCGCATGTCGCAGGATCTATGGACCGCGGTCAGGGAACGGCACCCAGGTTCGAATCCGCGGAGAAGGGTCTGGAGATAATATTGGATCTCCTCAACAAGTACGGGATCAAGGCAACGTTCTTCGTGGAAGGCCACACCGCAGAGGTGCTGGACTGTTCCGCTATGGCGGACCATTGCATCGGATTCCACGGATACGACCACGAGGACCTCACCAAACTCGGATCCGATGAACTGAAAGTGGTGATGGACAAGGGATATGCGGCGGTCAAGGACAATCTGAAGGCCCCCACATGCTTCCGTGCCCCGTTCATGAAGATCTCGGATCAGGTATACGGCGAGCTGAACAGGCTCGGGATCCGTCACGATTCTTCCGTATATGCCGATCCCGGGAAGGCACCATATGAGATCGCCGGAGTCACCGAGCATCCCGTGGCCAAGGGCAAGGATGTTAGGGGAAGTCCCATTGCAGCATACCTCTGGCCTATGCATGAGGGTATGAGGGAGCCGTCGGACTATCTGTCGCTGGCAAGGTCCATCACGGACGGGGACCTTGTTCTGGGCACCCATTCATGGCATATGGTGGAGTCCCGTGACAAGGGCATCATGACATGGGCCGAGATGGAGCACAACAAGAAGTCCGTCGAGCAGGTCATCAAGCTCATCATCGACGAAGGTTTCGAGCCTGCAGTGATCTGCTGATCAGGCTCGACTCCTTTATGTGCCAGTGTAGTTGATTAGCCATCATTCTCACTGGCTGAGATGACGATCCTTGCCCAGTCGTCTGAGCTCGATTGCTGGCGTAAAAGTCGAATAGAAAGGTTTTTCCATCGCCTTTCAGCGAATCAAAGCCTCATCTACCACCATAATAAGAACGGGCGCACGATTATATACGGTCTAAAGTATGGCGCGACTTACCGTGATAGCATGACCAAGCTCATACTAGGGAAGGATGTATCGGCCGAGATCTATGCCGAACTCAGGACAAGGATCGAGAACCTCAAGGCAAAGGGCGTGACGCCTGGCCTCGCAGTGGTCCTTGTTGGGGACGACCCCGCTTCGCAGGTCTACGTCAGGAAGAAGGGCGAGATGTGCGAGGAGCTGGGAATGAAATCCGTCACGGTACGCATGCCTGCGGACACCACGCAGGAGCAGCTCATGGCAAAGGTGGACGAGCTCAACAACGACCCTACGATTCACGGGTTCCTCGTCCAGCTGCCCCTCCCGTCCCATCTGGATGAGGAGGCAGTCATCAACGCCATAGAGCCCAGGAAGGATGTGGACTGCTTCCACCCCAGCAACGTGGGCCGTGTGCTCATAGGCAACCCCGATTTCCTCCCGGCGACACCCGCAGGGGTCCAGCAGATGCTCATAAGATCTGGCATCGAGACCTCCGGAAAGCATGTGGTCGTCGTGGGACGCAGCAACATAGTCGGAAAGCCCATGGCAGCCATGATGGTCCAGAAGGGCGCAGGGGCCGATTCCACAGTCACTGTCGTACATTCACGCACAAAGAACCTGCCGGAGATCACCAGGCAGGCGGATATCCTCATAGTCGCTATAGGAAAACCGCGCTTCATAACGGCCGACATGGTCAAGGAAGGGGCAGTGGTCATAGACGTGGGGACCAACAGGGTCGATGACCCGACGCATCCCAAGGGCAGCAGGCTCGTGGGGGATGTGGACTTCGAGAATGTCAAGGATAAGACATCAGCAATATCGCCGGTACCCGGAGGAGTGGGACCGATGACGATCTGTATGCTCATGGCCAATGCGGTCAAGGCGGCCGAGAAGGCTTCGGAAGTGAAACCATGATAAGAGAATGCGAGGAGCACGGATATTTCCGTAACGAACGCTGCCCCTATTGCGGCGAAGAAGGCAAGTTCATAATGTCCGATTTCGAGGTAGAGAAGATCGGAAGGACATTGGCAGGGATCCTGAGGCACGGCAAATACAACCTCAGGATGGACTCACAGGGATACGTTTCGACCCGTGACGTGCTCGACAAGATAAAGGATCTGAACCCTCGTATGGGATGGCTCAGGATCAGACACCTGGAGGCTCTGGTGGACACCGACCCCAAAGGAAGGTACAACATCTCCGCCGGAAAGATCAGGGCAACATACGGCCACACGATCGAGCTCGACATCAAGCTCGACTGCGAGAACATCCCCGAGGAGCTCTTCTACCCCACCAACGAGGAGGAGGTCGAGGACATCCTCGAGAACGGAATCATACCCGGTGACCGTTCGATGGTCCATCTCTCGAGGACCTTCCAGGATGCAATGCGCGCAGGTCTCGTGCACACCGAGGACCCCATAATCCTCGGAATCGACACGGACATCTGCATGGATGCCGGATCCGATATCGGAAAGGCGGCACGCACCGTCTACCTCTGCAGGAACGTCCCCGCGGAGGCACTGTTCGTGGCCGATCCCGACGAATACGGATCGGAAGAGGAAGAGGACTGAACCCTCTTCCAAAGGATATGGTGTTAACATGGTACAGATACTGACGCCGGAAGAGGTACAGGCCAGAACAGGGAGGATGTTCTGCAAGCGCTTCCTGACGATGGTCGACGAGAAGAAAGGCAAGGTCCAGTTCATAGAGACATGTTCATCGGTGGGTCCCGCAGAGTGGGATGCCGTCAACAGGCGCCGCACGGGCGGTGTGATCAATTCGGTGAAGTTGAAGTCGACGATGCTCATCACCACAGCAGATATCGGGGAGGGGGAGCTCAAGTTCGGTCCCGTCTCCCAGCAGCTGGGTGCGATGGGAATCAAATCGATCAAGATCGAGGGTGACGAGGTCCGTTCCACATGGTACGGAATGGCAGGAGCATCAGTAGGGATAGGAGCATGCATGCCCGCATGTCCCGACGTGCTCCGCACTGAGTTCCCCGACGATTTCAAGATGGGAGGGGGACACACCACGCACGTGGACATCATCACCCCCAAACTGGTCCGTGTGATCATCGGTATCGATGATACCGACACGAAGGAGAAGGGGGCGACATGGGTCGCAGGACTCAAGCTCGGGACACAGTGCCCCATAGGCAAGTTCATCGAGCACAAGATCGTCCAGCTCAACCCCGATGCGCCCAGCAAGACCACGAACTGCTGCGGTACAGCGGTATCGTTCGCGGTCAAGGAGTCGGAGATCCCGGCGCTCATAGAGTACGCCACGGACTTCATCCGCAAGGAGTCGTACTCCGAGGATGCGATCATGACCGTCTACCAGGGATTGGAGATCCCCAAGGGACTGGCGGATTTCGGATGGGACTGCAAGAGCATCCTGTTCAAGCCCGAGGATGCGATCAAGGTCGCAGAGGAGAACGGAGTTCAGATAATCTCGCTGAACGGAGGCACCAAGGGAGTCATCGGTGCCGTTGCCGCGATAGGCTGCTTCGACATGGGAGAGAAAGCAGCTGGAGTACCACAAGATTTCGAGTGATAGAAATGGCGATGCCCAATCTGGTCAAGGATGCAGCCTATGCAACATACGAATCCTCGCTCAGAAAGGAGGTAATGAACGGGGACATCCCCAAGCACATCGCCATCATCATGGACGGGAACCGCAGATATGCGGAGGAGGTCCTCGGAGAACCCACCATCAAAGGGCACGCCATGGGCAGGGACAAGCTCAAGGAGGTCCTGGAGTGGTGCACCGAACTGGGGATCAGCCATCTGACGCTGTTCGCCTTCTCGACAGAGAACTTCAAGAGGGACCCGGACGAGGTCGCGTACATCATGGAGATGATGGAGAAGTCATTCTACGAGTACGCTGACTCGGAGGAGGTCCACAAGCGCCGCGCAGGCATAAGGGTCATAGGGGACAGGAGCCTGTTCTCTCCGGAACTCCTCAAGGCCGTGGAGTACGCAGAGGAGAAGACCAAGAATTACACCGACGTCACCGTCTACATGGCGGTGGGATACGGCGGCAGGCAGGACATCACCAGCGCGGTCAGATGCATCGTGAAGAAGGTCCAGAACGGAGAGATCTCCGTCGACGACATAGACGAGGACATGATCTCGTCCGCCATCTCCACCAGCGACATACCCGATCCAGATCTGGTCCTTAGGACATCCGGGGAGGTCAGGATATCGAACTTCCTGCTCTGGCAGATGGCCTACTCGGAACTGTATTTCACCGACGTCTACTGGCCCGGATTCAGGTACATCGATTTCCTGAGGGCCATCAGGACATATCAGCAGCGCAAGAGGCGTTACGGAGCATGAGGCATGAGTTCGGACATCATCTTCATGCATGCGCCGTCCGTCTATGACTTCCGCAAGAAACCGATATTCTACGGACCGGTCAGCGATGTCATCCCGTCATCGCCGGTCTTCGAGATGTATCCCATAGGGTTCATGACGATCTCTTCCCATCTGGAGGCCGCAGGCTTCAAGACCAGGATCGTCAACATAGCGGTCCAGATGCTCCAGAGCGACAAGTTCGACGTGGAGAAGAGGATCAGCAAGCTCAACGCAAAGGTCTTCGCCATCGACCTTCACTGGATGCCACATGCCCATGGAGCGATAGAACTGGCGAAGATCGTCAAGAAATACCATCCCGACGCCCTGGTGGAGTTCGGAGGTCTGACCTCCTCGTACTTCTACAGGGAGCTCATCCAGCGTCCGGAGATAGACCTGGTGATGAGAGGGGACACCACGGAGGTCCCCACGGTCATGATGATGGAGGCCCTCTCGAAGGGAGGCGACCTATCAGAGGTACCGAACCTCACCTGGAAGGACAGCAACGGCAACGTCCACGAGAACCCGGTCACATATTCGCTCCAATCGCTGGACGAGGTCAAGTTCGACTACGGGACCATGATCAAGTGCGTCATGCGCAACATGGACATCTCCGGGGCGCTGCCCTGGTTCGGATGGGACAAGCTCCCGCTGACATCGGTGTTCACCGTCAGGGGATGCTCCATAAACTGCGCTGAATGCGGAGGATCCCACCACGCCAACGAGAAGGTCGTATGCAGGAAGGCTCCCGCATTCAGAAGCCCCGAGAAGCTGGCAGAGGATATGGATGTCATTCAGTCCTATCTGGATACGCCGATATTCATTGTCGGCGACCTGAGGCAGCACAGCATGGATTACGCCGACAGGTTCCTGAAGGCCTGCAAGGAGAGGCGCATCAAGAACCACGTTGTGGTCGAACTGTTCAACGGCGGCACGCCGGAATACTTTCAGAAGATCGATAAGGCGTTCGACGGAGGATGGTCCATAGAGTTCTCCCCGGACTCCCATGACGAGATGGTCCGTTTCAACCTTGGAAAGGGATACACCAACGAGGCCATCGAGAAGACCCTTCCGGCGGCATTCAACAACGGATGCAGCAGGATGGACCTTTTCTACATGAACGGTCTGCCCTTCCAGGACAGGGCATCCGCCCTCTACAGCGTGGAATCGGCGGAGAGGTTATGGAGCCTCGTCGGAAAGGACGACGGACTGTTCATCTACAACGCGCCCTTCGCGCCGTTTGTCGATCCCGGCAGCAGGATATTCGAGGAGCCCGAGAAATGGGGGTACACCCTGAGGGCGCATACCCTGGAGGATCACAGGAAGCTGCTGGACAACCCCTCGTGGAAGCATGTCCTGTCCTATGAGACCAAATGGATGACCCGCGACGACATCGCCGAGGTGTCATACGATGCCGCTCTAGTACTGGCCCAGAAGGAGTTCGAGGCAGGCCGCATAGACGAGAGCGTCAAGGACGACAGATGTCAGAGGACGGAGTTCGCCCGCGAGCTCATGCACAAGGTCGACGAGATCATGAAGATCGAGGACGCCGAGGAGAGGAACGCTCGTCTCTGGGAGACCAAGGACGAGGGAACCCGTATGATGAACTCCACGATAGCTAACAAGAAGGACCTCGACTGGGATGCGGGCTCCATATGGAGCAACGCACCCCGCGTCGGCATAGGTCTGGTAAGATCGTTATTCAGAAAGTGAGTTTCACTCTTGCGACATCTCGCGGGATCTCGCAATCGTGCCGTCCACGGCATTGGACATCGCCGAGCGCATTCCGAGGTCCTCGAGGATCTTCACGCCGACGATTGTTGTTCCGCCGGGCGAGCATACCTCGTCCCTGAGCTGGTCGGGATGCTTTCCGGTCTCCAGAACCATCTTCGCTGCTCCGAGCATCGACTGTGCGGCGAGTTTTATCGCTTGTTCGCGGCTCAGGCCGTTCAATACTCCGGCGTCGGCCATGGCGTCGATGACCATGTAGAGGAACGCGGGAGAGCTTCCGGCGATACCCGTGACGGCGTCCATCTGCGACTCGGGGACCTCGACCGCCAACCCTACGGATGACAGGATCTTCTCTATCTTCTTCTTGTCCGCCGCCTTCAGCGTAGGGTCGCATGTGTAGCCCATGGCGCCCTCGAGCACCATGCAGCAATGGTTGGGCATTACCCTGACCTTCTTGGCGTCTGGCACATAACGATCCATCTTCTCGAGCGACAGTCCTGCGACGATGCTGATGAGGATCTTACCCTTGCCGATCACCACGCCCTCGTCCTCGAAGAGTCCGGGTACGTTCTTGGGTTTGACGGCGAGCACGATGAGGTCGGCATCCTTCACCATGTCGGCCGCTTTGGCGTAGGTCTTGACGCCGTAGGTCGACTCGATGTGATCCCTCGTCTTCTGACTCGGGGCGCAGGCGATTATCTCGTCCTTCGAGAACACTTTCTTGGCGATCAGCCCGCCTATGAGGGCCTCCGCCATCTTCCCCGCGCCGATGAATCCGATGTGGCTAGACATGATGCGTAAATCGTTGATTCAGTACTAAAACTGTGGTCCTAGGCGCCCTTTACCCTACTATTATAGGAACGCGTGTGCGGTTATCTTTATGTACCAATAAAGTATCCAATCGCCCAATGTTACTAATAATGTACTACATGCCGTTGGCTTTTGTGGCGCTTTTGACGTTCGCATTTGGCCCGCTCGCATGGTTGGTATCGAGGTTCCTTAGGCCTGAGAAACCCACAGAGTGGATGGAACAGACCTATGAGTGCGGATCGGAGCCTATCGGAGAAGCGCACGTGCAGTTCAGATTCCAGTACTACACATTCGCTCTTATCTTCGTGGTCTTCGACTTAGTAGCGACTTTCCTCCTGATCTGGGCAATCGCCTTCTCAGGATTGAGCGCTACCGCTCAGCTCATGATGATCATCTTCTTCGGAATCATGGTCCTCGGAGTGGCATACTCTCTCAAAAAGGAGGCAGAAGTATGGATATGAGCCTTTACCCCCATGCAGTTGCAATGAGTGCTGACGAATTCATGACATGGTCGGACGCGATCATCAATGACCTGCTCAGCACCGGAACAAAGAAGACAGTAGACAAATTGACGGGTCCTATCTGGGCTTGGGGAATGAAGAACTCCATGCACCCCCTTCACTGGGGACTGGCCTGCTGCGCTCTCGAGATGGCAGCCGCTTCCGCACCCAGGTATGATGCTGAGCGTTACGGTATGATCTACCGTTCATCGCCCAGGCAGACGGATATCTTGCTTGTTAACGGCTGGATTTCCAAGAAGATCCGTCCCGACCTCAGGCGTCTCTACGAAATGATCCCCAACCCCAAGTGGGTCGTGGCAATGGGAGAGTGCGCCATCTCTGGAGGACCTTGGTACGACTCCTACAACTGTATCCAGGGTCTGGACCAGATCGTCCCCGTCGACGTGTACATCCCCGGATGTCCCGCACGTCCCGACGCGATGATCGACGGTTTCATGCTCCTTCAGAAGAAGATCGAGGCATACTTCCGCAGAGGAAACTTCATGGAGGACTGAGCATGGCAGAAGTCTATCAGAGTCCTTCAGTCGAGGAGATCGTCAACGCCCTCAAGACCAACTTCTCTGGAGTCGAGATCGTCTCCACAGAGGAGCGCAGGATCAAGGCAACATGCCCCAGGGAGATCTCCCATGATGTTTGCCAATTCATCCACGACAACCTCACGTTCGAGCACTGCTCCGTCGTGACCGCCGTGGACTACATCGACCACTTGACGGTCGTATACCTTTTGTCCAACTACTACACCGGAATAATGATCGACCTCGACGTCGACGTCCCGGCCGACGACCTCCACATCGCCTGTGTCACAGACATCTGGCAGGGAGCGAACTGGCATGAGAGGGAGACATGGGAGCTGTTCGGAATCGTTTTCGACAACCACCCGAGGCTGGAGAGGCTGCTCACCCCGCAGTCCTACGAATTCTTCCCGTTCAGGAAGTCATACAAACTCAGGAGTCAGGAGTGAGAACCATGGCAGATTCACTTGTACCGGTATTGGAAGCACAAGAGAAGATGGAAACAGACAAGATGTGGGTTATCTGGGGTCCCCAGCACCCGTTCTCTCACGGTCTTTGGACACTTAAGCTGAAGATCGACGGAGAGTTCTGTGTGGACGCAGATCCTATCGTCGGATACCTTCACCGCGGTTGGGAGAAGGAGACCGAGAACAGGGACTACGCAAGGATCATCCCCATGACCGACCGTCTCTGCTACTGTGCATCCATGACATATTCTCACCTCTACTGCATGACAGTCGAGAAGGCCCTCGGAATCGATATTCCTGAGAAGGCCAAATACATCAGAATCGTAGCTGACGAGGTGTGCCGTATTCAGTCGCACCTCATGTGGCTCGCTGCAGTCGGAACCGACATGGGTAACCTGACCGTGTTCCTCTGGGCAATGAGGGAGAGGGAGTACTTCCTGGACCTCAACGTCAAACTGTGCGGTGCCAGGATGACCACAAACTACCCCCGTATCGGAGGAGTTAGGAACGACACGACCGAGCTGTTCGACAGGGATATCCTGAGGACGGTCGACCGTTTCGAGAAGGCTGTTTGGGACATCATCTACCTCATCGACGACTCATCCGTGTTCGTCTCAAGGATGAGGAAGATCAGCTACCTCACCCGCGAGCAGTGTGCCAACATGGGTCTCACTGGTCCCGCAATGAGGGGTTGCGGTGTCGATTTCGATATCCGCCGTGACGACCCCTACGACAACTATGATAAGGTCGACTTCGAGGTCCCGGTCCTCAACAAGGACACCAAGGTCGGAGACACGTACGACAGGTACATGATCCGTATCGAGGAGATGTTCCAGTCCTGCGATATCATCAGGCAGGCAGTCAAGAAGATCGAGGCACTCGGAAAGAACGCACCCTACAGGATCAAGACGCCCACAAAGGTCCCCGCCGGAACAACATTCGGAAGGCTCGAGGATCCCCGTGGAGAATCCATCATGTACCTCGTATCCGACGGTACAGACAAGCCCTACAGGCTCAAGGTGCGCAGTCCTATCTTTACGAACGTATCATGCTCCAAGGCAATGTGCGAGGGAGTCAGGATCGCGGATGTTCCCGCAGTTCTGGCCCAGATCGACATGTGTCTCGGAGAGACAGACAGGTGAGTGTGAATGGCGAATTACGTATCTATACTGGATTGGATCAACTTCAGAGATCCCTACGAGAATCCCTTCACACCTTTCCTCACGGACAACCTGCCCTACGACATCTGTTACGGTCTCTGGGAGATCATCGGCGGAACACTTGCATGGCTCATCGACCTGCTCTTCCCCGGCAACCCGGTCTCCGAGTGGCTGGTGTGCGACCAGGTATTGGTCGTCTTTGCACTTGTCCTCTTCATGCTCGTCGTTTTCATCGTGGCGTTCGTCGTGGTCCTGCTCAATCTGTGGATGGAGCGTAAGGTCCTCGGAAGGCTGATGGACAGGCGCGGAACAATGATCGGAATGAAAGGATTCCTTCAGTGTGTCGCGGACGGTCTTAAGACCTTCATGAAAGAGAACACAATCCCCGCAAAGGTCGACAAGATGACATACATCTGGTGTGTCTCGCTTATCGTCGGTCTCTCTTGTTTTGTCGCTTGTATGGTTCCCCTGTCTGACAGGTGGTATGTCGTGAACTACGACACCGGACTTCTCATCATCATGGCGTTCTACGCCCTTGCCCCGTTCTTCATCCTGGTTTCCGGATGGGCTCAGAACAACAAGTACTCCCTTATCGGAGGAATCAGGGCAGCCGAACTGATGATCTCATACGAGGTTCCGATGCTCATCATCATCGCTACCGTCTCCCTGCTCGCAGGAAGCTTCAACATCGGCGACATCGTCGCACTTCAGGACACAGTTTGGCTCATCATCCCGATGGCCCTCGGTTTCATCGTCTTCTTCTTCTGCGCAATCGCAGAGTGTGAGAGGCCTCCCTTCGACATCGCCGAAGCAGAGACTGAGCTGGTCGAGGGATGGCAGACCGAGTACGCAGGAATGAAGTGGGGACTTATCATGCTCGCAGACTACCTCAGAGGATCAGTCTCGTGCGGTATGGTCGCCATCATGTTCCTCGGAGGATGGACAATCCCCTTCATCGGTGGAACTGCCCTTCCCGAGATTGTGTTCCTTATCAAGGCATGGTTCGTGTTCTTCCTGATGATCATCGTCAGAGGAGCAATCGCCCGTGTCAGGCCCGATCAGATCCTGAACCTCGGTTGGAAGGTTTTCATGCCCTTGGCAGTGTTCAACCTCGCGATCGCTGTATTCCTTAAGATTGGAGGGATCTACTGATGGCAATGAAATATCTTGATAAGTATCCGAAGAACCTCGCCAAGAGCCTTTGGATCATGAAGCCTATCGTGACGGCTTTCAAGCTCTTCTGCAAGACTGTCGTCCACAGGCCCGTCACAGTCCTCTACCCCTACGAGAAGGAGTGGGTCCCTGACAACTACCGCGGACGCCCCGGACTCAGGTTCGACAAGTGCGTCGGATGCGGAATGTGCGCACGCATGTGTGTCACCCAGGCGATCAAGCTCATCGAGGTGGACGACGACAACGGCAACAAGGTAATGAGGCCACAGGTCAACGTCGGAAGATGCGCATTCTGCGGATACTGCGCAGAGTACTGCCCCACCGATGCGATGACAGTGACCCCCGTATACGAGCTGGCCGAGTACACAAGGTACGACCTGCTCTACGGACCTAGGAGGCTCAACTACCCCGAGACGACCCCCGCAATGGAGGTCAAGCTGGAAGTTACGCTTCCCTCGGACATCGAGAACGGCAACCCCGAGAGGCGTGTGTTCATCTTCGATGTCGACAAGCCCGAACTCACCGACAGCAAGTGTATCGGCTGTAAGAAGTGCTCCAAAGTCTGCCCCGTCGAGGCTATCACAATGGTCGAGAAGGGTGTCAACGACAAGGGAAGGCCCATCGTGCGTCCCGAGTTCGACAACGCGAAGTGCATCTCATGCAAGAACTGTGTGGACGCATGTCCTAAGGATGCTCTTCAGATCAAGGAGGTGCTCTGATGGGAGTTATATGGGATTTCATAGTGGATATCTGGAACGGAGTGATCGACTTCGGCAGTTACGCAATCGAGAACCTCGATCTCGTGGCGTTCCTGATCCTTGCAGCAATCACAATCCTTGCTGCATTATACGTGGTACATGACAAGGAGGTCATGCACAGCGCGTTCTACCTGGCCCTCGTGTTCCTCTGCGTGGGACTCTTTTACTTCTTCCTTGAAGCGGAGTTCCTAGGAGTAATACAGATGCTGGTGTACGTCGGTGCAATCACCATCCTGTTCGCATTCAGCGTCATGCTTACCAGAAGATACATAGTAACAAAGGAGGATGATTCCGATGAGTAAGAGAAGCACCAAAGGCCTCATAGTCGCAGGGGTCCTGGTCTTTGTGCTCGTCGCAGCGATCATGACTTCCGACTTCGAGCCGTATTACGACAGCCCCCAGGAACTGCCTACGTTCCCTGACGGACACAGCGGACAGAGCATCTTCGACGGCGATGATGAGCTCGTGGAGAACAGTCTCCCCTACGCCATCTTCGAGCAGTACGGATTCGTGCTCATCCCCTTGGCCGTCCTGATGTTCGGTGCAATGGTCGGAGGAGTCGTTATCTCCAAGGAGGAGGTGGAAGAATGATTCCAATGGAGTACTTCCTCGTCCTCGCAGCAATCCTGTTCGTCATCGGTGCGTACGGTGTGCTCACAAAGAGCAACGCGATCGTCGTGCTGATGTGTATCGAACTCATGCTCAATGCCGCGAACATCAACTTCGTGACATTCGCTGCTTACAACTACGATATTGCCGGACAGGCGTTCGTCATAATGTCAATCTCTGTCGCAGCTGCAGAGGTCGCAGTCGGAATCGCCATCCTGCTCAACGCCTATAAGATAAGGAAGTCCACTGAGCTCGACGATGCCGCGCTCACAACCATGAGGTGGTAAGATGATAGCTGAATACACTTGGCTCGTCCCCTTCATCCCCATGATGTGTTTCCTTCTCATAGGAATAATAGGAAGAAAGACGCCTGAGAAGGGCGGATACATCGCGATCGCCGGAGCGCTCCTGTCGTTCCTGATCGCACTCGCTATCTCGTTCGAGTACATCGGAAGCGACGCGTTCGCCAACGGTGAAGCGATCGAGAGCTCTATCCGCTGGTTCGACATCGGCGGCTACACCATCAATCTCGGATACTACGTCGACGGACTGACATGCGTAATGATGCTGTTCTCGTCCTTCATCTCGACACTGATCTTCATCTACTCTCTCGGCTACATGCACGACCAGGGTGAGAGGAAGAACAGGTACTATGCCGAGGTCTCGCTCTTCTTGACCGGTATGCTCGGACTCATCGTCTCGAGCAACTTCCTGGAGCTCTTCATCTTCTGGGAGGTCATGGGACTTTGTTCCTACCTGCTCATCGGATTCTGGTCCTTCAGGCACGATCTCGGAGATGCCGCATCCGCCAACGCTGCTTCCGCAGCAAAGAAGGCTTTCCTCGTCACCCGTATGGGAGATGTGTGCCTCATGGGTGGACTGTTCATCCTCCTCAACCTGTTCCACAGCCTGGACTACGCATCAATGTTCGAGTCCGCAGAGGCAGTGGCAGCAGCCAACCCCGGTCTCATGACCCTTGGTCTCTGCCTTGTATTCGGTGGAGTCATCGGTAAGAGCGCTCAGTTCCCCCTGCACGACTGGCTCCCGGATGCGATGGCCGGACCTACAACGGTCTCCTCGCTGATCCACGCCGCAACCATGGTTAAGGCTGGAGTCTACCTCGTCGCAAGGGCATTCCCCTTATACGTACAGGACGCCGATGTCATGCTCTTCGTGGCAATCATCGGAGGTCTCACAGCGTTCATCGCAGCTACGATGGCGCTCAACAACATGAACATCAAGAAGGTCCTGGCCTACTCCACCGTCTCCCAGCTCGGATACATGATCCTCTCGCTCGGAGCAGGAGGATACCTCTGGGCACTCGGATACGAGGAGCTCGGAGCACTCGGATTCTTCGCAGGATGTTTCCACATGGTCAACCACGCTTTCTTCAAGGCCCTTCTGTTCATGGGCTCCGGTTCCGTCATCCACGGATGCGGAACAGAGGACATGAGGCTCATGGGAGGACTCTTCAAGAAGATGAAGATCACAGCAACAACCATGCTCTTCGGATGTCTGTCCATCGCAGGTATCCCCATCTTCAGCGGATTCTGGTCCAAGGATCTTGTCATCGACACTGCAATGAACGCATTCAACAACGGAGTCGACACAGCGGCCATCTGGTTCCTTATCCTCTGGCTGCTCGCAGTCATCACAGCATTCATGACAGCATTCTACATGTTCCGCATGTGGTTCATGACCTTCATGGGCGAGCCCCGCGAGAACGCACAGCACTGCCACGGCGAGTCTCCCAAGACCATGACCATGCCTTTGGTCATCCTCGCAGTCTTCGCTCTCATCAGCGGACTCTTCATGTTCTGCGGAATCACCGACCTGCTTGCCTTCGAGGGAGAGGCGATCGATGGAATCGAGCACGGAATCGAGCTCTTCACCAACCCGTTCACCTACCTCACCATCGTACTGGCCGTCGTCGGTATCGGAATCGCATACATGATGTACGTGAAGAAGACCCTCAACCCCGGAAAGTTCAACAAGGAAGGAGAGTCTTGGCTTTACAAGGCACTCACCAAGAGATGGTGGTTCCCCGACCTCTACAACCAGATTTCCTGGAAGTTCGGTTACGGAGTCGCAAAGGGAGTCAACTATGTCGACAGGCAGATCGTGGACGGAACCGTCAACGGACTGTCCAGCGCCGTAGTAGGCGGAGGAGATGTCATGAGCAAGGTCCAGACCGGACATGTGCAGGACTACTCGTCCATCGTTCTGATGGGAGTATCGTTCTTCTCGGTCCTTATTGTGATTGTATACGCATTATTGGGAGGTTTCTGATATGAGTATGATACTTTCAAGTCTGATCCTGCTCCCCTTGATCGGAGCCATCGTGTCCCTGTTCATGGGCGGAGCGAGAGAGGCATACAGTAAGTACGTCGCGATCGGATTCTCCGCGATAACGCTGGTAATCGCCACACTCCTGATGTTCGGTCTGTTCGGAGACTTCGACACACTTAGCGAGAGCTTCGAATGGATCAGCACATCCACGTTCATCATGAACTACGCCCTGTCAGTTGACGGACTCAGCATCCTGATGGTTTTCCTGACCGCACTGCTCTGTCTCCTCGTCAACGTGTTCTCGCTCGACGAGCACAGGGAGAACAACAACTACTTCTACGCACTGATCATGGCGATGGAAGTCGGTCTCATGGGTGTCTACATGGCAGCCGACTACTTCCTGTTCTACATCATGTGGGAGATCACTCTCATTCCGATGTTCTTCATGATCTCATGGTATGGAGGACCCCGCAGACACTACTCTGCAATCAAGTTCTTCATCTACACACACGTGGCATCACTCGTGATGCTGATCGGTATCTTCGCAATGGGATACGAGGCAGCCGTTTCAACCGGAATCGTCGACTTCAGCTTCGAGGCAATCAAGAACGGCATCGCTGCCGCAGCCGTCTCGACTCAGTCGCTGATCTTCGCACTGCTGTTCTTCGGATTCATGGTCAAGATGCCTTCCGTACCCTTCCATACTTGGCTTCCGGACGCACACACAGAGGCACCTACCGAGGGATCCGTCCTTCTGGCCGGTGTCATGCTTAAGATGGGATCATACGGTATCATCCGTATCTGTATCGAGGCTCTGCCTGACGCAGCATCCTACTGGCAGTGGGTCATCATCGCAATCGCGCTGATCTCCATCATCTACGGTGCATACGGATGTATCGCACAGACCGACCTCAAGAAGATGGTCGCGTTCTCGTCAATCAGCCACATGGGAATGGTCATGCTCGGTATCGGATGTCTGTCCGACGCCGGATTAACCTTCGCCGTGTTCCAGATGTTCGCACACGGACTCATCACAGCAATGCTGTTCATGGTCTGCGGTATGACCGGACACAAGGTCGGAACCAGAGAAATCCCCCTCCTCGGAGGATTGGCAGGAAGGATGCCCGTCTACGCGACATTCATGATGATCGCATTCATGGCATCCCTCGGACTTCCCGGACTCGTAGGATTCTGGGGAGAGTTCCCTGTCATCATGGCGTTCTACGAGTTCATCCTCGAGAACGATGTGATCTGGATGATCCTGTTCTGTATGCTGTCCCTCATGCTCACCGCAGGATACTACCTGTGGGCCATGCAGAGGACCCTGTTCGGACCTGAGACCACCAAGATCGATCTCAACAAAGCACACGATGTCGGACACTATGAGTTCGCGGTCCTTGCCGTGCTCGCAGTCCTGGTCGCACTCTTCGGAGTATGGCCCGATGCGGCACTTCAGTTCCTCGACCCCTATGTCGACGCTCTCTTCGGGGTGATTTGAAATGGCAGCTGATATCATATCTAGTATATTCGGAGACCTGACCCCTATGGCGGCCATGTTCTTCCTGCTCATCGGCGCATTGATCATGCCCGGAGTACAGATGTTCATCAAGAAGCACACAGTGACCTGGGCAATCGCCCTTGTCATCGTACTCCTTGCCCTTGTCACCGACATAATCCTGCTGACTAACGATGTCACCGGAGAGTATCTCGGTGTCAAGCTGAACACGTACACTACACTGATGAGCATGCTGTTCCTGATCGTGCTGTTCTTGGTAGTCCTCGTCTCCAATGTGAGCACAGAGACCACCAAGAGCCACTCCGGAGCATACTATGCACTGCTCTTCGGTGCAACACTCGGTATGCTGTTCGTCGCAGGCTCCAGCAGTCTGCTCACGATCTTCGTCGGAGTCGAGCTTACCAGTATCTCCTCCTATGCGCTCGTCGCACTGAAGAGGAAGGACGGCAGGGCTTCCGAGGCAGCCGTCAAGTACGCCATCATCGGCGGAATGTCCACTGCACTCACCCTGTACGGTATCTCGATGGTATACGGAGTCATCGGTTCCCTCGAAATCGCCGAGATCGCAGCGATCGTTACGGCCTCGGAAGGATTCAATTGGGCATTCGCAGTCGGAATCATCTGTATGATCGCCGGTTACGGTTTCAAGATCGCAGCAGTACCGTTCCACATGTGGGCACCCGATGTGTACGAGGGAGCGGCCACACCCGTATCCATGTTCCTGGCAACAGGATCTAAGAAGATGGGTCTGGCAGTGTTCATCCAGGTATTCATGGCGATGTTCATCATCAGCTCGGCACTCGGAGACATCGCCGGACTTACGGTCCAGTACATCTTCGCGGTCCTTGCGGCCATCACCATGACCGTAGGAAACGTCGTCGCCATCGCACAGGGCAACATCAAGAGGATGTTGGCTTACTCGTCAATCGCACAGGCAGGATACATCCTGATCATCCTGGCGATCATGACGCCTCAGGCTGAGGCAGCAGGTATCTTCCACATGTTCACCCACGTGTTCATGAAGGGAGGAGCCTTCCTCATCGTCGGAGGACTCATCTGTGCCGGAATCGGCGAGAAGATCTCGGATTACAGGGGACTCGCAAAGAGAGCACCCTTCCTTGCTTTCGCGATGATGCTGTTCCTGTTCTCATTGGCAGGAATACCTCCGCTAGCAGGATTCACATCCAAGTTCTTCCTGTTCGCATCCGCCGTGGGAACCCCCGGAGAGGCTGACGGAACCTGGATCTGGCTGGCATTCATTGCCATCCTGAACTCTGCGATCTCACTGTACTATTACGCAAGAGTGGTCAAGGCCATGTACATCGAGAAGGGAGAGTCGACCGAGAAGGTCAAGATCCCCAGGATCTTCACCATCGCGATCGTCATCTGTCTGGTGTTCGTCATCGTTCTCGGAGTATACTCTGACCTGATCTACGGATTCTGTGAGGACGCGACGCTGTTCCTGTTGTAATGACAGTCCACAAACCTTTTCCCCAAACGATTTCATTAAAAGTGGCCTCTTGCTTCGTTTGAAGTGAAGTAAAACAAAGAGGCAAGAGGCCATGAAATTCATAGGAATTGATGTACATAAACGCATCTTCACAGCTTGTGTTTTGGATGAGAATGAGAAGG
>JAZNDX010000038.1:0-11888 GCA_045588265.1 Candidatus Methanomethylophilaceae archaeon | reverse complement strand
AGTACACAGACATGTTAGGCATCAATCCCCAGTTCCTTCTGGGCTACATGGGCGACTGACGGTCTGCCGGAGGCAGAGCGTCGGTCATAGCCCGGGCTATGCCGATCCATCGGTGCAAAGATGAGGTGTAGAAGTCACGCAGCGGCCGTAAAACGATTACGGACGTATAATCCAATTTAAGTAGTCCGATGGATGGCAACACGGCGATCAGCTTGAGGATAGCGGTTTACGGCAAGGGCGGAATAGGCAAATCGACGATCACATCCAACATATCGTATTCTCTTTCAGAGATGGGACTCAAGGTCATCCAGATAGGCTGCGATCCGAAATGCGATTCTACAAAGCCGCTCCTCAGGGGCAGATATCAAACTACAGTCACGGAGTACATGAGGGACGTCCCTCCGTCCAAGCGGCGTATGGAGGATATCGTATCGGAGGGATCCAACGGCATCCTCTGCATAGAGGCCGGGGGCCCCAGCCCTGGTACGGGATGTGCCGGGAAGGGGATCATCAGCATGTTCAGTACCCTGGAGAAGATGGGTCTGAACCGCATGGGATACGATTACACGCTGTACGATGTCCTTGGGGATGTCGTATGCGGCGGTTTCTCAATACCGATGCGCCCTGAGCATTCCGATATCATAGTCATCGTTACCTCTGGTGAATACATGTCGCTGTTCGCGGCGAACAACATAATGAAGGGCTCAAGGCAATTCGAGAAGGGTAGCGGAAGGGTCGCAGGTCTGTTACTGAACCGCCGCGGGCTCGAGAACGAGGATTCTCTGGTGGAGGCATTCGCGAGTGCTACAGGCGTTCCGATTATCGGAAGAATGGACAGGTCGGAGGTTTTCAGAATAGCCTCTTCCAAGGGATGCACGGTCTGCGAATACGACCCCTCGTCCCCGGAGGCCGAGGGATTCAGATCCATAGCGGAGTCCCTGATAGGTCTGGACATCACGGATCTGGATTCTCCCACGCCTCTAAAAGATATCGAGCTGGATGCTCTGTATTCCGAAGGTAGATTCGAGGGTCGCGGGAGCTTCTTGGACAGCAGGATATCGAAATCATATTCGGAATCCATACCCGTGTTCAATGCTCCCAGAAGGATTGGAAAAGGACCGGTGGCTGCCGTCCTGGAGGCGGGAAAGGTCACTGACATACCCGTTGTGATCCACGGCACATCGTCATGCGGATTCACCATGCTGAACGAGGTCACGGAGGAGAGGATGAGGCATCTGGTCTCCGATCCGCAAGCCTTCGTTGCATCCGGCGACAACATGGTCTGCACCGAAATGACCGCGAACTCTTCGATATTCGGAGGGCAGGACAGCCTCCGTTCCGTTCTGGAGCCGCTATTGGCCGTGAACAAGGTCGTTCTGATCATATCGACATGTCTCCCGGGAATGATAGGGGACGATTGCGAGAGTCTCATATCCGATCTGCAAAGCTCCCATCCTGGTTGCAGGATACTGTTCATAGACGCGAATCGTGTGGATTCTGGATACGATGCCCACATGGAGGTCATAAAGGCCCTGGTAGGGCTGATAGATACCACGGTCTCTCCTCAGGACATTTTCCTCAACGTCGTGGATGACAATTTCATAAGCTTCAATAAGGGCGACAACAGAAGGAACCTGGAAGCGCTCCTCTCAGAGTTAGGTATGATCAGCGGTCCGGGATTCCTGAATGATTGTTCCGTGGATGAGATAATCGGTCTGAGGAGATACGGTATATCAGCACTTGCGGAGGATGGCAAGGATAACAGGACCATCAAGACGATTCTGGAAGGCAAGGGAATAAGGTTCATGGACCGCCCGCTGCCCAGAGGTTACCGGGAGACGCTCGATTGGATCAAGGAACTGGCCTCTATCCAGGGCATCTCTTCAGATCCGTCGGAGAAGATCACGGATGAGTATGACAGGTGTGTCTCAAGCTTCAGCGGGGACCTTTCTGGCAAAAGGATGGGCATCCTTAGCTGGGAACCGAGCAAGGACCTTTGGATGGCCCGCACGCTGGAGGACTGTGGATGCGAGGTCCAGATTCTAACCGCATCAGGCCACGGTACTGGCGACGATCAAGTCGTAGAAAAAGGGACCAAGGAGGATATCCTGGTTTCACTGTCATCATTTGATGTCGTAATCGATGGGATGGGTGTCGCCGGGGAAGATTCCATCAGGCAGCCGGAGACATGGCTGTCCCATAGGGCATCCATGGAGCTGATACGCAGGGTCTGGGGTTACATAAGGTCCGGATCAGACGGGACATGGAAGGAATGGAGGGATTGATATGCATCTAGAAGCGAGCGGATTCATAGGCGCGGCCATGGCCGTGCAGGGTATCAGGGATGCGACCGTGGTCCTACACGGTCAGAATGGCTGCAGAAAGGGACTGCTCACCAGCCAGCAGATGCTGGTCCGCACGGACGAGAGGGACCAGAGGTTCTACGGTAAGGACAAAGCGATCCCATATTCCAACATCCGTCCCGAGGATTATTACAAAGGAACGATACAGAAATTGGAGGCGGTCATGGAGCATGTGGATTCCGAGGGATACGGTCTCAAGGTCGTCATGTGCTCCCCCGGGATATCTCTGGTAGGGGATGACTGCAGGAACGCTGTTGCATCGGACGGCAGCACGATGATCCTGGACACTGATGAGCTCCCCACGGGATGCGCAGAGGGGTTCGATGCATGCATCCGCAGCATCGTCGAACATCTCTCTCCAGAGAAGGGGGAGAGGATCCCCAAAGGTGTCAACATAATCGGGACCAGCATCATGCACAAGGACTGGTCCAGTTACATACATGAATTTGGACATCTGCTGAAGGATGCTGGTTTCAGAGTTGTCTGCATTCTCGGGGCTGGATGCACCACCAAGGACATAGTCGAGTCAGTCAATGCCTCATACAACATCGTGGTCGATCCGTCCTATTCCAGGATGACGGAGGAACTCTATTCCTCGGAATACGGCATTCCCTCCATTTCTATCGGCGAATGCCCGATAGGATACGATGCGATCGAGAGGCTGTTCATGAGGATACAGGAGGTCACCGGCACTCTGCCTGAACACGGCATGGGAATGCTGAGGAAGAGTAAGAGGAGGGCGTACGAAGGCATCTCCGCATCCGGGAAGACCATGAGGGGAAGGACGTTCTCCATAATCGCCGATGGTTCCACCAAGAGGCCTCTGAAGATGTGGCTCGAGGATTCCTTCGGCATGGTGGAATGTGATGACCTTCCAGATTACCTGTTCGCACCAGGGAACATAGCGATGCTGGAGCAGGCCTCAGGAGGATGCGGGAGAGGAGTCGATATAGGATTCCCGTCCAGTTTGGGAGCGGATTTCCTGAAGAAGCCCCTGATGGGACTGGAAGGATGCATGTACATATTGGATGCGCTGTTCAATCGACGGAGCGGTCGAATTCCCCTTCGCGGAGCATCTTCTCCAGGTTGTGTCCTTTGCGTATGTCCTTGTCGGTGAGGCTTGAGAATGAGCTGAGGTGCCCCTCATCCATGATGAAGCAGCAGTCGGGACGCAGGAAGTCGTTGGATGCTAGACCTGTGTTGTGTGTTACGAAAATGCACTGCGCCTTGACCTGAGATATGAGCGCTCTGATTGCTTTCTCCGCAGTACGGTAATGGAACATGTCGTCGAAATCGTCGAAGAATATGAGTGCGTCACGGTCTTTGCATCTGCGAAGCCACGTGTACATGCGGCACATGATGAGTGTCCCCCTTGACACGCTGGTGCTGAACGGAAGCTCCCCTTTCTCTTTGACGACGACCAGATTCTTCTCTCTAGCTGCCAGTGTGATATCCACGTCACATATCTCGTTCAGGAACCTGTTCAGATCTTCCACTATCCCGTTCCTGATGATGTATTCCTCGATGTTGTCGTTGTTCTCGATCATTCCGATATGGGTATCCTTCTTCCACATGGCCATGTAATAGAGCGAGTTGTTGGCGAAGTTCAGGATGATGCCGATGGGGCTGTCGCTTTTGAAAGCGTGATTCTTGGACATGTCCAGAATGATGGACTGTCCATTACCGAGCCGAGGCGGTTCCTTGACACCCATGAGTTCGAGGTCGAAGAACGGTTCGGATCCGTCAGTGAGGTCGTACTTGTAGATTGTGCGGCGGTCTATGGAAAGGGTCTCCGAGACCAGCTGTCCAGGGCCTTTCTAGGAATACTCCAGTGATATGATGGATCCTCTTTGAGAAAACTCGTAATGGAATGTCGCCCTGTCGGTATTGGAATCCTTGTTCAGGAAACAGTCGGGGTCTCTCTGGCCGATATCGTTATCGTATCCTCCTACGGTTGATACGATGTCCACCATGGCGAATCCAAAGGATGTCTTCCCTGCGCCGTTGCCTCCTAGAACAATCATCTTGTCCAGGAAGTCTCCTCTGACGCACTCCTTACCGAATTTGTAGTTCTTTCTGTCGGTCAGGTCTATCTGCACCCTGTCGCGGAAACAGCGGTATCCTTCCACCCAAAATCTGATGAGCATGGCTACCCCGATTTGTTTTGGATATATCGTCCGACATTAATAAACAGAATCTGGGTTGGATGCATGTGGAAAGTAGTTTTCCGGCGGCGTATCGCTACACCGCCGGCCAAGTGATATCAGTTGAGAATCTGGTCTAAAAGCATCACGGGGCGACCTTGGTGCATGACTATCTCGCATCCCACGTTGTACACTTCCTTGATGTTCTCCGCGGTGATCACTTCGGAGGTCGGACCGACCTGTCTGATCCTTCCGGGTTTCTCCATCAATATGATGTTGTCAGCGAACATGGATGCGATATTGAGGTTGTGGCTGATCATGATGACCATCACGTTCTTCTGTATCGCTATCTCATGCATCAGGGATGTGATGAATATCTGGTGCCTTATGTCAAGATTGGAGGTCGGTTCGTCGAGGATCAGGATCTCGGTCTCCTGCACCAGTCCTCTGGCGATCGCCACGGTCTGATGCTGTCCGGCCGAGAGTTCGTTGAAGGGTCTGTCGGAGAGTTCAGTCAGGTTCAGTACCTCCAGGGCCTTCTTCACCTTGATGATATCCTCCGATTTGGTCCTCCATCCTCCCTTGTTCGACCTTCCGATGAGCACGGTGTCGAACACAGGCATGGCGAACACGTCATCGGTCTGCACAGGGACGTATGAGATCACATCAGCGATCTCCTTCCTGCTCATCTCCGAGACGTCCTTACCGTTTATCCTGACTGTCCCGGATTGGGGGACCAGGAGTTTGTTCATGCACTTGATCATGGTGGATTTGCCGACACCGTTGGGTCCGATTATGCATGTGAGCCCAGGACCTTCCAGATGGAGGTCAATCCCGTGGAGGATCTTCTTGTCACCGTATCCGGCATCCATATTGTCTATGTCGATCCTCATTCTATCACCATGTTGATTTCTTCTGCCTCAGGATGAGGTAGAGGAACATCGGTCCTCCGATGAAGGCAGTCACGATTCCGACCTGCAGGGTCGCAGGCGCTATGACTGTGCGTCCGACGAAGTCAGCGATCTCCAGGAGAACGGCTCCGAACATGGCGGACGAGAGCACAAGGTACCTGTTGTCCGCACCGACGAATATCCTGCACACATGAGGAGCGACCAATCCGACGAAGCCGATCAGACCCGTGAAGCTCACGACGGTCGCAACGACCAATGAGATGATCAGTAGCAGCACGATCCTAAGATTCTCCACATCCAATCCCATCGCCTTGGCGGAATCGTCACCGGTGGCAAGGATGTTGAGCTTTCTGGACAGCATCTGAGTAATCATTACGCCTATTGCTACCACCACGAACATCAGTACTATCTCCGACCATTCGCAGTCTGCGACCGTTCCGACGGTCCATGCGTATAGTTTGGCCAATGCATCCGGGTCGGCCTGAATCTTCAGGACCGTGGTGAATGCATTGAACATAAACATGATTGCCATACCGGCCATGATCATCATGGTGGGGGATGCCTTTTTCAGCTTTCCAACTCCGAGCATCATGGCCATGGGCACCAAGGAGAACACGAACGCATTCACGACCAGCGCGTAGTTCCCTCCGACAATGCTTATCCCCAACGTGACCGCGAGTGCGGCACCGAATCCGGCGCCGGAGGATATACCTGTGGTGTACGGGTCCGCGAGGGGATTCTTCATCACTGACTGCATGACGCATCCAGCGATCGCCAGTCCCGCACCGGTTATCAGTGCGGCTGCGATCCTGGGAAGACGCTCGTCCACTATGATGTAGTCGATTAGTTTGTCTTGTATGTTACCGGTAATGTGGTTCCATATGACCTCGTAGCACTCGAAGAACCCGATGTCCATGGTCCCGAATGTGATGGACAGGCCGGCCACAATCACCGCCGCTATCACACAAACGAACACGAACGTGAGCTTGCGGATCTCCGATACGCGATACGATTGAATGGTGTCCAGTGATTCCTGTGTGGAGATGTCATCATCAGCGGCCCATTTCGCTGCCGCCGTCTTGACGACGTCCATATCTCCGGTCTGTCCATCGGGGCTCATCTCGCTTCACCTTCAGTTGGCGTAGCCGTCGCCGGTGTATGTGAATCCCTGGCGGGCATCCGCACCCTCTCTGACTGCGAAGTCGTCGAGGTATTCCTGTAGGAAGTCCAGAGCGTCATCGATATCGAAGAGCTCGGGGTACAGGTTAGCTGCCAGGATGTAACATCCTGCGGGTCCGGCCGCGAAAGGCATCATCTCGAAATCTACAACGTACATCTTCTCGTTCTTGAATTGAGAGGTAGCGGAGTAGACATCCTTCAGATAGGTCTCCACGAGATCGTTGAACTCGGTCCAGTCGCAGTTCTTTTGGAACATGACGATGACCTCGTCCGTAGCTGTCGATGTGAAGTTCTCGATGGATTCGATGTTGGTGAAGTTGGTCTTTCCGACATATGCGGGCTGGAAGTTGATGACCTTGTTGAACCAGAGTGCGGGTCCCTGGGCGGATCCGAATGCCGCGATTCCCGAGACTTTGTTGGTGTAGCACCTGACTGCGGTGACGGTCTTCTTTCCTCCTTCGATCTTATCCTCGATGGAGTCCATGAGGTTCATGGCCTTGTCGTACCATTTCACATATTTGTCCGAGAGCGACTGGTCTCCCAGCATGCAGGCGAGCTCGAGCACTCCCTGGATGACATCGGGTCCCTGGCAGGGTACGATCACAAAGGACATCTTGTCGGCAAGACCGGATGCGACCGCCTTGTCCCAAATGTAATCCTGGTTCTGACCGCCGGTCCACTGTAGGAAGGTTCCGATGGTTCCCTTCTCATAGAGGTCGTTGAGGGATTCGATGGTTATCTCTCTCCAGGTACCCATGACGGGCATCTTTTCGACACCGGGGTAGACCTTGCTGTAATTCTTGGGTGTGGTCTCATCGATGGCTTTCAGCATCTCGTATGAACCGATTGCTGGAAGAAGCTGGATGACGAGGTATTCTCCCCCGATCTTGTCGCTGATGGGGTAGTTGACGTAGGTGACCCTCTCGTACTTGTTGAAGTAATACATCCTGGTCTTCTCTTTGTTTATTATCTTCTGTATTACATCGACATCTGAGGAGTTCACCTTGCTGTCGTAGTTGGCGTCGGCGAGAGGATAATCCTTCTGCCAATCCACATCGTTGGTCTTGTCATCGTCCGTGTTGCAGTCGATGATCCATTTAACAAGGCTGACGTCTGTCTTGTCGATTACGTCGTCTCCGTTCGCATTACCGTAGATCCTGAGACGAGTATCCTCGAAGGATGCCGCCTCATGGTTTTCGCTGTTGTTGTTCATCAGCATGAATACGGCTACCGCTGCGATAGCAACTACTGCTACCGCAATTATTGTGTACATCATTTTCTTATCCACAATTATCGCCTTGTATTGGATTACCAATCCAATGTATTTAAACAAAAATTCAAGTGTAAATGTTTTACAGTAATTAAAAACAGATAGTGCCAGATTAGAAAAAATTGGGGATAACTGATCAGTTTTGACCGCCTGTTGTAATTCTTTTAGGAACCCGATGATAATCTAAATCGTGAAGGTCGATACACTAGCGTTATGGACATCGATACGACCTTCGATTTCACTACCGATACTCCTGGTTTCTGGGATGGGTTCTGGGAGAGGAAGGGCGGATTGGGATACTGCGGCAGCGATCCAGATTCCTGCAGCCCTACGCTGCGCAACTACCATCGCATTCTCTGGAGCAGGGAACTTCCCAACGGACAAGTGATGGAGCTCGAAGAAGGATATGGGAATGATTACCTGAATTGGGGCGGTATGAGGTTCGCGAGTGATTCTATAACCGAAATTCTGGGCGTGTAAGTAATTCATCCTTTTGGCTCGGTGAGCAGCATGAGGTCGCATAGCTCCATGCCTGCCATCGGCTCCTTCGGTACTTCGACCTTAAAAAGGTCGAAGATTCCTCTGCAGTTCTTCGATATCTCCGACAGGGCCGATGACGAGCCATAGCTCATGCAGTTGATAGTGTTCAGATAGCCCAACGCTTGGCCCACGGACATTTCCCTCTTCCCTGATTCCCTTATCTCCGCACAGAGTTCGCATTTCATTATCAGGGCGACGAATCTGATGAACGACCTGCCTATCATCGTATACTTATCAGGAGTCCGATGCCTACGGTCATCGGACTTGCTGAAATCGAATGCCTGCTCCGTCAGCCTCCTTGCGTCGTAAGCGGTCATCACAGTGCTCCAGTCCAGATCCTCAGACGACAGCATAACGAACACCCCGGCACGGTTCTCGGCGAATGTTATCGAGTTCTGCTTCTCCGTCACGATCACATTCCTCCCATCGGCCTGAACGTCGAAGTGCCTGATCGCCTTGCCTGCGATCTTCTTGAACCTGGCGACAGGATCCTTGCAGTCTATCTCCGATGCCTTCTTCTTGAGATCGTTCAGCATCATCTTGTGGTTCTGAACCTCGTCCGAGAACTTCTTCGAATCGAAACAGACGTATGCATTCACCTTCCCTTCTGAGCCGTGACCGGCTTCGCCGGACACGGTGAACGAGTATGCCTGCGATCCATCTGCAGAGGTACGGTCGGCCTCCTTGAGGCCGATCACGGTCTTCCATACTCTGTATGCGTGACCGTCATGGACCATATCCTCAGCCTCGTTGGTCCTAACGAATCTGGATAGAAGCGTCTTTATGGCCTTGGATGATGTGTTGGCAGGAGCTGTGAATCTGAGTCCCCTGTCCAGCAGATGCTTAACATTGGCTCCTGAGACGAATCCTCTGTCGAAAACGAACAGAGCATCATCCTTCCCGTACCTTCCTATATCGGACACCATCCTGTCCACCGTAGCGATATCCGAGATCGTCCCAGGATAATGGCGGAACATGAGAGGGACACCTCTCATGTCCGTTGCGAATCCGGTTTTTGTTTGCTTGATGTCCTCGCCGTCCTTGTTGTTGACCACGTACTCGGCCATCTGGTCCAGTTCCGAGTATGTTCCATTGGTGGTAGTGTCCCAAGCCACCAGCCCATCCGAGCCTTTGACCCTAAGCTCGAAGAAACGATCTATGTTCAGGTCGTATTCCCCTATCCTCTTGGTGAACTCAGACATGGATCCGGAATCCATTGATGACCTGAGGTCGTAAAACTCACGGATGTACGTGCGCTCCAATGTGGAATCTATGTTCCTGAATGCTCCGGGCTCCATCAGATATGCCATGGCTGCTGCCATGACGATCTTGCCCGAGTTCCCGAAGGACCTCATGAGGTCCTCGCCGAGCGATATGCGCTGCTGCACGCTGTGCAGCAGGTATGTCGCTCCATACTCCTTGGATGATACTCCTTTGAGGATGGCGATCTCCTTCTCTTTCGTGATTTTTCTGCGGTTCTCCGCAGATTTTTCGGGAATCTTCGCCAAAAGCTCCCCGGAATCAGGATCTACCCTTCCGAGATATGTCGAAACGGTCTTCTTCTTACCGTTTTCCATCACGGATGTGATCTGATATGCGTAGAATTTGTCCCCTCTTCTGACGATTGTACGCTTGATTTCATCCCCATCCCTAGGTCTGACCATGATATTACCTTACATAAACTATATGTAAGTAATGATATATAAGAGCTTGTTTTGAGTCTAGCCAGCATATCAAAAACAGGTCAATTCGCTGATGAAGAATTACTTACACGCCCAGAATTTCGGATAGATAACTAGTTTATTGACGGATAGCGCGTTTGATTTTGATGAACAGTCTGAACGTTCAGCTGTAAAAACAAGAATTGTTGTGAAATACTTTAGCACATGGGCTAGCATAATATCAAAAAATGCTCAAAAAATGTACTATATTGATTTATTTTCTGGCCAGGGAAAGTATGAAGATGGTACAGAGTCTACACCAATAGAAGTTATAAAAATAATATCCAGTAATCCAGAGTTTAAGAATAAAATCCAGTGTATTTTTAATGAAAGTGATGAGGTCCGTTGTAGTAAGTTGCAAGAAAGCGTCTTTCATTGCGAAGGAGTTAAAGCTTTCAAGTTCTCTCCAATAATAACAAATACGACTGTCGACTCTGATACTTATAAAAAGTTTTTAAACTGGAACAATCCCTCTTTCGTTTTTCTCGACCCCTGTGGCTATAAAGGTTTATCAATGAAGTTAATCTCTTCATTTTCGAATTCTTGGGGAACGGATCTTATTATTTTTTTCAATTATAATGCTATAAACCGTAGTGTAGAGTACGAATCTTTTGAATCAACAATGAGGGAAGTTTTCGGGGATGATCATTATCAAAGGATTAAAGAAAGATTGGATTCTGGTGAAGAAAGAGAGTATGTAATACTTGATGAAATGATAAGTGCTCTTAAAGATCTTAATTTGGAATATGTATTACCATTTTGTTTCAAATTTAATGAAATGAACCGCACATCTCATTATATTCTTTTTGCAACTAAAAATATACTAGCTTTTTCGAGGATGAAAGAAATAATGTATAAAGAAGGTGGCGCACATGACAATGGGGAGGGAAAGTTTGAGTATATTCCAAAAAGTAACATAATGAGTAAGCAACGCAGTTTATTAGAGTATTTTGATTGTACGAATCAGGAATTCAAAAATAGACTTCTTGAAAAGTTTTCTAAAAGAACTATTTCAACTAGATAGTTAATAGATGAAGATACAGCTTTTAGTCGGTATATTGATAAAGGTTACAAAGAAGCACTTTATGAACTCTACGAAGAAGGATCAATCGAATGTGATAGGGAACCAAGACGTAAAGGGACCATGGCTGATGATATAATAATTACTTTTAAGCGATAATATGGAATCAATCGAAAGAAAATCGTTGCTGTATAAAACTGGTGTAGAATATGGTGACTTTACAGTTAACCATATAGAGGGGTGTGCCCACGGTTGCAGATATCCCTGTTATGCAATGATGTTATCAAAAAGATTTGGTCGGTGCGCATCATATGATGAGTGGTGTCAGCCTAAAATTGTATCGAATGCAATGTCTTTACTAGAAAAAGAACTCCCCTCTAAAGTTGATAAAATAAAAAACGTTCATCTTTGTTTCATGTCCGATCCATTCATGTATGGTTTTCCAGAAGTTTCAGAATTATCTATCAAGATAATTGATTACATTAATAGTTATGACATCCCATGTTCTACATTAACTAAAGGCGTTATGCCGGAAAGAATTTTAGAAACATCAAAAAAAAATAATTTTGGCATAACAGTTGTTTCATTAGATTCTCATTGGTAATGTGATACTTTTTAGTTGATGTTTTGTCTATAAAGAAAAGACATCAACTCCGTCATCCCCCAAATATGGTCGGTCAGACCCAATTTCATCGCAGGCGTGACATCTACGCGTTTGCCACCGTTCTCCTTCTTCCGG
>JAZNDX010000037.1:0-37516 GCA_045588265.1 Candidatus Methanomethylophilaceae archaeon | reverse complement strand
AGATGAGGGAATCGGGAGGTCCGTCCGACGTGACCGCGAAGAGGTTTTGCAGGCATAGACCGCGTTCATCAAACTTAGGCAGTTCGGACAGGACCAAGGTCGACATCGTTGTGCGGCAATGACCGCGGGGTAGGGAAAATGGCATTCTGAAAACTCATCTTGGGAGGTCTTTGATCGAAGTTCGAAAAACCTTCGCATCAGCGAAAGCTTTTTCTCACGTCTAAAGGATGCAATCGCAAGAGGCCACTTTTAATGGAGGAAAACCCCTTTCTTCTTTTTTAATAGATGTTCTACGATATGCCTGATATCCTAGCAAGGGAACGAGGCGATAAGCATGGACGAGGAACTGGTGGAATTGTCGGTATTATCGGAGATAGTGCCGTCAAAGGAATCCGCCGCGGAACTCGATGCGATCGCCGATCGCCTGCTCACCACAGTCAAGGGATATTACAAGGAGAAGGGCCTTGACGTCGATGTCAGGCTGGCCGGATCCTACGCCAAAGGATGCTATCTGAAGGATCAGGATTTCGACCTATTCATGCTCTTCCCTCTGGACATGCCCCGCGAGCAGATGATGGAGATCGGCCTTCAGGCCGGAAAGGACATAATAGGCGGAGAATTGGTCTATTCAGAGCACCCATACACAACAGGATACTTCGAAGGGGTAGAGACCGATATGGTCCCATGCTACCACCTGAAGGATACCTCGCAGATCAGGACCGCAGTGGACCGCACCCCGTTCCACACAGAGTACATGAACTCTCATCTTACATCGTATCAGAAGGATCAGGTCCGCCTTCTGAAGAAGTTCATGAAGGGCATCGGCGCATACGGTGCCGAACAGGATTCCAGAGGATTCTCCGGATACATGTGCGAAGTGCTCATAGTCAAGTTCGGATCGTTCAGAAAAGTACTGGAAGCGGCAATCGGATGGAAGGACGGCGAGACCATCGTGGTAGAGGAGAAAGGACCTCATTTCAAATCAGCACTGGTCGTCTACGATCCCGTGGATAAGAACAGGAACGCCGCATCCGCTGTCCACGAGGATACATTGCATCTCTTCCAGGCCGCCGCCAAAGCATATCTGGAGAACCCCAGCGAGAAGTTCTTCTTCCCCGCCCCCAGGGTCCCGCTGTCCCCTGAGGAGCTGGAATGGATATGCGCCAAGAGGAACAGCAGACTCACATCGATCTCGTTCGATAAGCCTGACGTGAACGAGGATAATCTCCAGGCACAGCTGTGGAGGACTCAGTACGCCATCGAGAAGAAGTTCGGAGAATTCGATTTCAGGGTTCTCCGTGCTGCACATATGATGGATGATCTCAGGCTCCATGTCGTTTTCGAGCTGGAGGCTGACTTCCTGTCCGATACCCGTAAACACAGAGGTCCGCCGGTAAGGGTCGAAAAGGCATCGAATGATTTCCTCGAGCACTGGAAGGGCAACCGCTTCGGTGAGCCGTACCAAGAGGATGGCTACTGGTATGTCGAGGCGCCCAGACAGATCAAGGCGGCCAAGGACTTCCTTGCAAAGGAAACGGCTTTCGCAGGGATCGGTAAGAACATCGATCCGTCCACGATGGTCATCTTGGATCATGATCAGACCATTGCCTCGGAGAACCTCGGATTACTCACCGATCTTCTTGATCCCAAATATCCCTGGGAGAATTGATCATTGCTCAGGACATAGGTGCATATCGCAGGGTTGAGGCCCCTGGCCATCATGTACACCAAGGTTATGCTGAGGAATCGAATGAGACTACAGTTTTTATACGTCCGATAAATCGCAGTATTCAGTGGGCCTATGGGCTAGCTTGGTATACTTGTGGCTTTGGGAGCCATTGACCCCGGTTCAAATCCGGGTAGGCCCACTCATCCTTATGCATATCTACATAATCTGAGAGCCTGACTTTGAAGTCTGGCTGTGATTTTTCGTATGATCTAAGGGGTTTTTTAGCGGGCGTGGGTCCAACCTTACCAAAAGGTCGACCCGAACCCGCTTTGAACCCATTTATTGGGTTCAAATCCGACTGCCAGCATCCTGTTGAAGTCACACCTTCTGCGTAGGCTCATGTTCGACCCACGCATTTCCAATGAGCTTGTTTTTCTCACTGGACATGACCTGTAGGATGCCGTAAACAGTTTGGTCCCAAGGGTGTGCGTCGGACCCACACCCGCTCAATGGTATCAGCTGCCCCTCATGTTCTCCTGTATCCCGGGGGTGCTGTAGACTCCCTTGAGCATCTGCTTCTCGCGATAGTTCGCGTAGAACTTCTGAGTGGTCTCGATCGAATCGTGCCCCATGCAGTAGGAGACGTTTGCAATCGGTACACCGCGATCCAACATCCTCTGACCGTAGGAACGGCGGGCGTCCTTGAGCTCGAACGGTTTGACATTCAACGCTTTCTGGACCTTTCCCTTGAACCTGCTCATGGACTGCTGCGTTACGAATTCCCTGTTGGTCCTGAAGGACGGGAACATCGCTTCGCTCATCAGACCGGCATCCTCCAGCTTCCTCTCACGCATCTGAAGGTACTTCTCTATGATGTCGCTCACCCCGTCATTCAACGGAGCCTTCCTCTTGCGGCCCCACGAACCCTCTCCTTTCACGTGCTCTATGTAGACATATGGTTCCGCCTCGAGATGATGGACATCGTGAGCATAGAGCTGCTTGATCTCCTGAGGTCTGAGGCCTGCGGCACATCCGAGGATGATCGCAACGCAACCCTCGAGGATGGTCCAATTGTCGGTCATCCTGGCAAGGTCGTACACCTTGTCGATGACATCATCGGGAAGGGGATCCTTCCTGCCGGAGTAGCTCTTGGGCTTCTTCTTCCCGTAGACGGCCTTATACTCCATCATGGCGGTGTTCCCGACGAAAGCGAGAAGGTCGCTGATCATGGAGAAGTCCTTGAGGATCGTTGTGTCCATGACGGTCCTCCTCCTGAACAGCTGATAGGCGTATATGTCCTCCTTCTTCAGATTCTTGGGATTGCATGTGGAGATCTTGCCCTGAGTGTATAGCTCGTAGAAGATATCGGCATACTGCCTCATCTTGCGGCATTTCTCGTCATAAGTCGTGCCCTCGAAGTTGTCCTTGATGAAATCGAGGTATCTTTCGGTGTCGGTCCTGAATTGGTTCTTCGTCATGGTGCCGCCCTCTCGATCTCCGTCATCGCTTCGATGACCGCTGTTTCGTTCGTTTGCCTGATACCTGCTCTGTAAGCGATCGCCTCGAGCCCGTATGCACGGGCGGTATCGTCGAGGTTCTCCCTGGAGCGCTTTGCTCCCTGTCTGTTGTCATTCTCGGGATACATAGGATCCTCCTTTCCTCGGGAAGGGCCTCGACCCTTCCGGGGAAATCGTTTCGTTGGCGCCGGAGTTCGGTGGCGTCAATCAGTCTAATGTGCTTGTAGTATATAATTATGCGTATCTACATAAATTTAGTAATTTTGAATATTAGTTGTATCAAAGCATATATTAACAAGAATTGATGATTATATGCACATGAAGAAGACTATGCCCAAACCTCCGACGGTGAGGAAGGTCATCAATCTATCCGATGAGATCATCGATCGCATCGATAACGAATCGCTGAATGATTACACATCGAGGCCGGAGTTTGTTGCGGCTGCGGTCAGATCCCTTACCGATCTTCTGATCAACCAATGGTGCATCGAATATGAGCTGCATTCATCCGAATGCGAGGACAAACTGAGGATGGATGATTTCATCTATGAGCTGATCAGACCGAAACTCGGAGAGTTGAAAGCCGCCACGGTCCAATATGACTCTGATGAATATACCCCGGTCACACTGATAGTCACCGAGAAACAGCTCGAGAAGATCAATTACTTCATCCGCGTGAACGGCCCTGTCAGGAATATGCAGGACTACTGCAGGATGGCGACCGTGAGGATGCTGGACGATCGCGTGAAACTCTACAAGGCCAGATGGAGCCTTACGAATTGATCCGCATCGGGCATCATTCGGATATCACAATAGAGAATAGGTGAACATACCTGCTATGTTTTTCACCTAGGACCTTCACCCTACGCTAAACTCGCCAGGGCCTATCGGCCTTGCGCTTCACTTCTTTTCTTCTCATTGAATGATTGATGATTCTTTGTTCGGCGCAAGTCACGTATGGCCTGGCTTCGGACAACCGCTTGGGTTTCGGCCCGGTGAAAAACATGTACGCAGATGAAGCATACATAGGAAATCACCGCACTGGAAACAATGCGGTATCAAACACCATTACGAAACATCTTAGCTACGGGATCGGAGACTATGATCTCATCCGGACCGTGAGAGTATGGAGCCCCGGCTACATCCTCGATGACGACGGAAACTATCCGGAGGGGATGTTCTGATGCACAGCGGGACGCTCAAAGAGATCTTCGCCGATGCGGCGGAGAGGTACGGAGTCGACGTCAGGAGCGCCGAGTTCAGCCCCTTCAGGGACATGAAGTGCCGTTGGGTTAGGGTCGGACGCACCATCGAGTTCGCGGTTACCGACTACATGAAAGAGGCCCCGGAGGGGATTGTCAGGGACCTGGCGGACACGCTGATGGCCAAGATATACGGCGATTCCGACAGGGAATACTCCGACGACTTCTCGGAGTGGGTGACCGGGGATGAGTTCGTGAGACTCAACCGCGACACTTATCTCGAGAGATGCGGAGCGCTGCCTGATGACTATAGGAGCGACCGCGATCTCCGGAGGACCTACGAGGATCTGGTGGCCAAGGGACTGGTCGGAGAGATCCCCGGGCTGGACCTCAGGTGGGCCGAAGGAGATGGGATCGACCAGCTTGGAATGTCGAGCATGCTCATGAGAACGGTTGTGATGCCCACGAAACTCGACGGTGACAGGCTTCCGGAGGATGTCTTCGAGTTCAACCTCTTCCGCCTCCTGACCAACGTCGATACGGACTTTGGGATAGGTCCGATGGAGAGGAGGATCCTCGAGAAAGAGAGGCTCGCCTCCTATCCGGACGGAAAGAGGTTGCTGAGGGCAGTCGAAGACTACAGGGACCTCGCGGAGGGCGGGGCGAACTGAATACAAAGCGGGTCCGCCCGCATCTTCTCAAAGGTGATACACATGATTCAGATCAGCGAAAGCAGGATCGGTATGCAGTGCGAAAGCACCGATGATTATCAGATAGACTACAGCAAACCTGTCGTGGGCTACGTGCTCGACTCCTTCGAAGAGGGGGTGGAAGCATGAGGGACTGGCAGATCGCTGTCCTGAACAGCGAGAACATCAGAGTGGACCAGGACCAGAGCACCGGATACAGGCTGGTCATCAGGAGGACCGATACTGACCACAGGATGTCCGTCCCGTAGATCGTCGCCACAGTCAGGCAATCGAAGAGGAAACCGGTCATCATGTACCCGGAGGATCCCCTCAGGGGGATATTCGCCGACAGGAAAGAGGTCCTGGAGGTTCTGATGAGCACTTCCGAATACGAAGATTATGCTATATGGAAGGCCGAAGCGATGATGAACGGAGTCCTCTGATATCATTTCGGGACCGTCCCGTGTTCAGTCTTATTGAATAAGGCTGCGGGACGGTGCCCGGATAGATTATCAAAAAGGAGATTGAGGACATGGATTGGATCGAGGATTATCTTGTACATCTCGAGAGGAGGAACAGAGCACCGACCACTATAGGGCATTACAGGCTGGTGATAAGGAGGTGCACAGACGTCCTGGAAATGAACGGGATGTCTGCAGAACCAGAGGACATCGGTGAGGAACAGATCGCCCTGCTCATATCGGAACTGGATGTGGGCGAGAGCACCATGAAGAACTTCCTGAACATATTCGGGAGGTACTGCGAGCACCACACCGGTAGGAATCCTGTGAAGAAGATGGACCTTCTGTGGAACAGAGGCGTAGTGAGAAGGAAGTTCATCGACAGAGAAGACCTTGCCAAGCTGCTTGAGAATGCCGATCCGTCGGAAAGGATGGTTCTGATCCTCGGAGCCTACATGGGGCTGAGGAGGAAGGAGATCGCACTGATAAGGATGGACGACATAGGAAAGGACAGCATAAAGGTGTCCGGGAAGGGACACGGTAAGAAAGGACTGGTGGTGCATCAGCCGATGCCATCGAGCGTGGCAGATGAGATATCACGCTATCTCGAATGGCGCAGGACAGAAGTCGATGGGGACGAAGACCGCCTGATTATCCTGACATCTATTAGAGGTACCATCCCGATGGACGGACATCTGCCTGCGATGTCCAACAGGATCGCCAGGCTGGGCTCCAGATTGGGATTGGACGTTTCATGTCATTCGCTCAGAAGATTGTATTGTACGACATTGGCCGAGAACGGGTGCCCTCTTGAGACGATAAAGGTGCTGATGAGACATTCCGATATCAACACCACACTGGATTGCTACATCAGACCGTGCGGGCTACATCTCGAAGAATGGACCGACATATGTTCAGAAGAATTAGATGGGGTTATAGCACCCGAAAGCGAAAATGAAGTAGATGAGAGATGGCTGCAGAAGGTACCGTCTATGACCATGGAAGCGACATCTAAAACAAGTCCAGAATATTATATTATCTCTGACAAAAATGGTGCGAGAAACAGGCCGGAAGTTACTAAATCCGAAGATTGCCACTCGGATACCTTTCCCGGACTATGACATTCTTTATTGTTCTATCATCTGTAAACAATTTTGGATACTTAAATGAAACCGCTGTGATGTCAGAATTGAAATATTTGTCGATTTCCATAGTTTTCATACGATTTAACTTAGTAAACTGATTATTTTCTACTCTTACTAAGATAATATCTTCGGATTAAGTCACCGAAGATTCTGCATTCCGATACGATATCAGGACATCGGCATTCGTCAATGATACGGTCAGTCCCGCGAGATGGAAGACTGGAAAGAATGTAGATTATGGGAGAGATGATTGAATGATGAAAATGAACAAGAAGGTCGTGTTGGCGCTATTGATGGTGTCGCTGATACTTTTCTCATCTCTTGTCGTGTTGTATCCGGATAATCAGAATCCGGAAGCGACGGCATCGGCCAGCGTGCCGAAGGGAGAAGACTACGGATACGTCCTGGAGATCAATACCAAGACCGCAGGGTCATGGACAGTGAATGATGTCAAGGTTTGGGATGGAACGGAGTATACGAGTGCGAAAAATGCCACACAGTACGTTCTAGATTCATTCTGGCAGTTCGATGAGAACGGTCTGGGGCCGTTCAACTGCTTCTATGCCGCGATAAATCTGGTGGATTATCAGATCGGGAGCTCATCCGCTTCCAACTATAATGCGGATTATCTGACAGAGGCGCCGCTGAGCTCGGTCGCTGGACACGTCGCATACGTATTGGATCCGAATTGCTTCACGAAGACGCTTGCAGGTTTCTCATATACGGCGGCGAAATACAACATCATGCTGGTGATTCCGACCGTCTACTGGTATTCGGATTCCTCGACGGTGACGAACTATGATTTCGTCTTCATGTCGAACAATCCTGATTTCTTCAACATCCACCGTTTCTCGGAGACGATCTCTTCCACCTCATACAGCTTCACTTCGGCAACGAAGTCTTCGATGATCGCATACGCTCACACCTATGAATCCTCGACCACCGCGCTGAACTGGTCCACGGGTAAGACATATCCGTATCTGGCTCTCGGAGTATACGAGGCTAGTCAGTTGAGTGTAAGCGGTAAAACCTGCCTTGTATCCCAGCCTTCGGCCACGGGTTCGAACAACACCACGATCAGCGATCACAGGACTTACGCAGGCAACAACACACCTGCGACCGGCAGCCAATACACCATTCCCAACTGGTTCAACTGGAACCTCTATCAGCTCATGTCCTACACCACGATAGGGTGCCTAGATGCACAATATATGGTCGGTGCAGGTGTCTCAGAAGGAAGCGCCTTGACGACAGGGGGGTGTACGAGCTGGTTCGCCCCCACGGCATCTACAGCTACGACGAGCCACGTGTGCCTCTATCTTGAGGATGCCTGGGGCAATAGATGGGAACAGATAGATTCGGTCTGTGTGGACAGCACCTCTCAGATCGTTTATCTGAACAACATTCTCGTTCCCGGTGACGCGACCACATCCAACACCGTATCGACCGGATTGGTCGTGGGAGGCACTGTAAGTTCGTACGAGAGAGTAGAGATTACAGCTCTCACTGTCGGCAACACGACAGATGCAGGTGCCGGGGCGTGGGGGATCCCTAGTTCTGTAGGCGGCTCAGCCTCTCCTACTACAAAGGCGTCGGGAATCAACGATTCAGTGTGGACCTCAACGGCTCAGGCAGGGGGCCTCGTCGTCGGCGGCGGCTACAACAGCTCCGCGTCCGGTCTCGCCACCTGGGTCTCGAGCGTCGCCGTGAGCTTTGCGAAGGAGAACCGTGGGGTCCGTCTGGCCTATGTGATGACGGCCGATGCGGCCGTCACCGACCAGATAACCTTCTACTCTTGGGATGGAACCGACTACTCTGCGGCGAACTCCGTCGAGCTCAGCCTCGGACAGTCCTACCGCCTCCCGGATGCGGCCGACATCTCCGGCTACGAGTTCAAAGGTTGGACGACGACACAGGGAGATTACTCTACATTCGTCGGGAAGCCCAACCAGCTATACACCATGACGCAGAGCATCTCTCTGTATCCGTATTACACAACGACCGCAGACCTTCTCGGCGCCGGTTTCTCCGTCACCGCGGGTGGCGCTTTGGACGGGATCAAAGCCTTGAAACCCACAACCACGATAAGCGACACAGCATCCAACACGATGTACGTCGTTTGGGATCAGGCCGGATACTCCACAGCAGGTTATCTTAATACCGTTGTTGGCAAGCTGTACTACAACGGATCCGAGGTATACAGCGAGACTCTGTACGATTACAACAGCGGTTCCCCCGCAAGCACCACCATGATAGAGGATGGAACCAGGGTGTGGTACTTCTCGTTCGACAACAACGCATCGTCTGTGGCGAAGAACGACGGCCTTTACAGGCTCGATATCGTGCACACCACCGTTGCAGCACCCTCGACTGAGTCGACCGTGCTGTCCAGCACGGTGAATGTGGTGTTCGATTCCTCCGTCGCCGGTGTCGGAGACTTCCGTGTAGCGGCGTTCACCGATGCCAATACCGGTGCGATGGTCCAGCTCGAATCCGCTTCATCCGCAGGTCTTCTCGATGGTACACTGTCCTTGGGCGGAGTGTACTACTACGACACGGTGGACAGCATCAGGGTCTACGGTGCCATAACCTACTCCAACGTCAAGGTGGGATCCACCCAGATGACGGATGATTGGTACGAGATCACTGCGGGCGACCTGAAGGACAACGTGACCTTCACGCTGTTCGATTCCATAGGTGAACGCACGTTCTACATCTACTACGCCTACGCCCAGTACGAATATGATCTGGATGGGATGAACACCATGACCACTCCGGGAGTTTACGGGCTGATATACTGACTCTAAACCAAGCCGGGGCCTACGGCATCGGCTGCTTTCCTAAATCAAAACGGCTTACCGCTCCCTTCCCCGGATATGGGGATGGGCAGCGGGGGATAAATGAAAGAAAAGGAGAAAGAAGAATGAAGACAAGATATTTGGCCATCCTGGCAGTGGTCGCGGTCGCCTTCGCGGTGTTCGCGGTCGCAGTGCCGATGGCAGATGAATCGGATGCGGATGGCGTAACCGCAGTCACCTTGGATAAATCCGTAGTGAATCTCACATCAGGTACAGCAACAGTAAAGGTCATGACAACCGGAGGATTCGGAGATATCACGGTGACAATTGCTGACAGTACAAAGGTAACAGGAGATGCTACTGTATCTACCACAGCTGCAGACACATGGGTATCCTATACGATCACCTATGCCGCCGCGGGTTCCACTACTGTAACATTCACCATTAATGAAAAGACAGCTACACTCAAGGTTATTACGACAGCCTCCATCGCACCCGTCGCTTACGGGAAGGATGCGACCAGCGGCCTGAGAGTGATCGCCTATGACGACGATGTATTTCTCATAGACACAAACCTCATGACAAACCTAGAGAACTATTCCGACTTCTATGTCGGGTACAATGTGAACAGCACGGGAGAGACGAAGATTGGACCTGTCTCCTTGCAGAACGGACGCCAGTATATCGCCGTAACCCCTGATATAACCGAATCTACTGTGGTCAAGCTATACCCTTACGAGAGTTCTGCCACAGCGCTCGGAAGCGTGACTCTCACGCCCAGTGCCACTGCGATGACCATTACTGTCCATACTCATCACTCTGCGAACTTCGCGACTGTCAATACTACAACCAGCGAAGTAGCTTGGTCGGACACCAACACAACGGTCCCGAGGAACGGAACCCACATCCTGGATTCCTCCATGGACTCCGCATTCGATGGATCCGCTTACGGCTATTCGCTGAAAGGTTTCTCCAACACTGCTGGTAACACCGCGATCGTCATCGACAGCCAGCCGACTGCGACCATCGAAGACATAATCTTCGCGGCAGGAGACACATCCGGAGTGATAGATCTATATGCCGTCTGGGAGAAAACTGTATACAACATCTATATCTACAACGATTCTACATCTGCATATGTACAGACAGCAGCTGACATCAAGATCGACAGTGATGTTGTTGCTAACGCGACAGCTTCAACTAAAGTTGAGGGAGCAAGCTTCGGTCTTCTGAGGATATCGCAGGTTGCAGCGAAGGCAGACCAGTATGCTTACACGGTCACACTCTACAAGAACAGCAACATTTCAGATTCTAATAAAGTCAATGAAGATGGTTCGGAGGGTTCGTACACTTTCCTCAACAACGGTACCTACAAACTCTCGGTCACGAAGAACGATCTGTATGTGAAGATTGCGGCAAGCACGACGACACCCGTGGATACGACCGCATTCTCGTTCGGCATCGATAAGATTGTAAATGACACGGTCGGAAAGGTCAACCTGTCCATGGATGTGAATGACTACACATTCAAAGGTACAGAAAAGATGTCTCTCGCAGGAACATACTACGAAAATGCTGATGACGGCCAGAGGATCTACGGCAATATCGCTAACCTGACTTTGGCAGACAATACTAACTGGAAGGCATACGGAGATCTCGCAGACAAAAGTACTGGCACGGGAAAGATCCTGAACAGCGGTGTCGTATCTCTTAGCACCGATTACAATTCGTACGACCTTGCTCTGACCCTTCCTTCGTCAAAGAGCATATACGCCGCACAGGGATTCTTCGATGTCGACGGAGACGGAACATACGAAACTGGCGACATGCGCACGCCCTGGTCGCTCGTGAGCGCTTGAAACAGAAGAGGCGGGATGAAATGAGGAAGATCATCATCCCCCTCGTCCTTACTCTGACGGTGTTCGCCGTACTCTTCGCGGGTACGGCGGATGCCGCCCATCATGGGGGCGAGGGACACGGGGAAGGTATCGATGTCGTGTACATGTCAGGCGAACAGAACATATTGACCGTGTCCCTTGCATCGCTCCCTTCCGATAAGATTACGATCTCGGTGTTCACGCCTTCTACAGGAGATTACCAGTATGTCGGGCCTGTGGAGGAATCAAAGCTTGTCAGGATATTCGTCAACGCTCTGATCATCGGGACTCATGAGGTCTCCGTGACGATCACGAACACCGGTGCCCTTGTGGCTGAATGCGAGCTCATAGTCGGAGAGACCGTGACGCTGTCATACTCGGCCAACGGAGGAACCGGTTACACTCCCGGTTCAGAAGTGGTCCCCGGAGAATCCGTGAAGCTAACTGAATCCCAGTTCACGCCACCCGAGGGGAAGGCGTTCAAAGCCTGGAAGATATCAGGCACCGAATACCAGCCCGGACAGACCGTTAAGGTCTCCGAGGATACTGTGGCGGAAGCCGTATGGACGGATCTGACCTGCCGGGTGACATTCGATCCCAACGGAGGTACCGGCAGCATCCAGCCCATGTCAGTGACATATGGCAACACGATAACATTGCCCGAATGCACGTTCACCGCTCCGGATGACAAATCGTTCTCGTCATGGAACGTTTACGGCAAATCATACAAGGCGGGAGAATCCGTAGTGATCAAAGGGGACACCGTAATCAGTGCCCAGTGGTCATCCGGATTCGACTTCACGTTCATAGCGATCATCGCAGCCATCGTACTGCTGGCAGTGATAGCCGTAATAGTACTGCTCAGGAGGCATTGACCTGAGATATATGGGGGCCTCGGCCCTGTTGATCACGTTCGCGATCTGCGTCTCGCTGTGTTCCATAGCGGATGAGGCAGATGCAGCAACGCAAATCGGAGTGGGATACGGGTACGGCAGCCCTTCCGGCTGCTACACCCTGGCCCTCCAGTACTATGACGACGACACTCTTGCGGTCCAGGCGGCCTACACCGGATCGTCCGAATCCTCGAGCGAGATCGGCAAGAGTGTGTTCATGCAGGTCTGCCAGTCAGACGGTACCCTGATAAACGAATCGTCGCTGATCAGGTTCGACGAGTCTTTCATAGAGGCCTATGCCGCGGGATATGTGCTGACGACCGGAGATTATCTGGTGAAGATATACACATCCGAGCACACGCTCATCGTCTACTCGAAGCTAGCCATCGGCGTATGCGAACTGACTATCGAGGAACCTTCGGAAGGTTCGATCACCCCGAGCCCGGGAATATACGAGGTCCCGATCGGTACCGTCCTGTCAACTGACGGGAACGCACTTACCGTGACGTTCGGAGGATCCACTCTCCACACATTCACAGCGGAGCCTCCCGAAGGAAAGGTCCTGGACGGCTGGTACTCCGGTGATTCGAAGATATCATCCCTTACGATCGTCGATAACACGGAGGTCGAGGTCAAATGGTACTTTCTGGCGACCTACACTCTGACCTACGATGCCAACGGAGGTTCAGGGGAGCCCGATGCACAGACTTATTCTGGTCCTGAGGCTGTCCATGAATTCCAGATATCCAATTCGGTTCCGACCCGTTCAGGGTACACGTTCAAAGGCTGGTCCGACACGGCATCAGGCCCTGCTGTATACCTGCCCGGAGGCAGCATCACGCTGCAAGCATCATCGCCTACGAAGACGATATATGCCGTCTGGGAAGCGAACCCCGGACCGGGGCCTGAACCATCCTACTACAATTATACTCTTAGTTTCGATGCGAACAGGGGTGAAGGCGCTCCCGAGACCATCACGAAGAAGTCCTCGTCATCCTCATACACCTTTACAATACCATCCAAGGTTCCTTCTCGTTCGGGATATGAGTTCCTTGGATGGGGCGATACGGGAGCATCTCCTGTTTACCAGCCCGGTTCAAAAATAACATTGACATCGTCCTTCCCCTCCAAGACCTTGTTCGCGGTGTGGAAGGAAACTGCGATACCTGATGTGAAGGATTTCAGCATGGATGTGGACGTGATCTCCATACCTGAAGGGTCCTCGGTGACGATACCGTATACGGTGGACCCGCCCGAGGCTGCACCGGGCATAGTCTGGACGTCCTCGGATGAGACTGTCGCTACCGTCGAGGACGGCGTAGTCATCGCTGTGGGGACCGGAGACGCTGTAATTACCGCATACGACAGTCACGGGAATAGGCTCGGTTCCGTCTCTATACATGTCGCGTCGTCATCCGAGAAAGAGATGATTGAGACGATATACACCTCGGACGGAGGCTCGGTGATCCTCGTTTATGACTTGGACGATGAGGGGGAGATGATCCCGTCCAACCCTATAACCGTCATCCCCGGTACTTCTCATACGGTGACCGAGGACCAGTTGGATGTGGTCCTGCCGTTCATTGACGATCTTCTACAGGCCGGAAGGAACCCGCATGTCGTCATACCCTCAGATTCACCCGTGACGGTACCGTCCGAACTGCTTGCCGCTATCGTTGACGGCCACGGATCGCTGACCATCATAGAAGGGGATGTCACACTGTACTTCCCTTGGGAGGTATTGGATGCCATCGGATACGGAGAGGATCTGGAATTCGTGATCATTCCCATCGAGGTGGAGGAATCCGAGAGTATAGATATTGATATCAGCGGTCTTGACAACGTCAAAGTTTACGACATATACATTCTGAAGAACGGTGTCAGAGTCACGATGACATTCCCCGTAGCGGTAACCATCACTATAGATTATCCGATGAAGGAAGGTTGGACCCCCGACAGGCTGTCCGTGTGGTATCTCGATGTCGAACCCGGGGTGCCGGTAGAGTTCGAATACGTCAAAGGAGAAGGGGTTGTGTTCGGTGTGATGCACTTCAGTCATTACGCCGTGAGCTACGATGAGGGAAAGACTCCTGCAGACGATTGCTGTGTCTGGTGCTGGATCCTGATTCTTGCGATCATAGTTCTGATCCTGTTCCTGCTGTGGTTCTTCCTCGCCAGGAGATTCACTGTCACCTTGGATCTCGGAGACGGGAAGATAGACAGGATGCCCGACGGATGGGAAGCGGATTCCGATTCCGTCCTGGTACGCAGGTTCAGATACAACAGCAAGCTTGAGATTCCAGACATATCTCTGGGGGACGGCCATGCGATCCAACGCTGGACCCCCGAACCGGAGGAGAGGGTGAAGGGTTCCGTCACATATGCCGCCGTCATCGGTGAAAGGGAAGGCTTGGCTCCCGCGGAGGAGACCCATGGGGAATGATACGCTATCCAGCCTGGATTCCGGCGGGGCCCTCACCTTATTGGCCCGTTTGATGGACGGGCCTCATGAGGGCATGCCCTTCGAAGGGGATGAAACGGAAGGGGCGGTCCGCAAGCTGCAGGAGATAGGACTGATACGGACGGCCCCGTTCAGTTGGAATGTTTCTGCAGCGGACTGACTGCGAATGAACGCAGTAGGATTTATCCAACGATTAATAACACCCGTTCTCTCTATGAACACGTCTCCCACCAGATATGGATATAGAAAAAGCTTCTTTTTTATCACCACATAATCGCCAACGGGTCAAGTAATCGATCATCAAACCCATTGAAAATAGGCGATATGCACTCTGGAGATAACACTAGATTGTCATTGAAATCGATGACTTCTAATTCCTTAGGATTAATGAGGCCACCACGTGGCTGTTGGATCTGTTTAATTCTACTAAGGACGTTGGTCATCATTACATAAAATACATGCAAGAATAATATTCTATCAAATCAACCCAGGGCTCTTTCCTCCAATAATGAACCTTACGCTTGAATTAGTGATACTACTCATTCACTCAACAGAAGAGCGTTTTCCACCAGAGTTTTCCAACTACAGGTTAACGTATGAAGCAAGAAATGATGTAAGAAGTGATGTAAGAAATGATGTAAGAAATGAAGGGGATGATAGACTGGCCATCACTCGCTGTTTTTGATGATCCATTTGCCAGCCTTAGTGCTCCCCTCTCTGGTCAAGATGCCCGCATTGAGTAGCTGCTTCAAACGTCTCTGGACGGTAGCGAATGATATGCCTGTGATCTCGGCCATCTCTCTTGCCGATACTGAAGGGTTCTCTTGGATGCAAATCAATATCGCTTTTGACTTCTCATCGACATTGAATGTAACCTGTTGCTCTACACTTGTAACCGCTACGGGATTGATACCTATTGTTACTCTGAGTCCATCTCCAGTGTCCTCGAAGACCGGATCTGGATTGCCATTCTCACGGCATGTCTCAATTACTTTCTCGATACCATGACCCCAATTCTCAACATAACCTGCAGCGAAGAATACGTTGGCGAGAGCACGGTTGCGCCTGACGGACTCATGCTCACCCAGGAGCTTCTCCGTTTTCCAGCCTTCCGGAAGCCCTCCGAAACAGAAAATGGATATTCTATCTGAATACACACGAATAGTCGTAGGCTCCTGGATACTGTAATCCTTATGGACCATGGCATTAACGATCAGTTCCCTCAGAGCATCCTCTGGATACAGATGTACTATCCTGCGTCTGGCCGTGCCTCCGCCATAGATGTACGTATCCTGTATGTAACGATCATAGAGAACTTTCAGGGCCTGGTCCGGGATCATTATCACCGGCCCTTTGATGTGATCTTCTCTTCTGAGGACCTTCTTCTCATCGAAATAACCGATCTTCAGGAACGCTGCCTCGTTCAGACGGCTCGGTTCCGAAAAGAAGAGGACACCGGCTGTTAGGGTCAGAACACCATCATTCGAGAGGCCGTATGTTGTGATGATCTTATCCATATCGTTCTTGCTAGCAGACCTACTGATACGACCACATGACTTGCCGCTTTTAATGAAGTATGCGATCGCTTCCTTGGAAAGATCGTCCTTTGTGATCTTGCAAGGCTTGTCCATCCAGTCTAAACCATCCTCCTTCATCAGAATCTTCCTTAGATTCTCTCCCTTGAGTTCCTGATTGGTATTGCCGACACGGACGTAGTACCTCCCATCCAATTGTATCAACCTGACTCCAGCGGGAACCTCCACATAGATGCATTTCTTACCCTCAACATCTTCGATGTGAACGGCAACCTGAATGCCGAGTTTATTGGAGATGGTATCGGAGATCTCCTTAGAGAGCTTGTTAGGACTGGCCACTCCGATATAATCCCCTGAATCGGTACGACCGATGACTAGGGTTCCTCCGTCGGTATTATAGAATGCGGCAATGGCCTTGAGATAATCGTTCTTCCATATCTCTTTCCATTCGAGACGGTCATTCTCAAGGTCTACGACTGCCATGGTAATGAGATGGAAGACAGCAATATAACGATTATCGGTGTGAACTTAAATCATCGTTCTTGAAGAAATGATGCACGATACATGCAATCTCCAGATGTTTTCCATCATCTTCATAATGTACCGATTTTGCACGGTACATATATGGCAGGATACGTAAGACCGATCAATCTTGGCCGTTAGTCTTCATAGAGAGCTTCTGATTGGATTCGTCGAATGTTATCTTGAACTTATCAAAGAAACCCATACGACCTAAGAGAGTAGGCGAGACATAGTCATCGGCGGTCATCAGAACACGTATGGGAATGTTGAACGAATAATGTTCATGACCTTTGCCGACATCGACATCCACATGTGAGATCACCGATTCGATTATGCCTGATGCCGTATACGACTGGATCCTCTTCCCGCCGAGGTCCAGACCGAGCTTCTTGGCCAGTTTGCAATCTATGGCGCTCATATCGGCTCCGCTATCTACCAATGCGTATTGCTCGAGCCTCTCCGAGCCATTGCGGAAAACAGTCAAGATGCAGGGACGCTTATGTGAAGAACCGCTGGGGTTTAAAGAATCGAGATACCTGAAATTCATCGCCATGGTATCATAGGATCATGCATTCAGCTGGGAGGACCTGTGTAACGAAAGGGATCCTGTTGGGGCCGCAGGCCTTTTTCGTAGCCTCATAGACCTCATCGAAGGATTTAGAATGGGCAACGATGACACCGTCACACATTCCGACGAATTCCCCCTCGTATGGAGTTTTGTCGAGTTTCATGAATGCATCTCCTGACTTGCTCATGATATCTTGTAGGAGGTTTTCATAAATAAACTTGAGAGTTGTGGGTCGATTCGATGAGAAAGCACCTGGCCGGCGGCGGGCACTGGGCCGAGGCCCGACGTGCCTCGCCGCACGGCTCCGGGTCGCCCGCACACTGCGCTTCGCTGACTGCTCGCTCGTGTGCGCGTCGTCCGCTCTCGCGTCCGCCAGGCGACTCTATTAGGATAGGTATTACCTTCGCCGTCCGTAATCTCAAGCCACCTGATGCGGTTCCACCAGACCTTGGAATGCATGGCTGCTGACCTTGGGCTTGGATGCGGCGATATTGTCCATGACCTCCTGCATGGACACTGCCATGGCCACCTTCGGAGTGATGTCGCCCAGCTTCAGATCCGTGCCTCTGATCTGCCTCCTGAGCTCGGCAATAGCCGGCTTCACCCTCGGATAGTCCGCGCTGAACGTGTGGATGGTGTTGTTGAAAATGTGCGTTGCAGGCTCTCCGCACTGGTCGCACATCCCCGCGTATACGTTAAGAGAACCTCCGCAACAAGCGCATGTCCTCGTTACCCTGTAGCTCTCGGTGGCCACGGTCTTGATGCTCCTGTTGGACAGCTGCCCGAAGTAGTTGTTTCCAATCATCGAATGCAGTGGATCCATCGTGAACTTCAGCCAGTCGATCCATGAGATGTCACCGACCATCCTCCCCTTGCCAAGTATTTCGTTCGCATAATCCTCGTCAGTGTATCTGAACGCCCTGCCTGTGGCCGCACCGTACGGTCCGGTCTCGCCATTGTCCTTCCTGTAGTTCCCGTCCTGTATTCCGGGATAGATCTTGGCTAGCAGCCTCTCGTAATAGTTCACATCCTCAACATCCTTGGTGACGATACCGATGCCCTCATGGGTGCTGATGTAGGCTGCGGTGTTGCGTATGGATTCCAGTGACTGTCCCGAATGGATCTTTTTAATGATCCAACCAGGATTCATCTCCCTGAACCTGTCCGTATCTATGAACCCATAAAGCAATCCGTGGAAGTGTGGCTCGAAATCCCAGTACTCATCCCCCTGCCTCCAGGGATGGAACATCAGAATCCCTCCAAGACATCCTGTGCTCATCAGGTCATCCTGGATCCCCTTGCGCATACTGGTGAATCCCTTATGGGTCTGCATCTGCCTCTTCGCATGCTCCTGATCGGGGGATATCACCCAATGCCCCAGAGGCCCCGGGTCCAGGCCCTGCTTCTCCTTCAGGAGGCGGTATATTGTGAAGTGCTCCTCGATGCGCGTACCTATCCTCAGGCAGGTGTCGTTCAAGCATCTTGGGCATTGGCGGGACCAGCAGTGGTTGAACTTGCCTTTGACGTAATGCTCCCTGTCGTTGGAGCAGCCCGTGTAGTACAGGCCGTTGTCGCCGCCAATGCCCTTCATCCTGATAGGCCCGCAGTTGTTCCTGATCGGACGCTCGAAGTCGTGTCCGGGAGGAATCCAGGTTATCGGATCCTTGAACGAGGAGTACAGCCTGTTATCGGGATTGTAGAACGTGTCCTCGAACGGATACTCCAGAACACATCTTATGACCGGATGCTCCGCCCTTTCGCTTATCCTGTAGGCCAGCTCCCCCGGATCCATATCGTCGTCGTAGACCAGGAGGGTCTGCTCCGGATCCAAGGTCATCTCCCTCTGCTCCCTTTCGACCCCTTGGTTCTGCTGCCCTCCTTGCTTTTAGGCTTGCTCTTGCGCTTGTATCTCCCCATCGGTTCCGGCTTGACATCGAGCAATCCGCTCTCTCCGAGCATCTTCTGAATCTCTTCCCCGGTGACTACTTTGAATTCATCCCTGGGCCCCATCGTGATCTCATGAGGATTGCCGTCCAAGAGGAACGTCGTGAAGACGACAGGTTCCTTGTTATCGATGATGTCCGGATGGTTGCAGACCCTTCTGACCCATCCCTCATTGACACATTCGCCATTGCCATAGCCGTCGGACTTCCCACCATGGGGAATCGACCCCACCCAGTATGTGGCTTCGAGATCCTATTTCAAAGGGCGGTTATGAGGTTCGAACCTGCTGCAACCCTTCAGGACCACGCACCCGTTTCCCTTCCAGTGTTTGCACATATAGCATTCACACATCCTTATCACCCCTGTTGGAACAGGCCAGTAGCCTTCTTCTGATTTCTTCGATATCCACTTCCTCCTGAGGGATCTCGATGTCTTCCACCAGCGTACTGAGGTTTATGAGGAACTCACCCCATTTCCTGAAAAGATAGGGGTCCACCGGTACCCACTGGTAATCCCCGTTGATCAACAGAACGATCCTGGGTTCTGCCTGCTTGTACTGCTGCTTATCCTTGTCGTAGTCCTGTACCATCCTCAGGGCCATGTAGATCTGGTCCTGATTGAAGTTGTACACGACCTCTGAATGAGGAGGCATCGAGACGGGCTGGGCCACGCCAAGAAGCTCCTTCGCATTATCGATTATAGTTGATTCTTCCAGATTATCGCCCCCTGCACTCTGCAGGTGATGTCTATTCTGGAGTCTCTGATCCTTTCGGACCGGATCCTATAGACGTCGGATCAACGAGCGAACTCCTTTTGATCTCGCCAGACTCCAGGTAGCTTCGTCCACGTTGCCCCTTTTTAGAATTGAAATGGATGCCGATGCTCGTTATCCAAGGAGACATTTCGAATCTCCGAGGTACACCGATCTATCCTGTTTTAGCGTATTTTGTGGGGTCGGGCTTTCTATAATCTATACTCTGTTCTAATGCTTCCTTGGTTGCTGCCTTTTTGATGTTTCGTTTGTGTTATGGTATGATGGTCAGCGATGCCTTTCTTACCTGTACTAGACTTGCATTATACGAAGCTGAAACTCTATTGATCGAACTCATTAATATAATTTTGCTTAATTTATGCGTATTAACATATTTTATGGCGCGGTGCAACCACTGCGCCATCAATTCTTGAAATCATCCTCTGACCTCTTCAGAATCTGCAATAATACCTCCGCAAGCTCTGATCCTGTCCCTGACTGCATCCATATCCATGCTGTCATCGGGGATCTTGACTCCTTCCAGAGCAGTCCCGACCTTGGTCATGAACTGTCCGAGCTCCTTCAGGGTATCACATTCCAGAGGCAGCCTCACATACCTGCCGTCGACCAGGAAGGTGATCCTGGGGAACGCCTCCCCATATTCGTTCTTCTCTCTGTTGAAGGGAGTTACCATCTTCAAGGCCATGTAGACATGACCTCTCTTGAAAGACAGTATCTTCTCCTTCTTCGTCTTCTTGACGACAGCAGAAGTTGCTGCCGGGTGCGCGATTGCTCCATCTCCGGTGATTTCTTCACACATACTATTCATCCTCCTTGTAGAGTATGACGTCGAACTCCTTCGCCATCATCACCGCCATTGATTGACGGATTTCCGTTCGTGTTAACTGCTCCGATCAAGAAGAAAAACACACCTGGGTTCGTGGGCCGAATTCGACCTACGCGCCTTCAATGACCTCGGAATCCGTTCTTCATTGCCCTCGTAGCCGCTTTGCTGGCTCGCGAAGGTTTAAACCCGGGTAGGCCCACTCATCTTTGTACTATTATGAGTGCACCTGACAGAAATAGAAATAGGCCCCGAAGGGCCATATGGTTTCAAGATGGTCCTATTCAAACCTTCTTCTGGATGTTCAACTCGCGTCCGAAGATGAGCGGGAGGTTCATGTTCTCCTGTATCTGTTCGAATACCAGAATCTTCATCGAGACCCTAATCTGATGTTCTCAACGCTCATTGGGACAGAATCTTTTCTTCTCCATAAAGCATAGATGTAATAACTGGCCAAGACCGAAGATAAGCGTAAATAATCGGCTAGTTTCCCTCTTGGCATAACGTTGGTGCTTATCAATGGAATCATCAATCAAAAAGTACACAGCCGAGCTCATCGGAACAGCGGTTCTGGTGTTCTTCGGAGTCGGTGCCGCGCTGCTCGCTGACAGCATCGCTGCTTGCGCAATAGCATTCGGTCTGACCGTCGTGGTCATGTCCGTCACAGTAGGAAGAGTCTCCGGTTGCCACCTCAACCCCGCAATCTCGATCGCAATGTTCCTGGACAAGAAACTCTCCTCCAAAGATCTTGTAGGATACATCATCTTCCAGATCATCGGAGCGATCATCGCCGGAGCGCTCATCCTCTATCTGTTCTCAGTTCACATGGGAATCGACTTCAGCGACATCATCGATCACGGCACATTCGGTGCCAACACCCTTGACGGTGTTGACGGAAGCATCGTTGCCGGACTTATCACCGAGATCTTCCTCACATTCATCTTCGTGCTTGTAGTCTTCGGAGCAACCGCAAAGAACGGAATGGACAAATTCGCAGGACTCTTCATCGGTCTCGCACTCACAATGGTCCACCTTGTCGGAATCGGACTCACCGGTACATCGGTCAACCCCGCAAGGTCCATCGGATTGGCAGTCTTCCAGCCCGAGGCGCTCGGAGATCTTTGGATCTTCATAGTCGCACCCATCATCGGCGGAATCCTCGCATGGCTCGTCTGGAAGAACGTCCTCTGCGACGACGACAGCACAGAGTGATCCCAAAACCCTGGTCCTGCCCCGTGCAGGGCCGTCTTCTTTTCTATCTCATCGATTAAAGGTACTACCTTTATATTTTCAAACCGCATTGTCTTTTCCGGATGGGATAGCATGAGTGTAAACTCAAACAGCAGCGCAAGCTTTCAGGGTATGTTCGGCAAGATGAAGTCGAACAGGCCTGTGACGGAATCCGTCACAAAACCCGCGAAGCCAACGACCTCGGCCGAGTATTCCCAAGGGATACGCCAGGTCAACAGCAAAGGATATGAAGTGTACAACGTGAGCGATGCAGGCGAGATATTCATCGCCAAGGCGCCGGAGAGCGCATTCTTCAACGACGGAAACGATATGATCGTGAAGGCGGAGTCAGGCAAGATGGTCGGACTCTACAGGCCCAAGACTGAGGTCAAGATCGAGCCTGTCAGCAACACCCTCAAGATCCCCACGACGATCATGTTCGGGAACGTGAAACGCGGATCCGAGAACAAGATAGATGTGTTCACAGGCACGTACAACAACGGCATAATGAAGCGCAAGCCGACAGAGATCCGCTGATAACATTAAACATCCGGCAGGACGGGATCTTTTCCCTTGCAGCGACCGTCCAGCCGGTTTTCCCTTTGTTTCAATTATTCTCAATACTTCCGAGCGTCCAATCGCATATTTTATCTATTTAACGACGATAGGAAGGCAAGGTGTGTCAGAGAATGGACAGAGTAGCCACCGTCGCAATAGTTCTCGCAGTAGCGCTCGCATGTGTCGCTGGTGCGATAGCCTTCACGAGCGAAGAGAGCATCGTACCGGAACCGACCAAGGAATACAAGATCACATACGATCTCGATGACGGCACCATACCTGATGATGCTCCCAAGACCTACACACCCGGAAAGGAGCTGGACATCCCCTATCCCACCAAGGATGAGGTCATCTTCAGCGGATGGTATCTGGATTCCGCGTTCAGCCAATTCTTCGACGGGAACACCAAGGACCTCATCGGTGACATAACACTCTACGCCAAATGGGGCAACGACCTCTCGGGGCATGCCATCACGTTCGTTAAGAGCGGGTACTACGAGAGAGGAATGAACTCCTATGACATCGGAGGATCCCTCACCTGCACCTATCTCTACTACGACCCGGAGAAGGAATCCTACTACATCCGCAACGATGATGTCACCAAGTACACCTACAAATACATCCAGCAGAGCTACACGGAAGAGGATTCCTCCGCATACTGGAGCTCGGAGATAGAGCGCAAATACGAGGACCTTGGAACCGAGACCATCGATACTGTCTACGGTCCGAAGGAATGCCAGGTCACCAAATACTACTACGACAGCGGCATGACCGAGACCCAATGGATCGAGGTCGACGGATGGATCACTTACAAGATTCACAGCCACCAAGAGGTCATAGGACTGCTCTACAAGCTCGAATACAACGTCACATACACCCTGGAATCGGAAACTGTGACGGAAGTGGAGAGCGACTGCGAACTCACCGTCCTGGAAGGATACGGCATCGACGTCACCGGAAACGCGGGACCGTACAAGCCCGGAACCTCGGTGACGCTCACAGCTACCGCAGAACCTGGAGTGAAGTTCGGCGGATGGTACGACGAGAGCAAGAACCTCCTGTCCAAAGAGAAGACGTACAGACTCGTGATCGGCGGAAGCATGTCCATCTACGCTCTGAACGACAACGGTACGGACATGAGCCTGGCTTCCGACACGGATCTGAATCTGGATGATCTCCTGAAGATCTCGGGAGGAACCTTCCAGATCACCAACATCGATACGGACGAGACCTTCACGTCCGAAGACGGAAAGTTCAACTTCGCCGACGGAGGAATGTATGAGATCATCGCAGAATCGGAGGCGGGCAACGGATACTTCGTCGTCAAAGTGACCGGGGATGTGGATCGCACGTTCACCTGGACCTACAACAAGGCGAAGTACACCGTGACCCTGGGCATCGACTACGACGACTACCTCTACGCCAAGGGACTGTACAGCGTGAATCAGAGATGTCAGACCAGCGACCACATCCGCGACAAGACCTTCGTGACATACAGCTACAAGGATGAGGTCATGGCGCCTTACATGGAAGAGCTGGTAGACAAGATGATCGCCGCTCTGAAGGAACGCCATTCCAGCATCAGCGAATCCGATCTGCTGAACTACATCCTGGCCTTCACACAGTACATAGAATACCAGTCCGACGAGGAGTACATGGGTACCTCAGAATACTGGAAGTTCCCACTGGAGACCCTCTTCGATGAGGGAGGGGACTGCGAGGACACATCGATCCTGTTCTGCGCCATTGCCCATCAATGCAGGGAGAAGATGAACATGGAGTACCGTACAGCGATGCTCCTGCTGCCGGGCCACATGGCCGGAGCCGCTATGCTCAAGGACAAGACTGCCTGGAGCTACGCTGAGACCACCGCCACCGACTACAAACTGGGAGACATCCCCCCTAGCATGAAGACCTACGTCAACAACAGCCGCTACTACACTGTTGTCGAGGTCGCCTGAAACCCCTGCCCGGGACCCCCGGGCGTTTCATTCTAAAAATATTAATCGTATGTCATTGGTAGTGAGGACAGCAAGGTGGAGCTATGCATCTGTATCACGAGAACGATGTCGACCTGAAGATCTTCGACGGCAAGAAAGTTGCCGTACTGGGCTACGGTTCCCAGGGGAGGGCGCAGGCCCTGTGCTTCCGCGATTCCGGCCTGGACGTCATCATAGGCGTCAGGAAGGACGGGGAGTCATGGAACAAGGCCAAGGAAGAGGGATTCAGAGTCTGTGAGTTCTCAGATGCGGCCAAGGAAGGGGATGTCATCCTCATGCTCCTTCCTGACGAGATACAGCCGGACATCTACAGGAAATACATCGGCGACAACATGAAAAGCAGTTCAGCCCTGTGCTTCGCTCATGGCTTCGCAATCGCATACAAGACCATCGTCCCCAGGGACGACGTCGACGTCATCATGATGGCCCCCAAGGGCCCAGGCGCAGGGGTCAGGAGCACATTCCTGGAGGGATACGGAGTACCTGCACTGGTCAGCGTCCGCCAGGACCGTTCCGGACATGCCATGGAGATTGCTCTCGGTCTTGCCAAGGCCATAGGCGCCACGCATCCCGGTGCATTCGAACAGTCCTTCGAGTTCGAGGCGTTCACAGACCTGTTCGGAGAGCAAGCGGTCCTCTGCGGAGGCCTGACCGAGCTCATCAGGAACGGGTTCGACACGCTGGTCGAAGGAGGCTACCCTCCTGAAATGGCATACATCGAGACCCTCCACGAGACCAAGCTCATCACCGACATGATAAACAAGGGCGGGTTCAGCTACATGTGGGAGGAGGTCTCGAACACAGCCGAGTTCGGAGGACTCACAAGAGGCCACAGGGTCATCCCCGAGGAATCCAAGAAGGCCATGAGAGAGGTCCTCGACGAGATCGAGAACGGCAGGTTCAAGGACGAATGGGTCGCGGACTACAAGGACGGCCTCTCCGGACTGAACAGGATGGAGAACGAGCAGAAGAAGCTCCAGATCGAGACCGTCGGGAAAGAGGTCCGTAGCCTCTTCCAGAAGAAGTGAGGGTTACCATGAACAAGATCATCATCAGGACCAGGACAGCCAACTTCGAGGCACAGCTGGACGATTCCGATATCTCCAACGCGATCTGGCTGGATTCCCCTCACAAGCTGGACATCAACATGCTCGGTTCGATGATCTATTGCGAACTGCCCCTGAACGTCATCCTCCCCAAGGAAGGCCGCACACAGGACATGGAAGTAGGGGATATTGCATACTGGCCCGGACCCGGTGCTTTCTGCATATTCTTCGGCCCTACCCCTCTGAGCGGAGAGGACGGCAAACCTATCGCGCCCTATCCGATGATAAAAATCGGAAAGGTCATCGGCGACTGCTCCGAGATGGAGAATGCCGGCGACAGGCAGAGGCTCACTATAGAACAGTCCTTCTGATCAGACCACAGTGAACGAGTGGTCGAAGTCGGTGAGGATCTCGCATCCGTTCTCGGTCACCAGTATGGTGTCCTCGATCCTTATGCCCCCGACTCCGGGGATATAGATGCCGGGTTCTGCCGAGACTATGTTGCCCGCATGGAGAATCTGCTCGGACCTGGGAGATATCGAGATCGCCTGATGCACATCCATTCCGATGCCGTGACCGAAAGCGTGGATGAACGTTCCCTTGAATTCCGATTCGTCGATGATCTTCCTTGCCGCTAAGTCAGCTGCGCTGGCCTTCGCACCGTCATGATATTCGGCGATGCCTGCAAGCTGTGCCTCTTTGACGACCTCGTAGGCCCTCTCGAGGATCTCCGGTGGCTTACCGAGGAATAGCGTCCGGGTCATGTCGGAGCAGTATCTGTCGAACTTCGTCCCGAAATCGAACAGAGCGGTGTCCCCATTCTTCAATCTGTAATCGCAAGGCATGTGATGGGGCTGTGCGGAATAGGGCCCGAACGCCACGATCGTATCGAATGCGTTTCCGGTACCTCCCAGCTCGCGCATCCTGTTGTCCATCCTGGAAGCGACCTCCTTCTCGGAGACCCCTTCGGACAGGTAATCCGGAAGCTCCTTGGCGACGGTTGATGAAATCTTACAGGCCTTCTTGGTCGCCTCGATCTCCTTCGCATCCTTCACTGAAACGGTGCTGTCGATCGCCTTTGCCGCATCGACGACCTCGATGCCTTCCACGATCCTCTTCACATATGAGACCATGGCGTAGGTGCTGGAATGGGTGTTGAATCCTACATTCGTGCATCCCTTGAGCGCATCCTTCAGGAAGTTCTCGCGCTCCTTTGCGTCATGATAGACACATATGTTCCCCACTCCGTCCTTGGCGGACTCCTCCTCCAGGGTGTTGACGATCACGTCGAGGGAACCGTCCCCGCGGACGACAGCGAAACAGTTCTCGAAGACCCCTCCAGGCTGTTCACAGAGATACCAGAATGTGGAATCGAGAAAAGGCTCGCCGTCGTTCATTATGACGACAGCATCCATGCCTTCGGCATTGTCCATGAGCCTCTCGGCCCTTGTCTTAGGCATGATGATCAGATACCTATCCACTGATTCTTGACGATCCTCTCGAGTGCTGAGATTGCAGAGAAGACCGACAGGTTGGATGTCCTGGGGTTGATCTGTGAGGGGACGTTGTGGGTGTGGGTGTACAGCTCCCCGAATTCTCCCTTGATCCTCAGCTCGTGAGCGTTGAGCTTAGTGGTGGGATCGGCCGCGATGGTGACCTTGGTCCTATCGAATCCGATTCCCATGATGCTGACGATAGCGGCGACGTTGACGTTCCTGGGGAATAGCTGGACCGCTTCCCTTGCGGTTCCGGTGAAAAGGACGGTCTTCTCCTTGATGGACTTGAGATCTATTCCCTTGTCAACGACATACTGGATGTCTTCGAAGCTTACCGGGGGCATGATGGTGACCAATTCCACTTCCTGGACCTCTCCGACGGTGGATGACCTGAGTCCGTCCGTACCGCAGATGGCTCCCGAGGGGATGTACACCTTGCAGTCGCACTGTGCGGCCTTCTCGGTGATGCTCTGTCTGAACTCGTCGTCCACCAGCGCTCCCACCGACATGACCATGATGTCGACACCTCTGGCGACGACCTTGGGGATGATCATCTTGGCGGCGGCCTGTGTTGCGCACTCGATGACGAGGTCGCAGTGATAGAGCTCCTCGTCGATGTCATCGATGATCTCTGCCTTGTTGATCGAACCAGCGACCTCCTCGGCACGTTTCCTGTCCTCGTCCAAGAGGTAGATCCTCTTGACTTCCATCATCTTGTCGGCAGCCTCCGCGAGCTTCGTGCCCCTGGAACCGCAGCCTACGATCGTAATGCGCATGTCCTCCCTTACAACTTAATGGTAAAAAAATAGCATGCCCGGATAGGCTTTGCGGAGACCAGTACCCTTGGCCTAAAGCAAAGTCTGCATCCTCCTTTTCGTGTTATTCAATTTAGGATGTCGTTTTGATAAAGAATAAAATGGTCGCGATCGTCGACTATAATGTTCGAAGTGTAGCGTTCCGGCACTGCTATTATATTGATGGAGATGAAGTCATGGGCGCCAGGAGATGGAAGTCCGCGTACGAGGACTTCTGTCCTAGTATGTGGACTGCCCTGTCCTGAGAACTTGACTGGAGGTGAAAACCTGAAAGGTGAAGATAAGGACCAGGAACGCTAGTCTCACAAACTCCTCCTGGTCCTAAGAGCGATTCGGACCTTGTCCGAACTCCTAAGATGGTTCATTTAATGAACCACGAGGCCCTCAGGGCCTCCAAATCTTGTCCGTGTTGCACAAGATTACAATTACTCCACGCTCGTACCATCTTTATATATTCTCTTATCTGACGGCCGTACGGGAATCAGAATCCTACGGACAATACTGATCGTTTTGAGCCAACATCGCGAAGACTGTGAGTCTCCTATTAGATCAAGAAGTTGGTTTCCCTCAGTCCCCGATGTCATACCTGAGATGTGCTGGTCAGCGCTTGCCTTCCCATTCAGACATGAATTCGTCCAGGAAGCTGACCATATAGTCGTGGCGGGCCTGGGCCATGTCCTTGGCGGTTTGCGTGTTCATCATGTCCTTGAGGAGCAGCAGCTTCTCATAGAAATGGTTCACCGAGGTGCCCTTGTTGGCGAAGTACTCCTTCTCGGACATCCCCTCCTTTGGACCTTCTCCGGGTATGTGCATCGCGCGACCCTTGCTCCCTCCGTATGCGAACGCCCTAGCGATGCCGATTGCACCTATGGCATCCATACGGTCCGCATCCTGGACTATCTTCCCTTCCAAGGTGGACGGAGTGACCGAATCCTTCCCCTTGAAGGATATCTCTGAGATGATGTCGCAGATGAACAGCTGGTCCTCTACGGGGATTTTTTCAGAATCCATGAACCTCCTGGCGTTGGCGAATCCGTTCTCCCCGAAGAGCTTGCGATCGTCCACATCGTGCAGTATCGCTGCCAGACGGACCATGTCCATGTCCCCGCCCTCCTTGAAGCAAATGGTACGGGCCAGGTCGTGCACCCTCAGGGTGTGGTAGACATCGTGACCGCTGCTGTCGCCGTCGAATATGCCCTTGGCGAATTCCTTCGCCCTGTCGAAGACCGCTTCATCCATGATGCTGACCAAATCTGCTGTGGCACGATATAAGCTGAACGATGGTTACAATAACCAATAACCCCTTAGACCCGCCATGGAGAGATACGTCCTCATCGACCACACCGCCGATATGATGGTCAAGGCATTCGGATCCACACTGGAGGAATGCTTCGGCAATGCGGCATACGCCCTGTTCGACCAGACGGTTGACCTTTCCGGCATAGGCACGTCGGAGGAGACCGATATCCGCGTAACAGGGATAGACGATGAGGACAGACTATACTCTTTCCTCTCCGAGATGCTATTCGTAGAAGATGCTGACAACCTCATCCTGAAGGAGTTCGAGGTCCGCTTCGACGGGGACGATGTGCTATGCCATGCCAAAGGGGAGACCCTGGACAGGTCCAGGCACAGGATCAGATCAGAGGTAAAGGCCGTCACCTACCATATGATGGAGATCGACAGGGAAACTCCGTCCGTCACGGTGTTGTTCGACGTTTGACTTATCCAACCCCTTTTATCGGACTAGACGGTTTACACTATGATGCTTAAACTAGGATGGTTCTCCACAGGCAGGGGTCCGGGATCCCGCAATCTTCTGAAAGCAGTCATGGACCAGAAGGAGAAGGGTGCTCTGGATGTAGAGATCGCCTTCGTCTTCTGCAATTGGGACAACGACGAGGAGGACAATCCCAAGAGGGACCAGAGGAAGATGTTCTTCGACATGGTCAAGGGATACGGCATCCCGCTGGTCACCGCATCGTGGAAGAAGTTCAGACCAGACCTATGGGAGAAGGACCAGAAGGAATGGCGTGACGAGTACGGTAAGCTCCTCAGGGAGCTCACAGGGAAGTACGAATTCGATCTGGGCATCCTCGCAGGATACATGCTCTGGATGGATGATGAGACCTGCAGGGAATATGATATGCTGAACCTGCATCCAGCCCTGCCCACCGGGCCCAAGGGCACATGGCAGGAGGTCATCTGGCAGCTCATCTCCGAGAAAGCGGACAGACAGGGCATCATGATGCACATCTGCACCGAAGAATGGGACAGGGGTGCGGCTCTCACTTACTGCGGGTTCCCGATCCGCGGAGAGGAGTACGACAAACTCTGGGCTGACATGAACGAGAAACTCAAGACCAGATCCCTGGATCAGATCAGGCAGGAAGAGGGACAGGAAGAGCCCCTCTTCAAGAAGATTAGAGAGGACGGCGCAAAGCGCGAGTTGCCGCTCATCGTAGCGACCATACGCGAGTTCGCGGACGGGATGGTGGAGATAAGGGACAAACGCCTGTATTCGAAAGGGAAGAGGCTGGATGCGCCCTACGACCTGTCTAAGCAGGTCGATGCCTCGCTGGAGTGATCAGATGACGGACGAATTCGACCCTACGGCGGAATTGGGGCTTCCCCCAGACAGATACGTCGTATGCTCCTGCTGGGGATTCCTCACAAGGAACAACGATGTCAGGGACCTGTGCGGAGATTTCATAGAAAACGGGAAGCACTTCTTCGACATCCTAGAAAGGTATGACAGACTGACATCCTATGTCCTCAGCAGAGAGGACGCAACTGCAGGGAGCTACTACAAATGGTGCGTCCCGTTCCTCAAGGCGAGCGGTGCGACGGACCATCTGATGCACGAGTACAGCAAGAAGAACCTCCAGATCATGCCCAACGCCGGTAGGACGATGAAATACATCTCCAATCTGCTTCCATCATACATCACCACATCGGTCTTCGAGCATGGAATGATGGAAGTGCTCGAAAGGCTCAACATACCGCTGTGCCAAGTCAGCGATACGAAGCTGTGCATGGACCAGTCGATGATGGGGCGCGCAGAGGCGCGCAGGATAAGGGACCTGACCGCTGAGATCAACAAACTGCGCGTACCCGACGCGTTCTACGAACTGAATGTCCCGACAGAACTGATGGACGAGGACATAGAGATCATCAAGACCCTGGACTCGGTGTTCCCTTCCCAGATCTCCAGCCTGGGCGCCATGGGACTCATGGAATCCTGCGACCCTATGACGTCGCACAGGAAGGCGTACCGCATGCTGGACATCAGGAGGCTCACATCCATCGATTTGGAGTCCACCATGTACATCGGAAGTGCGGCCACCGACTTCCAGCCTTTGGACCTCGTCCGCGACGCCCAGGGTTTGGCCTTGTCATTCAACGGGGAGGAGTTCACCGTCAGAGGATGCAACATAGCAGTCATGTCGGAGGACACCACCGTCGCTGCGCTGTTCGCCAGCGCGTTCGCGGACAAGGGCGCGTTCTTCGCCTCGCAGATAGCCGAGAACTGGAGCAGGGAGTACCTGAGGACCATTGATTTCGCAGATCAAGCGCTCATGGATACTTTCTTGAGGGAGCATCCCGATGACCTCCCCGAGGTCCATTTCGTGACGGAGAAGAACATCGAGCAAGTCTCCAAGAGGAGCGATGCGTACCGCAAAAGCGTGATAGGCTGACGACAGTTCAGGCATGGTCCGAAAATGTATACAATGCCCGATAACCATCCAACAACCTTTTTATAAATATAAGGTCAAAAGAGCTTGGGGTTAGCGTTGATAGACAATATTCACGACGAGGAGTATCTCAACGATTCGACGATGCGCCAGTTCGAGGATTATCTCGACGTTAACCAGAATTACAACAATTTCATACCGGTCGCAGAATTCCACAACGATTACGAGGAATTCCCGACGGTCTATCACGAGAATGTGACGGATGAGCCCAAGAAGGAAAAGAAAGAGGAAAAGAAGAAGAGGAGGACCGACAGCGAATCCTCTTCCGACAATTCCTCAGACTCTTCGTCGGACGGTTCCTCATCGGGCACGGCGGGTGCCGAATCCGGGGCCTCCGCAGGAGCATCGTCTTCGGCGGCCCTTGCCGATCTCTCTGCATCGCAGATACTCTCAACATCGTTCGTGGCGATGGTGGCCGTGACCGCGGTCGTCATACCGATCGTAGAGAACGCGGACCTGGAAGTGGACATGGACGTCCAATTCAGCGGAGGCATCCTCAGCTACATGATAGAGCTCGTCAATGCTTCCGACGGATCGGATTATTATGCCGTCGTGATGGAAGGACAGACGGTGATCCTGCAGAAGCAGATAATCGACAACTACCAGTCGGATACCATTGCTGATCTAAAAGGCGGTCTAGAACATAGAGTGGAGGTGCGCACAGGCACACCTCCGTTACATGTGCTGGACTCGGTGGTCATCCCCGGATCTCCCGTATGGGCCGAATGGGGTCACACGACGATCGGTTACGATTCCATCGATTACGGGGTGTACCTCCATGGGGACAGCGGAACAGCAGTGCTGAAACTGGTTGACCCTAACAGCGGAGAGACCTTGTACACCAAAGTTCTGAACGACGGCCTCAATTCCGATGTCATAAACGGTCTCTTCAGTTCCCATTCATATGTGCTAAGCGTCGAATCGGAGAGCGAATCCCTTCTAGTGAAAGAGGTCGAAACAGAATATTCCGACATCAGCTGGGATCACGTAACGGTCATCGACAACGTGATCGATTACGGGGTCGAGGTCCATATGAGCGGCGTCGACCTGAAAGTGCAGCTGTATGACCCCGCCACATCCTTGGTCGTCTACTCCAAGGATATGGCCAGCGGATATAACTCCGACACCATCACAGACCTGGAGTTCGGCCACACCTATGAGCTTACAGTCGCATCGAACGAGGTCATCTATCTGTTCGAGTTAATCGACACGGATCAAGAACCGATTACGGTGACGGTCGGCCACCTGACGCCGAAGGACAACACCATAGATTACGAGCTGATCGTGTCCGGAGAGGGGAAGACAGTGACGTTGGACATCTTCGACGCTGCCGGAGGGCCGTCGTTATACACGACCAACCTGACATCGGGATCCAACACGGGAATCATAGAAGACTTGGATTACAGCCATTCATATCTCCTCACCGTTTCATCTGCAAGCAAGACGTATCTCAGCGAAAGCATCACAACCGAAGCCGAGCCCACGAAGGTCACACTGGACAGCCTGACCTCCACCGAGACCAGTGTAGAATACAAAGTGACTGTTACAGGAAACCGTGACACCGTTACCGCATATCTGAAGGACCCGACCAGCGGAGAGACCCTTTACACCAAGGAATTAACTGTCGGAACAAACACCGCAGTCATCGAGGAACTAGAGGCAGGCCATACCTACCAGTTCACAATAACATCGAAGACCGAGACATTCGTAGACAGGGCAATCACCACAGAATCCAAGCCGACAGAAGTCACATTGAACTATCTGACGCCGATCGAAGATACGATCCAATATGAAGTGACGGTGCTAGGAAACCTCCACATCGCTACCGTCCATCTGTACGATGCTGAAGGTGCAGAGATCTATTCATTCGAACTACCTGAAGGGACCACTCCCAAAACCATAGAAGGATTGGAGTATGGTCAGACTTACAATTTCGTCATCTCGTCAGAGGTTCAGATTTACATAAACGAAGATGTAACCCTGGAAGACGATATAAAAGCGAAACTGATCGAATTCGAAGTGATAGATAACTCAATTTCGTACAAAGTAGAGCTGAAAGAAGAAATCGAGGACGTTTACGTTATTCTATTCGATGCTGATGGCGAAATGGAGTACAGAGAGTCGCTTTCGATGGAGGAGCCTCTATCAGATCAGATCACAGATCTGAAGTACGGTAAGACATACAGGTTCGTAGTAGGGGTCTATGACTTTGAGGAATGGATCATAACAGATGCATTCATCGAAAAAGAAGTCACCATTCCTTCTGAGATCGATGTAAAGAAGATGGAAGGTGTCAGGAATACCATCGAATACACCGTTGCGGTCGGAGGTACAACGGATGCTGTCATGAAAATCTATGAGACCGCATCATCGAAATATGTGGGCCAAGTGGTATTGCCTGGTGGAGAGACCACTGATGGAGTTATAGGTACCGGCGATCTCCCGTTGGAATGGAATACATACTACCAGATCAAGATCTCCATAGACTCCAAAGTGTGGTATGATGAAGAGTGGATCTCCACGGAAAGAATGATCGATCCAAAAGAGGTAACGGCAGATGGCAAGATAATCAGTTACAGTATTCTCGTCAATGCATCTGTTGGTAAGACAATAACAATAAACTGGAGAGAAGCCAGCGGTGGGGAGGTTCATACGATTGATCATAATATTACAACAGATCCCTGTATGATCAACGGTACTGTCGGTCCTGATCTCGTCCAGTGGGATACCACGTATACATTCTGGGCAACGTTTGAAGATCGGAATTATCCCTTTGACAATGATGTCACGACAGATTCGAATCCCGGTGTGGATGTAGTAAAATTCGAATTGAATGAGAACGGTGTTAGCTTTGAAGTAACTGTAGCTGGTGCAGTCGATGCCAAACTCGTCCTAGAAGATGAAACAGACTCGAAAACCGTAAAGACCTACACACTTCCTGGAGAAGGTCAGAGCGTGTCCGATGCGATCACCGATTGGATGGTAGGACACAGATATTCCCTCATACTGAGACCCAACGGTGAAGGGTCCGACATCATACTCGGAAATATAGAAGCCGAACCTGTAACCTCATTCACTGTCACACCAGACTTCGACAGCGTCTCTTATTCGGTAGGTCTGACGTCTGTGCCGTCCAAGGGATTGTCGTTGTATGCACTGAAGCAAGATACGAGTGGAGAATGGACATCAGTCTGTACCCCCGTAGCTCTGACTGGGGATAAAGACGGGAGTTTCAGTAATCTTTCTAAAGGAACATACAGGATTGCTCTGAACTACTCAGATGCTGGAAAGCCCGGAGAAGACCCGCTGGAGTATGAAAATGTAGAAGTGGGACAGTTTGATGCTACGATAGAACCCACTGTAGATGGAGATTCGATAAAGGCTAAGGTAACTTTCCAATACATTACGAAATTTGAAGGCTTCACTATCCATCTTTATTACGAGGAAAACCACTCAACCGAAGTTCCTAGCACCGATGGTCCAGATGTTTCGGGTTCGCCTGAGACCAAAGAATATGTGGGCCTCGAATCCAATCATGTATACTATATCTGTATCCTGCACGGCGAAACTATCTTGAAAGAAGAGGTGATCACAACACAATCGTTCGCTGAAATCGAACCTACGGCATCCGGTCACACGATATCTGCCAAAGTGACATTCAACGTTGATCTGAGAGATTATAGCGGCACCACAGTCGGAGTCTACAGCGATATCGAATGTTCAACTAAAGTTGGCGATCTCCAGTCTGCGACTGGATCCGATACATATACATTTACCAATGTGCCCAAGGGCACGTATTATGTTGGTATCAAAACTGGAACAACCACCTCAGTCGTTAAAGCGGTGAGTGATCAAATCACCATATCTGACGAAGGTGCCACATTGACAGATCTGTCTGCAAGCGTGCAGGGAACGACAATAAACTACAGCGCTACGTTCAGTTCAGATGCTACAGATGGCTACACCATAGGGTTATACAGTAATCAGGATTGCAGCACTAGCATCGGTGAATCGGTCAAGAACATCACCGGAAGCAGTGCTGATTACTTCTACACCGTAAGCACATATCAGACATGCTACATTGGTGTCAAGACCGGCGACGGTGAATTGCTGGGAACAACAACAGCAAGGGCAAACCCAGTAGTATCAATCATCACCACAGGCAACCAAAATATCGGCTACACGATCAAATTACAAGATGGTGCCCCGACGAACCTTAAAGTCTATGCTGTAGAATATGAGAGCGGCGTTCTAGTCGGTTCCAATGCACTCAGTCCGGGCAGTAACGACGGCTCCTTTACGGTACCGTCCGGAACCAGCTATCATTACAGAGTTTTCATAGGCGTCAATGACACCTACGAGGAAGCCTTCGAATGCAAAGAGACAAGTGTGTACAAAATCGATAGTGATCAATATGTTTTGGACAGATGGCCGGGGTTGACGGACGATACGGCAAGAATGGACTTCACAATCAAATATTCGTACGGGTATGGAACCGGTCTTGTAGCGAATCTTTATTCTGACAGCAGTTATAAAGATGTTGTAAAAAGCGGCGAAATATCAGCAGATTCTGCTACAGTTAGCTTCACTGGACTCACGAACGGAACGACATACTACGTTGGCATACTTGACGGAGGGACGATTGTCAGCACTTTCAATAACATAAAGACGTACGCCAACCCATTCACTAATTTAGAATGCAAAGTAACTGGAGGAACTACAATAACAGTGACAACTAATGCCACATCGAACCCTGATGACTTCCATTATTATTGTTATCTCGCAGAGTCTGATGGAGAATGGGTGTATCGCGTCAAATTAACAGATGATTCACAACCAAAACAAATTGCTTCCAAAAAAACCTTCGAGACTGCACAAGTCCAATATGACCATAGTTACAAAGTCGTTGTGACAGCGAACGACGCCGGCCCCAACTACGGTCGCCCATACAGCATCATTGATGTGCAAACTGGGAGTCAGTCATTAAATGATGAATGGGTGGAAGCAGGATCTGCGAGCATGGCAGAAGGACATCCTGTGGTCACGAAAGGTACACTCAAGTCAGGGATCACCCCCACATTTAGCTATTACTCAGATGAAGCTCGCACGGTCGAGATAAATAAACTTCAAGATCTTAAAGACGGCGACACCGTGTATGTCAAAGTGTCCACCACCGGCAATGTAGACTATTATGCCTTTACAGATTCGACAATTTCATTCATAGTCCAAAAAGCAAAAATCACAATAAGTAACGGCACAAGGAGTGATCCTAGTGTATTCTTTGATATAACTTTCAACTATGGAGATTATGGCGGCCACACATACACTATAGAAAAGCCTGGTGAATCGGAGATATATACACTCACGACACCAATACAAAACGGAATACGTATAGAGGGTATACCTGAACAGATGGACCCTGATGTTCAATATGGCTATACTATTAAAGTCTATGAGAATTCTGATCACACAGTCGAACCTTTGACAAGTGAGTATAGGTCCTTGTAAACTAATCGAATCAAAAATGATATGAGTTGATAAAATGACAGAAGAAGTGAAGAAAGAAAAGAAGGAGCTTACCGACAAGCAGAGGGAGGACCGTGCGATCCTCATCATCCTCGGTGTGCTCGGAGTGATCACCGTATTCGCGGTGGTCTTCGATAACGCGCTATTCGGCCCGGAATCGATATTCAAGGACGACCCTACGGACAATGCGATCATCAACGCGATGTATCACAGC
>JAZNDX010000036.1:0-43375 GCA_045588265.1 Candidatus Methanomethylophilaceae archaeon | reverse complement strand
CCGGAAGAAGGAGAACGGTGGCAAACGCGTAGATGTCACGCCTGCGATGAAATTGGGTCTGACCGACCATATTTGGGGGATGACGGAGTTGATGTCTTTTCTTTATAGACAAAACATCAACTAAAAAGTATCACATTACCATGATTGTTTGAATCTCGATAAGCTCACTAAGATGAAAGAGGGATTGTACCTTGAAGCCAAATCAGCATCAAAAAGTGTACAGCCGATTTCTGGGAGACCTGCTCTTCTTTTGCCAATATCTTCGACAGCACTGCTGTATTCGGTTTGACTGAAGACGATAACAGAGAACTCGTCGTTACAAGCGTAGGGAATCCGAACCTCTGAGGACTGGACGGCTCCGCCCTATCAGAGGCCTCTCTTCATCATCCTCATCCTGGCCATCAGGTCCAGATTCCCGTGGTCCATCTCTTCCCTGAGTGCCTTCGCGATCCTCTTCTTGTCACGTCCGAAATCGTCAGTGTTGAGGTCGATACTGGAGGTGTGATGGGTGATGAACCTTCCCTTGAAATCGAGATTCTCCACGAACAGCAGGAGCTCTTCCATCAGGCCCCGCTCATCCAAGGGATCGAACTCCCCGGTCGACGCCTCCAGATAGAGATCGGTGTCCGGGAACAGTGTGAGCCCTCCCGTCCCCACGACCTTCGGGTTCAACTGGCTGAAGACCTTTGCAGAGTTCGATGCATGCTCACGCCAATGGGATCTGCCCCCTATTCCGTTGAGGAAGGTCATCCAATAATCTATGCCCGCCTCCTCCAGCTTGGTACACTGCTCGATGATATCCTCCGCATGGTATCCTTTGTTCACGCGGTCCAGCGTCCAGTCGTCGGCACTCTCCACTCCCAAGGATATCTCCCTCAGCCCCAGCTCCTTGAGATGCCTCAACTGGTCCACGGTCTTGTTCCGTATATCCGTGACGCGCGTGGCAGCATAGATGTACTCCATATCCGGGAGATACCTGTTTATCATCTCCAGGATCGGGGCTAACTTGTCATAGGTCAGCACCAGAGGGTTCGCGCTCAGGAGCTGTATGGTCCTAGCATCCGGGACGGACACCGACAGCTCCTGCAGATCCTGCTCGATCAGATCCATCGGCTGCATCCTGAACGGGACCCCTTTGTACATAGAGCAGAACCTGCATTTGTTATGGGTGCAGCCCTGCGTTATCTGCAGCAGAGGATATGTCGGCCAGTACGGGTTACGGTAGACGGGCTGGGTGAAATGCACGGCATCACAGCTCCGTAACGTATTCATCCAAGGGTTTCCTCAGATAGTGCCAGTCGCTGGGTTTCGCATCCGATCTCGGATACCCGAGCACCAGCATCATCACCGGGATCATGTTCTCCGGGAGGCCGAAGGTATCCGCCACAGTCTTGGAATCGAACCCTCTCACCCATACCGAATGGATCCCTTGCTCCTCGGCCTCGAACATCATGCTCGTAGCGGCGATGCTCGCATCCTGCTCCCCCGAGTTATAATCCTTGTAATACCTGTCCCGGGGGTTCTTCCACACCTGGTCGTAATCGTAGCAGACGAGGATGGTGAGCGGAGCGTTGAAGTGGAAATGCGTGACCGTCCTCAGCTTGGCCTTGGCCTCGTCGCTCCTGATGAGGAAGAATCTCTGAGGCTGATAGTTGCAGGCCGTTGGGGCCGCGCGGCCGGCTTCCAATATCCTGTCCAGCTTCTCCTGTTCTATTGGCCTTGGGTCGTAATAGCGTTCGGAATAGCGGTTCTTTGCCATCTCTAGGAAATCCATTCTATCGTCTCCTTGTATGATTTACATACTTAGTAGTATATTTATACCAATACTTGTTTTTATACTTGGTAGTACTGTGAGCACTACCAGGTACGGAGTTCGCTACCATGACGGAAATGGAGAAAGGGCTGACGTTCGATCAGTTCATCGAACGTGCACAGATGGAAACAGAGATCACGGAGGATTGTGCAATGTACAGGGCGATGCAGACCATCAACGGCAGATGGAGGATGGTCGTCATGTACCAACTCTCGAAGAAGGACTCGTTCAGGTTCGGCGAGCTCCAGAAGAGCCTACCGAACATCACGAAATCCATGCTGAGCACGGCATTGAAGGAACTGGAGGACAACGGGCTGGTGAAAAGGGTGCAGTACAACGAGATCCCGCCCCGTGTTGAATACAGCCTGACCGACAAGGGAAGAGGGCTCTTCCCCATATTCTACGATCTGTATAGATGGCTGTCCGACTACCCTCCCGAAGGTTCAGAAAAAGTCTGATAACCGTGTACGATCCACCAGGTATACGACCTATCGATAGATGCGAATATAGGATAGTATCCCTCCTATCCGCAGGAATGCATCTTGAGCTTCTTCTCGAATACCTCAGTGATCGGCTGTGAGCCAATCCAGGATGGACTCGGACTACATGATCATCGAATGATCCGAAAACAACACTAAAATGAGCAGGCGGTGCCTGCTCATATTTCCCTTAGCCGCTCACCCGAAAACCTTCCAGGAGAAAGACTCCGCTGGGCCTTCGATCCGGAACGGACGTGCGATCCTCAAAGGGTCACTGCTTGCCCTTTTTCAGACTCTTGATGGCTTTGAAAGCGCCATCGAGGTCTATGGTGAGGCCTTCCTGTTCCTCCCCGAACTCGTCGCGCATTACGCCATCGTCTTCTACCTCGTGCTTCTTGAGGAATTCTCTAAGCCCCATCTTGTCACCATTCAATCATCTGCATTCATAGTACATAAAGGGTAGACCGGTGATGTCGGAACAAATGTCAAACGATTGACGGTCGAGAACATGCTCATGTCCGCCGCCACTTACAAGATCATCGATGACAATGGACTGAGGGTGAGGAACGAGAAGACGAAGAGGGTCAGGGAGATATTCCATCTCTTCGGGGTCGAGGACCCTGCGCAGCTGCCTGTCGAGGACCCTACGGCATGATATAGTTCAAAACCGGGAATTTCGGAATAAACAGTCTTGAAAAGCATCCATGAAGCGTGGTTGGCATACGGACAATTGAACCTTGATAAGTCCGGCATGTGGTTCCACGTTCACTTCAACACATAATCCGTCAGTGTATAGGTCATATGTCAATCCTTCACTACGGACGCTTTGGTTCTATAATCGTCGCAAGAAAGTTCGGCCTTGAGGCGGATAAAGGTGCTCTCATCCCTGTAATCTATCGAATCGATCCTATTGCCGTTTTCATCCGTTATGATTGATTTGATGATCAGGACATTCTTGGTCCCCCATTTGGTTTCCATCGTTGATGATTTGTAGTCATCGAATCTAACCGTTCTGTCCTGGGTAACTGTTCTTTCCAAGGACTGTGTGTTTGAATGGGTCTCCTCCGTTATCGGATCGATGTAGGTAACTCTCATGGTCACGATCCTGTCATAAGTGAACTCGGTCGCTGAAGATGATATTATCTCATCATGCTGAGTGCTGCCATCGAAGATATACGAGACGTCGAATCCCGCGGTGTTCCCGGTGTACCCGCCGCTCATACGATACTCCATTGTGGTGCCGGGGCCCCAATCCAAAAAGAATTCGCCTTTTCCTCTCTCGTCATCAAGGTGCATGGCGTATGCGATTGCCAATATGATGACGATGATCGCAACGGAGACCGTTATCGCCCTGGTTTTCCCCATGATTGAAGATGTAGGATCAGTGATAATAAGCTATCATCGTCGGTGCTAGGGTGTGACATTATCCTCCCGTATGCATAGGATCATTGTGAATCTGGCAGAATCCTCGATCCAGTTTGTGCAAACGCACCAACTTTTATCCTTCATAAGGGATACCAAGTTCATGGACAGGATGCCGAAGCTTTTCATCATAACTGTAATCGCGGTGGTGGCCATCATCGGTGCTATAGCGATCTCTGACGTTTTCAAAGATAAGGAACCTACGCTGCGTGCAGAGGTGATCGAGGTCCAACACGGAAACACCATCGTTCTGGATATCGGTATGGACGATCTGAAGGGTCTCGGGGCAGAGATAGGCGATGATATCCTGGTGAAGACCGATGACGATGCGAACCTGTTCCTTCTCTCCCCCAATGCGAAATACAAGGCAGTACCTATTTATGGCGGGTACATCACCGATGAATCTGGAAAGATCACCTTAGGATACGCCACTTGCAACCACGTAACCCTGGACTTCAAGGTCGGCGACGTTCTCACCCTTTCTCGCGAGGGAAGGAATCCGAACGTTGACAAGTTACCGAACTATCTGAATGGGCATAGCGATGATCCCGATGATTATGATGATATTGTTAAGTTCGCCAATATACGTGAGGTCAGCGGAGGCGATCTGTTATCTGATTCGATATACCGTTCAGCATCGCCTTGGAACGTCGGCAATCGCAGCCTTATCACCGATGAATTCTACAGAGAGCTAGGGATCGAGTACATGATCTGTTTGAACATGGATGAAGATGAAGTGGCCGAATATGCGGAGAAGATGCCGGATGCATATGCGAGCGGATTGTACAGGGAAGGCAAGGTGTCGTGTCAATCATGCCATGCGGCAGTCCATTCGTATCCTGACGAGATCGGATTCCTGATCGATTCCCTCCTCGAAGCAGAAGGGAAGACAGGGGTCTTCTGTTCATACGGCAAGGACCGTACGGGTTTCTACTGCGCTGTCATCGAAGGTCTCGCCGGAGCGACCTACGATGAGATCCTGAAAGATTTCATGACCTCTTTCTGCAACTGCTATAACATCGAGGAAGGCAGCGAGGAATACGAAATAATATCGGAGTATTATCCGAAACGTGTGTTCTATCTGTACGATCATACCGAACTGATAGAACATCCGGAGAAAGTGGATTGGAACAAAATAGAATTCGAGAAGTTCGATCCCGAAGAGGTATTCACCAAGTATCTTGTGGATTATGTCGGAATAGATGCCGACAAGGTCGCAAAGGTCAAGGAAAAGCTTACCGGCGGGATTTGAAACGCGATATCATAAATTTCGGTTAGAGTCCGATGGATCGTTTCGAAGAATGATCCCGATCTGAATTTGATCGAGTAGGGTCCGACATGATGTAAGGTCATGTCGGTTACCCTCTCACACCACCGTACGTACTTCTCGTATACGGCGGTTCGCCAGTCTGGTATGTGCTTCCTCGTACATCTGGAGCATGTCTGGGAATCCTAGGGATTCCAGATATCTGTTGGATAGGATGGATTGGAGTGGTCTGAATGCCGACATGTGCCATGTCCCGTGCGCCCTTGCATGGACTAGGCATCCCGCAACCTGCCATTGGTTCGGTTTGATGGCCATTAACCTCTTGAACCGATTCCTGGATGTCTTCCACTGGTGCCAAATCTTGGTACGCAGTTTTCTGCGTGCCCATTCGACCAGCCTTTGGAACTGCCATCTCGATCCTGCCAGGGCATAGTAGTTGACCCATCCCCGAAGATACCTGTTCAGCACCTCCAGGCATTTCTGGACTGACCATCCGCCGATCTCGTTCAGATAATTCCTCACCCTGTCCTTGAACCTGTCCATAGACTTCTTGTGGATGGCGACCTGGATGATTCGGGTGCCTTCGCGACTGACGTAATCGTTAATCGTGAACCCAAGGTATTTGACCTCGGTGGCCTTCGCCACCTTGCTCTTATCTGTGTTGACCTTCAGCTTCATCGTGTTCTCGAGGAAATCGATGGATGAGGACATCACACGCTCGGCCGCTCTTTCGGAGCGGACGAGGATTATGATGTCGTCGGCATATCTGCAGAAACGATGGCCCCTCTCTTCGAGGAGTTCATCGAACCTGTTGAGATATATGTTGGCCAACAGGGGGGAGAGGTTCCCGCCCTGGGGGGAACCTCTCTCCGTATCCTGTACCACACCGTCGGCCATGACCCCGCTCTTCAGGAATCTCTTGATGGTGACGAGCAACGTCTCGTCGTGTACGGTCCTGCGGAGGGCGTTCATGAGCGTGTCGTGGTTCAGGGTATCGAAGTACTTGGACAGGTCGATATCGACCGCCCAGGTGTATCCCTCTTTGTAGTCGTTAAGAAGCTTGGTCACCGCCTGGTGGGCGCTCCTTCCTGGTCTGAATCCGAAACTGGATTCCGAGAATATGGGTTCGTATATGGGTGTCAACACTTGGGCGATGGCCTGCTGTACCGCACGGTCGAGGACCGTGGGTACGCCGAGATTCCTCTCGCCTCCATCCGGTTTGGGTATGGTGACACGGCGGACCGGGGACGGGAAGTACCTTCCCGCCCTCAGTTGCTCGTATATCTCGTTCCAATGCTCTTCGACGAACTTCGGCAGTTCGGCTGTGGACATCCCGTCCACGCCTGGCGCACCTCCGTTCGCCACGACCTGACGGACCGCCTGATCGAAGTTCTCACGCGTGAGGACCTGGTCCATAAGGTCGGGTACGTTCAACTCGCCCCATGTTTCGCGTATGGTGAAGTCAACACCGTCTTCGGCCACTTGGACTTCCATTCCTCTGGCCTTGAGGTAGTCTCTCAGTCTTTTACGTTGACTCGGCATTTCATCATCACGCTTCCACCCTCGGCGGGTTGTAAACTGGCGTTCGGCCCTTCCCAGAGCTCCTTCCTCGGCACTCTTCACGGTACTATGGCCTCTGCTGACTTCTCACTGTCCCCGCGCACATCGCTGTGCGCGGTCACCTTTCTTGGGGCAGGGCAGTGAGACCTCCCCCAGGTATGCATGGTCTCTTTCCCCCCAGTAGCCTCCGCATCTATCTTCAGGACTTCGTAAGGATATCGGACTTCCCTGTTCTTAACCAGGTCATCCGTCCTGAGCGACCTCAAATGCGGTTTCTGTACGTAGGCTCGGGGTTTTGTCTCGGGCCTCTTTCAGCCATGACCCTCACGGGCACAACCTTGCCTCCGACTAGCGGTTCCCTCCTTCGGGCCCGCAGAGGACTTTCACCTCCTAGAATCCACAAAGCGTTTGTGGATGGAATCCGAAGATTCGAACCATGTGTGCTGGGCACACTAAGGGAGGGGGTGACCCCCCTGTTTTAATCATTTTGTCTTAGGCCTTGTCCCAATGCGCATACAGTTCGGTATCCGAGGTGAATTGCGTGCCCACGGTCACCTTTTTGCCACCGTCGGGTTCGGTGAACCAACCGTCGAACAGGTAACCTTCCCTGACGGGATCCGCCGGGAGCTCCGGGAGTTTCCCTTCCACTGCCGTCCAACTATCCGTGTAGGTGCCTTCGGATCCGTAGTTCAGATCGAATTCCACCAGGAATGCGTGATAGAGCTTCAGACCGCCCTGACCGGCCCAAGTCTTCCCTTTGAGGTTGTCAGCCACTATCTCTATCTCCTTCCAGGTCCCGTCCGCGAAATCGAAGAATGTGAATTCCTCGAAAGCATCTTCGCCTATCGTCTCCAAACCAGCGGGCAAACTGATCAGGGCCAACGAGGTGCAGTCACTGAATACGAAATCCCCTATCTCTGTCAAGGTTTCCGGCAAGGTCGCCGTGACGAGCGACGTGCAACCGTAGAACGTGGACGTGATCTCGGTCAGACCTTTTCCAATTACGGCCGATACCAACGATTTGCAACCATCGAAGGCCCCAGTGTCCATCGCGGTGACACTGTCCGGAACTGTAACTGTGACAAGCGAATCGCAACCGATGAATACAAAGTAACCCATCGATTCGATACCTTCTCCCAGATCGACCGAGATCAGCGAATCGCAGTCACAGAATGCAGAATCGCATATCTTCTTAACCGTACCCGGGACGGTGACGGACACCAGGTTCTTACAGTTGCCGACTGCCGAATCGCCGATGATCGATACGCTGTCAGGTACGGTGAATGTGGTAGATGGGTATGAAGGCGGATATCTCACCAACGTGTTCTTCCCCTTGTCATAGAGTATCCCGTCCTCCGATGAGTAATTGGGGTTGTCAGCGACCACTGAAAACGATTCTACGGACTCAAAAAGATCGAGTGCACCCTTATCGATCGTTACGACGTTCTTCGTTATGGTGACCGATGTGAGCGAATTGCATTTCAGGAACGAATTCGCTGCGATGGTCGTTACCGTTTCGGGAATTATGAACAGGTCGGCATCCTTTCCTTCAGGATATCTTATCAGAACGCTCTCATCCTTGCTGTACAGCACTCCGTCCCTCGACGAGAAACTCATGTTATCCGGATCGACGTTTATGGCTTCGAGGGATTCGCATAGATCGAATGCCCTATTTTGGTCATTTTCGACACCTTTGCCGATATAGGCACTGGTCAACGATTTGCATTTAAAGAATGCGAAGTCACCCAGGTATTCCACGCTGTCTGGCACAATTATCGATACCAGGGACGTGCAACTATCGAACGATCCGAATTCTATACGGGTCACGGTATTCGGGATCTCGATCGTTGTCAACGATTCGCACTCATAGAATGCTTTCTCACCAATGGTCTTCAGTCCGTTGTTCAATTTCACGTTAGACATATCCTTGCATGAGGTGAATGCCCATTCGCCTATTTTCTCGACGCTGCCCGATATGGATATGGACTGGAGGCGGTCGCATTCATAGAACGCATATTTGCCAATGGTCTTCACCCCGTCAGGTATTTCGACCGATACGAGGTTATGACACCTATCGAAAGCAGATTTGCCGATCGTAACGACGTTTTCGGGTACGGTGAATGAGGACGAGGGCTTTCCCGCAGGATACTTGACGATAGTGCTCAGATCCTTGCTGTAAAGGATTCCGTCCGACGATGTGTAATAGCCATTATCCGGATCCACCGAGATGGTATCCAGGGCGCCGCAGTCATCGAATGCCTCCTCCGAGATCGATTCGACACTGCCGGGGATTTCAACGGTCTTGAGGGATTCGCAACCGGTGAATGCATTAACGTGTATGTCACGCAATCCATCCGGCAGGTCCACCGAGATGACTGAGGGAAGGTAATAGAATGCCTCTTCCCCTATTACGGTAACACCTTTACCGATCACAATATGCTCTATGGATTTACTGTAGGGCATCCAAGGCGGATCTGTTTCACCCTCTTCAAAATCGTACATCACGCCCTTGCCCTGACCGTTCACGAAGATATCTAACGTCTTGGCGGATTCGTCAAAAGTATAGTACACATTGTCCCCGCACTGTTCTCCCTCTTTGCCTTTGTCATCGAAAACACCGAAAGCGAACAGCGCAGCTACGAGGACCGCTATCGCGACCGCAATCCCTGCCACAAGGATGTACGGGTTCATCTTCTTCCCTGAAGACGGCCTCGGATCGATAGCTGTATCCGGGGGCAATCTTTTATCAATAGAATCGTTTGACATGCTTTGCATCACTGGACCAGCATTCGACTTGTTCGGATTTAAAGAAATTGGAACAGGTTTCACTTTATTTGAATTTACGATAGTTCTAAACGATCATCATGATCGAGTCTACTGTTCAATCAATTGTGGTGGGTCCTTTGCAGCCACTGTGCCGATGTGACCTGGACTTCCGCTTTGCATTCAGACTAATGCTGTCAAGCATGCAGATGGAGCAGGTCTCCGTCGACAGAGGATTCATCGACACGGTAGCCGTAAAGAGTTCTCATTTCTCTATTTTTATCATCACATCGATTTGCCATTTGTCCCCATCGACTTTTCCTGATGTTGATATAATGTACTTCCCGTACACATATACCTTGTAATCCTCGTATTTCTCTATCAGCGATCCATCGTGAACATCACCGTTCACAGTGTATATCTTGACTTTGAAATCGCCAAGTTTTCCGCTCGATTCCGTGATGGTCGCCCCTTTATACAGATCCGGCGAATACGTGTAGATTACGCTCGCCTCGAAGAATTTGTCCTTTGTGACGACGTAGTTCTCCGCACCTTCGAATTCCCAGTCCGCATATAGTTTAGAGTCCTTTGTTTTGTAAGAATAAACATCCGTGTATTTTTCGTAGTTCTCTTCATCTAATGTGTACGTGTATTCATCGGCGATCTGTCCAGTGACTGATTTAACGGTCTCCGTGCCCTCCGTTGTTATGACGAGGTCTTTGAAAGTGTATTTTGTGTAATCAGTATCGTATTCTTCCGTGTATACTCCGTTGATCCTGTAACTGTCCCCTTCCTTGTTTACAGTCACACCTTCAGGAATCGCGGAACTGTCTGTATAGTCGAACATGAATTCCGATTTGCTGAAATTATCGAGTTCTATCGAAGTGTCGTCTTTCCATACGCCTTTGTATGTACTTGTGTACTTGACATCGTTATCGACCACTTCTTTCACGACGGTTTTAGCTTTGGCATTTCCTTTACCATCAGAATCGCTGATGTCGTATGTCATGGTAAGTCCCTTGACTATGTTCTCGTCCGAATCCAATATGCTCAAATCGCCATGGTCTGCACCGCCATTGTTCTGTGCGGACATAGCAAAATATGCGCCGACTCCAATAAGGATTGCAGCAACACATACGATAATCGCAAGTACAGTTCTGTTCATGAGAAGCGCTTGTTGTACATTGTTAAAATGTTTTGGTTCTGTTGTAAGTTAGATGTAGTGAATTCGGACCGAAGTTCATAACATGACATTTCTAGTTGCCTGACAGTCAGTTAGGATTAAATGGTGCATTTCCGTTGAGTTATGTTAGGGTACCGATTGTCCTCATGTGTTCGATATCATGTTCGGTTTTCAACCAACGTAGGTGGAATTTTCATTTCAGAACTCACCTGCAGAATTATATCTCTGAGGTCCGAGTCGGGAAGTTTGCAATTTCATAGTGGCTGTACATTGGCAATCCTCTGAAGTTCCTTCTTTATCCAAGGTGTTGTTCTGCTGTATTCGGCAGGATCCATTGCGACTATGTGTAAACGGACAAATTTAGACAGTGTACGGATGTCATCCTGGGTGATGTTTCCATTCCCCTTGGTCTTCAAAGCGTGAATCAGTATTGCTAATCCGTCCGAAACAGGCATGTCTTTGGATTCCCTGTGTTTCATCTCGATATCAGTGTTTCCTATACTGTATGTCTTGTAAGGCCCATCGGAATAATATATGAAACGAGAAGGTACTTGAGTTGAAAGTCCTGTCAGGTTAAGACACAAATTTCCTCCAGGGATAATGCGCCGGCGTGAAGGTCATCGAGGTGGATCCCAGGGGAACATCGCAGACATGCTCCCAATGCGGGGAGCATGTGGGGAAGACATTGAACACAAGCATCCATAGATGCCCCGTATGCGGATACACCGCGGACAGGGACATCAACGCGGCGATCAACATCCTCCTCAGGGGGTTGACTGGCAACCCCGTTCCCGCAAGGGACGAATCGCCTGCCGCATGAGCGGACAGGCACGTACCTGGGCGGTCTATTCTGTCATCCAGACGGAATCGAACTGTCCAAGTCAAGTTAATCGGTTTGTCTTAGGCCTTGTCCCAATGCGCATACAGTTTGGTATCCGATGTGAACTGGGTGTCGGTGGTAACTTCTTTGCCTCCATCGGGTTCCGTGAACCAGCCGTCGAATAGATAACCCTCCCTGACGGGGTCCATCGGGAGTTGGGGGAACGAGAAGACGAAGAGGGTCAGAGAGGGATATTCGATCTCTTCGGGGTCGAGGGCCCCACTCAACTGCCTGTCGAAGACTTGACAACATGATGTAGTTCAAAATCGGGAATTTCAGATTAACGTGAATTCGGCACATCTCAAGTGAATTAATTTCTCGTGCAAAAATATCGATTTCTCCGGATTCTGTGCAAAAATGTGGTGCAGGATCCATTGTTTTCTTGGATTTTCTCAGAACCAGCGCATAGCTACCGCTATCGTAATCGAGCGTACCGATGAGTAGATGAATCGTCGCCTATAAATATTTTTAGCGATATATATCGGGCAAAGCCCGATTATAATCGCTAATTTTCACAGGCAGAGCGTACCGCGGTGAGACGATCGGGTTTTATCGGAAGAGAAAGGACCGCGGAACATGGCTCTAAGAAAGGGGATGAACAGGCAGACGACGAGGCTACAGGCAGCCTCGGCTCTAGCCATGGCAATGTTCGAGCAGAAAGGGTTGACCGCATTGATCGATTCCAAGTTCAGGTGCGATCCCAGAATCAAGCTGACACCGGGCAATGCTGTGAAGGCCATGATCGGCACCATGCTGAGCGCAGAAGGTCGTAGACCTCTGTTCGGAATCTCCAACCTCTACATCAGCAGCCCTAACGAGCAGCTGTTCGGCAGGGATGTGGATGTGAACGCTTTGAACGCAAGGGCGTTCTCAAGAAATCTGGACAGACTGTTCTCGAAAGACCTGGGGGAACTGACGTTCGAATGCTATTCGATGCTATGCAAGGAATACGGGCTGAGCTCCAACATGTTCAACATCGACGAGACCAACTTCAGCGTGACCTCACTGGTGAGGGAGCCGGATGTCATGGAGGCAGCGTTCCCGGAACGCTGCAGACATGCCAAGGACGGTCACAACGAGAGGCTGGTGTATTCGTTGCTGTCGGTGACCGACGGCAACGGGACAGTATGCTACGAGAGGCCGTATGACGGCGCTACCACCGACGGGGAGATGGACAGGGATGCGATTGAATTCCTTTCGAAGAAGGTGGATCCTGAGGTCAGTACACTGGCAGCCGATTGCAAAATCGTGACGGGACCTCTTGTGAAGCTCATGCTGGTGAAAGGATTCGGATTCGTGGCCAAATGTCCGGACAACTTCGGGAAGAAGGTAAGATCGAGGATCGTCGAATCCGTTCGTACAGGCACCATGAACCCGTCCCTGGTCAGGGACGGGTGGGAACTGTACGATACGGACGCAGAGGTCGATGGAAGGTCTCTAAGATTCGTGGCATTCAGGACCACAGACGATATCTCCGCAGGCATAGAGTATCTGAGGGAACAGGGACTGAAGGAAGCGAAAGCCAGATTTGGAAGGTTCGAATCAAGGATGTTCAACTGCGATGTCGATGCAAAGAGGGCATTGGACGAATGTTTGTACCAGCATGTCGACTCGGCTTATGATGTGATCTGGAGCATAGACGAGGTCGAGGTATCGATAGGTTATGGGCATCGCGGGCGCCCGCGCAAGGATGCCAAGCCGATGACAAAGACTGAGTACAAGGTCAACATCGAGCTAGCGTTCAACGAGGAGAGAGCCAAGGCCCTCTCCCAAGACCGTGGGGTTAGGGTATTGATTACCAACCTTCCAAGGTCAAGCGCGGATGCAGATAACATAAGGTTCGGTGCGACCGCCGATACCGTTCTGATGACCTATCTTGGGCAATATCGCATAGAGCACGCGTTCAGACTCATGAAGGATGGGATGGGTATCGACAGAGTGTATCTCCATAGACCTTCCAGAGAGAACGCGATGATGTTCGTGATATCGTTGGGAACTATGCTGTCCGATATCATCACGCATGTGCTGAAGACCAACGGCATCGATATGACCATGCAGAACATATCCGGTACGATGTCCAGATTGGACATCGTGCAGGATTCGGAAGGGGAATACCTGGACGGCAGCGAGGAGCACATCGATCTGTTCATGAGGATTCTGGAAACTCTCGATATCGACCCGGATCATCTGCTGGATTGAAGCAAAGGTCCAAGAATTGGTAGCGGACGCTATGCAGAAATCGGAATAATTAAAGGAGATGTGCCGAATTCACGATTAAGGCAATTATAAGGCAATTTTCTGATTATAAGGCAATATGGTAGTGTACCCATAATCATCTGATGTTTTTTCTATAAGAAAAAGTCATCAACTCCCTCAGTGACCAAACCCTGTCAGTCAGACCCAAACTCATCGCCGGCGTAACCTTAATCGTTCCGGAGCTCAGACTCATGTGAGGTCTGCAGAAGTTATACATCGCCCTGAACAGATCGCAGCATTGCTCCAGATCCTTGATTTCCTTGGAGAAGTTCTGGCTGATTCTCTTCAATCTCGCCATACTGTTCCTGATCGTCAGATTCATGCGCTCCACCGCCGATGTGTTGAACCATCCTTCCGGGATGGTCCCGGACATCACCTTGTATTCGACCTTCTCAAGCTTCTTACCCTGCCTCGTCTTGACCACCTGGCCGTAATTCAGGCAGTCTGGATACCCGTACTTCCATACGGGCGGGCGCCCGTGCCCGCGGTATGGCTTCCTATCCCATTGCCCCAGCCTCTTCAGGAATGCTTCCGTATAGACCTTGTACCCGTCGGTCATATATATCGGACTGTAGGGGTCGTCGAATTTGGATATCATCTCTACAACGAAGCTGTAACCGACCTCTTTCCCGCGTTCATCCGGATGCATGCCTATCAGATACTTGCTGGCAGCATCGATACAGGTCCATATCCACAACCCTTCGGAAGTGAACTGCTCTCCACCAAAAGTTAGTTTTTTTTAAGTGTTCCAGACATCTCATCGAACTGCACACTGTACGGTCTGAGGCCGTGCTCCAGGGACCTTGCCACGGCATCGGCCTGGGCCGATGCCCTGGCCTTCCATCTCTGGACTGTACTGATGCTGCAGCCGACGGTCCTGGCCGTCGCACGGACGCCCATGCCGTCGTTCATGCATTTGATAGCAAGATCGAACTTATCAGCGTCCGATCTGAGTCCGTCATAGGCGGTGTCCGTCCTGCTGTTGAAATAGTGGCCACACAGTTTACAATAGTACCTCTGACTGATCTGGCCGCAGGCCTCGTACGTACCGTTCCCGACGATGTTGTCACCTCCGGTGACGCCATACTTTTTGCATTCAGGATTGGAACATGAAACGTCCGAGAATTGCCCTTTGGGTCCTCTTTCTCCCATCTAGATTCACCAGATGAGATATGGATTTTTAAATATATCAAAATATCAGATAATTACGGGTACACTACCAGGCAATATTTTTGTCCTATAAGGCAAGTTTATCAGGCAAAGTGCAGCATTGAGACAATTTGAATCCTCAAACAAAATGAATCTCAGTTCTTCTCCAACGTGAAAACCGCTGTCACGTTCTGTCTGTCCAACATCGCAGTGATCTCCGATTCCGACATTCCCGATATTTTCCCAAGCCTGGTGTAATCGTAAGCGTTGTCTTCGAAGAAGATGCTGATCTGGACTCCTCTGTAAAGAACAATGTCCCCGGAACTGGTCTGTATCCACGAATCGTTCTTAACTACAGACTTCGGCATGCTGCCGGTCTGCTCGAAACCTCCGTAGCGTTCCATGCTGACCGTCATCTTATCCTTCGCAAGTACCTTGATGGCATCCACCGACGGATTGTCCTCCCAGACCACATCCACCTTCCTTCCGTCTATCGTGAGAATAAGATCCATGTCATCGACCTCGGGATCCACAGGTGAAGGCTCACCGCCTTGCCCGCCATTGACAGCGAAATAGAAACCTATGCCTGCGGCCAGAATGACCGCGGCTGCTGCTATCGCAATGACGGCCCTGTTCATGGCTTGTTCGAAGATTTTAAGATATATATCGGTTCAGATTGGTCCCCTTCACTTCTGCAGAGAATGCGTACCGTGCGAGGCAGATAGGTAGAAGTTGACCCGTGCTCTCGCACGGGTAAATTGTTTCTCAGTGTCTCCTGAGGTAGACGACCGAAGCTCCGATGACGATGATTGCCGCGATCGCGCATCCCGCTGCGATCAGGACGGTGCTGTCGATGCCGCTTCCCTCGGGCTCCTCGGAGACCTCCAGGATCGCGTATACCGAGTGGTGGGTGGAGAACACGGTCATCAGCTTGCTGACCGCATCGTAGGAGAACTCCATCGGGGTCTTTCCGCCTTTATCATCGATGTAGAACACTCCGAAGCTGTTCCAACCCTTGGTGTTCTCGAAGGCGAAGGTCATCGCGACAGTTCCTCCGATGTCGGAAATGTAGCTGCTACCCGCCATGGCCTTGACGGATACGAAGGTTGCATCCGCAACAGCGTTCTTCTGAGCATCGTTCAGATCGGAGAGCTTGTTCTTCTCCATGCTGACGGTGACGCCTCCAGAGAGTCTGGCGAACCTTCCCAGGGCATCGCTGTCGTAGGTCAGGGAACCTGACAATGAGACGACGCTGAGCGAGGTTCTACTCTCGGCCAGTATACTGAGTGCCTCAGATGATACGGTGGCAGAGGATATCTCTCCCGAGTCGACGTTCAGGACCTTGCTGGCATCCTCGGAGATGCCGGCAATCTCGGCGACCTTATCGCTGTATTCGACCGCCTTCTCTGCATCGGAGGCATCCAGCACGGATCCGTCCGTGTCGTAGTTGAGGGTGGCCTCCACGGTCTCGGTCTTCGATGATCCCTCGCCGGTGACCGTTGCGATGGCGATGACGGACTTCTCGTCGAGGCTTGTGGCCTCTACGGTCTCGGTCTTCGTCTCCTTTCCGTCGGAATCGGTGACTGTCAAAACCATCTCCTTGACCGCTGCGGTCTCGGTAAGGGTTATGACCGACTCGGTCCTGATAGTGGACATCGTCTTGTCCTGCGCGTCCTTGGACACTTCGGTGGTCACCGCGGCGATTGTGGTGACGTCCCCCTTCGTGGTGTTGACCAGAGTGGACTCCGTCTCGAATTTGGTGACTGTTCCGTCCGCTGCGGTCTCGATTACCGTAGACGAAATGCTGACCTGCTTTCCGCCGGATACGATGGTGGTGGTAGTGACCGACTCGGTCTCCCTGACGGATGTCTGATCGCCCATCACGGTGGTCTCGATGGAGGTTGTATTGACAGCTGCCGATCCGCCGATCGTGGACGTGGTGGATTCGGATTCGGTGATGACCGATACATCTCCGGATGTTTCGGTGGTCTTGACATTCTCTGTGACGATACCGTCGCCGACGACGATCTCCTTCTCTGTGGATATGATCGATGTCGTCCTGCCTTCGGAATCCTTCACCTCGGATGATTCGACGACCACGCTGGTGTTGTCAGTGGTGGTCGTTGTCGTCTTCGTCTCTGTGGTGGATATGACGTTTCCAGAGGCATCCTTTGCGACCTCGGTGCTCGTTGCATCCGCAACGGTTTTGCCCTGCTTGTCGGTCTTCTCGACGATCGTGGTCTGCACCTCGGATGTGGATCCGTCCACGTTCACGGTGGTGGATGTCTCCTTCACGTCCTTGCTTCCATCCTTGTTGATCGTCTCCTGAGTGGATGTGTGAGTCGTGGATCCCTCATCGGAGATCGTCGTGCCCTCATAGTCCACGGGTACGGGGGTGGGCGGGGTAGGTGGGGGTGTCGGCCTTGGAGTGGGGTCCTTGCGTTCCTTGCTCTCGAACGTCGCCTCGTATGTGATGTCTTGCGAGACCGGGGCCAAAGCCGGGGACCATCCAGAGAAGGTGTAAGTGTACTTGGCATCAGCCTCCTTGGTCGGAGTGGGGCCGTCATAAGAGGGCTGCGATCCATAGAGGACGTCCGTGTCCGTCTCCAAGATGTTGTCCCCATTCTTCCAGATAACGGTATAAGAATTGATCGTCCACTTTGCGTAGATGGTGATATCCGAAACGACAGTATCGTCGCCGAAGTTCCATGCGGTGGTGCATGAAGGCTCCTTGAACCAACCTCCGAAGGTATAGCCTGTCTCAGTCGGATCCTCAGGTTGGATTGCCTTTCCTCCGTATTCTACGCTCTGAACAGCGGGTGCGATTCCGTGCTCTTGGACATCGAAGGTGACCGTGTAGGAATTGATCGTCCACTTTGCATAGAGGATTGTGTCTTCAGTGACGATATCGCTTTCGAATTTCCAACTATTGGAACAGGCCGCCTCCTTGAACCAACCTCCGAAGGTGTAGCCTGTCTCCGTAGGATCTTCGGGTTCGATTACTTTTCTTCCGAATTCTACGCTCTGGACAGCGGGTGCGGTTCCGTGCTCTTGGACATCGAAGGTGACCGTGTAGGAATTGATCGTCCACTTTGCATAGATGGTGATATCCGAAGCGATGGTGTCTTCGTCGAAGTTCCAAGCGGTGGCGCATGAAGACTCTCTGAACCACCCTCCGAAGGTATAACCCGTCTCGGCAGGATCCTCGGGTTCAAGTACCTTTCCTCCGTACTGCACTGTCTGCTCGGCGGGTGCGATCCCATGTTCCTGCATGTCGAAAGTGACGGTGTAGGAATTGATAGTCCACTTTGCGTAGATGGTGATATCCGAAGCAATGGTGTCTTCGTCGAAGTTCCATGCGGTGGTGCATGAGGACTCCCTGAACCACCCTCCGAAGGTGTAGCCTGTCTCTGTAGGATCCTCGGGTTCGAGTACCTTTCCCCCGTACTGCACTGTCTGCTCGGCGGGTGCAGTCCCGTGTCCCTGGACATCGAAGGTGACTGTATAGGAATTGATCGTCCACTTTGCGTAGAGGATTATGTCTTCGGAGACGGTATCTTCGCCGAAGTTCCAAGCGGTGGTGCATGAGGACTCCCTGAACCACCCTCCGAAGGTGTAGCCTGTCGCGGTCGGATCCTCTGGTTGGATTACCTTTTCTCCGATCTTCACAGTCTGATCGGACGGTGCGGTTCCGTGTCCTTGGACATTGAATTTGACGGTGAATACGGGACGGATCGTGAAGGTCCCGTCCGCGAATGTAACGGAATAATCCCCTTGGGATGTGTCACCGGTGACGTGGATCGCATAGGTGCCGGCGACCTCCCCTGAATCCCTGGAGAGTCCGCAAACGATGACATATTCATCTACGAGTCCTGTGACCGTAGCGGTGAATTCTGGATCGACCTCTCCGAAGTACTTGTATTTGTCATCGGCAGTGACGGTGACGTTCTTCTGAGTTATTGTGACGGTGGCGGTCATCGCGGATGGGGCGTTGTAGTTGCTGGATTCTGTGGCGAAGGTCGCGGTCACTGTCACCGTTCCGTCGGAAACATGTGTGGCGGCACCTCCGCTGTAAGACACGGTGACCTGTATGTCGTCGTGTCCGGTCGGAAGGGTTCCGGAAATCACGGGTGCGTGGGTCTGACCGTCATAGACGGGTACGATATCGACGAAGGATATTCCGCTCATGTCGTAATCCGCTTTGGCGATGGTGAATTCGTATGTGAGTCCCGATGAGGGAAGCATGTAGTTGCCGTTGCTGAGTCCGGAAGCCGTCGCCGTGTATGGTCCTCCCGCATCAGTCCTCGATCCGTCCACGGTGACGGTTATCTCATCCCCGCTGATGAGGTTGCTTACGGTAGCGACTGGTTTCTGAGGACTGCCGTTGTATACGAGCGGAGTCTGATCCCATGAGAGGGCGGCTTCCAGCTGCGATATGCTGGCGTTCGTACTTTCCTGATGACCGCTTTCCGCTAGCGTGTAATTGTCTTTGCCATATCCGATGAGAACGAGATCGGAGATTGTTACCGTCTTTCCGGTTCCGGCATCCTTGCTGTCGAATGTGCCTGTGGCGGTGACGGACAGGTCAACGCTCCCGATCTTCCCCGTGATGATAGCCTCGGTGCAGTCCAGAACGGCAACTGCATTGCCGTCATAGATCTTGTCGGAAGCGGTTATGCCGCCGCTCACGGTCACGGCTTTCTTCGAGATGGACCAGTTTATCGTCTTGTCGCCGATGGGATTGCCCGTTTGATTCCAGACGCACCCGTCCTTCAAGGATGCGGTCGCGGCGTAATTCCCTGCAGCTGTCCCGGTGTTACCAGAGACTGTGCATCCGTCGTTCGCGTTCACTCCCGTTTGCGAGGTCCCGTTGTAGGTGAGGCCGGTGACCGCCTGAGGGATCGGGACCTTTATCATACACCCGATGTTCATATCCGTGGTGACCGTACCGGAAGATCCCAGTTTTGTACCGTTGTCGGTGAAATATGCGAATGCGTATCCTTCCTTGACTCCCGCAGTCACAATGTATTCGGAGGCCCCGTCGGTCAAAGTCAGAACATTCCCGGATATGGACCATGTAGTTCCGAAACCGACGGAGAGGTCTGATTCCCACGAAGTCGTGATCGTAGCAAGGCTGTCACTGCGAGGAGTAACGGAGATTGTGTAGGGATAATGTTTGGTAAACACATAAACATTGTCTCTGCAACCGTTCCCCTGCTGTCCATTTTTCCCATATCCGCATCCGTAGACGTCACCGTCATTCGTGACGAACCATGTGGTATCACTGGAGCAGGCAACGCTTGCAATGGTGAGCTCGGGCAGACGCTGGGTGAATGTATTTACATTGTCTGTGCCCCCGCTCCCCTGCTGTCCAACCCCGTTTGCGCCACATCCGTACAGTTTCCCATCAGTCGTGACGACCCATGTTGTAAACAGGGAGCAGGCAACGCTTTTAACATTCTGTATCGGATTCCCAGCCGAATCAGAGGTCCTTTCTCTGAACCTATCTTCGCTTGAAGTGGTTCCAATCCCCTGCTGTCCATTCCCATTACATCCGCACGCATACAGTTTCCCGTCAGTCGTGACGTACCATGTTGCATCATCGGAGCAGGCAACACTCTTCGCATTAGTTATTGGTTCAAACACGCCGCTATAGGAATTATACTTCTTTTGGGTGAACACCTTTACAGCCGGTAGGTACTGATCGTCGATTCCCTGCTGTCCATCCCCATTAAATCCGCATCCGTACAGTTTCCCATCAGTCGTGACGACCCATGTGGTATCACTGGAGCAGGCAACGCTTGCAATGGTGAGATCGGGCAGACGCTGGGTGAATGTTGTTACATCGGCGTAGTCCCCGCTCCCCTGCTGTCCAACCCCGTTTGCGCCACATCCGTACAGTTTCCCATCAGTCGTGATGACCCATGTTGTATAATCGGAGCAGACAACACTTTTAACGGTGAGATCGGGCAGACGCTGGGTGAAAGTCCTCACATTTCTCTTTGTGTCAACGTTCCCCTGCTGTCCATGCTGGTTGTCGCCGCTTCCGTACAGTTTCCCGTCAGTCGTGATGACCCATGTTGTTTTATCGGAGCAGGCAACGCTTGCAATGGTGAGATCGGGCAGACGCTGGGTGAAGGTCATCATATCCTCTATGACATCGATCCCCTGCTGTCCATTCACGTAGCTGCCGCATCCGTACAGTTTACCTTTTTCCGTCAGAATCCATGTTGTAATATTACTGGAATATACGCCGGCCTGAATGGGAAGAGGAAGAAGGTCATTGGCCCCCTCCGTCTCATCTGTATCGCTTACCGCTACGGCCATGGTCAAGACCATCAGAACTGCGACGGCCATCGCGATATTCCTTATCGTGTGATCCTTCCTCTCTCCCCTCGCGAGCATATGCGTATCCCTCTCCGATCCTATTCGCCAGTACCGTCTCACATGCTAGATGTCTTATCCAGTTAGGTATTTGCCGCTTCCGCCGATAGTATGCGATTCTAAACGGAAGGCATGAAACGGTGAGCCTTTCGTCTGTCTAAATGCTGTTAATATAAAATATTGACCAAGGCATTGTCGAGTCAATTGGAAGTATAGTCGATCAAACCGATCCGACATGGTGTACCCATCTGATATCTATTGGATATGTCCAATGGATCTCAACTGAAGCCGGTCATTCTGTTGATGCCAAGGGCTTCACTTTTGAGAACAATCTATCAGAAAAACTACAGTGCCAGCAGGGGTGCGGCGGACCGCCCCCTGATGGCAGGGATTAAAACAGACGCTTCGTCAGTTTTCGGGAATCGTCTCATGCGAGGTCGACGGGTTCCTTCTTAGGCTCGGCGGCCTTCTTGGGCTCCACTTTCTTGGCGGGTGCCTTCTTGGGCTCTGCCTTCTTTGCAGGCTCTTTCTTGGCGGGTGCCTTCTTTGCCTCTGCTTTCTTGGGCTCCACCTTCTCTGCGACCTTCTCGGCTGCCTTCTTTGCCTCGGCCTTCTTCTCCTCGAACTTTGCCTTGGTGTTCTTTGCACCCTCGGAGATTATCTCCTTGTCGAACTTCTGTCTCTGGGTAACGAAGTCCATGAATGCGTCGGCCTGCTCGATGGCCTGCTTGTTGGCCATCTCCTGGAACTTCTTGTTCTTCTTGATGTAGTCCTTGGGGGACACGGGAACGAAGAAGGGGAACTCGTCGGGCAGGGAGTCCGCGAAGGAGTCCTGCAGGTCCATGCACTGCTTGAAGAATGTGTTCCACTGCTTCTTTGTCGTCTCGACGTAGGTCTTCTGCATCTCGTCGATCTGCTTGATGAATGTGTCGAGATTCTCCTCGAACTTCTTCCACTCCTCCTCGAAGTCGATCTTCTGCTCGGGCTTCTTCGGGGGCCATGCGATCGGGGGGAAAGGCATGGGGGGCATGGGGGGTGCGTTCTTCTCTTTCTTTTTGTCGCTCATCTTATTCGTTTCTCCTTTTTCTAATATTTAAAGAGTTTATAGTTCAGCGTGCTCCAGCCTTATCAGTTTTTCGCGGAGCGGGCTTCTTCTTAGTACCTTGCGTACCGACTTTCTTCTTTTTATCTGCTTTGGCTGTAGCATCCGATTCAGTAGCGTCCTTGGCCTTCTTCGCCTTAGCCTTGGTCTCCTTGATCTTCTCCTCGGTGTTCTTGACACCTTCAGAGACCATGCTGTCGACGAATTCCTGTCTCTTCAACGCGTAGTCGAAGAAGGAATCGGCCTGTTCCATCGCCTTCTTGTTCGCCTTCTCGCGCAGCTCCTTATCCTTCTTCAGATACTTCTTCGGGGATACGGGCGTGAAGAAGGGCATCTCGTCAGGCAGGGAGTCCACGAAGGAATCCTCCGCCTCCATGCACTGATCGATGTATGCGTTCCACTGGCTCTTGGATGCTTCCAGGGACGCCTTGTACATGTCCCTCATCTGCTTCCAGAATGAATCCAGGTTGGAATTGAAATTCTCCCAGCTCTCCTTGGCCTTAGCATTATAGTCGTCGCTGCCGGGCCATCCCCAGGGGTTGCCGAAAGGCATGAACGGCATCGGGGGCATAGGCGCCATGGGGAACATGGGCATCATACCCTGGACCATAGGCATCATGCCTTGGATGATAGGCATGAGACCCTTCTCGGGATCGAACTTGAAGTTCTTCGGGTCCAACCCTTTGAGCATGTTCATCGGGTATTCGTCCATGGCCATCTTGATCAGCCTGGGCGTGAGCTTGTACATGCTTGCGGGGATGTTGTTGATGTCGAAGTCCATGAGCCTCAGGAACATCTCCCTGAGTCCCGGGATCTTGAAGACCCTTCCGTACTGACCCTCGAGGATCTCCGGAATGGCCGCGAACAGCTCGGAAACGATGTTGTACGGGTCGTCCTCGAGCTCATCGGGGACTCCCGCCCCCTGTGTGGCGTTCTCGCCTTCCGAAGCGGGCACGAGCAGGATGTCGGTGACCTGTCCGTTCACCTTGACGGGCTTCACGTGGTAACGGCTTCCCTTGATGGCCCCGCTCTTCAGCTTCTTGGCGTCCACCTTTCCACCCGCGTTCAGCGGGATGGAGTCCACCAGGACGCACTGGCTGGGCAGGTTCGTGTCCTTGATCTTACCGTCCTTGAGGAACGCTTGGATCAGTGCCTTGCGCAGGGTGATAAGCTCATCGGCCTTCGAACTGCTGGTCTGCACGTAGAGTACAGGCACGTTATCGTGGAGCATCTTGTGGAACTCCGGCACCAGACCGCAGGCCACTATGCCGGGCTGTGCCGTGACGGCTGTCTCGATCAGACCTGCGTTGAAACGCACGCCTGCATTGTTGACGAAGAACTGATTGGAACGTCCGATGCATGTCAGGCTTCCGTCCTTGTTGACGCGGACGAGGTCGTTGGAATTGAAGTAAGCCTCTCCATCGATCTTCTCCAGTTCGAAGCACACCAGGTCATCTATCTTCCCGCTGCTGATCGAGGGGGAGGAAAGGTACAGGACTCCGGTGCGGGGACCGTCGGAGAGATCGTAGAACTTCTTCTCGTCCTCCGAGAATATCTTGACCTTGACCCCGGGGAACGGATAGCCTATGGCGTCGTCGTTCCTGTCGGCTCCCGCGATGAGGCAGGCCCCTCCCAATTCGGACAGGCCGTAACCGTTGATGATACGCGCGGAGGAACCGCAGGACTTCAGATAATCGTTGAATGTCTTCTTGAATTCGGGAGAGACGTAGCTTCCTCCCATGAACACGATCTTCACCTTCGACAGGTCCATGTCGGGCATGGACTTTCCCCATGAATCAAGGATCGTCCTGCTGGTGAAGAATACGTTGACGCCGTACTCCTCGATGGCCTCTGCATAACGCGGGTTGGTGGCGCCGTACGGAAGACATACTACCTCTCCGCTGAGACCGAGAGTTGTGTGCAGCATGTCGATCGTAGCGTATGCCCACGACATGTTGAGCATCAGGCAGCTGACGATATGCTCCGGTGCGTCCTTGAAGTCCTCGTATGTATCCTTGGCCTCCATCGCACCGATGACGAATGCGTTCACTGCCTTGTCGGACATGGGCACCGGTTTATGGATCCCGCTGACCGTTCCCGTGGTGTGAAGGATCACCGATGCATCGGTGGATTTGTCGCTGCCGAATGAGATCGGGAAAGCCTCGTACTCACGGAGGAGGTCGTCCATCACAAGACCGCCCTCGAATTCCCTGAACATGGATGTGTTCAGCTTACGTGCGATCTCCAACGGGGGGATAGCGTATTCTCCGCCCATGGGGCTTCCCAAAACGATGATGTTGCGCAGCCCCAACTCCTTCTTGTCACGTAGGAGCTTCTTCATTACGTTAGGGAAAGCGAACAGCTCGGACACTATCAGGTCCGTGACCCTCTCCTTCTTGATCATGTTGCGGATGTTCTCGTCGTCGTACATGTCGAAGTGGAACAGGAGCGATACGGAGGCACCGGTCATGTTCAGACCGTACAGTGCGAAGATCGACTCCGTCAGCATCGTTCCGACAAGCATCGCACGGGAGTGGTTCTTCTCGGTGATTCCCAAGGCGGAGAAGACCTCCGCATAGTGCTCCCAGTTGCGGAACATCTGACGGTAGGTATACGTCCTGTAACCGTCCCTGATGGCAACTGTGTCGAGGCGCTCATCGCTGTAGGAGTTCAACTCCTTGATGAATGACCAACACTTCTGATCTGCTATCTTTCCGTTATCGATGCGGGTCTTCACCTTCTCGAATTTTTTCTTCTCTGCCGCGTTCATTGTATGAACCCTTGTGTGGTAGTTGGAATAATTGGTTTCGTTCGATAGGCGAGTATAACAATACGCGCATATGACGAAAGATGTATACTCCAATTCCGAATTATATAGTTTCTTGGAATTAGACCAATGAAGTACGTCCGATGATATATTGGAATCAATTTTTTTCGTGTACTTCGAACCGATCCATGGATCGCATAAGATATGAGAATCTCCGCAATGGCATCCTCTATAAGTAAGCCTAGGATGATACGTTCCCCATGTCTAGCAAGCTCTACAGGATGCTGTCGGCCCTCATGGCTGTAATATTCGGAATCGTATGGATATTCATGGCCAATGACGCGGGCGCCCCGTGGTTCTTCTCCCTCTTCGGATTGGTGTTCATAGGCATAGCGGCCTTCATCTTCGTGAAGGCACTGCTGTCGTAATCTCCATTGGAAATCGACGATCATCGATTCCTTGATGAAAACCAGGGCCTGAGGCCCTGAGATGAATGGCATCGAATCACTTCTCGAGAAGACTGGACCCGATCAGCTTCCAGGAAGAATAACTTGATTGGACAAGACGGGTCTTGAACTGCATCTTCTGCAGGGCGACGGCATCTCCCAAATGGGCGATCGTGAAAGTCCGTTCCTCCTTGTTCAGCCCCTCCGCTAAGAGCGTGTGCACATCGTAATATCCGTTCCCCATGGGAAGGTCGAACCTCTCCTTGCTGTCGGACTCCTCGATGATCGTCTCGTACTGCTCTTTCAAGTCCTGCAGCTTGTATGCTTAGGAAACATAGGACAGGAAACTGCCTTATAGTACTCATCACCGTTCTCCATCGTGAGCATGTCGCCGTCGACGGACACTACGGTCAGATCGACCGTTTCCTCCATCAGGACGAGCATCTTCAGAGCGACGGCGGTATTCCCCTGTTCGTCTATCTTCCCGACGGTCATCATCCTCTCGGTGGTGTTGGCATCTCCCCCTGTCTGGACATCCACCCGTTTGAGTTCCGTCCCATCGGTTATGTCCGAAGGGGAGACCGGCTTGGTGATATCTAACGTCGTCGAGACCAGCGACCTAACGTAATGCAGGGAATAGTAGTCCTCCTCCTCGTAGACGGGGACGTCCGACCCTTTGGCAAGATACACTAGGACATCATCGGAATGGAAGGTACGGCATTCGAGGTCAGATCCATTGTAAGGGTAGAGCGCATCCTCTCCCTGCGTCATCTGCGACACATCGTAATGCAGAAAGCGGTCGTAGAACTCATTCACATTCATCTCCATATCGTATGCGATGTGCTGCTCGGCATAGAACTCGTATTCGATATAGTCCCCTGCGACCACATCCTCCCTCACGCTGTAACCCTCTTCCGATGTCAGGAATGAGAACAGCATCACGAGGATGACCGAGCCGTGGCTGCCCCGAATATGAACGCGTTCTTGTTCATGGCCAGAGTATCGCATGTCGATTTTATAATGATGGTCAAATCGGGTGAACTTGACTCCCGTCGGCGGGATGCTCCCGTACTCACAGAGCCTTTTCATACAAGGGTTCAAAACAACCGAGGCGGCGACCTCCTTTGACCGACCATCAGCCATCAAGCTCATCGATGAATGCGGAAGCGAATATCGGGTAATGCCTCACCCCATCCTCGACAGTGATATTCCCTTCTTCGAACATTATCCTGTTTTCGACTCCGAAGACGGAGAACGCCTTCGTCAGGGAGATCGCGCTCCTGTCATCCCCCGACTTGACCTCCAGAACGGCGACCCCGCCTCCGAGTGATATGACGAAATCCAACTCCATCCTGTTGTCACCGGCATTCTTGTGATACCATCTGGGAACGAAACCGGCCTTCGTCAGACATTCTGCCACGGCATTCTCGAAGACCGCTCCCACGTTATATCCCGCGGAGCTGGACAGTACAGCCTTGGCCGTTTCCTTACCATACTGCCTCATCAGAAGGCCGGTATCCGAAGTGTAGACTTTGAAAGACCTCTTGTTCTCATGATTTTCCAAAGGCATCTCGGGAGAATCCAAGGAACGGGAGAAGTTGCCGTAACCAGCCCCTTCGATCCACAGCAGATTCTCCTCCATGCTCTTGTAATCCTTCCGACCGCGGACACCATCCACTTTGGAGAATTGGAACTTTCCGTTGGTCTGCGACAGCTGAGATGGAATGCTCCTGTAGCATGCCAAGGTACGCATCTCCTGCCCTTCGGGAGCGTAATTCAGGATGTCATCCACAATGGTGGCGAGTATCATGTCCTGAATGCCTCTGACCTCCTCCATGTTCTTAGTATCGACATACCTCTGAAGAGGCTCGGGCATCCCTCCGATGACCATGAACTCCCTGAATAACGACGAGAACCTGTCCAGGACAGCGCTGTTGATGACGTTGCCCTCTCTGATATCCTTCCTGAGCGATGCCGTGACATCCTTGCTGATTCCGTTGGCCCACAGAAATTCCTCGAAATCACAGGAATACATCACAAGCTGCTTCTCGAATCCGACAGGGACCAGTGCATCCTCCGATCCTGCCTTGTCTTTCTTCTTCTTAGGATGCGTGACCCCCAGCAGCGAACCTGATGCGATGACATCGTAGCGTCCATCCTTGGAGAAGGCCTTAAAAGAGCTCCTCGCACGAGGGCATTCTTGAATCTCATCGAAAACTATGAGGGCATTCCTGCCATCCACCTTCTTGTCGGTATACGCCTCGATGGCCGATATCAAGTGGTCCACTTCTAGCTTATCGGAGAACAATCTGCATGCACCGGGATCGTCGTGCATGTCCAGGAATATGCAGTCCTTGTACTCCTGCTTGGCGAAATAATCGATTATGTAGCTCTTCCCCACCTGACGCTGTCCCTTTATGAGCAGCGGTTTGTGATGCGGATCGTTCTTCCAAGCCAGGAGCTGTCTGTAGATCTTCCTCTCGATCATCAGCCCTTATATTGATATTATATCTATATATAGAATCGGGAAAAATGTATTTTTCTACATTTTTCCACGCGTAAAAATGTATTTTATTGCATTTTTCCCAAATTCAGAATCGTCGGAATAATCACGATCAGTTCAATCATATCACAGAAATAAGATGGCACCAGACTATTGAGAACTGTCAATTTTCGCTCAGATCCGACGGTGTTCATGAGCGTAAACACGTTCTGTATCATCGCCTCTGCCCTGCCCCGGTGCCTGATCCCCAAGACAGCCTAGGACACGATCCCTGTATATGCTCGTGCTCATAACGGATCCTTAACCCACTCGTCGTAATCGATGATCCTTATCCCTTCGGCATCATCAATCATGGGCTTCCCCTTGCATAGAAGGAACTTCGGGTAATTGTCGTCTATCGCCCTCAGTGGCGCCAGCTCCCTCTTGAAAGTATTGGCAGATGATGCATCGGAGCACACTTGGTAGTAGGCCTTGTACTTAGGCGTCCACACCACGAAATCGACCTCTTTGCCATTCACATCGTAGGTGGCCACGTCCCCATACTTCTTCTTCAGCTCCATGAACACTATGTTCTCCATGATACCGTCGATATCATCTGGGCGGACGGGCACCGTCCTGTTCCTGATTCCGATATCTGTACAGTAGAACTTGTCCGTCGTGCGAAGATATTCTTTGGTCTTCGAGTTCATCCTCTTAGAACGGTAGAACAACAAGGCGGATTCTAGCATCGATATGTATCCATCAATGGTTTCCGGATTGGTGGGCGATGAAGTACTCGTGAGATATCCCGCCGCCGATCTGACCGATACCCTGTCTCCGATGCTGCGCATCATGTAACGATTCAGGTTCACGATCTTGGCAGGGTTCCTGATCTCATTGCGCTGTATTACATCCTTGACGAAAACGGTATCGAACGTTCCTGAAAGCATCATGTCTATCAGATCGGTGTCATCATCGTCCATCAGCGCGACGGCCGGCAGAGAACCCGACTCCTGGAAGCGCCTGATCAGTACATCCTCATCCGATTGATCTCCGCGACTCCTCCTGAACTCCACGAACTCCCTGAAGGTCAGAGGATACACTGGTATCTCGATATGTCTCCCCGAAAGCTTGGTCGCCAGTTGCGAAGATAACATATTCGCGTTGGATCCGGTTATGAAAACGTTGGCGCCGGAATCATAGAACGATTCCACAGCACGCTCCCATCCTTCGATGTCCTGCATCTCATCGAGAAGGATGAATGTTCCGTCACCGACCTGTACCTTCGATTTGACATCGTCAATGAGTCCGCGTAAATCGAGCCTCTCATCATCCAACTCCTCATCGAACTTGCGATAGTATATCCTGTCAGCGGACGTTCCTGATTCAATCAGATCTTTCATTAGGAGCTTCAAAAGTTTGGATTTGCCTGTACGCCTCATGCCCACTATAACCTTGATAGTCGGCGATTGCACAGACCTCATCAGAAGGGATTGATATACAGGACGGGGCACCAAGCATTCTTCCATATTGATATGTTATAGAATATCACTATATAAATTGATTTTTGATTTGATATGTTATATAATATCAAATTTACTATTATGAAATTCAGGAAGAGAATCATGTTTCCTGCATAATTATCACGAAATAACGACCGTCACTCGGCTCTCACTTTATTGGTCAGAACACCGACATTCTGAATCCTGGCACATACAATATCCCCAGGTTTTATCTCCGACACGCCCTCGGGCGTACCGGTGATCAGGATGTCCCCTTCGCACATGGTGATGTACCTCGACACGTAAGAGACCAACCAAGGCAGGGTGAAGATCATGTTCGCGGTGTTCCCCTTCTGTCTGACTTCCCCGTTGACCGTCAATTCCAGTTCAAGGTTCTGAAGGTCCCCTGCCTTATCGATCGGCACGGGCTCCGACATGGGCCCGAACGTGTCCATACCCTTGGCGAGATCCCATGTGTTCCCCTCATCGCGGGCCTTCCATTGCATATCCCTCGCGGAGACATCGTTGAACACCGCCACGTGGGAGATGTACGACATCGCATCCTCCTCGGGAACATGCTTGCATTCCTTCCCGTAGATCAGCGCAAGCTCGACCTCGTGCTGCACATTGGTGACTCCTTTCGGGATGACGATGTCCTCGCCGTTCCCGATCAGGCAGCTGACGGGCTTGAAGAAAATGGTGGGCTCCTCGGGGAGCTTCGATTTCAGCTCCTTGATGTGGGATCTGTAGTTCCATCCCACGCAGACGATCTTGGTGGGCCTCATATGAACCCGCCCTTGACAGTGAACTCGGGTTTCTTCTCCTTCTCGGAAACGTCCTTCAGCTTGACGGTCTTGCCGTAGAACCCTTGACAGATAACGTAGACCTCGGAAGATGTGGGCCTTGAAGCATCCGGAGAATGGACCTTCACCGATTGGAACCTCTTCTCCAATTCGGATTTCAGGGAATCGAACATATCCCCCATGAAGACCTTCATTACCAGTTTACCTTCTTTCTTCAGGATGCGGTCGCAGACGTTCACGGCGAACATGCACAGATTGATCGACCTCGCATGGTCGGTGGAGTAATGGCCCGCGATGTTCGGGGCCATATCCGACAGGATGACATCGGCCTTCCCGTTGAACCTCTCGAGGAGCTCCCTCATGGTGGAATCCTCGGTGATGTCGCCGATGATGAACTCCACCCCGTCCAATGGCTTGATGTACCTCAGATCGACGCCGATGACATGCCCGTTCGGCCAGGTCCTCTCCTTGGCGACCTGACACCATCCGCCGGGACATGCTCCCAGGTCCACGACGGAATCCCCCTCCTTGAATATGCCGAACCTCTCATCTATCTGAATGAGCTTGAAGGATGCCCTGGAACGATAGTTGAGCTTCTTGGCGAGCTTGTAATAATGCTCGTTCCTTCTTTCAGCGACCCAACGGTCGTGGAGATCGGCCATGAATCTGATTAGGAGGTTCTCCTATTAATGGGGTTTGCAGTCTGACATGGAGACCTATAAGGTCTGCAGAGACAACGCTAATACCTGGGATATCGGCAATTTGTTCTCATGCCAAAACTGATTCAGAAACTGTGTACATTGATGTATGATGATTATCAAAACCAACGAACCGACCGCTGTATTAAATATCAATAGTAAAAATGAAGACAATAGGTGACAAAAAAATGGCAACCGAGAGTTTCTTCATGGACCTAGATCTAAGCACCGAGGAGGCAGTAGCTAACTTCGAGAGAGCGATAGAGATCCTTGAAAAACGGGGGCCGATTAAAATCCCGAAACATCCAGAGTTTTGCATTCTTGAAGGAGAGTAGCTAAAGGAAAGCTTTAGGAAAGCGGGATATCATGTCAAAGATGATCAAGCCTGACAGTATTCAGAGAGTTCAACTCAAAGTAATAATGAATACCCTTGAAGGTGTGGAATTAGATCATTTCCTCAAACAGTTCAAATGCACTTAGAACCCAGAAATGGAATCGTTCCTAACGGAATACTCCAAAGCATTCGAAGAAAGAGATCTGTGTAGGACTTACATCTATACAGATGATGAAAAGGAAAAGATCTTTGGTTTCTTCTCTCTGGGCATTAGATGCCTAAAACTACCTGTCGATACTCCACTGTCAAAAACGACGCGGAAAAAAATGAATGTGAATCCCGAAAACAGGGTAATACAGTCATACTTGCTTGGCCAACTCTGCAGATCAGACTGCTCTGATCCTGGCTTTGGTCAATATATGATGGGCGATGCATTTAACATACTCATTAGTACAAAGCAAAAAATTGGTTGTAGAATGGTTCGTGTAGACTGCAGTCCTGCTCTTAAAAACTATTACGAATCAAACGGTTTCATACATGTAGGAACCAAAAATAATCTCCACCAATTAGTGACATACATTTGATGGATTCACGTAAAAACAAACACTGGAGCCTGGATGATTTCAGGCTCTTCTTTCTTTAATTATGAAAATGTAATCTGATAAATTTGGTTCATTTGCACATTTACTGACCAAATATAAGTCTGTTTTATATACATCGAAAGGATAATTCATTTTGCCTTTAGCATACCTAACTCGTAAGAGCAAGTGTGTTCCGTTGCGCATGCAGCGGATGGGTCACGCCGCATGGCGTGAAGCCCTCTCGCCTGGCGAGGGGGACGGCATCAGTGCAGACCCCCCTAGGGGGGGGGGAGGAGGGGCAAGACCTTCCTGTTTGCGCTGAACATCCGCTTTCTGTACCACATAATGCCAGCACGTGTAGTTCAATCGGCAGAGCACCAGACGAAATAATCTGGAGACGGGGTTCGACTCCCCCGCGTGCACTCTTCTTCTCATTCCAATTCTGATACGGTAACGTATCCATCTCGATCATACATTCTATGTTAGACAAAAAAAAAGAGGGCCCACGTGCATAGATTCGCTATGCACCGCGAGCCCCATCGGTTTGAAAAGGGACTCATCTGGTCTTCCTGATCACGGCTATGAGGATCGCGAACATCACTCCGGCCACAACGGCCGCGGCAACGGCGACTGCAGCCTCCTGGGCCTCCCTCTCGGCCTTGGCCTGCTCCATCGAGGCATAGTAGTCCCTGACGTCCTTGTACAGGATGTAAAGCCTGTCTTCATACCTGAACTGGTCCATGTTCCCGTAAGCATCGTCCTCCTCCGCGGCCTCCAGATAGACCGTCGCCACAAATGAAAATGCTATGAGACGGCCAGAACGGCCATCGCCTTCGTCCTGTTCAGATTCCCTAACGACATATGCTCCCATCTCCGAGATTTTCCTTTGGGAAATCCGCGGAAAGAGGTTTCGGTCCCGCACCGGGATCGTTCAGAGAGATAAGGTATCGGTATCGGATATCCAGCAGGGCAGGTCACCCTGTGACTTTCACTTTTTAAGATGAGCAGGGTAATCGTTTATAACCGTTAGGAAAGGATGATCGCATCGACTGCATTCTTTACAAATACGATTCCGCGGACCTCTCGCATCAATTATATGGGAACATCCTGATTCTTTCCCTCGATATCAATGGCAGAAATCATCATTCTCAACGGTTCCCCGAGGAAGAACGGGAACACATCATCCCTGGTCAAATCCTTCACGGACGGGGCGAAGGCCTCGGGCAACACTGTGAAGGAGTTCTATCTCCAGACCATGACCATTCGCGGATGCATGGCATGTATGGGATGCTCCCGCAACGCCGATCCCTGCGCCCAGAAGGACGAGATGAAGCAGATCTACGACGCGTTCATGACATGCGACGTCGTCGTCCTGTCATCGCCGGTGTATTTCCTGGGCATTTCCGGGGTCCTCAAGACCGCCGTGGACCGTATGATCGCGGTCTTCGCCAAATACGGGTACGAGGCATGTCAGAGGGACTGCGCCCTGCTGATGACGTCCGACGATCCCCAGTACGATGAGTCCGTGAACTGGTACCGCAACTACGTCGACAGCGTGGGGTGGAACAGCCTCGGAGAGATACTGGGCTCAGGTTCCACACAGGCGGCATACGACCTTGGAGCATCCATAAACTGATAGTTGGAAGGGATCTAAGTGCAATTCCTGTTCCTCGACATGTATGAGACGGCGGCATTGGGAGCCGTCGTTCTGATTGTCGGGATATGGATGGTAAGGCGCTCGGAACTACTCAGGCGCTTCTGCATACCTGCAGCAGTAGTAGGAGGCCTTGCGTTCTCACTGATATTGCTTGTCCTTCACGTCGGCGACGTTGCGGAGATCACATTCGATGAGACTATCAAAGAAATCTGCATGAGGGCGTTCTTCTGCTCGATCGGATTCCTGGCGTCCTTCTCGATGCTCAAATCGGGAGGCAAGATGCTGGGGATCCTTATCGTCCTCGTGGCAGTGATCATCCTGATGCAGGATACCTTGGGGCCGCTATGCGCCAGCCTGTTCGGGATGGATCCTAAGTACGGACTTGCGCTCGGTTCCATCTCCCTGTTCGGAGGACACGGGACGGCGGCCGCTTACGGGAGCGTCCTCGTGAACGATTACCACTTAGAAGGTGCTGATGTGGTCGCGATCGCTTCCGCCACATTCGGTCTCGCCATCGCCGGGATCATTGGCGGTCCGATCGCAAAGAAGAGGATCAAGAATCACTCACTCACCCCGATCAGGGATAGCTTCATAGTAAGCGAGACCAACAGAAACATGTCCGCTCACGGATTCCTCATCGGGATGATTCTGATAGTGGTATGTCTGGGGTTGGGGACCTTGGTCAACGACCTGTTCTTCAACCTCGGCATATCCCTGCCCACATACCTCGGTGCATTGATCGTTGCGGTCATTGTCAGGAACGCCGCGGATGCCATGGGTTACGATCTCCCGATCAAGGAGATAGAGACCACGGGATGGATCTGCCTCAGCCTGTTCCTCGCCATGGCACTCATGATGATCAAACTCTGGCAGCTAGCGGACCTCGCGGCAGTGATGATAATAACATTGATCATACAGGGAGTGGCCCTCGCCCTATTCGTCTATTACGTCGTCTTCAGAGCTACCGGCAGGAACTACGAATCTGCGGCCCTGACGGCAGGATTCATGGGATTCGGCATGGGTGCGATCCCCAATGCGGTTGCCAACCTGGAAGCGATAACAAAAGAGTTCGGCCCCGCCCCCATGGCCTATTTCCTAATCCCTCTCGTAGGGGGCGTTTTTACCGATCTGATAAACGTAGCGATCCTGACGGTCATGCTGAACGTTCTCTGACACCAGGCAGTTCGAAGCCCAGCGCCAGATATTCTTCCCTGGAGAACCTGTGGTAAGTCACCTGCCCCAGTTCCTCGGAAAGACAGTAGACATCGTCGTCCAGATCCTCAGGGAAGAGGAGTATCCAATCGAAATCGATATATCCCGACTTCGATATGAGCGACTCCGGATACCTTTCTTTGATGAATCCCTTGACCTTCTCGATGTCCATACCGCCCTTGGTTGCCGACACGACGTCTACCATCGTCCTCTTCATCGGAAGCTTCGAGATACGGACGCAGTCCTTCTCGTTGATCGTCACCCTCAGGCGCTGGGGGAGTCTCTCCAGGACCATATCGGGGAAATCCTTCTGCGAGACGAGGCGGAACTCCTCCTCGATGGATGCATCGCCTTCGAAAGGATAGTACAGCGATACGCTCCCGTAGGAATCCCCTATCTTCAGATACATCTCCTGGACGGTCGTCACGACCCTGGAGAACAGCTCCTCTCCGTTCATAACGGGCACTCGTCGTTGATGTCCGCCTTTGGCGGCTTCAGTCCCTCGATGACCGTACCGCTCTTCTGACAGTAATCCCACAGAGCGGCATGGATCGCCTCCTCGGCCAGAAGGGAACAGTGTATCTTCACTACCGGGAGACCGTCGAGTGCCTGCATGACGGCCTTGTTGGTGATCTCCATAGCCTCCTGAACGGATTTCCCTTTGACCATCTCGGTGGCCATGCTGCTGCTTGCGACAGCCGCTCCGCATCCGAACGTCTTGAACTTGCAGTCCCTGATAATCCCGTTCTCGTCGATGTCGAGGAATATCCTCATGATGTCCCCGCACTTCGCGTTCCCGACAGTTCCCACTCCGGACGCGTTCTCTATCTCCCCAACATTCCTGGGGTTGGTGAAATGGTCGATGACCTTATCGCTGTATTCTCCGTCGTACATGATCATACCTTCTGTTTCTTGATGAAATCGTCATAGAGCGGGGACAATGACCTCATGGTCTCCACCGTCTGTTTGAGACAATCTGCAGCGTAATCGATCTGCTCCATCGTCGTTCCCTCGGGGATGGATACCCTGATGGAACCGTGGGCGATCTCGTGGGGGAGTCCGATCCCCAAAAGGACATGGGAAGGGTCCAACGAACCGGAGGCACATGCGGAACCGGTCGAGATGTACACTCCCTTCATACCGAGGCTCATCAGCATCGACTCTCCCTCGATGAACTCGAAGCTGAAGTCCGCGTTGCTCGGGAGCCTCTTGTCCTTGGATCCGTTCAGCCTAGAGTACGGGATCTCCTTCAAGACGCGGTCGATGAGATGGTCGCGGAGTTCGGAGAGCCTTGCGATGGTGTCGGGCATCTCCCTACATGAGATCTCAGCTGCGACACCCATCCCGACGATGCCGGGGACGTTGGTGGTACCTGCTCTGCGGCCCTCCTCCTGCTCCCCTCCGTGCATGAACGAAGGGAGCTTGATACCCTTCTTGATGTAGAGGAATCCGACCCCTTTGGGACCGCCGAACTTGTGACCGCTGGCACTTAGCATGTCGATGTTCATCTTACCGACATCTAGAGGGATGTGTCCGAAGGCCTGAACGGCGTCCGTGTGGAAGAGGATGCCCTTGTCGTGGGCGAGCTTTCCGATGGCCGCGACGGGCTGTATGGAACCGATCTCGTTGTTGGCGGTCATGATGGATATGAGGACTGTGTCGGGCCTGATGGCCTTCTCCAGCTCGTCCATCTTGATGATTCCGTCGGAATCCACTCCGACCCTGGTGACCTCGAATCCCCTCTTCTCGAGGTAGATAGCGGTCTCCAGTATCGCATGGTGCTCTATCGTGGAGATGATGAGATGCTTCCCCTTGCTCTGAAGCATCTCCATCGTCCCTATGAGCGCCCAGTTGTCCGATTCGGTACCGCCGGATGTGAAGAATATCTCCGACGGGTCCGCTCCCAGACAGTTCGCGATCTGCTCTCTTGCCTTCTTCACCGCGGCCCTGGGGGTCCTCGACATCGCGTGGATGCTCGAGGGGTTCGCGTACTCCTCCATGAAATAGGGCATCATGGCGTCGAGCGCCTCCTTCCTCATACGTGCGGTCGCAGCATTATCTAGATATACACTCTGCATTGGGTTCATCCTCTGATTCTTTCTTTGCTCTTCAGATCGTAAGGTGTGAGCTGGTAGACATAGTAGTTCAGCCAATTCGTGAAGATCAGTGTCGAATAGCTCCTCCAGCTCAGCACGGGATCGAAACGGGGGTCGTCCTCGGGATAGTAATTAAGGGGGAATGCGGGCTCGATTCCCTTGTCGACGTCCCTCTGGTATTCGTTGGCCAGTGTGTTGACGTCGTATTCCATGTGGCCTGTGATGAAGATCTCCAGATCATCGGAGATTATGATAGCGGGATCCCTTTCGGAATCCAGTGCGGCCACGTGCAGCCTCGGATCCGCCAGGACATCTTCGATATTGACCGTAGCATACCTCGACTGGGGCACCCTGAACACATCGTCCACTCCCCTGAGCAGAGGCTCTGTGGGAGTCAGGTTCCTGTACTCGAAGATGCCTGCCTTCTTCTTGGGGAGCGCATGCTTCTGTATGCCGTAGTGGTGATAGAGTCCGGCCAGCGAGGCCCAGCAGATGTAGATCGTGGTGACCACATGGTGCTTCGACCAGTCCATGATCTCCACGAGCTCCGGCCAGTAGTCCACTTCTTCATATTCTATATCCTCTAATGGAGCCCCGGTGATGATCATGCCGTCCAGGTTCTCATGCCTAATGTCATCGAATGTCTTGTAGAACCTGTCCAGGTACTCGCGGGATATGTGCTTCGATTCGTGGGAGGCAGGGACCAACAGGGTGATGTCTATCTGCAGAGGAGTGTTGCTGAGCAACCTCATTATCTGAATCTCAGTCTCTATCTTGGTTGGCATCAGATTGAGAATAGCAATCTTCAGGGGCCTGATGTCCTGACTGAGAGCCCTGGTCTCCTTCATAACGAATATGTTCTCCTTCTCCAGCTGAGAAAGAGCGGGAAGCCCGTCGGGAATGTTTATCGGCATGTCATCACCACAAGGTCTAATCCAAATTGTGTATTTAGTAATTCCTACCAATTTAATAGGTAGGTTTTTATTCAAATTGCATATTCTACTGTCCGGTGATCAAATGACAACACCGAATGGATACAAACTCGAGACTTTGCAGGTACATGCTGGTCAGGAGAAGGCCGATCCTGCGACCGACTCCCGCGCTGTACCCATATACATGACTACATCCTATGTCTTCAAGGACTCCGCGACGGCGGCCGGACGTTTCGCCCTCACGGAACCGGGAAACATCTACACAAGACTGATGAACCCCACATCCTCGGTGTTCGAAGAGAGAATCGCCGCAATGGAAGGTGGAATCGCGGCGCTCGCGACCGCATCAGGTTCCGCAGCGATCACATATGCGATCCAGAACATCGCCCTCGCAGGGGACCACGTCGTCTCCTCGACCAACGTCTACGGCGGTACCTTCAACCTTCTGGCCAACACCCTCAGGGAGCAGGGGATCGAGACCACATTCGTGGACCCCTCCGACCCCGAGAACTTCAGGAAGGCCATCAAACCCAACACCAAGCTGCTCTACACTGAGATCCTGGGCAACCCCAACTCCGATGTCGCCGACATCGATGCGATCTCAAAGATCGCACACGAGAACGGAATCCCGCTCATCGTCGACAGCACGTTCAGTCCGCCCTCCGTGTTCAGACCTATCGAGCACGGCGCTGACATTGTCGTGCACTCCGCAACCAAGTTCATCGGAGGACACGGAGTCGCGATGGGAGGAGTGATCATCGACAGCGGTAACTTCGACTGGGCGCAGAACGACAAGTTCCCCACACTCTCGAAGCCCAACCCATCCTATCACGGAGTGGTATTCACTGAGGCCGTCGGAAAGCCGGCCTTCGTCGTCAAGATCCGTACCACCCTCATGAGGGACCAGGGAGCCGCAATCTCACCCTTCAACTCGTTCCTGCTCCTGCTCGGACTGGAGACCCTGTCCCTGCGTACCGACCGCCATATCGAGAACGCTCTGAAAGTAGTCGAGTTCCTGAAGAACCATCCCCAGGTGGAGAAGGTCAACCACCCCTCCCTGGAGACCGGTGCGAAGAAGGAGCTCTACGACAGGTACTTCCCGAACGGGGCCGGATCCATCTTCACCTTCGAGCTCAAGGGAGACGCGGAGAGGGCGAAGAAGTTCACCGAGTCCCTCAAGCTGTTCTCGCTCCTGGCGAACGTCGCGGATGTGAAATCGCTGGTGATCCACCCCGCATCCACAACGCACTCGCAGATGGAGGAGAAGGACCTTCTGGCGAGCGGCATCAAGCCGAACACCATCCGTCTCTCCATCGGTACGGAGCACATTGACGACATCATAAACGATCTCAAAAACGCATTCGAAGCAGTCAAGGAGTGAAATCAATGCTTTACACATCTATCGATCAGACAATCGGAAACACACCTCTGGTGGAATTCAAGAACCTCGAGAAGGAACTGGGCCTCAAAGCGAAGATCTTCGGAAAGATGGAGTACTTCAACCCCGCGGGATCCGTCAAGGACAGGATCGCGAAGGCGATGATCGACGAGCTCGAGAAACAGGACAAGATCAACAAGGACACCATCCTCATCGAGCCCACATCCGGAAACACCGGTATCGCTCTGGCATCCATCGCGACCGCCAGGGGATACAAGATCAAGATCGTCATGCCCGAGACCATGTCCATCGAGCGCCGCAAGCTCATCAAGGCATACGGAGCGGAGCTCGTCCTCACAGAGGGAGCCAAGGGAATGAAGGGAGCCGTCGCCAAGGCGGAGGAGCTCGCCAAGGAGATTCCCAACTCGGTCATCCCCGGACAGTTCGTCAACCCGGCGAACCCCGAGATCCATTTCAAGACCACCGGTCCAGAGATCTGCAAGGACCTCGACGGAAAGGTGGACATCCTCGTCGCCGGAGTAGGTACCGGAGGAACGATCACCGGAGCAGGCAAGTATCTTAAATCTAAGATTCCTAATGTTAAAGTGGTCGCGGTAGAACCCAAGGGTTCCCCTCTGCTCTCTGAAGGAAAGACAGGACCCCACAAGATTCAGGGTATCGGAGCAGGATTCGTCCCCGACACACTGGACACCAAGATCTACGATCAGGTCATCGCTGTGGAGGACAACGACGCATTCGTCAACGGAAGGCTCGTCGGAAAGACCGAGGGAGTCCTCGTGGGAATCTCCGCAGGAGCAGCCATCACAGCCGCGATCCAGCTGGCCAAGGACCCCGCTAACGAGGGAAAGAACATCGTCGCGATCTTTGCCGACACCGGAGAGAGGTATCTGTCCACAGCACTATTCGAGGAATGAGAGACATGAGTCTGCTGGTATCCACCAAAGGGAGGTACGCGTTGCGCGTTATGCTCGACATGGCCGGGCAGGGGGAAGGCGCCACCGTACCCCTCAAGGATATCGCAAGCAGACAGGAACTGTCCCTGAAGTACCTTGAGGCCATAATGCCGAACCTTAAGGAATCCGGTCTGGTGACCGGGGTCGCAGGCAAGGGCGGCGGTTACAAGCTGTCCAAGCCTGCCGATCAATACACGGTGGGCGAGATACTCAAAGTCTCCGAGGACCAGCTCGCCCCAGTGGCATGCCTCAACGAAGGCTTCGTCTGCGCAAAGGCGGACACCTGCAAGACCCTCCCTATGTGGAGGAAGCTGGACGATATCATATCCGATTATCTGGACACCGTCAAGCTCACCGATCTTCTTTGATGGACCTTTCAAATGTTGGAATCATACGGTTCGATAATCTTCCAGTATCCTCTGGTACCGCCGATTCTGGCAATCCTTCCCTTTTCTTTCATCTTACTGACTTCTCTGGAGACTGTACTTTTTGAAACTCCGAGCTCTTTAGCCATCGTCTCGATATCGATTTTATTATTAACAGCCATCAGCTGTAAGACTCTGGATTCAAGATCTGCCAACCCCTTGATTTCCATGGTTATAGATACGCGACTAGGATCGTACTGCTCCTTTATCTCAGGAACGGGCAGGCCCATTGCATTGCAGGCACGGTAAATACGGTATATTCCGCTTCCCGAACGCTCGACAAAACCTACCAATGTGAACATCTTCATCAGTACAGGATTACGTGCATCGCTGTACCCTCCTTTGGTTGCCTTAGCAATTGGAATGCGGAAATTTCCGGGGTTGCTCACCTCAAATCTATCCTTTTCCAAGATTACATTTATTCCGCCGTTACCAAGATAGTCTGCATGTACTATGCCGTTCAGCAATGCTTCTCTTTGCGCTTTCATCATTTCAGTATCATCAATACGTCTGTCCCTGTTCAAAACAAACGGATGGGCATTCGCCATTGTCAATCTATTAGACACTTCGATATAGAAATCGAATAGATTACCTGACCAGAGTCCCGAATCTGAATTGATCCTGTCGACCCATTCGTCACCGTCTGCATATCTCCTGTAATCCAAATGATAACCAGGAATCAAACGAGTGATTCTATAATCATTACCAAACATGAGCAGACCGGCCAAAGTTGGTCTGAATCTTTCCTCACTGAGATCTGCCGCACCGATCAGCCTGAGGAACTCCTCATCTGATTCCCCCAACCACGGATGAGAAGGGATGTTGGAACGAAGATAGTTCCTGTAGCTGTCCAAGGTACTCTTGTTTATGTCCTCTATGCTTGCCTCATCCACCAGCCTCTGATCAGTCGAGTTATCTGTGGAATCCCTCCCCATCTCCAATATCTCTGGGATTGAGCAATGGTAATCTCCCTCGCTGTTACGGCGGTATGTACCTCTATCCATACTGTCGTTAATATACACGGGCCTCTGATGCCTATCGGCGCGAGGAACATTAACCATGATATAATCGAGACCTCTGTATTCCATCACCTTGACATCCTTCTCAGTGAGCAGATTTGCACTCACCTTCTTCTTGTCGTGCAAAAGATCCCATAAATCTTTTACAATCTCCTCTGGACGACTCACACCGACCAGTTTCAATCCTTTATCGTCCTCTTCGAATCCCAAAACAATGATGCCGCCTTGAGTATTTGCAAAAGAAGAGTATGTTTCCCAGAAACTCTTTGGTAATTTATCTCTGCATCTTTTGGACTCAAAAGTTACGGATTCCGCCCTCGTACAATAGCCGTCCTTTACCAACGATTCTTCCATAATTCATTATGTTCAAATGAATATAAAAACATAATATTTGAAATTTAAACTTAAAAATTGACATTAATAATGAATATAATAATGATGTCAATGAAATTAATAGTGATACTAATCGATTATGACTCTGTCAAATGACTGATTTGCTGGCTTTGGGGAAACCCTCGGTTTCCTCTATGTGATCGCAGATCCCTCTGCTCTCCATCCATCAGCTCGATGGCTGAACACCTTGCATGCCCAAGGTGAGGATGTTGCAGGCAGCGTTCTAATCGCGGTCGACATCCAGACCGCAATGCGGGCAGACATGCCTGCGGACCGAAAGGTCCTTGGGCACCATAATCCCGCATTTTGAACACTGTTGGGACGTGTACGCCGGATCCACCTTCACTATCTGGATACCAGCCTCTGCCGCTTTGTATCCGAGTGTGAGGACGAACTTCCCCCAGTTCGCATCCCTGAAGGACTTCCTCATGCCCTTGGACCCGCTCTTGTCGGCAAGGTCCTTGATGCGGATGTCCTCCGTCACTATCACATCGTGATTCTCCAGAAGGCCGTTGACGACCTCGTGGATATATCCCTTGTTGATGTTGTTCAGTCTCTCGAAGGCATGGAACAGCCTCTGGCGGTATCTCTCCCTCTCTTTGGATCCTTTCTCGTATTTGGACATCTTCCTGAGGGTCTTCGATACCTGTCTTTCCGCTTGTATGTAGTACTTCCTGTTCGGATATGCAATGCCCTCGGAGGTCATCACCATGTTCCTCAGGCCGAGGTCTATGCCTATGGGTCTGGTCGGTTCGATGAAGGTCTGTACGGCCGTTCCGTCACCCTTGGAATTCATCTCGAACATCACCGCTGCCTCCCAGCGGTAGTTGGGCCCCGCACCCTTCCTGATGACGGTGCACGTCCTCACGGTGCCGCCGATCCTGCGGTATCCCCTGATCCTCACATCCGTCTTCCACGGGCTCAGCCTGATATGGTCCGGAGTCAGCTTGAATCCATACTGCGGATAGGTGAACGAATCGTACCTCCTCCAGGACCTGAATCTGGGGAAGCCGGCATGCTCGGGATCCTCCTTCACGCGCCTGAAGAATCCGTCGAACGCCCTGCTCAGACGGACACAGACGTCGCACAGCACCTGCGAATACACCGTCTTCAGCTTCGGATCCCTGCGCTTCATATCCGGAAGGAGCCTTTCCATGTCGTAGGCGGACGGATGCTTCCCGCCTTCTTTGTGTGTATTTATACAATGCTCCAACAATGAGTTGTAGAGGCCGCGGCAGACGTCCAGACATTGGTTGAGCTGGCGCTCCTGCTCCCTGTTGGGATACATCCTAACGACCAAGGTCCTCATCGTCCTGCCCATGGAATGCCTCCATGGAGCACACCGTACGGTCACTATAAGAAGTTAAGACCGAGGACCCCGAAAGTGCAACCCGAAACACTCCCACCCAGACATCCCT
>JAZNDX010000035.1:0-31987 GCA_045588265.1 Candidatus Methanomethylophilaceae archaeon | reverse complement strand
GAAGGAAAACTCGCGGTTCCGGCCTGAAATCACACATTCGGAATCGCAATTATCGAATCATCGAACAGCGGACGCTATGCAAACCCGCAAGTGGCAAATGGGCCAGACTTCGTTCAGCAGTCACAAAGTGGCGAGGTCAGGCTAACAAGGTTTATATCCTGCCTCAAAGTCAAAGAGGACTGATATCATGTCATACTGTAGGAACTGTGGTTTGGACAACATTCCCGGGAACCGTTACTGCCAGAGATGCGGTTCGGAACTCGATATGTACAACCAGGAACCGAGATACGCTTACCCTCCGCAGACAGGTGCACAGAGAGGAACTTACGCGGCTGGACCCAATCAGAGACAGCCCCGTTATCAGAACCAGGCACCGCCTCAGTACGTATATCATCAATCTCCGCCTGTCCAGCAGCAGTATCAGCAGGCACCTCCCCAGCAGATCCAGCCCACGCCGGTTCAAAACTATCAGTCTCCGAATTACGTTGAGAGACCCCAGGAAGCACCTGCTCCCCAGCCCGAGGCATCCAAGGAGGACAAGGGAGGATACGCCATACACCTCTCAGACCATGAGTCCGGACTCCTGTCCGCCTACGCTCACTTCAACAACATCTCCATCGAGGAATTCATCAAGAAGGCCACAATGGAGAAGCTAAGGATGGAATTCGCCAAGAAGTCAGCGGAGAACGCATACAACATCTTCATGGGCGATCAGACCACATACACTCTCGAGGAGGTGATGGGCAACCATGATCTGTGAAGTCCAATTCTCAAAGAGAGCTAAAACTCAGATCGACGGCTTCAGCAACGAGGATCGTACCGCCATCTTCGGATGGATCGTCTCGAATCTGCAGGGCTGCTACAACCCCAGGTCCTTCGCGACAACGCTGCAGGGGGAGCTCGGGGACTACCTGATGTACAGCGTTGGGAAGTACAACCTTTACTGTCTCCAAGAGGAGGACCGCGTGATCATCCTCTCGATAGAGGTAGACAACACGGCATCTCGCTGATTGTACCCTCCAAGCAAAAACCTCGTCCCAATAGTTATTATAACGCGTGAATAATGAGGGATTCAGAGGATTCATAATGACATTCTGCGGTAATTGCGGATCTGACAATCCGGCAGGAAATCGTTTCTGTTTCAACTGCGGAGCCGAACTACCGCCTGCACCTGTAGAACCTCAGATGGGAAACAACCCCACCGTTAACAACGAGGTGGAGCGCATCGGAGCATACGACTCCAATGCCAATTATTACAGTGCTGCGGCGGCCCCTGTCCAGCAACAGCAACAACAGCATTATCAGCAGCCTGCATACGGCCAGCAGCCTTACCAGCAACAGCAGCCGTATCAGGAAGCTCAGCAGCCCTATCAACAGCAGTCTTACCAGCAACAGCAGGATCCGTACCAGCAGCAATATCAGCAGCAGGGATACCAACAGCCTTACCAACAGGCACCTCCCCAGCCCGCCTATCAGCAACCTGTGTACGGCCAGCAGCCTTATCAGCAGCCCCAATACGGAGCTCAGCCTGGACAGAAGCTGCCGATGGCATTCCTCTACGGGGCTCCGAACAACAACAAGAACTTCCGTTTCATCGGCATGGCAGTATCCGTCGCCGCATTCGTAATGACTGTAGTGGCCATCTGCGCCATAGGACTCATCAAGAATCCCGAAACAGATTCGCTGCAGACACTGATATCATTCGGACTCAACGACAGCAACGGACTCTTCATTCTGGTCTTCAGCATCCTGTCGATCCTCATCGGAGTCGTCAGCATCATCATCCCCATGTTCTCGGTCGTTTCCGGAGTATGTACAATCCTCACAGCGGCGCTGCCCATGATCAACAAGGGTCTTGCCCCGTACGTCAACGATGGTAACTTCGTCCTGATCATCGTGTTAGGAATAGCAGCCATCGTGCTCGGAATCGCGGCATCGTTCATCATGAACAAATATGTGAGATCTAACGTGCAGCATGTGACGATGTTCCAATGCAGTCTGTTCACCTGGATGGGAATCCGTGTCCCCGCCAACATGCAGGCACAGGACCCCTACCAGCAGCAGCCTCCATACTACTGATCAAATAAACAAACCCCTTCCAAACCCTTTTTTCTCGATTTTTCCGGTATCTCAATAGGTTTAAATAATTAAATTGTATACAATTGAATTGTATCAAACTAAGGTGGTATAATGGGAATATACGACTACACGATGAAAGACGCAAAGGGAGAGAACGTGAGCCTCTCCGAATACAAAGGAAAAGTACTGCTCATAGTCAACACCGCGACCGGATGCGGCTTCACCCCCCAGTACGAGGGACTCCAGAAGCTGTACGACACCTACCAGAAGGATGGATTCGAGATCCTCGACTTCCCCTGCAACCAGTTCGGCAACCAGGCCCCGGGATCCGATGACGAGATCGTAGAATTCTGCCAGATGAAATACAACACTACCTTCCGCCAGTTCTCGAAGATCGAGGTCAACGGAGACAACGAGGCTCCTCTCTATACCTATCTGAAATCACAGAAGGGCAGTATGCTCGGAAAGAAGATCAAATGGAACTTTACCAAGTTCCTCATCGACCGCGAAGGAAACGTCGTCGAGCGCTACGGGCCTACCGAGACTCCCGAGAAGATCGAGAAAGACATCAAAGGGTTGCTCTGAAACATGACCGAGGATCAATACGCCTGCCTAAAACTGGAGAACCAGGTCTGCTTCCCGCTGTACGCATGCGCGAAGGAGATAGTCAGGCGCTACCGTCCGATGCTGGACGAGCTTGACATCACATACACCCAATACATTGCGATGATGGTTCTATGGGAGCAGGGCTCGTCATCGGTCAACAGTCTCGGGGACAGGCTATTCCTCGACTCGGGAACACTGTCGCCAATGCTGAAGAACCTGGAGGCGAAGGGTTACGTCACACGCAACCGCTCCAAAGAGGACGAGAGGACACTCATCGTCTCCGTCACCCCCAAGGGTATGGAGCTCCGCGACAGGGCCCTGAGCGTTCCCGGAAAGATCGCGACCTGCGTCAACCTGTCTCCGGAAAAGGGAAAATTGCTTTACGACCTACTGTATGAGATCCTCGGACAGCTATCAACAGAAGATAAGAAATGAAAAGGCAGGGAACATCCCCTGCCATTTTTTAACAGTTTTAGAATCAGAGAAGGGACTTTGCCTCTTCCGCATCCAGATCCAATGCTTTCAGCATGTACTGAAGAGCCTTCTTTGCGTACGGCGCACGTGCTTTGGGATCCTCCATGATCTCACCGTACTGCGCCATGACATTGTTGAAGTACTCGATGGCGAACTCTGAGTAAAGGGACGATGACAGGGATTCGTCGATCTCTGCCGCTTCGCAGTATGCCTTCTCGGCCTCATCGTACTTCTGTACAGAGATGCAGAACAGACCGTATGCCTGATAGTAGTCGGCACGCTCCGGATCGAGTTCCATTGCCTTCTTGTATGCATCGATGATCTCATCCACATCCGCCTTGGCCCCGAACATTCCCGATGCGTAGTTCCCGCATTCGGCTTTGTAGAACCAACACTCTGCGTTGTCGGGGAACTCGACCACGAGCTTCTTGAAGGACGAATATGCCTTCTTGAAGTCTCCTTCTTCCATCGCCTTCATTCCTGCGGCGAGTTGTTTCTCGGGTGTAGCAGCTGCTGCCATGCGGTGTTCTAAACGTCTACATAATAAAGGTCTTTCGGGAAAACGGTTGACGAACGAACATACGAAATCAATCGATACATCATAAGACAAACCTAGTGAACCTTTTTTATGGTGAATACGCCGATATTTTCATCATGGAGACATGGGAGACCGTTGCAAGCCTCAAGGATTTCGAGAATTACAGGATCTTCAAAGCGCCTGTTCCCGTATACAAACAGGAGGATTATGACTATTCCTTCAGCAAATGCAAGGAGAACAAATGCGGGTCCTTCAATACGAACTGGGGGTGCAATCCCGGAGCCAAGAGAGATGTGCCTGCATTCTACAGCGAGATGGACTACGTTGTCATCATCAGCCGTGTCTTCGAGATCGACTACCACGACACCGAGCTCCTCCATGAGGTAACGGAGGACATGCAGCGCGGCATCAGGAGATTCGTACTGAAACTCAGGGACAACGGAGAGGAGTGCCAAGGATTCATGGACGGACCCTGCCTCTACTGTGGCAAATGCGCATATCCGGAACCGTGCAGGTTCCCCGACATGCTGATGCCTTCAGTATCTACTCTGGGTATCGGTCTGAAGGAGTATTTCGAGAGCTTCGGTGAATCGTTCTCATTCCAGGAGGGGAGGATCACCCTCTACGGGTTCGTGTTCGTGAAAAAACGCGCGTAACGTTTTTTATTATAAGTCCGATTGACCGCCGAAGGTCTAATTATGGATGTGAAGACCGTTAGAGACGTGGCGAAGTTCGCCCATTTGGCCCTGACCGACGAGGAGGCTGAGAGGTACTGCAAGGATCTCGGCGACATCCTCAGCTACTTCGAGCTGCTCAACGAGGCACCCGAGTGCAACGAGCGCGGAGTGAATCCCATCCTGGTGCAGGATATCACCAGGGAGGACGAGCCCAAGGTCGAGTACGATGCGGACGAGCTCCTCAAGGATATGGACACCTACGACAGGTACGTCAGGGGGCCGAGGCTATCATGAGCATGGATAGCGTCATGAAGGACCTGAAGGCCATCAACGCCAGATACCAGATGTTCCACGCCATGTCAGACGACACTGCCGCAGGCGATGCCAAGTTCCTCTTCTCAGCGAAGGACAACCTCACATCCTACGACATGGAGACCTGCGCCGGATCAAGGATCCTGGAAGGATACCATCCGGTGTTCGATGCCACCAGCATCGCCAAGCTCAGAGAGGCCGGAGGGAAGCTTGTCGGTAAGACCAACATGGACGAATTCGGTTTCGGAACGTTCTCCACCAACTCTGGATTCGAGATCCCCAGGAACCCCTACGACCTGAACAGGGCCTGCGGAGGATCGTCCGGAGGTTCAGCATGTGCGGCATCCGTCATCGAGGATCACATTTCATTGGGAGTCTCCACAGGAGGTTCCATCTGCTGTCCCGCATCTTTCTGCGGAGTGTACGGCATCGCCCCGACGTACGGGCGCGTGTCAAGGTTCGGACTCATCGACTACGGGAACTCCCTGGACAAGATCGGGGTCCTCTCGCAGAAGGCCACCGACCTGAAGAAGTACATGGAGATCATCGCAGGGAAGGATGACAGGGACCCCACATCCATGGTCCAGCCGGATTTCATCATGACATACAGGAAAATGAAGTCCGTGGCAGTACCCAAGGAAGGCGTCGAAGGCCTTTCCAAGGAGGTCGAATCCATTTTCAAGGAGGCACTGGAGCAGCTCAGGAGCATGGGCGTCGACGTGGACTATGTCGACATGCCCTCGCTGAAGTACGCCATGCCCGCATACTACGTCCTCGCCACATCCGAGGCGTCCACGAACCTCGCCAGATACGTCGGTATGAGGTACGGTCACCAGGAAGGGGACCATTCCCTGAAATTCGACGACTACTTCACAGAGGTCCGCTCCAAGTACTTCGGCGACGAGGCGAAGAGGAGAATCCTGCTGGGAACATACGCACGTATGGCAGGATTCGGAGGAAGGCACTACGCCAAGGCCAGGGAGGTCAGGCAGGTCGTCATCAACGATTACAAGAGGGTCCTCGAGACCCATGATGCGGTACTCGCACCCACCATGCCCTTCACCGCGCCCAGGTTCGACGATATCTCGAAGATGTCAGCACTGGAATCATACAAGGCTGATTATCTGACGGTCCCTGCGAACATCGCGGGAACGCCCCATCTGTCAGTTCCCTGCGGATACGACTCCGAGGGAATGCCCGTCGGAATGCAATTCGTGGCGGACCACTGGAAGGAGGATATCCTGTTCTCCATAGCGGAGGATTGGGAGAAACAGTTCGATCTCAAGAGACCGGAGGTGTCCATATGAAGATCGGATTGGAATGCCACGTGCAGCTCCCTACCAAATCCAAGATGTTCTGCTCCTGTCCCACGGCGGACTGCGAGTATCCGAACACATACGTCTGCCCCACATGTCTCGGAATGCCGGGATCCAGGCCTGTCCTCAACAAACAGGTCCTGATCTACGGAATCATGATTGCGAAGATGCTTAACTGCGAGATCAACGACACCACATGGTTCGCCAGGAAGACATACTTCTACCCAGACATGTCCAAGAGCGTCCAGATCACACAGTACGACAACCCTATCGGAGAGAGGGGAGTGTACTACCTCGACGGGAAGAAGCCCATCAGGATCACCAGGATCCACATCGAGGAGGACCCCGGAAGCACCAAGAGGACCGCTGACCTGACATCGCTGGTCGACTACAACAGGTCCGGAATCCCTCTAGCCGAGATAGTCACCGAACCTGATATCGCCACCCCTGCGGAGGCCAGACAGTTCCTTACGCAGATGATAGGGGATATCAGGCACCTGCTGAACATCCCGGACGACCTAGAGTGGGAGGTTAAATGCGACTGTAACATCTCCGTTGGGACCGAGAGGGTCGAGATCAAGAACGTCAGCGGTCTGAAGAACGCAGAGAGGGCGCTCCACTCCGAGATGGTCAGACAGATCGCCATGATCAAGGCCAAGAAGAAGATCGTCAGGGAGACCAGGAGATACGATCCCGACAGGGATGTCACCATCAGCATGAGGGTCAAGGAGTTCGAGGACCAGTACGGTTACATCGACGAGCCCGATCTGGGAGTCTATCACATCAAGGAACTGGCCGATTCCATCAAGATCTCGGAGAGCCCCCAGAACATGATCCTGAGGATGACCTCGCAATACAAGATCGACCCGAAGATGGCCAAACAGCTGGTCAACACCTCTGTGGGCCTGGCGGAACTCTTCGAGGAGGTCGCCAAGGAGTTCGATGTCGCCAATGCGATCAAATGGGTCGGCGGACCCATCAGCGCCAACTGGCGCGCGATGGCAGAACGCGATGAGGAGATCGATCTGAACAAACTGAAGGAGTTCATCAGGGATTTCGCCGACGGCAAGATCACGGACACTCAGTGCACCATTGAGATCAAATCCTATATGACCGGACAGGACGCAGCTGCTGCACAGGAGGACTCCGCCGGATTGGAATCGCTGATCAACGGATTCCTGGACGAGAACCCCAAGATCATCACCGACTATCAGAAGAACGACAAGGCCGCCAACCAGGTCATCGGATACGTCATGAGGCAGACCGGCGGCAGATACTCTTCAGCAGAGGTAGTGGAAGCGGCCAAAAAACTGATCGAAGCAAGGTTCTGAACAGTTCAGAGCTGATCTTCTGACTAAACCCTTTATTCTACTTTTTGACATTTCATGCAATGCTGAATTTATTATTTTATAGTTTAAATATTATTCTATAATAATAAAATAGGCTAAAATTATTATTATATAGTTGATAATCAATCTTTCTTCGGAGATTGATTATGTTTAGCGTCAAAGAGTTGGAACTGATTCATTTCTGTTCTAGAGGGATACAGTCCATCGACGATCTATCGAAGGAATTGGAAATCTCCAACCCCGAGACCTACAGGCTCATCAGAAACCTAAGGTACAAAGGTGTGATGGAAGAGAGCAATCCATTGCGCATTAGCCGCTGTGCTTTTGCTAGACGCCTATATTCGATAATGTCCGAATCTCCTGGATTAGCAAGATTCTTCTGCGATCGCAGACTGGATGTGCTTTGCTCATTATTGACTCCGCAAAAGCTCAAATCAATCGCGATAATCTCAGGGCTCTCTGAATCCTACATCAGAAGCATCCTCAGGATCGATATGGAAGGAGGGATGGTGATGAACAATGATGGGTACTATCAAATCAATGATGCCAACCATCCCAAAGTAAGAGCATTCCTGATAAGTTTCATAGATCATATGGAAATATCCGATCCTAGACTGCCCAACAACTCTACGATTCTGTTCAGGGATGGCGACGACATCGTTTACACTACACCCGACACTACTTCAGATAGGCTTACCGGTTTCTCTGCCCTAGAAGATTATGGGATGAATGGCTGGGCATTCTCAGACACATATTATACAACAAAAAGCGGAGAACTAACATTGGATTCCATCTTTTCAGACGCTTTGCAGATAGCTGAAGTCGAAGACAATTGGAGACTACGTATGGCAGCAGAGGTCTTTTACATTAAGAAAAAGGAACAGTTAAACCCGCCTCGGGAGTTCGTAGACAGACACAACCGCATCATGTCTGGTGAGAACATAAGAAAGTGGCCATCCGCAAAGGATATCGAAGACAGACTCTGGACTGTGGAAGAATGATTATGTCTGCATCAGAGATCGAAAAACTTGTGGACGAAATATCGGACAATTGTCGTTCTCCGATAAGCATATTTTGAGGGCAGATCCGGCTGATCCATCAAAAAGCGGCTAAAGAGGCAAAGTCAACTGTCCAAGTCAAGCTTAGAAAAATGGGCAAATCAATTCGAAAAAAATCATCCAAATATTGAGTAACAAAACATATTCTTTATCCAAGATGTATAATTGCTGAGCATGCAATTCGAAGACGTGATCAACTCTAGATACTCTGTCAGAAAATACAGCGACAAACCCGTCGAAGAGGAGAAGCTCATGAAGATCCTCGAGGCTGGGAGGCTCGCACCCACTGCCAGGAACATGCAGGGACAGCACGTGTACGTCGTGAGATCCCCCGAGCAGAGGAAGAAATTCAACAAGGATTGGGCAATGCATTTCGATGCCCCCATCGTGCTCATCGTCTCGATGAAGAAGGACCTCGAATGGGTCAGCAACTTCTCCAAGAAGATCCGCGGAGAGACCGATGCCGCCATCGTCACAGACGAGATGATGCTCCAGGCCCACGCATTGGGACTCGGAACCTGCTGGGTAGGCTGGTTCGACCCCGAGAAGGTCAAAGAGGCGTTCAACCTCCCCGACGACGAGACGGTCTACAACCTTCTCCCCCTCGGATATCCTGCGGACGACTGCAAACCCGGTCCGATGCACGCGTCCAGGAAACCCTTGGACGAAACAGTCACTTTCCTATGAAACAACAAAGATGGGAGGGGTCCCGCCCTCCCATCGTTTTCAATAGTATTCTGTCTTCTCTTTGGCCATGGTGATCAGGATTGCACTCTGGTTAAGGGCCTTCTTCGCCTCACCTGCGATCCCGTGAGCCTTGTCCATATTGATACCTTCGATGACATACACCAAGGATTTCTCATATACCAATCCGTCATCATCGATCCAACCGCCGTTCGCGAGGTAACGTGTGAATCCTTCTGCATACTTCACCACGATCTCGTCGACGATCCCCGCTGCATAATCGGGGTCGTAATCCTCGTGTGTGACGGAATCGTTCAGACCGACATAGAATGTGTAGATCTCCTCTCCCGAATCGTCTTCGCTATTATTGAGGAACACGACAACGACTGATACGGCCAGAATTAATTCCACAACAACTACAACTGCCAATATGGTTGTGATTGTCCTGCTTTCCATAGGATTGAATCGGATTAAGGGTTATTAATAGATGGCCAGATTTTTTATCTTTGCACTTTGGTCAATAAGTATGGACAATGCGTTCCTGCATCCTCTGATCATGCTCGCTGCGGCGATTGTGGGTCTGGCAGCAGGTGCGCTGATCGACTGCGGATGGGCCTCTCACCTGATCGAACCTTTCCTGATGGTCATGCTGTTCGTGGTGTTCATGTGCGTCAGCTTGAAGGACATCGGGAAATCATTCTCGAACATCCGCTTCACCAGCAGGGCCGTCCTGATCAATTTCGTCTGGACCCCCATATTCGCAGTCCTTCTAGGTCTACTGTTCTCGGATATCGATGTGCGCGTGGGACTCCTCATGCTTTTGGTGACCCCGTGCACGGATTGGTACCTCGTCTTCACTGCGACCGCAAAGGGGAACGTACCGCTGAGCAGTTCCCTTCTGCCTCTGAATCTCGTGCTCCAGATAATCCTAATGCCCGTGTATCTGATCATCTTCTACAACACGCAGATCTCTCTGGACATCCCCGGATTGCTCTGGAGTATGGTGATAGTGCTGATCATTCCGCTGGTGGCATCGATTGCTGTCAAGGCCCTTATGTCGAAAGTAAAGGTCGTCGGGTCCTTCGGAGAGGGAATCACGACCAACGGGGACAATCTCCAGCTGTTCTTCCTTTGTCTTGCAATAGCCGCCATGTTCGCATCCCAGAGTGCCGAACTGTTGAACAATCTGGAGCTGTTCGCGATGCTGATCATCCCGTTGCTGGCATTCTTCCTTGTCAACTACCTGGTGGCCACCTCGGTGTCCAGGCTGAGCGGGTTCGACTACAAGGATACGACATCCCTTGTGTTCACCAGCATGGCCAGGAACTCGCCTCTGTCGCTCGCGATAGCGGTAGCCGCTTTCCCTGACGCGACCCTGTTGCTCCTGGTCCTGGTGATAGCCCCGCTGATAGAACTGCCTGTGCTGTCGATAACCGCTGGATACAGATTGAGAAAGATAGAAGGGCCTGACGACCCTTGAATGGTTTCACTCCTCGGGAGTGTCTTCGTACTCGGAAAGGTCCAGGTCCTCTCCTGCGAGGGAGATGATCTGGAGCTCCTCGAGCTTGTCATCATCCACCTTGGAGGGCGAACCATCCAGGAGGGATACTGCCCTCTTGTTCTTGGGGAATGCGATGACGTCCCTGATGGAGTCCTTGTTGAGCAGGATGGCGCAGATCCTGTCGATACCGATGGCGATTCCTCCGTGGGGAGGCGCACCGTAGCTGAGCATCTCGACGAAGTAACCGAAGTTCCTCTCGATCCTCTCGTCGTCCAGACCGAGCTTGTGGAAGACCTCGATCTGCTTCTCGGCGTTGTGGATACGGAGCGAACCGGATCCCAGCTCGTTTCCATTCAGACAAAGGTCGAAGCATGCTCCTCCGACGTAATCGTCATCCAGATCGTTCTCGGGAAGGACGAACGGGTGATGGAATGCGTCATACTTTCCGGACACGGGGTCGATCTCGAACATGGGGCACTGGTCCATCCAGAAGAACTGGAATTCGTTCTCGGGGACGAGTCCGAGGTCCTCAGCGATCTTCTTCCTGAGGAATCCTCCGCTCTCATATGTTGCCTTCCAAGGCCCTGCGATGATGAATATCAAGTCCCCTTCCTCGGCACCCATAGTCTTCTTGATGTTGTCCAGGATCTCAGGTGTGAAGTACTTCACGATGTTGGATTCCAACTGACCGTTGACGCACCTCATCCATGTGAGTCCTCCCAGTCCGACCTTCTTCGCGTATGCTATGTAACGGTCGACGTCGTTTCTTCCGACCTTGTCGCCGGCGACGTCCGCCTTCAGGTTGATACCTGCGACGATTCCGCCGTTTGCCAAGATGTTCTGGAAGATCTTGTAGGGAGCGTCCTTGACGACTTCTGTCAGCTTCACGAACTCGAGCCCGTATCTCATATCGGGCTTGTCGGAACCGAACCTCTCCATCGCATCGCGGTAGCCGATGTGGGGGAAGGGTGTCTTGAGCTCCTCGTCATAGAGCCCCTTCCAGATGTAGGCCATCAGGCCCTCCATCATGTCCTGGATATCATTCATGTCCACGAATGACATCTCCAGGTCCAGTTGTGTGAACTCGGGCTGACGGTCCTTCCTGGAATCCTCGTCACGGAAGCACCTTGCCACCTGATAGTAGCGGTCCATGGAAGCGACCATGAGCATCTGCTTGAACTGCTGAGGCGACTGGGGCAGCGCATAGAACGTTCCGGGGTGTATCCTTGAGGGGACGATGTAATCCCTTGCTCCTTCAGGAGTGGACCTTCCCAGAATGGGAGTCTCGATCTCGAGGAAACCGTTCTGCTCGAGATACTGCCTGGCCAGGTGTACGAGCTTGCTCCTGAACACCATGGCCTGGATCATCTCGGTCCTCCTGAGGTCCAGATATCTGTACTTCAGCCTGGTGTCCTCGTTGGGCAGGACCCCTTCCTTCTGATCTCCGATCTCGAAGGGAGGGATGGCACACGTGTTGAGCAGCTCCGCTCCGGTGATGAGAACCTCTATCTTTCCCGTGGGGTTCCTGGCATCCTCTGTGCCCTCTACCCTATTCCTAACTATTCCGTCGACGGATATGACGCATTCGCGTGTGAAGGTGTTGATAACCGCTTCAAGCTGCTTCGCATCTGTTCCTGCAGGGAGGTCCTCGGGGTCGAAAACGACCTGTGTTATTCCGTACCTGTCGGCGAGATCTATGAATTGTACTCCGCCGTGGTCCCTGGAAAACCTGACCCAACCCTGTAGGCATACCTTCTTTCCGAGATCGGAAACCCTTAGCTCACCACAGGTGTTTGTTCTTCTCATAAGAGTGCCTCTTACAGTCGCACGCTACTGATAAGAACTATAAAAACAAAAGGGCACGCGTCAGTTTTCTGGTATCCTAAACCTTATTAAATACCAATAAAAAGATTTGGCCATATGAGCATACCAAGCGGAAGAGTCACCGCACTGCTTGTCGTCGCATTTGCGATTTTTGGCTTATTATCAGTGCCGGCCTCTGAAACAGATGCGGACCATATCGCCGAGATGGATGGCATCACAGTGACGGCTTCTACACTCGACCTGTCGGTCGAGTTGGGGGAAACCAGCGCGATCTACTTCGATCTGTATAACTCCGGCTCAAGCGACCGTGTTGTGTATATCGAACCGCTGAAGACCTACGGCGACATTCTCCTGACCTTTACAGAGAGCGAGGATGGATCCCCCGGAGACAGAACATATCTGAAAGGAGGAGGCAGCGGATACTTCAGAGCGAACATCTCCCCCTCCGTAAAATGCGATGTGGATGCATACGATTTCTCATTCAGATTCAGATCCCACGACCCGACGAACGTTTCACCTGACGAATCTGCGATATCCTCTGTACCGATCAATATCCATGTAACCAATTCCAAAGGCATCTATTATGCCCAAGCGGACGATGTCTCGATCTCCTCCTCTATAGGTGTGATGGAGATCAACGCCGGCGAATCATCCTCGCTGTATCTGGATATCAAGAACACACTGAAGGATAGGTCGATAGTCGTCTATGTCTACCCCGACGTCAGCAAAGAGATCTCGATAACGTTCCCGGAAGGGCAGAGAGTGCTCCTCAAAGCTGAAGAACTGGGCTACTGTCTGATGAACATAAGCGTCGACCAGTACGCTGAAGAGGATGATTACGACATTTCCTTCAAGATCATGATAAACGACCCTGAAAGGGGGATGGTCATCGAGTCTGATGCATCTAATGTACTTTCAGTGTCTGTCAAATCCGACATCATAAGCGATGACAACTACAACCGTTTCTTCGGATACTTCGAGAACGACCTGCCATGGATATTCGGACAATCCTGGTTCTCCGCTCTGATCACGATGATTGCTTTCGTCTGCTTGGCGTATCTGATCGGCCTGAAACTCATACCGTTAATCGTACGCAAGTACCTCAAGGAGGATGAGGAAATATGAAGTTCGATACAGGAAGAGCGATTTTCGTCCTCATATTGATATTGGGACTGGCCGAATGCGCACGCATTCTAGGTATGTCCCCCTATAGCATCACGATCTTCAACTACATCGTGTACACCATAATGATGGTGATTCTCTGTTTCATCGTCCTGCTGGTCGCCAGACTGTTCCTGATCAGGATTCTCGGTTGGATAGACGATTCCACATCGGACGGGTCCAAATCGTCTGTGTACCCTATCCTGTCTGTCATGATGAATCTGGTGATCATCCTGTCCTTTACCTACGTGATCATGGACAACTTCGGAGTGGATCTGATGGTCATTGTCACCAGTTTGGGAATCGTGGGATTGGCGATCTCGTTCGGTGCCCAGTCCACACTGCAGCAGTTCTTCAGCGGATTCGGTATCATGCTCACGCGCAGCCTGAAGACCGGCGATGTGGTCCGTCTACGCGACACCGATACCAGGCTGATCGTTCAGTCGATAGGTATGATGACGACCACATTCATGAGTATGGAGAACTCGGAGATCGTCATCATGCCGAACGATGTGGTCGCACAGTCCGTGGTCCGCAACATGACGGCTGATGCCAAGAGCTACTGCATAGATCTCATCATGCACTTCAAGGTCGAAAGCATGGACCTTGACGAACTCTATGAACTATTGAAGTCCTCCGCATACGGCGTGGACCATATCGTGATCGACGGAAGTCTGCCCAAACCGAACGTCCAGTTCATGGAATTCGACCAGGACGGAGTGAGGACAAAACTTCAGGCATATTTGGACGATGTCCACTACTATGACGACGTGGTCAGCGACCTCATAAGGAATGTCTCCAGAACGCTGCGCGAACATGGAATGCTACCCAACGGAGGTCCCGACTTCTACATAAGGGATGAGAAGAGAGCAACGGCAAAGGAGGCGAAATCATGATCTCCGACAAATCCAAGATAGTCCTGGTAACGGTCACCCTCGTGGCCTGTGTGGTGATTGCACTCTGTGCGAACACCGGCGAGGATGAGAAGACAGGCCCGGTTTCGGGGGCCTCTGCAGAAGGATTGTGGCATCAGACAGAGACGAAGGGTTACTACGACGGAGCGAAGATCACGACCACATTCGCGTCGAACGACCTGACCATTCGTGAATACACGGAGTACACGGCTGACCCGAAGCACTATCTAATATGCTCCCAGAGAGGGTATGAATTCCTGGCATTCCGTGCCGGGGACCGTATAATGTGGAGTTACGAGGCTGAGAACGGATCGTTCCTGAGCATCTCCACCTGCTACGGCGAATGCATCGTGGTGAACGAGATATTCATATCTAAAAGCTCGACCTTGCAGACATACATCAGTTCAAGCGTGTATACCAAGAACAACATAGTCCCGACATGGCTGGATTGGGATTACCAAATCCCCCATCAGAAATGGGTTCTCCATGACGGAGGCGCAGTGTCCGACACCATGACAGCTGAGCTCAGAGGTAAGAGCCTCTACATGCTGGAGAACAGCGGCCCGATATTCAAGGGCGAGATGGAGCAGTCTGTAGGTACGGCCATCTCCACCAAGTCCCTGTCTGGAGTCATCATAGATTTCGACAAGACTACAGGATATCTCCTGGCGCTAGTGCTCGATGACACCGACATCATGTGGAGCCTTACCTACAACGGAAGCACCATAACCATGTCGGCCGTGGATACGTCCGATACCGCAAGCATCGAGGGACTGATCTCGGCCCAGAGGAATTACACCCAGGTCTATGATGCCTCCTTGCCCAAAATAGAGAAACCTGTGTTCACGACAGGCATGGATCTGGAGTTGATCGACACCACCGTCTTCACGAAAGCAGGGGTCTCCAAACTCGGCGCGACGGGAACCGTTTCGTTCGAAAGGACCTACGGTACAGCCTTCTACACCCCTGGACACTTCATAGGGGTCTATGGCAAATATGATGTCAAGATGTACGGTTTTTCGATGCATACGCAGGCTCCGGCAGAATACTTCGTATACTGTGTCTTCCAAGGACTGGTGGATGGCAAAATCCCCATGACCGGAGGAGGTTTCGGAAGCTACAATTCGGAAACGGGAATAATGGTCTTCGCGATTATGACCGAATCCAACGGCACCCCGGCCATTGTGGAATTCATCTACCGCAACACGTCGATAGGATAACCCCGATACGCCGGGAGGCGATCCTGTGTCTCTGTGCAGGGGACACAGGAAACTTTTTCCAAACGACTTGTTTTTATTACTCGGACCTGTTCGTCCGAACAGATACGATGACTGACGAGATCTTCAGACATGACGGATACATTTTCGATTTCGAGGCGCACGTAGTCTCCGTTAGCGGAGACGATGTTATCCTGGACTGCACCGCGTTCTACCCCGGAGGGGGCGGACAGGTCTGCGATACGGGAATGATCCGCAACTGCAAGGTCACAGAGGTCTTCTACAACAAGGACAACGATATCGTTCACAAGTGCCCGGGTAACAACCTGAAGGTCGGGGAGATCGTCTGGTGCCAAGTGGATTGGGACAGACGCTACGATCTCATGCAGGGGCACACTGGAGAGCACCTGCTGTTCGGCTCGCTCCAGAGGCAGTGCGAGGGTTTGGGCATCGTCAAGATTTTCATCTCTCCTGAGACCAAGTACGTCATCGTCAACCAAGACCTTTCCTGGGAGCAGATAAGGGCTGCCGAGGATTTCGCCAACAAGGCGATCGCCGACAACCTATCCATCACGCACAGCATCATAGACAGGAACGACCCTGAGCTGGAGAAGGTGAGGATCAAGCTGGACAGGATAGGCGAGGACGAGGAGATCACCGTCGTAGCTATCGGAGACATAGACTATTCCGCATGCAGCGGGGTCCATGTCCTGGAGACATCAGAACTGGAGATGCTAGTTGTGGACCGCAAGGTCAAGGCCGGCAAGGACGGCTACGAGATCCATTTCAAGGTCGGAGAGGCTGCTAAGAAGGCTGCCATTGGACTCTCCAACATCGCGCTCGAGGTCATTGATGTAATCGGGTGCAAGAACGAGGATGCGGCCAAGGCCGTGGCCAACATGAAGCACGGCTCCGAGCTGAAGGACAAGCTGCTCAAGGATGCCACCAAGCAGATAGTCAAGAATCTGGTGCCCGAGAACGTCAACGGCACAGAGATCTATGCCGCGATAATCCCGGGAGGGGACAGGAACGTGCTGAACGACACCATGGAATCCATCAGGTCCAAAGGCGGGGTCGCGGCATTCATATCGGCATCGGAGACCCTGTCGGTCATGCTGGCGTCAGGCAGCAAGAGCGTAGACTGCAAGAAGATACTGGGAGATGTGCTCGCCCAGTTCGGAGGAAGGGGCGGAGGCAAACCCGATTTCTCACAGGGAGGCGTCCCTGACACCTCCAAAGCCGAGGAAGTACTGAACGCTCTGAAGGAAGCGGTCCGTTCTTCGGTATAAATATAAAATAGGACTCATTGAGGGAATAATATGGGCGGAATGAAGATCAACCCTCGCCAGATGCAGAAAGCCATGAAACAGATGGGCATCAAGCAGTCCAGTGTAGACGATGTCGTCGAGGTGGTCATCAGGACCAGGACCAACGAGATCGTCCTTAAGGGAGCCGATGTAGTCTGTGTCGAGATGGGAGGATCCAAGACCTATCAGATCACCGGACCGGAGACCGTCAGGCCCCTCGGTTCCGAAGGCTCGGAGGAATCCGCACCCGCAGTAGATTTCGCCTCATCGGATGTCGACCTGGTCATGAGTCAGACCGGTTGCGACAGGGCGAAGGCCATCGAGGCCCTGACCGCCACGGACGGACAGCCAGCAGAGGCCATCCTCAAGATCATGACGGAGTGATACCATGTGTCTAGCAATACCCGGTAAGATAGTGAAGATCGAGAACGATATGGCGGATGTAGATTTCGGCGGTGTCACCAGGAAGGCCAACGTATCCATGGTCGAAGCGGATGTTGGCATGTGGGCCGTCATCCACGCAGGTTTCGCAATCCAGATCATGGATGAGGAGGACGCTCAGGAGACCATCAGACTCTGGAACGAGGTCCTCGACAGCGACAAGACCACCTATTGCTGATCACTCGATATCGTAATCGATATTGAACGCATTCAGTATGCGCAGCTGAGTATCGCTCAGCTCCGTCTGCAATGGTTTCTTCAGTTTCGGGATGCTGACGGTCTTTATCGACCTCAGCTCGGCCACCAATTCTTTGAACGTGAGGGATTTGTTCAGTTTCTTATCGTTCATGATGTTCTCTGAAGCCATCCTCAGGATCAGAGCAATGAACTGGATGAAGATGCGGCTGAGATGATTCACCTCACTGAACAGGTTCAGGGATGAGCTGTCGTATTCGTTGTACATGTTCTCGAACATGTTCATGATGGTCATCCTCTGGATGAAGGGCACCATTGCGGTAGAAGGGTTCCTGGTGAAGTTTGAGATGATCGCTGAGTACCCCAGGAACTTATTGTGGTGCAGGATAGCCTCACTGTTATGCTCGACGACGGTCTTCCCGTTCACCTCTTCTACCAGGAGATAACGGTCGTACAGATCCTGGTGAATTTCATTTAGCCTTCCAGTTTCCAACTCGTACTTGCACATATTGACTATCGAGATGAATGTGGACAGGTCCCCCACAGCCTTGTTCGGATCGAAGAACACGTGGACATAGAACTTCTTTCCGTTCACATGATGCATATATGTCTCGATGAACAGCGGGATGCCGAACAGAGTCCTGTAATTCTCCGGGTTGGTCATCGTAGGTTCTGCCTTCTCGATGATCTCGCTCACGAAATCGTTATCCGGACGTGTACGGATAATTAGGTTACTCTTCGCATATGCGATCAACGAGGGATCGACAGGTTCCCCTGACTCCTCATCCAGGAATGAGGACAGCTTAGTGAAACTGGCTGGAGAGACATCATAATCGCCGAACTTGCGACCTGTTGCCATATTAGATAATTGATAGCAAAGAGGGATGTTTCCCTTCGTGGCGAAATAGATGTCCATCTTCATCCTGTTGCTCAGGCTGTTCAGCTCGATGTTCTGTGTCCTGATGTAATCCGAGATGCTGTAATTGGTCTCGCTAAAATCTATGGAGCTCACATAGGTCTCATCCGGCTGCAAGCGGAGCCTCCATAGTGTGAAGAACAGCGAGATGCCGTTCGAGGATATGCTCCCCAGGAGATCGTTGATGACGTTCGCCGTCAGAGGCTGGTTGTAAGGGGTCTTGTTGTTGATGGACCACTGCTTACAAAATTGCAGCTCCCCTCCTTCGGCCGCGAGGTAGTAGGCAACGGACATGATCTTCTTCCAGTTGTCAGGGAAACAGAGAGATAGCGTCTCCGAGAGGTTGATGTTCTTAGAGACGTTGTCAAACATGTCGCAGATGAAATGACCCTTTACCTTCGGATACTCCTTTGTCCTTGCCTTCCTGTTCGGTACTATCTCGCCCGTTTCAGGATCGAGATGGCCGATGCACTTCCTCTTATTCACACACTTCTTTTTCTCAGGATCCCAGACTGATTCATTGAGATAAGCATAAATAGTATTGGTCTTCAAATTACGAAGGTAAACGATGGAAGACATTATGATTTGTATAATAAATGCATTATACATATACGTTTCCATTTATACATAGGTTCCATCTCGAGTCGAGATTGGGTCTAAACCCCTGTTATTTTTGTAGCCAGCATTTTGATGACTAAATCAATATTTTTGGGGGATGGATGAATGCAACATCCAGGATGTTTTAACCAAACATTTATAAATGTTATAATCTGCATCTGACAATTTGATTTTGAAACGGGTTATAAAGTATCCTCGCTTTGATACATCCAACCAACTAAGGTGGTAAAATGCTAAGCAAGGAAGGAGCAGATTTCACAAAGGTCCTCAAGCGCTACGATGTGGACATGCAGGTCACATTGACGCCCGAGGAAATGGCAGAGAAGATGTTACCTACAGATGAAGTTTTCAGAAAGGTAGCAGAAGAAGTTCTTCACATGAAATTCAAGACGGTAGGACCTACTGTTATGGAGGCTCTGAAAGTCAGGGAGCCTCTCGACATCATCAACAACGGACTTGTCGCTGGAATGGAGTGCGTCGCTAAACTGTACGCAGAACACGTATACTTCCTCCCCGAGATCATGATGGCAGCAAAGACCATGGAGATCGGAATCGCCATCGCAGAAAAGCAGGTCCCCGGAGGACGTGAGTCCAAGGGATCCGTCGTCATGCACGCAGCAGAGGGAGACCCCCACGACATCGGAAAGAACATCGCAGCCGTTATGGTCAGATCCTCAGGATACGACGTCATCGATATGGGACGTGACGTGCCTATCGTCGACTTCGTCGCAAAGGTCGAAGAGGTCAAGCCCCTCTTCGCCAGCGGAACAGCCCTCATGACCACCACCATGTCCGCTTTCCCCACTGAAGCAAAGATGCTCATGGAGAAGGGAATCAACATCCCCCTGATGGGATGCGGTGGTGCAGTCAACAGGGAGTACGCCAACTCATACGACCTCGGAATCTACTCCGAGAAGGCACCCCAGACCCCCTTGATCGCAGAGAAGATCAGGCAGGGATACGACTGGAAGAGAATCAGAGAAGAGTGGGACAGCATTGTAGGAGGTCAGTGAGATGGCAACAGTTACTAGATACACAAAGATGGCATACGACTGCGCAGACGACATGGTATTCGGTCACGCGAAACAGCCCGTAACATACGGTTTCGGACTCAAGCTCGGAGCAGGATACGTCGTCCCCGAGATCAACTACGCCCCCAGGCCCGGAACAGAGAAGGACCCCGAGAGACTCAGAAAGGAGTACGTCGACTACATCACAAAGGATATCCTCGACAGGGCAATCACAGTCGGATTCCCCAACGTCCAGCTCGAGACCGAGTGGGTCTCCCAGATGAACCAAGCCAAGCTGTCCGCACCCGTCGTTGCCGGACAGGAGGAGATGTGCGAGAAGTACCACGAGGAGTACGGACTCAACTGCGGTACAAGGCAGACCATCCCCGACCAGCGTGAGGCCGACCACGGACTCAGGCCCGGAATGGATGAGGCACACGCATACCCCGAGAAGTTCTTCGAGTGCTGCGACATCGCGTGTGAGAACGGATGCGACAACCTGTCCGTCGAGTCAGTCGGTGGAAAGGAATTCGCAGACTACGCAGTCACAAACGGAGACATCGTAGCCTTCCTCTTCGGAGTAGGTTACCTCGGATCCATCGACATGACATGGTGCTGGAGCCAGATGGTCGACATCTGTAAGAGGAACCACAGCACACCCGGAGGAGACACCAACTGTTCCGGAGCGAACGTTTCCATGTTCATGGCCGGCGGAATGATGGACCAGGATGTCCAGAGGACCTTCTCTGCAGTCACCCGTGCAATCTCCGCAGCAAGGACACTCTGCGCATGGGAGTGCGGAGCACTCGGACCCGACAAGGACTGCGGTTACGAGGGACCCATCGTGAAATCCATCGCAGGAAAGCCCACCACACAGGAGGGAAAGAACTGCCAGTGCGCACACTGCGATCTGCAGGGTAACCTCATCGCACAGTGCTGCGACCTCTGGTCCAACGAGTCCGTCGAGTACCACCCCGAGTTCGGAGGAACATCCGTCCAGTGCTGGTTCGGATCCATCGGATACGAGGCAGCCCTGATGAACACCGCCATCCAGCTCAAGCAAGAGAAGACTCTCAGGGATCTGTACATGTACGCTGACAGGTACAGAGGACCCGAGGCATACATCCTCGCTTACGACCACGCATACGAGATCGGACAGGCCATCGCCGAGAACGGAAACGACCTGTACCTCAGGTCCAAGGCAGCCGGAGTCAAGGCAGCAGAGATCCTCCTCAAGGGATACGAGTCCAAGGAACTGGCCCTCACTGTTAAGCAGCTCGAGACCCTCCAGGATATCCACAAGAAGCTCACCGCCCTCCCCGACGACACCGACAAGTTCGTAGAGTGGGCAACCAAAGAGTTCAAGGACATCGTCCCCAACTTCAACCTCAAGAACTACGACCTCTAAGCTTACCTACAAACCACTTACCTTCCCATCTTTGGGAAGGGCCTCCTTTTACCAAAACAACTAACATGACATAATTTCCTACACATAAAGTAATACTTTGTGGACAATTTTTTACGTTATCTTTTTTAAGTCATTAGACCTAATAGCACTTAACGGCATATGATTCCTAATCGAACGGGTGTGTCGCGTCATTGAACTGCCCCTACTACCACAACTTGCCTTGTTGGGACGGATCGGTGAAGGCCTCATCTCCAACCTCCTTCGGAGGTGGGGCCACCCACATTTCTCTATCTACTTGGCAAAAACTAGCGTTTCCGTATGTTTTTTCGAGTAAGGATTGCATAGAGATCTATCCAGATGTTGCTTAGTTTATCCAAATACTGATTGAATCTTAACTTTCTTTAAATAAGATAACGATTCTAGAAGTGTACTAAATCATTGAGGGGTTTGTTTGAAGATTCCGTGCGTAGAGCAGCATGATTCTTCCGATTGCGGAGTTGCCTGTGTGGTCAGCATATGCGCTCACTACGGCAAACATGTAACCATATCTCAGCTCAGAGACATCATGGGCACCGATGCCTACGGTACGACCATCGATGGACTCAACAAGGGACTCCTCTCGCTCGGATTCGATTCCAGGCCCATCTACATCAGCAGCGAGTCCTTCGCCAATGACGATTTCACCCTACCAGCAATAGCTAGGCTGGTCCGTGAGGACGGTACCGCCCACTATGTCGCCGTGTACAGGATCAAGAACAAGAGGGTCTACTACATGGATCCGGACTCCGGCAAGGTCGTCAAAAAGACTATAGAAGAGTTCAACGACGACTTCGACGGCGGACTCATAATGATGGTCCCCAAGGAGGAATTCATCAGGACCAGGGAGAAGAAGAGGACGCTCTTCGGAACATTCTCCAGGATGATGAAGGCCCACAAGGGCTTGTTCGTCATGGCCATCATAATGTCGGTGCTGATAACCCTCTTCGGTATCGTGACGGCCATGTTCAACAAGGTACTGGTGGATGAGATCATCCCCTATCAGGAGGACAAGCAGCTGCTCCTGTTCGGTATCGTCCTGGTCGTTGTCGTGTGCACGAACATAATGGTCGGCGCATTCAGGACACACATCATCCTTTACCTCTCCCAAAAGGTCGATATACCGCTCATGATAGGTTACTTTGACCATATTTTCAAACTCCCCATAAGATTCTTCGAGTCCAGAAGGACCGGAGACATAGTCACCAGGTTCCAGGATGCCGGGACCGTCAAGGATGTTCTCACCAACACAGCGCTCACAGTCGTCATAGACGCGGCCATGGTCGTGATAGTAGGAGTGGTCCTGGCGATGCAATCCGCAGATCTGTTCTGGATCATCCTTATAATGGCCATACTGAGCAGCCTGCTCATGTTTGCGTTCAGGGCACCATACAGGAAGCTGAACAGACAGTCCATGGAGCAGAACGCAAGACTCAACTCGCAGGTGATCGAATCTCTGAACAACGTCGCCACCATCAAGACGAACGTATCGGAAGAGCACTCGATGGAGAAGATCGAAGCCGAGTTCATCAAATCCCTCCGCATACAGTTCAGGGGGGGGGTCCTGAACAACATCCAGTCGTCGCTATCCGGTGCAATCACCAACCTCGGTAACCTGTCGCTGATCCTGTTCGGAGGATACCTCGCGATCAAAGGAACGATTACACTAGGTACGCTAATGGCGTTCACCTCCCTTGCGGGATACTTCATCGATCCCATAGGAAGGCTCATCGGGATGCAGCTGAGCATCCAAGAGGCGGACATATCCCTGAAGCGTCTCTCCGAGATCTATGATGTGGACGAGGAGAACGAGACCGAGGACGGAAAGGATACCTTGGATGAGCCCATCGAGGACATAGAGATCGACAATGTGACATTCGCATACGGGACCAGGGCCCCAGTCTTACAGGGGGTCAGCATACACATCGGCAAGGGAGAGAAGGTCGCCATCGTCGGAAGGTCGGGATGCGGGAAGACCACTCTGTCGAAACTCATACTCAAATTCTACAGTCCAGAGTCCGGTACCGTCAAGGTCAACGGGCGCAACATCGAAGAGATCGACTCCTTCTCCCTGAGAAGACGCATTGGATGTGTCCCTCAGGACATCAGGACGTTCAGCGGATCGCTCCGCGAGAACCTGCTCCTCGGGGAGCACACCACCAAAGAGGAGATGGACAGAGCCTGCGAGATCGCCGGATGTACCGAGTTCATAAAGAAGCTCCCAGCGGGATACGACACATTCCTCGACGAGACAGGGGGCGGACTGTCCGGCGGCGAGAAGCAGAGGCTGATCCTGGCCAGAGCCATCCTGAGGAATCCGGATTTCCTCATAATGGACGAGGCCACCAGCAACATGGACTACGTCACAGAGAAGACGACCTTCGACCTTATATTCAAGAAACTAGCGGACTGTCCGATGCTCATCATAGCCCACAGGCTGAGCACCATCCGCAACTGCGACAGGATATACATGATGGTGTCCGGAAAGATAGTGGAATCCGGGACCCACGACGAGCTGCTGAGGCTCCGCGGGGCATACTACGAACTATGGTCCACCCAGACTGGAGAGACCGATCTTAAGAGGGGGAACCCCGACGAGACCAGGCTCATGGAGAGGGATCAGGATGCTGTACCGAAGGATACCGTCAGAAAAGAAGAGGAGACAAACGGAACTGACACCAATAACACCGAAGCAAACGATTTGGATGATATCGGAGAGATAACATATGAATGAGATAAAGATAGCCGAGAACAAGAACGTGACATTCAACAATGTCATATCAAGGGTTCTGGAAGGGATCGACGAAGAGACCATCCAGAAAGCTGCGAAGATGTTCGAGTCGTACCTGAAGAAAGAGAACCTGAAGCCCTACGGACCGCTCATAGTCCGCGAGACCACCAAGCTCATGGGCAAGGAGGTGTCCCACGACTCGGAGCTGCTCATACAGCTCAGGGAGGCGCCCCAGGAAGTGGCAAACCCCTACAGCCTCACACCCAAGATCAGACTAGAGAACGCCCTCATGGCCAGATATGTCGGGCCCATCGACAAGATGCAGATGGCATACTCCAAGATGCACGTCTACGCATTCGAGCACGACATAACCCTCGGATCGGTGTTCTACACCGTCCTGAACCATGACGAGGAAGGCAGGGACTTCACCGCCGACATATTCAACGAGGTAATCTGATGGCAACTATGGGGGATTACAAACTTCAGGGACTGAGGGACAGTCGCTTGTACTACATGCGTAATCCCCCGAAGTTCATGACTTACACCATACTGATCATAGTGCTGATCCTGGTCGGGGTCGCGGTATGGTCGTGCACGGCCGTCAAGGCCGAAGAGGTGGAGAACTCCGGGATCGTGGTCGATTCCGGAGTGAAATCCATCACCAACGATGTCGCAGGCACCATAATAGAGGTGTATGCGAGAGAAGGGGATCTTGTAGCAAAGGATGGCATCCTCTTCGTGCTGGATTCTTCCGTCGCAGAGGCGGAACGCAGGAATTACGAGAATTCGCTGAAGCACTATGAGAACAGACTGTCCCTTATCAGCGAATTCATGGATGCGGTCGAGAACGACAAACCGAATCCATTCGTCAACATGGGAGACGAGAGGGAGTTCTATGAGATGATGAAGTCGTACGAGAACGAACTCGAACAGACGACATATGCGGATCAGAAAGAAACTGTACGCATGAAATATCTCAACAATCTGTATTCCCAGAAGACCTCTGCAGAGAAGGACATCAAAAGCGGACTCATGTATAAGGAGCTATACGATGCCGGTGCAGAAAAGATAAGCAAGATCAACAGACTTCTGGCCGCGGCCTCTGAATCGGGTCCGGGCAGCAATCCGTTCGTTAGGTCGTCGGAGAAGGACTTCTATGAAATCTATGCCGATTTCTATCAGTTATGTATTGACGCTTCTCTTATCGAGGGATACGGCGCCTATTACAAAATGAGCACCATTAAGGACTTCTACAATACTTGGTACAACACGAAGGCCAATCTGGAAAAAGAGCTCATACAATACGACTCATACGTAAAACAGGGCGAAAAGGCGGAGGACAGGCTTGAGAGGATTGATACCATGATCAACTCCCTCAATAGGGATACCACTTCCAATCCTTTCATAGGCAGTTCCACGGAGTCGGTAGAAGTCGAATTCTACGATCTGTTCAACCAATACCTCTCCGAATACAACCAGAACAATCTGGACAACAAGCAGGAGTCCGTGAAGCTGAAGTATCTTTCATCGATCAGAAGCGAGAACAGCAATGCCAAGGACCAGACTGTCCAGCTCAAGGCGCAGATCGCTTCGGCTGAAGCGAACATCGCAAAGTATACCATCAAGGCGGCGAACACCGGAACGGTCCACTATGACTTGGATATCGAAGTTGGTTCCTATGTGCAGACCGGAGCGGCCATCGGTAACATCAACAGCGGTTCGGACAAGCAGATCGAGATGGTCGTCAACGCCCATGACAGGGTAAGGCTTGCGGTCGGACAGGAATGCAGATTCACCGTCGATGGGCTCCTGCAGACCGAGTTCGGATGCGTTAACGGAAAGATACACTCCATCGCGGACGATGCCACCATTACCAAAGAGGGTGCGTTCTTCAAGATCAGAGTATCCTTCGATGATCAGGCCCTGATCGATGACAAGGGCAACCAGATCGAGATACTGAACGGTATGTCCGTAAAGACCTGGACCATATACGAAAAGAACACATATATGGACTACTTCCTGGACGGATTGGGATTCTGAGGGGCTGAAACATGAATGAAAGAGTCCTATCGCACCTGAAAAGGAGGACCTCCGGGGAACTTGGCGGCCGGACGGCCGCAGAGTACAGGCGCATCCTGATAGGGATTGCGATCCTGGCGATATTTGCGATGATAGCATCGTCGCTGGCATACCCAGAACAGGCCGATGCGGACGATCCTACAACAGGTGCCTGCGGAGGGCTCCACTGGAAACTCGAAGCAACAACAACAGTGGAACCGATTACTTACACCTTATCAATAACTAAAGACGATGGGGACAACGGATATATGGCGGATTACACCGCTGACAAACCTGCCCCATGGAAGAGTAACACATACAAAACAAAAATCACTGCGATCAGTATCGGAAATGGAACGATCACCATAGGTGCATATGCATTCTTCGGACTCGAAAATGTTGCAACCATCGCGTTCCTCGGAGCAGATCAAATACAATCCATCGGAGATTACGCATTCAAAGATTGCGTACTTCTGGGTAATCTACAACTACAAACCCTCACTAGTCTTGAGTCGATAGGAGCGTATGCATTCGCCAATTGCAGCGCGTTGACCGGATCTCTTACTTTCCCACAGAATATCACAACAATCAGTCAATATGCATTCAATGCATGCAGTGGATTGAACGGCGCCCTCAGTCTTCCAGAGGAGTTGATCAACATCGAAGACAGGGCGTTCGAGAACTGTCGCTTTACTGGTACGCTCAAGACGCCCTATTCTCTCGAAAAAATAGGAGCGTATGCGTTTACCGGCTGCAAATTCAATATACTCACTCTTTCTGATTCAGTGGTGTATATCGGCGAATATGCATTCGAGAACGTCCCTTTCTCATGCGAATTCAAATTTCCAGGGTACATTGAATTTATCGGCGAACATGCTTTCAATGGATCTACTTTCACAGGAACGCCAGTGATACCAGGAACCTTGAAAGAGATACAGAATCATGCTTTCTACAAATGTTATAAAGCCGAGAATAGTCCGCCCGATCTTGTGATACCGAATGGTGTGCAAAGAATGGGCGCTTCCGCATTCGGGAATTGTATATTCAATAAGCTGACAGTGAATGCCGATTTAATAGGTGCGAGCCAGCCTTTTGCCGGTAGTGTATTCAAGGGCGGTTTGGAAATACCGAATAGCACTGAAAGAATCCAAAGCAATCTCTACAAATATGCCATATTCTACGGGGTACTGTTCATACCCAGCAGCGTAACAACGATCAGCAGTACAGCTTTTCAGTTAAGCACCTTCTATGGAAAAGTAGAGGGAGGAGAAAGTGTGAAGCACGTGATCTCTGATTCCGTTACAACCATCGGTGGTACTGCTTTTGCCTCTTGTAAATTCTATGATGGAAAAGGAACCGGTTCAGAGAATGTGGGAGAACTCGTGATTTCTATAAATTTAACGACAGTGGGTGGTTCTGCGTTTAGAAATTGCACAGCGGTGGTGGATTACTTGATCCTGTCATCCAATGTAAGCTCTATCGGGGGGGATGCGTTTAATTTCGATCTGAAAAAGTTGACGGTGAGTAAAGAGTGTAAGGGCATTTCCAACACTGCCTTCCAATTCCCCTATGACCCGGAGCATCAGAAGGAGTATGAGTTCTGGACTTATGAGAAGAAAAATAAGATCACGGACTTTAGCAGCGCTGATTTCCTGGGCCATACTTTTATAAGAATGGATGATCCCCAAAAACCCTCCACACTCATCATGGTTGCCGAACAGGAGGTGGCCAAGGAACACAAGGTCACATACGATCAGGCCGAAGGTAAGGGCACGGTCCCCATTCCAACATATTACTTTGAAGGGTATAAGTTTGCCGTCTATGATTACAACGGAACCAGGGAGGGGTATGTCTTCAAAGGATGGCTGTGGGATGGAAAGGTCTATGAGAAAGGCCAAATTATCACAATGGGCCAATCAGACATCACGTTCGTAGCCCAATGGAAAGAAGGGCACTATGTGCACTATGACATCGACGGCGGCAGCGGTGAGGCTCCAAAAAGCGACTATGTGGACACGGGAAGCAGTTTCACCGTCAAAAATTATACCGGTACGAAGACCGGGTACTCCTTCGAAGGGTGGACCTGCAACGGGGTAACTTACAAAGTAGGCGCCAAAGTCACGATGGGATCGTCGAATATGGTGATGATCGCAAAATGGATACCGTTACACAAGGTCTCATACGACATCGACGGCGGATCAGGTTCGGAACCATCTGACTCATTGGTAGAGGAGGGTGCGGAATTCCATCTGAAGAGTTACTCCGGAACGAAGACCGGATACCTCTATGAAGGATGGATCTACGACGGGAAGATCTACAAGGCTGGCGACACCATCACCATGGGGAAGAAGGACATAATCATCCTGGCAGTGTGGACAGAGACCCATAAGGTCACGTATGACCTCGACGGAGGATCCGGTACGGCACCTACACAATCGGATGTCGCCAAAGGTCATACCTTCATCGTCAAAGGCTGCACGGCGACCAAAGAAGGTTTTGTATTCAAAGGATGGTCCTACGACCGCCTCACTTTCCAGGAAGGCGACGTCATAACGATGGAGCTGGAGGACATCACCCTCAAGGCCATATGGAAGAAAGGACTCCCCACGCATAAGGTCACTTACGACCTCGACGGAGGATCCGGGACCGCACCGGTACAGCCTGATGTGGAGGAAGGCAAGACCTTCACCATCAAGATATACTCCGGAAAGAAAGAGGGTTACGTGTTCAAGGGATGGTCCTATGACGATAAGACGTACAACATGGGCGGGACGATCACCATGGGAACCAAGGACATAGTCCTTACAGCCGTCTGGGGCGATGCGGATCCGGAGGAGAAAGATGATTATTCGAAGTTCCTGATCCCAATCGCGGTGGCCACCGGTGCAATAACGGCGCTGATGATTGGCATATCGATAGTCAGGAGGCCCTAAGTTATATTATAAAGCAAGGGCCAGGTCGTACGTCAACTGGATGCCCTACCAAAAACCTTTTAAAGAAGTACAGAAATGGAAATTAAATCAAGTGCGAGCGAAGACCCTAGGGCCTGTGAAACAGTACAGACCATGGGAAAAAGATCGCAGAAGAGAGAACTATGATGATCAGGAGGGACGCAGATGGAGAATGTAACGCATGGAATGAAGCTGCCCACGAACTACGTGGACATGAGCGAGACCGACATGCAATACGACGGAGGGTGGAGCTGGAAAGCGACACTGTGGACCTGCGTGGCCGCAGCGGCACTGGGAACGATCATAGCCGCAGCCGCTGCAATGCCGCTGGCCGCCGGTATCATAGTCGGGACCATCGCTTTCGGTGTCGGATGCTTCGCAGCAGCAAAACTCGGAATGGAGCTACAAAGAGAATGGAACTCACCCCCGTCGGGATCGGAGGTTTGAGAATGAACAATGCTGCGTACGCGATGAAGATGCCCACAAGCTACGTGGAGATGACATCCACCGATCTGGAATACGGCGGAAGCTGGAGCTGGAACAAGTTCTTCTTCACGGCCGCGATCGTAGGTGCAATCGTAGCGGGAATAGGTGCGGCGATCCTGACCGGGGGTGCAGCGGCATTCATACTGGGAGGAGGAGCCTTGTACACGGGTACGGCTGCGACCACAGCGATGGCTGTAGGTGGGTGTATATTCGGTGCGGGAAGCGCCGTCTCGCTGTTATCTGCCGGAGGATTCCTGCTAACCTCGGACTGAGAGCCGTATGAACAACGATTCAGAATGATCAAGGAGTGACTGGAATGACGTATGCGACCAATGGATTGAAGATGCCCACGAACTACGTGGACATGAGCGAGAGCGAGATGCAATTTGATGGCAGTTGGAGCTGGGGCAAGTTCTGGGCGGGCGTTGCGATCGCCGGACTGGCGCTCGCTGTGGGAGGAGGCATCGGGATGTTCGCTGCGGCCGCCGTCTCGGTAACTGCCGCTAGCATATTCGGCACGGGTGTCGCAATGGCGGTGGTCGGAGACATCGCCATGCAGATAGGTGGCTACTGAATCGGGATCGGACCGCCGGTCAATCCATCCGACGATCCTGCACCGCAGTGATCGCACAACATCCGCCGGAGCGGCACACCCCGGCGATCTCTTAGAACCCCGAATGATAGGTCGGCGGGAGCCTGTCTTCCGCCGGCTTTCCAATCCGCCCTGTCCAAAACTTTATAAAAAAGTACAGAAATGGAAATTAAATCAAGTGCGAGCAAAGACACCAATGCCTGTGAAACAGTACAGACCATGGGAAAAAGATCGCAGAAAAGAGAGAACTGTGATGATCAGGAGGAACGCAGATGGAGAATGTAACGCATGAAATGAAGCTGCCCACAAATTACGTGGACATGAGCGAGACCGATATGCAGTTCGACGGAAGCTGGAGCTGGAAGAAGTTCTGGACCGGTATGGCGATAGCGTCCCTTGTCGTCGCAGCGGTCTTCGCACCGATGGCAGCCGTAGGTTACTATGCAAGCCTTTCTACCCTGTTCACTGTGGGAACCATAGGAACGAGTGTTGCCGCAACAGGCCTGTTCGCAGGGATCTGCGGGGAGTGCTACTACGAAAACCCCAACCACAGCAGCTGAACTTCTAGTAAGTAAGGGGTCAGTCTCAAAAGGATCGAAGGAGGGATCGGTAGGGTGTACGCAACAAAGGAAATGAAGATGCCCGCACACTATGTGGACATGAACGAGAAGGAATTGGAATTCGCCGGAAGCTGGAGCTGAGGAAAGTTCTGGAACGCGATGGCAATCGTCGGTGCCGCCGTAATGGTCGCAGGAATAGCCACACTGGCCATTGCGACCGGTGGTGCTGAAAGATGCCAAAACATTCAAGCATCCACGGATTATCTTTTTAAGTAACTATACAACTGAAGAGTTTGAAGGACAAAGGCAGGAGAAATGACAATGGATAACGCAACCTTTGAGATGAAAATGCCCACAAACTATGTGGACATGTCTGCAGCTGAAATAGAATTCGACGGCGGATGGAGCTGGAAGACATTCTTTACGGCAGTAGCTATAGTCGGAGCTGTTGCCATGGCAGGCGGTGCAGGACTCTTATTGGCGGGGAGCATTGTCGGTCTTGCCGGAGGAGCCGTGGCATCAAGTTTGGTCGCAGCAGGAGCCATCACCCTGGCTGCTGGAACGGCCGTAGGGGCAATCGGATTCTTCTCCATACCAGGCAATTCTGCCAGCGGCCCAGATGAGGGATCAGGCTACTAAGCCTAAGCTATGCAGAACACCAACAACTGATCTGGCGTTCGACGCTGCACGGAGCTTGGGTAAGGTCTAGGCTCCGGTATGGACTAACATAGCAGGTTAAATGCTGATTAAATGGTGAGGATTCAGTTCCCGCCACCTTTATCATCTGTCCATCGACAGAACCGATGGACAGTATTATATACATCCCCGATATCCCCTGTATTGGCATGACGGCCATAGCGGAGGAGTCACACCCGGTCCCATTCCGAACCCGGCAGTAAAGCCCTCCCGCGTACCTGTCTGTACTGTATTGCGCAAGCGTACGGGAACTCAGGCACGCTGTCAGCCAC
>JAZNDX010000034.1:0-12305 GCA_045588265.1 Candidatus Methanomethylophilaceae archaeon | reverse complement strand
CGGCGATCAACATCCTCCTCAAGGGGTTGACTGGCAACCCCGTTCCCGCAAGGGACGAATCGCCTGCCGCATGAGCGGACAGGCACGTACCTGGGCGGTCTATTCGTCATTCAGACAGGATCGAACTGTCCAAGTCAAGTTTAGGGCAGAGTGTAGGCGGTTAAGTTGTCATTTTTACTTTTGCAGACCGCTTGCGCCAGCGTATAAAAGGAATGAGCAAAGCGCATGTCCGGTGTCCGTAAACACATTCTTATAATTTAGGTATTCCTAAAATATAATAATAAGAACTTTAATGTCGTTGCATGAATGGAAAAATGGCATCAGAGAACTCAGCCGTGACGACGGACGACACGATCACAGCGATACGCGATCCGCCGACGGAATACAGCGCCACACCCGTCTTCTACATTTGGGACCACGGAAGGCGCAGGAACTCAAGTCTCTGAATCAAGGACTGAAAATGACGAACGAAGGCGTCCCCGACACGCTATACATCCCCCTGGCAGCCAGGATATACTCCACACTGATGTTCCCGGAATACTTCAGCGACAGCGTATCGCTGAGATTCAAGCGCGACATTCCCAAGAGCATCACGGACGGTTCCTCGGAGTATTCCATGCTGGCATCCGTTGCCAGATACTACAACACCGATAGGATGGAGAGGGAATTCGTGAAGAGGAACGGGAGGAGCAGCATAATCCATCTCGGAACGGGTCTGGAGACCGCTTACTGCCGTCTCGCGGACCTTCCCGCCCATTTCTACGATATGGACCTTCCTGAGGTGATCGAGCTGAGGAGGGGCCTCCTTCCCGAGAGCAGCAACGAGACTCTGATCTCAGGGGACCTCTTCGATATGAACTGGGCAAACCACATCCCGGATGATCTGCCCGTCATGATCCTGGTCCTCGGGGTCTTCCAGTATTTCCACGAAGAGGAAGTGGTGGACGTCATTAGGAGGATGGGGAGCAGGTTCCCCGGAGCGGAGCTAGTTTTCGACGCTACGAGCACCAAGGGTCTGAGATACACCAACAGGTACGTGAAGAAGACAGGGAACGATTCCGCGGCAATGTATTTCGCCGTGGACGATCCCAGTGGGTTCGCCAAGAAGTGCTGTGCGGATATCATCGAATGCAGGCCGTTCTTCACAGAAGCCCGTAAGATGCTCCGCAACAAGGCCGACCTGTCCACCCTCATATCCATGAGGTTCGCCGATAAGTACGGGATGGTCAAACTGCTGCGCATGAGGCTGTAATTGTTCACACCTTCAGTTTTGCCCCGCATATCTTGCAGAAGTCGTATTCCTCGTCGATGACGTTGCCGCAATGGCGGCATATCTTTGAAGGATCGATATGGGGCACGGTTCTCGTGCGGCTCCTGACGGAGCCGAGGGCGATCCCCATGAACAGGTTGACTGCTAGCCAGAGGGATGCGGCCGCTATGATGCAGGTATCGTAACTGTCGTAGACTCCGAGGAAGTTGTTAATCGCCAGTGCGATGACGATCACCAGGATGAGTCTGAAAACGAATCCGGCCAGAAGTTTCTTGAAGGCGGAGAATTCGTTAAGGCGTGATACACCGGGCCTGTCCAGTCTGTTGATGATGGCTACGGCCGCGATCCTCTCTGCCACGCAGATGGCCATCAGAAGCAGGCAGAACATCCCTTCGCTCATTATCCGCCTTAATGCGAAACAGCATTAAACAATTTTCAGTTCATTTGGCGACCCTGCCAATCTCATCGTCGGACATACAGCGTAATCGGATTGGAGCATTGGACTGATTTTCGAGAATATGCCTGCTCGTCACAGTTTGAATCCGTCACCGAGAAGGAAATCCTCGACCAGATTCAATCTGATGATGCCGTTGTCGCTGACGGTTATCGGGTCCATTGATATGATGTACTTGGGGAATCCGTCCTTCATCGCGAGCAAAGGTCCCTCCTCCCTGTCCACGACATCCTTCGTGGGCATCAGATAGACCGCTTGGATGTAGGCTTTCCTCATACCGTCCGTGACCACGAAATCGATCTCCTTACCGCCCTTCTTCCCGACGGTCACCATGTATCCTCTGGAGATCAGTTCGTTGTAGACAACGTTCTCTATCAGCATCCCGAAGTCCAATCTGTCCTTCTTCCCTGAGGTGAATGTATGAAGCGCCAGATCCGTAAGATAGGATTTGTAAACGGTGTTCAGGGTCTTCTTTCCAACGACGTCGTATCTCCTGCATTTGGATGCTATGTTGCTGGAGAATATCAGGTCCAGATACTTCTTCACCGTATCTCTCTTGACCTTTAGTCCGTTCCTTTTCAGGAATTCGGTTATCGAATCGTTGCTGATTTCTTGACTGGGAATCGATGCTACGAACGAGACCAAGTCATCAAGGAGTGCCTTATTCTTTATCCCGCTTCTTGCCATTATGTCTTTCTTTTTTATCTCGCTGAGGACTGCGAATACATATCTTTCCTGGGCTGCTGCAGAGGGATAATTGAATCTCTTCGGAAGTCCTCCGTATATCAGGTAGTCGTTGAAATCCGACATGGCGTTGATGGGGACACCATTCAGTTTACGGTATTCCTCCACCTCCGAGAATGAGAAGGGCATGATCCTGAACTCGATGTATCTGCCGGTGAGTTTTGTGGAGATCTCGTCCGATAGGAGGTATGAGTTGCTGCCGGTGATGAAAACCGACACGTCTTTCATCCTGTAGGCTTCAACGACCTTTTCGAAACCCTCCACATTCTGTATTTCATCTATGAAGAGATACCTCTTGTTGTCGTTATCTTTGAAGCATTCCTCTATGGCCTCACGCAATTGGTCTGGGGTCGATATGTTGCTGTATACATCGTCATCCAATTCCAGATAGGCCACGGATGTGCCCGGTTCATTTTGCAGGGAGATCATTATCTGGCGCAAGATGGTGGATTTGCCGCATCTCCTCATCCCTGTGAGGACTTTGATCATGCCGCCGTCATGTATGAAAGGTTCTATCTGCGATAGATATCTGGTACGCTGGAGTTCTATCATTGCAGATGATGATATGCATCAATAATATAAAATCATACTTTTGAAAAGTCTTGTAGGGGGTAAAAAATAGTTAATATCAATTTTTTACCCCTTTAAGAATAGATGAAAGGGATAAAAATTGAAAAAATATAAAAATAGGCCCTTTTAAGAAACTACGAAAGGTGTATCTTATAACATCATTCAAAAGATTTGAATGGTACGCCTTCCGGCAGTATCGCCGAGAGGGTACCGGTTTTCTTAAGGTATCAGAGTTCCGATAGGTTGTAACGGCTCAGAAGCTCGTTGATTATCATCGCCAGCTGGCCGCTCATCTTCTCGGTCATCTTCTGCACTTCCTCATGGGAGGGCGAGACGTCGGTCATACCCGTAGCCATATCCGTGAGGCAGCTGATCCCTGCGATCTTCATGCCCATGTGCTGTGCGGCGATGGCCTCCACAGCGGTGCTCATTCCCACGGCGTCCGCGCCCCAGGATTGGAACATCTTGGTCTCCGCTGCGGTCTCGTACTGGGGTCCGGAGTACTGTACGTAGACTCCCTCCGCCATCTCGATGTCGAAATCCGCTGCGACTTCCTTGATCGCTTTGGTGAGGGTCGGATCGTAGGCATCCTTCATGCCGATGAATCTGTCGCCCAGTTCATCGATGTTCGGGCCTATAAGAGGGGAGTCGATCGCGCATATGTGGTCGGTGATGAGCATGAACGTACCGGGTTCGTTCTCGTAGTCCAGGGAACCGGCGGCGTTCGTGATGATGACGGTCTCCGCTCCTAGCTCGTGCATCACCCTAAGCGGGAGGACCACGTCCATGGTGCTGTATCCCTCGTAGTAGTGCACCCTTCCCTGCATGAGGACCACATCTGTGCCAGCCATCTTCCCGAACACGAAGTTTCCTTTGTGCCCTTCGACCGTTGATATGGGGAAGCCGTCTATGTCCGAATACGGGATGACGGTCTCCACATCGACGTAGTCGGCGACCTTGGAGAGTCCGCTGCCGAGGACGATGGCGACCTCGGGCTTCATGTCCGTGTACTTCCTGACCTGCTCCGCGCAGTATACGATGCGATCGTATTCGGGACCCTCCCCTTCGTCGGGATTGTCCGATTGCGCGATGTACACGCAGCAGCACAGGGAGGCGACCGCTATCACCGCTGCGACGATAGCGATTATCCTGTCTGTTGAAATTGCCATGGGATTTGGAAGGGCAAAGAGGATATTTAATCGGTGTTACGTGATCATTCAGACCTGTGGATGTTCGGCCTGAGGTTGAGAAGGATCACGGATCCGAGGATCAGCGCTATGCCCAGGACGTTCATCCAGCCGAACTCGTCGCCCACGATGATGCTGACGACGGTGGCGACCATGGGCTCGACGAAGGCTATTATTGAAGCCTTGCCGGCATCCATCCCCCTGAGCCCCACTGTGTACAGGTAATAGGGCAGGACAGTGGACAGTATCCCCAATCCCAAAGCCTCCAAGAGGACATTTCCGTCCCCGCAGACGGAGACCACGTGGGGAAGGTCTGCGAAGGGGAGCAGGCAGACGGTGGCTATCAGGAAGGTGTAGAACAGTATGGTGAGCAGGCCGTACTTCTCCAGCGCGTACTTCCCGAATATGGAGTACAGGGAGTATCCGAAACCGGCGAGTATGCCGTACAGTATGCCCATGTTGACGTCCCCCATGCCGAGGCCGGTGGTGAAGGCGCATCCTATGAATGCGAGCATAAGTGCCAGAAGTTTGTTTTTTGTGAGCTTCTCCTTGAACAGGAACATGCTCATGATGACCACGAAGCAGGGCGCGGTGTACAGCAGGACCGACGCGGTCGAGAGGGACACCATCTGCTGCGCGGTGAAGTACATGACGTTGAAGAACACGATGCTGAAGACCCCGGTGCCCACGAACATCCAAATGTCCCTGACCTCGATCCTGAAGCGCTTCCTGCCGACCAGGAGTATCGCTATGGTCATGGCGACCAGGGTTATGAGGCACCTGGTGAACGTGATCTGCAGTGGAGACAGTCCGGCCTCGTACATCGGGCGGGTGAAGAGACCTATGATACCCCAGAGCGAAGCTCCGGTTATGACGTAGAACGCGGGTATCAGGTCATCCCTCATGGTATCTGTCCGTGAGAGTCTATAGTATAATATCTATATTGTGCAGAGCAGAGGTCCCTGCCGGTGTCGGGGCGGTCTCCGTCCCTCTGAAGCATCTTTACAGAACATCCCTTCCGTTCCGATACATCAGGAACGTGCAGACGTCCATTATGCTGTTGATGGAATTGCTGTCCGATAGGGAATAGAATATCTCCTTCCCGTCACGTTCCGACACGACTATGTTGACATCCTTAAGGGTCTTCAGGTTGTGGGAGGTCAGCGATGTGGATTCCCCCGTTACGGTGGCCAGTTGGTTCACGCTCATCTTGCCGCCCATCAGTGCGGTCAGTAGCGCTAGGCGCTTGGGGTCGGACAGGGCCTTGAGGACCTTGGAGTACTCGAAATCGGTGGAATTGAGTCTCTCGGCCACCGCTCTGAGGTCGTCCTCGGTGTACATGTTGGGGTTCATGACCTCGTTGTAAGGGCTGACCGCATCCCTCGGCAGACGGGCTATCACGGCGAACGAAAGCGGGATCTTCATGAGACCGTCGCGGGTGAGGACGGTGAAGGGTTCCTTGTCCAGGGAGTAGATCTTCAGATCGGATATGCCCAATCCTATCAGCACCCCCACATCCCATGCCGGTCTGCGTTCCATGCTTGCGGGGAAGTTGCATGAGAGCCTGCGGATGATGTCCAGGTCCACCCCGTCGACGTTGGTGTGGGCGTGGAGGTTGTTGTCCTTCCCATATTTCATGTCCATGTAGACTCTGCGCTTTCTAAAATCCTCGTCGTACTCCTCCAGATACCAGTTGCCGTCGATGACGAGGATCGCCCCTCCCGGTTTCAGGAGATCGATCCATGCGGCGTATGCAGCCGTGGGATCGATGAGGTTCCATACGACGCTCTTGGCCACCACGAGGTCGTAGTTGTGCTTCAGCAGCGGAGGGCAGGTGACATCCCCCAGGATGAAGTTGATGTCTACCTTGGCCAGTATGGCGTTCTTCCTCGCCTCCTCCAGCATCTTCTCCGATGCGTCTATGGATGTGACGTCGTGGCCCAGACGGGCCATGGTGATGGCCGAACCTCCTGCGCCCGTTCCCATATCGACGACCTTCAGCTTCCTGTTGAGATTCATCCTGTGACGCATGATGTTCCTGAGGACGTTGTTGTCCTGCTCGAGCTCCTTGCGTGTCGATATGCCGTAGCCTTTCGAACGTGCGTCCCAAAATTCAATTGTCTGCTGTTGGGCGGACAAATTGTCCAACTTGTACGTCGTCTGCTGCTCGGTCTGATCGTCGGAGGACATCGATTGGAGTTATCAGCCAGCCTCATATAAACAACCTTTCAATACGACCAGGCAACTAACTCATCCATACAATCAAAGAATTTTTCAGATGTTTTTGTCCGCAAACATTAGCTTTATATTCCGTTGTCTCGGAACGTGCAATCAATTGGAGCATAATTCCAATCGAGTGATAAAATGGACAAGAAGATGATAATCGCGATAGTCATCGTGGCCATCCTGGCCGTCGCAGCGATCGCTGTCGTGATCTCAATGAACGGAGGGAAGGACCTCCCCAACAGCAACAACCTGGATGGGCGTCTCACAGTGTTCGGGAACGCCAACCAGGACGACTACCTCGACAGCCGTGATGTCGATACAGTGAAGAAGATCATCGCGGGCGAGATAGAGCCCACATACTATGATTGTTACAAGTCCTACGGCGGACAGCTCGTACAGAGGTCCCTCGCTGACGCAAACGTCGACGGAAAGATCGACGAGGCCGATGTGAAATGGATCGAGAGGATGGTCGACCGTGAGAAGAACATGCAGGTCTACTTCTACGATGTGGACGCTGTCATCGGTTCCTGTACCTACCCCCTCACCACCGCAGCAGTCGGATACAAGAGCAACTACGATTCCATGCTCATCCTCGGTGCAGTCGACAACGTCAAGTACGTCTGCGATCAGGTCGGCAACAACGGTTCCTACCACAAGTGGTTCACCATGTTCGACGGAGCCAAGTGCTTCGGAAGCAGGTTCACACCCGATTACGAGGTATTCGTCAAGGACGGCAACACACCCCCGAGCTTCATGCTCTCCGGAACCAGGGCCTGGTTCGACCCCAACATGGAGGAGACCTGTGCACGCATCGGAACCGATGTCGTCCGTCTCCCCTTCTACGAGGATAACTGGACCGTCCCCGCCATCATCACACTCGGATACCTTATCAACCATGAGAAGCAGGCATACGCCTACGCAGAGAAGGCCGACTCCGTCTACCAGACAATCAAGGATGCCCTAAAGGACGTCAAGCTCGAGGACCGTCCCCTCGTATTCGCGAGCTACTCGCTCAACAGCATCTCCAAGATGCACGGCGGAGTACAGGAGCTCGTATACCTCGCAGGAGGACGCACGCCCCTCGACGACGGCTACCCCACCGGAAGCATCGACGGAGAGGCCATCATGACCATGAACCCCGATTGGATCATCAGCTCCCAGTACTTCGGATTCATGGAGACCTACGAGGACCATGACAGCTGCCAGAAGGCCATGTTCACCCAGTACGGAACCACCGACGGAAAGTACGAGAAGAACATCGTCCAGACTCAGGCATACAAGGACGGAAAGGTGCTCCTGTTCAACCAGGGAGTCTACATGGGAACCGCAAGCTACGTCGCATGCGCATACCTGGCGAACCACCTGTATCCCGACAAGTTCAACTTCGACGTGGATGCACTGTTCGACGACTACCTGAGCAAGTACCACTCCGACTGGAAGGCACAGGACTTCAAGGACATCGACTACCTTGACATCAAGACCTACCAGGCCAAGAAGAGCGCATACGGCATCTGAAACCATAAGGGGGCCTGACGGCCCCTGCTCATTGATGAGATAACATGACGTTAATCGAAGAGATCAGGGATTATTGGAACCTACGCAGTTCCGGTTTCTCCGGATCCGTCAATTACGATATGGACAACAGGTCCGATGAGGCTCTTGCGAAGATGGAGCGCTACCTGGAAGGGCACGACGTCAGGGATATCCTGGATGTCGGATGCGGCCCGGGTTTCTACTCCATGCTGTTCGGATCCAAGGGGTACAGCGTCACCGGCATAGACTATTCTGACAAGATGGTCGAGGAGGCCAGGAAGAACGCGAAGGACAGGGGCGTAGAGGCGGATTTCCGCGTGATGGATGCCCAGGACCTGCAGTTCCCCGACGGATCCTTCGACCTGGTGCTGTCCAGGGACGTCTTCTGGTGTCTGGAGCACCCCGAGAGGGCCTACTCGGAGATCCTGAGGGTCCTCCGTCCCGGAGGGATGGCGATCGTCTCCGACGGCAACTACTATCTGCACCATTTCGACAAGGAATACGCGGAGAGCAGGGAGGAGGCCTGGAAGGCGTTCGAATCCAAAATGAAGGAGATGAAGGGAGGCCATTACGCCTTCGACGACGGAAAGGTCGACTTCAAGGTGATCGACGATCTCTCCACGCAGATGCCCCTGAGCCGCGTAAGACGTCCCGTGTGGGATGCTGGTACATTGATGGAATTGGGTTGCAGGGATGTGACTCTCCACGTACGCCACGCAAGGCCGTACGGCGACAGGGACCTGGTCTTCTCGTTCGATGTTATCTTCACCAAGGAGGCCTGAGAATGGAAACGAATGCAGATGCGAAGATGATGCAGGACTACCACCGCTACACCTTCAGGAAGATACTGTTCATCGTTGGGTGCATAGTGGCGATGTTCATCACATTGGGATACGCCACCACCGTGGGTTCCTCCGGCATAACGATATGGGAGGCCTACGCGGGGATATGGAACCACTTCTTCAACCCCGATGCGGTCGACGAGACGATCGATTGGGTGCTCTTCGACGTCAGGCTTCCCCGTATAATGACGGGACTCGTCGCAGGAATGTCCCTTGGAGTCGCAGGAGCCGCGATGCAGAGCATGATGAAGAACCCGCTGGCCGATCCCTACACCACGGGAATATCCTCGGGTGCATCGTTCGGTGCCACCTTGGCATTGGGATTAGGATTGTCTGTAGCAGGTGTCGGAGGGACCATAGGCCTCGTAACCACAGCATTCGTGTTCTCGCTGATCCCGGCGATCGTCATCATCGGTGTATCGTCACTGAGGAACACCTCTGCGGCGACCATGATCCTTGCCGGAATAGCGGTCATGTACCTGTTCAACGCATGTACCACGATAATCAAGCTCACACTTTCCGAGCAATCCCTCTCGGCCGTCTTCCAGTGGTCGATCGGTGACCTTTCAGGATCTTCATGGACATCCTTCACGGTGATCCTGATATTCGCTGTCATCGGAACGATCATACTGATGCTGCTCTCCAAGCAGCTCAACATCCTGATCACAGGCGACAAGAACGCTACCGCTTTGGGATTGGACGCTCACAAGCTGCGCATAACCCTGCTGATCTTGATCTCCCTGATGGCCGCATCCGTTGTGTGCTTCACGGGAATCATCGGATTCATAGGATTGGTCGCACCGCACATAGTACGCATATTCCTTGGTTCGGACAACAGGTACCTGATCCCGGCATCCGCCGCATTCGGCGCGGTGCTGCTGATGGTGGCCGATCTGATCTCGAGGGTGATAATCGCACCGACGTTCCTGCCGGTGGGGGTCATCACGGCATTCATAGGCTGTCCCCTGTTCCTCTATCTGCTCATCAAGCAGAGGAAGTCGTTCTGGTGATGCAAATGAAGGTAGAGATGAAGGATTTGGAGTTCGGGTATGATCCCAATGTACCTGTATTGAAGGGGATCACACAGACTCTGGACAAGCCGGAGTTCGTCTGCATCATGGGACCGAACGGTGTCGGGAAATCCACCCTGATCCATTGCATGAACAAGATCCTGAAACCATCCTCGGGATTCGTGTACATCAACGACAAGGAGGTCAGGGAGTACAAGCTGAAGGAGCTCGCCGGGCATATGGGATACGTTCCCAATGCCAGTGAGGATTCCTTCCCCCTGTCCGTGGTAGACACCGTCATGGTCGGACTTCAGAACGACCATAAGTTCGGAACCAGCGACGACGACCTGCAGAAGGTGTACGACGTGCTGAGGCTGATGAAGATACAGCACCTGGCCATGAGGGACTTCAACGAGCTGTCCGCGGGACAGCATCAGAAGGTCATGCTCGCCAGGGGATTGGTGAGGACGCCGGAGATAGTTCTCTTGGACGAACCGACATCCAATCTGGATGTGAGGCATCAGCTGGAGGTCACCAAGGTGCTGAGCGAGCTTCCCGAGAAGAAGGGTATGCTGGTGATCATGATCAGCCATGACATCAACATCACCGCGAAGTACGCGGACAGGATCATAATGCTCCACGGAGGGGGCATCTACGCAGTGGGGACCCCTTCGGAGGTGATCACCAAGGAGAACATCCGTACCGTGTACGGGGTGGATGCCGATGTGATCGATGTGAACGGAAGGCCGCATGTGATACTGAACGAATCCCTGGAGGATTCGGAAGATATCTGATAACGCTCCAAGATATCACCTGGATGAAGGGGCCGCGGGAGGGATCCCGCGGTCCTAAACCCCTTATTCACCGTTTTTCTGGTCCCATCCCATCATTCGTGTCTTTTCGTTCCCCTTCGGTCGTGGACAGCATCGAGACGTTCAGGAAGGGACTGCGATCATGGGTCGTCTCCTACGATGGAAGATTCGATTATGCCGTGGATGTCATCGATCAGATCGGTCAATCATCTCCCCTCTCCAATCTCCTTGCCGATCTGTCGAAATCGGAAAGGTACTTCTGATTCTTCTTGTAGATGTTGTACTCGGCTATCGCTTTGGATTCGGCCTTATCTCCTGAGATGCTCCCTTTTCCCTGAAGGATTTTGAATTCCCTGAAGGTCAGGAACCTGTCGACCGATTCTGCGAACTCTTCCATTGTGAAGGTATGCCCGTTCTCGATGAGGTCCTCGACATAGTCGAAATAGCCCGTGACCGCTCTCTCCAATCTCTTGATATCCTTCTCGCTCAGGTAGTTCTTGGCGACAACGACATCGGATTGGCGTATCGCTCCTTCCGGACCCTGCTTCCAGGTCTGCAGGCCCATGTTCCTTTCGCTGTGATCTGCTGAATTGTAGATCATCTCTGGAGCGGTTTGCCCTATGATAGCATAATGGAATCTGTTCTCGATCATGGCATAGAAATCCTTGGTGGTCTTCGAATCCTTATCGTAATCGGTGCTGCATTCCGCATAGATGTCCGTGATCTTCTGCCAGATATGGCGGTCGTTTGCGCGGATGGAACGCACGCGTTCGAGCAGATCATCGAAGTATTCCCTGTCGAAGAGTTCCGAGTTCTTCTTCAGGCGTTCGTCATCCAACACGAATCCCTTGACGATGTATTCTTTGAGGACCTTGGTGCTCCATCTTCTGAAATTGGTCGCCTTTTGGGAGTTGACACGGTATCCGACGGAAATCATCATGTCGAGATTGTAGATGTCCGTGGTACGCTTGACCAATCTGCTTCCTTCTTTTTGAACTTGTACATTTTTTGTACAGGTTGGTTCACGCTCCAATTCGCCCTCAGAATAGATGTTGCTGATATGCCTGGATACGGTCTGAGTGCTGACTCCGAACAGCTTGGATATGGATGACTGGGTGGCCCATATACTGTCATCTTTCAGAAGCACTTCCACATCATCGCCCGATTGGATGCTATAGATCAATGCATCTAGTGGATCGGTCAAGTTCAAGCCTCCTCATAAGGGGGTGTTACAATGGGATCTGTATTGTTTTCAACGAGGCGGGATTTCAGCAACGCAATTCCCGATCCTGCCGCTCCCCAATCGGTGCGGTGCAGTTCTGCGCGTTCGGTTTTCTTGTTATTCACGGACATGGGAGGATTCCACCTTTCATAGTGAATCAGTTATCGTGATTCCAACACAGGTCTGTAATCAATCGAATAGCATCCCGACTCAATGGTCGGGGAAATAGTTGAACGGATTGTATTTAATGGCTTCATCGCGCCGTCACAAAATCGGTTTCGAAATGGGTGTTTGAACTTGACTTGGACAGTTCGATCCTGTCTGAATGACGAATAGACCGCCCAGGTACGTGCCTGTCCGCTCATGCGGCAGGCGATTCGTCCCTTGCGGGAACGGGGTTGCCAGTCAACCCCTTGAGGAGGATGTTGATCGCCG
>JAZNDX010000033.1:0-19227 GCA_045588265.1 Candidatus Methanomethylophilaceae archaeon | reverse complement strand
GAAGCTACGGTCTCGTCGGTAGCTTCCGAATAATGGAACCCCGCTGCCGCGCCTGTGAAAAGGAGAGAGATGAGGATAAGGACGAACAGGAACTTCGACTGGGGAAAAGAGCGGGAATCCAAGTTGACATTCGGGCCACCGTTCTTGACAGCTCCAACCTGCTCTCTCCTTCCCTTCCCCGGCCTTCCGCCGACGTCCGTTCTTCCATGGGCTCCGCTGATGCAGAGGCCCCCGTTCCTATGGGAACCTGCTCTTGTAAGGGTGTCCGCCGATCCCCCGGACGGAACCTCTGTCTTTCCTTTCTGTTTCATGAGATGCATCTCCTTCAGCTGGAAGCGGGCGATAGTCCCACCTCCTTCAGACTGTAAACCAGTTTGATGTCCCCCGTAGTGTTGGCGGAGAACACGTCCACATCCATCGTTCCGGAGTAGTTCCCTCCGATGATGGGTATGGGCAGATAGATCGTCAGTGCCGACTTGTCGGTACCGGTGAACTTGTACCCTGTGACGTAGTCGCTGCCTCCGGACAGGGTGATGACTATGACGTCTCCCGCGGTCGGGATCCACGTCGTGTCGTCGGAGTTCAATGTTATGGTGATGAGCGCGCCGTAGGCGCCGGTGCTGCGCACCTCGTCATAAGTGAGGGTGGCAGATCCGCTGTAATGGCCGTCGGACAGCGTCAGGTCCATGTCCCCCGCTGTCAGAGTGGGGTCGGCGACGGAATCCGTGTGCGAGGCCATTATCGAGATGTCCACGCTGGTTCCCGTGTGCGTCATGGCAGATGATGTCGGATTGGTGACCGAGATCATTATGCTGCCCTTGAACGCCGACAGGAACGGGTCCTCTTCGAAGTTGACGGTGGCCACGGACGTGTACATGCTCACCGTTCCATCGGCTAGCACGATGGACTCTGCCACGGCTCCTCCGATGGTCATGGTTATCTTCGAACCCTCCAGACCCTCCAGTCCGGAGATGGTCAGATGGATGAGCATGATCTTGTCCACCTTGTAGTCCTCCCCCGCGGCGGAGACGTCGGAGGTGAGGTCCTTGGTGTCCTCGTAGATTATGACGGCGTCGGAAGGGGAGAGGTCCTCCGTTGCGTGAGCGGCCAGGGATCCCGTTCCGGAATGGATGTTACCGAGGTTGTCCAGCAGGTATGCAGCTGCCTTCTCGGTTCCGGAATCCGTGCTCACGTGGAGCAGGGCGTACGTCACGGGCGTGTTGTTGTCCGTGTTCTCCGTAGTTGTCTGATATGCGAAGGCCGCGCCGATCACGGATGCCATCAGCAATCCTGCGATGACCGCGACCATCACGATGTTATGTTTGCTCATTGTCATTCGGCAGCCTCCTTGTTGGCGGATCTGCGCCTGATGTACACGAGGATCGCTATGACGGCTAGGGCTATGACAGCCACGATCACTATGATGAGCGTCGTGTCCATGCCCGAAGGCGGGACGTACTCGTGTGCGGATACCATGTACACAGAGAAGTGGGTGACCTTGAACTCGACAATGCCCGTAATGGGATCGTAGGTCGATTTGATCTCCTCGACGGCGCCGTCGTCGTCGACGTAGTAAACATATGCCGCGACGTAACCGGGTTCGATCTGCAGCTCGGCCGTACCGCCGAGCTCGTGTATCTCCTGCGTGCCGTTCATGAGTGTGATCTTCACGGCGTAGAGGTCCCCTATGGTGCTGAACTGTGATGAGGTGGTGTTATCGGCTGTTGCCCTCACGACCTCCATGGCGATATCGTATCCCTTGGATGCCAGGTCGCTGATCACCTCGTCCGGGAGGACGACGGTGCTGCCGGCGTTGGACACGGTCAGGGTGGCATCGGATCCGTCCAATGTGCCCAGGATATCGCTGGTGAGCTGGACCTTGCCCTCGTCGGTCCCTACGGACAGGGACAGCTTCTCCGATTCCGTGCCCTCCATGAGTGACATGGCCTGGGCGAGGGTCTCATCGGTCAGCTTGGAAATGCTCACTTCCATCTCCTCGGAATCCCCTGTGATGTCGATCTGGGACCTGGAGCCGTCAGATAGGACCATGGTTGAAGATGCCTCGAGGCTCACGAGCTCGCCGTCCTTGGTCAGGACCTCGGACTGGGAGCTCACGGACGTCCCGTCCGTGGATTCCGATATGTACGATTCGGTGGCCAGCGTTCCCTGTTCTGTCTCCTTTTCAGACTGGACCTGGGTGTATTCTGTAGTGACGCCTTCGGCATCGACATTCTTACCCGAGGTGGATTCCTTCACGTCGCCCGACGGGGACACCGTCCTCTCGGTCGAGTATGAAGAGTATGAACCGTCCGAAGCGTCGAACGTGCCCGTCTCCGAATATGTGGTAGAGCCGTCGAGGTCCCTCAGCAGGACGGAGCTCGATGACGATACTCCGGCGGATGAGGTGGTGGTCTCCGACTGGGAAACGGTGCCGTCTTGTGCGGTGGACGTAGAGGTCTCGGTGACGATAACGGACCCCTCGGGGGAGGTGACCGTGACCTTGGAGGACGAGCTGATGCCCTCTCCGGTCTTGGGGGTGGTCGACTCCGATATTGTCTCGGTGACGGATCCATCGGATGCGGTTTCCGTCCTGGTCGATGATGTGTTGACCGTTCCGAACCTGTCCACCGTGGTGGATACCGTCTCGGAGGTCGAGGTGCCGTCCGCGTAGGATACGGAGGACACGGTGTTAACCGTCGACGTCCCGTTCTTGTTCTGGACAGACACGGTCTCGGAGTACGTGACCTCCTGGCCTCCGTCGGGGTTGGTCACGGTCTGCAGCTCGGTGACGGTGGTCGTTCTGTTGGATGTCTTGGATGTGGAGAGGGAGGTGATCTGCGACGTTCCCTCGGAGGTCGTGATCGTCCCCTCCGCGGTGGTCGTGAACGTGCCGTCCCAACCCTTCTCTGTGACGGAACTGATCTCAGACCTGACGGTCTCTCCGTCGGGTCCGACGGTCACGGACACGGTCTCGGATGAGGACTTGCGTGTCGATTCCTTGACGGTCACCGTTTCAGTGGTCGTTTGGCTCTGCGTACCGTCCGGGAGGGTCGTCACCGAATCCGTGGACACGGTGGTGGATTTGTCTGCGTTGACGGTTATGACCGACGATTCGGAGGTGACCGTCCTGTTGCCCTCGGCGTCGGTGACCGTAGTCTCCGACTGGGAGGTCCCGGATCCGTCGCGCTTCGTTTCGGTTACGGATTCTGTCTGTGTCATAGAACCGTCCGATGAGTAGACCGTCTCGTCGTACAATGTTGTCTTGGAGCCGTCGGAATTCTGCTTCACAGTGGTGTCTGAATCGGTCCTCTCGACCGACCCGTCCGGCAGGACATTGATGGAATCAACCTGCGTGGTGACCGATCCGTCGGAATTGCGGATGGTCTTCACCGTCCTGGATATCTCTAGGGATCCGTCGGATGGCTCTTCGGTGGTCTCGCCGCCGCCTCCGCCTCCTCCGCCTCCTCCGCCTCCGCCCTGTGAGTCCCACTTGGCGTAGAGGGTGAGGTTGGATGTGACCGGGAGCGTGAAGTCGTACCTCTTGGAGAGGGATGATGTGGTGTACCATCCGACGAACTTGTATCCAGTGTAGACGGGATCCTTGGGTTCGGCGGCGGTCTCTCCGGAGTTAATCGTTTGCGATTCGACGGCAGATCCGCCGTTCGAGTTGAATGTGACCGTGTAGGTCTTGGGCTTCCACTGAGCGTGGAACGTCACGTCCTCCATTATTATGGTCTCAGCCGTGACCTTCGTGCCTCCGGTAGCCTCTGTGAACCAACCCTGGAAAACCTTCTCCGACTGGGTCGTGGTCGGCAGGGCGCCGACGGGCGCACCGTAGGCGACGGTCCTGCTGGGCACGGCCGTACCTCCGTGGGAGTCGAATGTGACGGTCACGTCGGTGGAGGTAGTCCAGTGGGCAAACAGCGTCAGGGTGTTGACGTCGGTAGATACGTATGATGAGATGGCATCCCCTTCGGAGACCTTGGTCCCCGCATCGGCGGCAGTGTACCATCCGGTGAACTCGTAGCCCGTCCTGACCGGATCGGTCTCCGGCAGGGAAAGAACGGATTCCATGAACGAGCTCTCGCTCGATCCTCCCTCGGGGAAGGATCCCGCATTGGCATCGAAAGTGACGACCCAGCCAGGCTGGGTCATGGTGAATGTGAGTGTGAATGAAGCGTCCGCCAGCTGTGCGGACGTGGGTGCGTATTCGGATATCATGTACGCCCTGATGTAGTAAGGCTGATCCCCGTCGACGGTGCCGAAAGCACCGGACAGATGCGAAGCTGTCAGATCCACGGATCCGTATGCCGATCCCCCGAACTGGGCCGCCTCGTATGCGGACTGCGAGTCGTATATGCAGAAGCGCAGTCCGGCCTGAAGGAGCCATCCCGGGTCGTTCCCATCGAAGGCGATCGACAGCGTGCATTGATCGGCGGGGAAGTCCTGTACCTTCAGGTACTGGGCCTTGAGGGCTACCTCCGTGCCGGCGTACACCGTATGGGAGACTGTTCCTCCGGGGTTGGACGTGCCGAATTCCACGGGCCCGTCCACGAGCCCTCCCGTATAGACCTGGCCTTGGCTGTCGTAGAACACCACCGACGGGACGTCGGCGGCATCCGCCGCGGACAGTGGCGCGCATACGAGCGCCAGCGCGACCACCAGAAGGGCCAGGGTTGTGATTGTTCTCTTCATTGTTCTTTCTCCTTGATGGGGAAGCGGGCCCCGAAGGGCCCTTGTTTGGGTTAGGGTTTTCATGCGATGGATGTCGTATCCGCCTGGAAGTTGACCGTGACGTCCTTGAAGACGTCCACCGGAGCGGTAGTCGTCGCGGTAGTCTCCGGGGGAACGATGTACAGCGTTACCGCCTGGGCACTATCGAACGCGGTCAGGCCGGTGAAGACAGCCCCTGCGGTTGCATCGTATGCGACATAGGTCGAGTCGATCCCGAAATAGTAGGAATAGTCGTCGAGATCGAGGGCTCCGTCCGTTCCGGCGCTCATCTTGCAGGTCAGACTGTAGGTGACCGTTTCAGTAAGGCTGCCGGACTTCATGGCAGTCACATCCACGGAGCCCAGGGCGTATCCGTCTACATTTGTGGCCAGGGTCGTCTTCTCGACGGCTGCTCCGGACGGAGTGCTGACGCCTACGAACTCATAGTACAGGTCGTCGGAATAATCGGCGGTCCTGTTCATGGTCTTGTAGGCCAGCTTGTTCTTGAAGGAATCCTTGTATTCGGATTGCTCCAGCCAGATGTAGGCCGGCGAGGCGGTGTTGTCCGCGTTCTCCGTCGTTGCCGTGTACGCATAGGCGAGGCCTATGGCGCCGGCTGACAGGATGACCGCAACAGCGATGGCTGTGATCATTTTGGCATCCATTCAATCACCTCACGCAGTAGGTTCCTCTTCGAGGAGACTGATCGTGAACATGGTGCTGTTGAGGATGGACTCAGGCACGGTCTCTAAAGCGTCATCCAAGGTCCAATTAGGCTGTACGAACAGGCTCAGAGTCCCTCTGATATCCACATCACCGGAAGAGTCGATTTCAGTCCCGAGAGTGATGGCAGGGATCTGTATGTATCCGGTCCCTGTGGCATCTCCTGCGTTCGCGGGAGCGACCTGGAAGACCTTAGTCTGGGTGTCCCCGACGGTTCCTACCCACTGGATGAAGTAATTGAATCCAGCGCCTGTTGTTGTCGTAAGACCTGTTGCATCGACGTTGAGATAAAGAACCGGAGTCTTCGTCATTCCGACGACATCCACCTGGATTTCCTCATCTCCCAATAGGAAGATGTTGGCAGAATCCCCTGTTCCGAGTGCGCTGATAGCCCAATCTGTTGAAGAAGATCCGGTGAGCTTCATGCTCGCTGCATCGACGACCGTACCGTCCTCGATCTTGATGACTTCTTTAACCTTATAGGACTTTACCAACGAAGCATCAGCGGTATCCTTTGAGACGTACACGCCATCCTTCATGTAACCATGCATGGAGTCAAAGACGATCGTGTTGTCATCGAAGTTCGAATAGTACTCGTTATCGGTCTGATTGATCGTGAGATACGCTGTAGGCGCCGTGTTGTCGGAGTTCCCCGTTGACGCGGAGAACGCATATGCGAGCCCGATTGCAGAAGCTGTCAATATGACGGCCGCTGCAATTGCGAGGATCGCAGTCTTGTTGAACGTCATTCAGATCACCCGATCACGCGACAGAGCTGTCGGTATCGATCTTTATAGTGAAAGTTGCGTTCGTTAGCGGATCCACCGAAGAGGTGAATGAGGAAGCAGGGTTCACCCATATCTGGACGATGTATGTCGCATCGGCGTTGTTGTCCTCAGCCGCATCGTAGATTTCATCATTATCCGAATCAGTGTTGGCAAGCGTTATCGCAGGAAGTTCAATTACAGCAGAACCAGCCGCAGTTGCGGCGGAAATGTTCTTAATGGCAACGAGGTTGCCGGTGCCAACGGAGTCCTTCCAGACTGCCGCATAGTAGTTGTATCCGTTAGCATCTTCTGAAGGCAGAGCCAACCCACTAGCCTGGACCTTCATGTAGAGGGTCGGAACGGCATTCATACCGTGGATTTCGAGAGTGGCGGTTTCCTGACCGAGCTTGTAAATGTGAGCCTTCGCATCAGCTGCAGCAATAAGCGCAAGATCTGCATAGGCCAAGTTGCCAGCAGCGAGCTTTGTTCCGTCTACGGCCAGACTGGCAGATGTGTCCACAGAGTTAGTCGTAGCAGAATCTCCGGTAGCCTGGACGACGACATCGTTTACTGCGTATGTGTATATATTCGCCGCATTGTGAGTTGTATCGAACACAACGGTGTTTGTGTCGAATGAAGACGAATAGGCAGTTGACTGATTGATCATGAGATATGCATCAGGTGCGTTGTTGTCAGTGTTAGTCGTACTTGTGTTGTATGCATACGCGACACCGATGACACCCGCTCCTGCGAGAGCGATCACAACAAGGATCGCTACGATCTGTTTCGTGTTCATTTTCTTATCTCCTTGTATTTTATTATCCAAGATGTTTGTTCTTCATGATCCCGCAAGAGCGGGTGTGAAGCGTCATGTATGATTGCCGACCCCCTCGGCCGACCCGGCCAGTATCCTCCTTATCAGTGTGGAGGAGACCAGGATTATCAGCAACAGGGCCGCGAGGAAGATCCCATTCTTGCTGAGGAACATCATGATCTTCCCCAGCCACGGGTTGACCCCGACGACCTCTCCCACGCTTGCCGCGTACGATTCGGTCTCGGATGCCTTCGCGTTGTCCCCCTTAGTCTCGAAGTACTTCTCCTGCACATGGTTCTCGAGGATCCTGTGGGTGTACACGTTGCCGAAGCTCGTGTAGGCCAGGACATCCCCGGTCTGAAGCTTCGCCAGACCTTCATCGTTCAGCTTGTGGATCATCACCAAGGATCCCTGGGGTATGGTGGATATGGGCCAATCTGTAGGCCCGCCGTCCATGGAATCCGTCATAATCACCCTGACCTCCCTGTCGGTGAGGTCCAAGGACCCGCCGTTGAGCTCCGTAACCAGATGGGCCGAAAGTACAACCAAGGGAACGAGAACTATGACCGCGGCCCAGGTCTTCCAAGTGATCCTTTTCGGCTCGGAGACCTTTTCCCTCTTTGATCTGTGGAATCTTCCACCTGAATGAGGGGCATCTGTTTGCTGGACTGGGGCCTGTTGATAACCGACAGACTGTCCGTACTGCGGATTCTGATATTGACCCGTGTATCCCTGGCCGGAATACTGCCGATCTCCGAACTGGCCCTGCGGCTGATACGGGAACTGCTGTTCCGGGATCTGGGCCTGCTGATGTTGGGCCTGATAATGCCCCACGGGATAATGGTAATCCTGACAATACGGGCTCTGTCCCGACCTGTACTGCTCACCTGCGGGATATTCCTGCCAGGGAGGTTGCTGATAAGGCTGATATTGAGGTGCAGAGGCCTGATTCCGTACGTATGGATGCTGCGCATACTGCTGTCCCCGACCATCGATAAATGTGCCTTGAGAGGATCCGCTGGCAGGGTTCGTCGGTTGCTGCGGCCCATCCGAACTGACAGGGGAGTGATCTGACTTCCCTGCATCCTCCCCCAGGACTTCCTGCTTAGCAGTATCGGATATTACAGGCCATGGAGGCTCCTTGCTCTTATCCTCCCTGATGAAAGGCTCCTGAGGCTCTACTTCCGGAGCGTTCTCCGCCCTCCCGATCCATGTCTGGATGGGTTCCTCGGACCTCTTTCCGTAGGGGTTCCTCATGTACCTGTCGAACGGGGAATCGCTCATCGGCAGACCCCCTTCGATAATAACAGTGAAGAGGAGGACATCCTCGTGAGAACGTGCGCTGACGTAATCCCTGTGCTTGGGATATCATCTCCGACCTCTGCTCCCATTTCCTTCTTCCTCCAGGGTCCCCTCCCACCGTCTACTTTCTCCGGATCGACGGCGTTAAGGGGCTGATGGGCGACCTTCCTTCGACACAATCCTTCATAGGATCGCACAGACGGGGCCGATTTGCGAATCCCGGTTGACCACTCCGTCGTGCGTGCTGAGCGGATCGCACGCCAGAGGCGCAAGATAACGGCACTGTACGACGGCATAGTCCGGGATTACCGATGAGGATCTCGTCGCACATCGGAGAGCTGCATGAGACACCATTCCGAATCGGCCCAAGAGAGCGAACCAAGCAGGTTCCATGTATCCCTAACAGTGCGGAAATCCTCTATTCTTCCGATGCCTTTAGAATTCGGGATTGAGAATATTAACCGACTATTTTCATGGACTGCATGTTATCATTTACGGTTCTTTTCGATAGTCCTGATAATACGACAGTCGATGCAATGAGGGCTTTTCCTCATCAAATCGGCCATCGGAAGAATACGTACACATGATTGCATGGTAGAGGATGAACCGATAGAAAGTTGGATGACCTGCACATTCACCGACCTGCTTCAACCACAGTTTGTCAGAGAATCAAGAATCATATTCAATAACAATAAAATTGTGATTATTTACGGCTCCCGTACAGGGAGTCCCCGACATCATCCAGCACGGAGAGGTTATCGAACATCCTGTCCCTGATGATGGATAGGAGGTCCCCGGGATCGACCGCGAGCTCCAGATACCTATATGGACGGCCCCTGTTGTTCGTCTTACCCGGCCTTATGTTTATCAGCCCCATGGATTCCAGGGTCTCACATGCTTTGGTTATCGATGTGGACAGCATACCGGACAGGTTCGCAATGTCGGTCATGGTCAGACCGACATACGCTGTCAGAAAGGAGAGCACCCTGGACTCCGTCCTGTTGAAACCGGCGGATGCCAGGACTCCTTCAAACAGCATCATCTTCTCGTTCAGGATATCATCGGGTATATCGACCCTTAAGGGCCTGGAACAGATCTTGGGATCGTGGTAATCGTATACCGAGGGGACGTACCTCGGGAGCATACCTTCGTTATCCCTGGTCTTGAAATCCGGGGACTTCTGCCGGATGACCGGTTTGAAGGGAGAATTGTCCTCGGACAGCTTCCTGGCATACCGGTCAACGGTCGCTATGGACACACCGAGCTCCCTGCCTGTCTCCCTGACCGACAGACCGTCGGAGCGGGAACCGATAACGGAATCGAACACCTCTTTCGGAAGATGTATCCCCTCGTACCTGGTCCCGGTACGCTCGTTGAAGCTGCGCCCGCAGCACCTGCACATATATCTTCTTACCATGTCTCCGGACGAATTGATGCGGGAGCCCTTAGAGATGACCCGCTGCTCGGGGGAGCCGTACTAGACGCAATCTTGGTTCGGACAAGTTATCCCCAGCGGGACCTTGTCCCCTCTCCGGGATCTGGATGAAGGTGCATCCACTCCCCCCGACGGCATCACCTGAACGTGATCGGTGAAAGCGGAATCCGTTATGATCCTGGGATTGGCCCCTGTCATCTTATCTCATCATCATCCTGTTTGTACATGACTTTCCTAAGAGTATTAGAACGGCGGGAAATCCAAAGAAAAGAAGGAAAGATTAATGAAAAAGATAATGAATAAAGGCTATGTGTTGATGAAATGTCATCAACTATCAGTGTATAGAAAAGATGAAAATAACGTTAAATATAGAATCTAACTGGCCTGAGGAATCGATAGACATCCAGTTCAATCGTACGTTGGAATCTCCACTTTCTCGATCTCATCTACCATATCACGGATCAGCTGGGCGACCAGTCTGCCCTTCTCGGTGATGACAATCACGTTGAGGTTCGTCTTCCCGGTTCTGTAAATACCAATAATTCCCATGTCGGCCAAATCATCCAATTTGGCGACCACGTTCACAGACCTTGTTATATTATTGTATATATCGCTCTTGGCTACAGGGGACATTTCGTCGATGTAGAGGATCATCCTCATCACATGCTTCCCTTCCAGCCTCTCCAACGTGGATTTCTCCGCGTGGCCTTCGGACCTCCTGAATATGTACTTTTGGACTTCCTCCGGCAGTTCCTCATCGGGAATGGGGATGTCCCATACCCTGTTGCGTCCCGGTATGCCTGCTCCTATCCCTATGTTGTCCGATGTCGATGAATTCTCGTCCGTATTCTTTGTCATATTGCTACCCTGGCCGCCCAATCTCGGGGCATTCAGTTATGAGTTATGGCCATAACTCATTGCGTTTGGCCCGATAAATATCTTACCCTCACATCACGTACCATAGCAATGACTCCCAAGATCTTCACCGACTACGTCATCGACATACTTTCATATGTGAGGGACCACCCTGGATGCGACATAACCCATGTCAAATCGGCCACCGTCGATTCAGGGACCATCAACCGCTTGATCAGGGAATTCGTCGATTCAGGGATGCTTGACCTCGAACGCGGTCTGGCCCACAACTCGAAGTACCTCACTCTCACTCCGAAGGGGACCCGCATTCTCAGGCACGCCATTGCCATTCAAGATACGCTGGAAGGCAACGATCCCCTGCAGGACGACTTTGATCGGGGCCCATCTGATGAAGAAGGGACTCCGGCGACGATATGAACATTCCATCCGCCTACGACCTCTTCAGCAACATCGTGAACGATCTCATGACCATGGGCTACTCACCGATCGAACTGGAAATGGACAGGGGTTTCTTCAGCATAGGCAACGTGCAGATGATGGTGGAACGCAATATGGGATTCACCTTGCCGATACCGGCACGGCTGAACATATCGAAACTGCTGCTATGGAGAGCGTCAGAGATATTGACTCCTCACTCACCACGGATTATGTGGCCAGGTCCGTGGTGAAGGGATACGAGACCTTCGTCAGGCTTGTCGAGGACGATATGGTGAAGGCTAAAGCCACGGACGAGAGCGACATAAGGGCGCTGGTTTTCCAGGATGATACCAGAAGGACCAAGGAGATAGGTACGCTGTACTCGAGGATAGGAGAGCTTGAGAACAAGCTCTCCGGCAAGAAGTATGACGCGTTCGCACGGAAGAAGCTCAGTCCCAAGGAGAGGGAGATACAGACCTTCTGGACATCGGTAAGGACGATGATGGGAATACCGTAGTCACCAGAAAGCGCAATGCGATATCCGCCAAGGAGAACGCATGCGGCAGGTTCGCTGTGGTGACCACTTCTGAGAAGCCTTGGCTGGATCTGCTGGTCTAGTACAGGCTCAGGAACGGTGTCGAATACGATTTCTCACAACTCCGATCGGATCTTTATGTCAGGATAACCGGTAAGTCGAATCAGGACTCCGCCCAAGGCGGACTCCTTGTGAATTTCCTGTCGCTGAGGTTGAGATTGGCACTCATCAATCTCCTGAAGGAGAAGGGTCTGGCAGGCAAGATGTGGGTCCCGGATGTACTGAACACGCTGTAGAAACTGAAGATCTCGTGCATCGGAGGTAAATGGAGACTGAACGAGGTTACGAAGGCACAGAGGGACATCTTCGAGGCATTCGGATCAAGATCCAATGAGCAACGACCCCCTTGTTATCAATTCGATGCATAAGTGAGGTTCTAACTCCCATTGCATCAGCCCCTCATACCATCCCGCATCCCTGTCGATCTCCTCCACGTCTATCTCCTCTGTCGGACTGACATCACCGCAAGGTCATCGTCCATGCTGTGGATGAAGATGTAATGCGATCCCGACCTCAGGTGACGGACCGCATCGCCATATGGAAGAGTGTACAGGTACAGGCACTGCTCCGTCCTGCCCCTGTACGACGGGCATCTGTCAAGGATCTCATCATACTCAAGTTCGAACGCCGCTCTGGACACCTCCTTCTCTTAGCGGGCGGACAACCTTATCCCGATGTCGAGATCTGACAGCATCTCCCTCCCAGGATCGTTGACATAGGAACCGAACACCACGGCCCTCTCCACTGCATAGGGCTTGTAGCAGTTACCGTTGTAATCATGGATCCTTGACCTTAGCTCCGACAGGAGCCTTGCGGCCGTTGAGCGATGAATCTTGAACTCTTTTGCTTTTGAACGTCATCATATCACCTAAACACTAAAGGGTCCCCTCCGCGCTCCAAAGGATTCCCTTTTGAGCCCTTACATCTCCCCCTCCCTTTTGAGCGCGTTTCCCCCGTCTTCTACAACTCTTTTGAGCGGTATCCCTTTTGAGCGGTTTTCTTCGCCACTTCTCTTGAACTGCTCTAGGACCCCCTTGGAGCGGAGAGCTCTGGTAAGAGTCATCCTGGAAATCCCGAGTTCGGAGGCGGTTTCACTTATGGTCTTCCCCTCGAAAGAAAAGTCCATGATGTCTTTCAGAGACCTTACGACAGGTTTGCTTGCGCATCTAGGGAATTCCGACAGATCATCATCCTCCAAGAAACAGAACGCTAGAGGCCTTCCGATACGGACACCCTTCTCTGCTGCCTTAGACATTCCTGCCTTTATCCTCTCGGAAAGGTCTTTCTTCTTGTCGTCAGTCGTAAAAGGACGTGTAAAGGGTTCCCTTTCCGACGACATCACTTACCCTCCTTTTCCGACGGGTTTTCTCCGCCAAATATGACCTTTTCCGACGATACCCCTTTACGACGGGAAATAGCCTCGTCGTAAAAGGCCATGTACACGGAATACCTGTCCTTGAGACCTTTGTAACGATAGTATCTCACAGGTTCGCCGTCTTTGTTGTACCTTACCCTCGATTCTTTCTCCCTTGGCTTCATCTCCGCGATTAGGACGCTGTGCGGAATCCCGATTACTTTCTCCGCCACGTAGGTAAGGGACTTCCCCTCCCGGGCAAATGCATAGATGTAATCCTCCGGGTAGATTTTAGTCGTGGTCCCGTTCTTGCTTCTGGCGGGATCGGTGTTGATTCTTCCCTTGCGTTCTTTGTCCATGTATGCTATATCTTCGGAGAAAGCAAAGACGAGGAAACGGCCCATGTGATATTTCTCACGTATCCTCTGTTGCATCCCTGAACTGGTATTGGCTTTGAGCTTCTTTCTCTCGACCTCTGCCTGCCATGTGTTTACGGAGTTGAGAAGTTTTCCCGCGTCATCTTCCGGCCGGCTCGAAGAATTGACGTACCGTATCACGGTACCGAAATTGGATAAAAGTTTCACGACCTCGGCCATGTCTCCGACATCCCTAGATATGCGGGATTCGTCACGGGCGATGAGGAAGGTTATTCCGCCCCTCATGATCCTTCCCATCATGGAGTCCCATTCGTGGCGATCAAGGTCGCCTGCCGATTGTTTCTCCTTGTAGACGGAGACAATCTCTATCTCCCTCTCGCGACAGTATTCTTCCATCGCGACAACCTGTGTTTCAGGCCTTTGGTCCTTATCGTCTGTGGAAACCCGGGCATACAGGACGGCTTTCGCTCCTGGGAATTTCTCTGGCATCAGAGATACCCCCTGGTTTGGAGTTTCTCTTCCATTTTTACACAATCGGATTGGAATCCCGCTGAATTCCCCAGGATCCTGTCCATGGCCTCTTTGGTCTCCCGTGTTTTTGTATTGGCGCTGAATGTGACCTCCTTACCATGCAAGAGTACTCTGTCTGCCAAACCCCAGTCATATAGCGCTTCGTAGTACTGTTTCTCCCAAAGAGGAATGCCTTTCATCCCCCCGTTGAAAGTTACTGGCCCTTCGCAGAGCACGTCTATGTAACCCTTCAGCCTGAAAACAGTAACCTTGACTTCCGTATCGTAACCGCTCATCAATTCACCTCCCGAGATGCAGTAATCTCCCTATCCGTCTAGCAACAGTGAATATAAGGAATCTTGCCGAAGATCATTCCCATTCGCCCCATGTGAATCTGTGGACAGCCATGAAGAAGCTCTCCGGGTCCGGCAACGATTCCAAAGACCATCTCGGGTCCCCTTCCTCCTCCAGCCTGATATAGTAGCTCACGCTCTCATCCGAAGGCCTGTTCTGCTCGTAGATCACGCTTATGGACAGCGAGGACATGAGCCTCAGCTGATAGACGGCATGCCTGCATTCCTCGGGCTTCCCTTCGACGGTGATCTCGATCATTCCCCGACCTCCTTCGAGAACTGCGTCATCCAACCTGCATAGGGGCACATGATATTCGTGATCTCATCGGAATGCAGGCCTATCGCTCCGATATCCTCCATCTGTGCCCTCGTCCTTCTGCAATGCACATCGCAACCGTCGCATACGAAGTTCATTCGCAGTACCCCTTTGAGATGCATTCGTCGCACAGCGGTCTGGTGCACGGAGCGAACGGCAGAGTCCTGAAGATGCATCCGCACTCGTCGCACCTGTACTCCCTGGTGGGTTTGTGGGAGGGAAGCGGCAGTCTTTCCGCCCTCCGCTTCATGGAAAGGCCTCCGCAGTAAGGGAATGTAGAAGAAGGGTACCGCAAAGGGCGGCGCACCACGCTCCTCCGCCTGTAGGGTCGAACATCAAGGGCACATACGTCCCAGGACCAATGCGGTACGGATCGCCACCCGATATACGGGTATTAATAACCGCGTCCGAGGTCAATGAATCATAGAAGTGGCCGTGACGCGGAGCCGCCGTTCTCCGTATGGCGTGACATCCAGGAATGGATGTTTCGCCACGGTCACTATATATGAGGTCCTCCAACGATATAAACATATCAGGACCTCCTCGACTTCACGATCCTTCCGGTCTTTCCGTTCTTCGGAACGAACCTGCCGGAGCAGATATCGTCCTCGCGCAGATACGCCAGGGGATCCATTATCTCCACCTCCACGCCCTGAACGGAACCGTCGAAGAAATCATCGTCATATGTGACCAGTATCGTGGAGCGGGACAGGTCCACCGAATACAGGATCGGCAGATCGGCCACGTCGCGGATACTGTATCTTTCCACCAGCTCCTCCAGAGAGGGCGGCGGACCCACCACCATTATCGGGACATCCAGCCTCTTCAGGGCATCCTCGATGTCTTTCTTCCCCAATCTGGAGCCTTTCTTTTCGGGATATTTGAGAAGCTCGTCACGGATTATATCCGTGATCATCAGCTCATCGTCATCCTTGGCCTTGTTCACGACCTTCTTGACGACCGAACCGTCCTTCTTCGAAATGATATAGGATATCAGTACGCATGTGTCGAGCGTGACTCTTCTTCCCGGGGTCATTGGTACCCCTCCAGCTTACCCTTGACGAAATCGTACGGGGTCGATGCCTTGGGCGTCTGCTGCTCGATGAATATCTGCCCGATCAGCTTCTGGTTCTCGAGGATCTCCTGGAAGAGTACGGCGTTCTGCCTGGCCAGCTCCTGCAATGTGTAGATGGATAGGGAATTATCCGTCTCCTGCTGGTGCAGGGCCTCGATATGCGCACCGGCATGGGCGAGGATCTGCGCGTTCGACAGCCCGTCCGGGGTCTCCCCGTTCTCTATCTCCACCTCCAGCTTCCCGTTGGAGTGGTCGGCCACGATCTGCTCGTCGGCCATCTTGTAAACCCTGTCCAGGAACTCCCCCCAAGGATGGTCCGGCCAGGCGAAGTGGATGTTTCCTTTGAGCTTGACCTCCTCGAAGAAGGACCAGCCGTGCATCTCCAATATGTTGAAAACAGCCTTGGCACGCTGGACGAACATTTCGATGACCTGCTCGGAACTGCCGTATTGCAGCGGATCGAGCGCTATCCTCCCGATATTCATCCTGACGGACATACTCCCGCGGTTGCCCCGGCGGTAGCGGAGGATGACCGGAGTATCGAATATCCTGATGTCAGCGGAGTACTCGTCTGAACCGGTCGGGTGCTTTACATCCTTCGACCAGTATCCGTAGCAGAACCCCCTCGCATCGCGGATGTCTTCCATATCGCCCTGCCTCAGGACAGCGGTATAGAAGCTTCCCGAGAGGTGAGCTTCCGATAAGGTGTGCTCTAAGGGTGCCGTACCGTATGCACCACCCCCCGTGCTCTGTGCCTTGTCGTCCTCGGCGGAGACGAAGAATCCCGGAGATGTGTATCCGATGTTCTGTATCTTCCCCTCATCGATGAGCTCTTTGAGGATCCTGTAGCCTGTGCGTCTGGACACGCCTATCTTCTTGGCTATGTCCTCGACCCTCTCATGCCTCAGCACGCGCTCGTGAAGCTCATCCTTCATCTGCAGCGTGACCTTCGTGCGGGGCTTGCTCATAGGCCACACACACCTAGCAAAATGCCATATCTTTGGCACGAAAGTGCCCTCATTCCGGGATCATTATACCTCTGGTATAATGCAGGGATCCTTGGCACGGGAAGCAGGGGGTGCATCGCCTGACGGCCCATATACGTAGTATATGGCACGCGTGCCAACATGTGCTTCCTGTCGGCGATCATGCGGATGCCCCGCATGCATTGCAATAGACCTTCACCTTTCCGAGGATCTCCCCCGGCCTCTCCACCGACCATTCATCAGCGGAGACGGATACGAGGTCGAATGCCCCGAAGACCATGAAGAGCCGTGTGGTCAGAACGCTGGCGCTCTCCGTTGCGAATGATTCCGCCTCGAAAACGTTCGGTGCGGGATCGAAGAAGAAGGCGGAATTGTCCTCTGGCAGAGGACGGTCCTGCGAGAACCCTCCCACGAATGCAACGTTTTCCTGTTCATCGTGGTCAGTCCTGTATTCGTTCGGCTGTGCTTTCTTTCTAAATTCGACATGTGTCTGTCCCATCGTCTCAACTCTGGAAGTTGAGTCGACGGCAGTTCAGTTCAGACTGTGTTCGCATTACATATCATCATGATAAACGATCAAAAGTGAAATTACTTACCTGGCCGAAAGGCCGGGACCAATCTTTTCTTGAGAGAATAAAACTAAAAAAGTAATGCCGACCAGATTAGCTCCGGCCGGCTGTTTTTACGCTTACATCCTTGCTAGGGTGACCGCGTTCACGATTCCGGCAACGACAAGCATAGCACCGAAGATGACAAATGCGATGTCGTTTCCAAGGAAAGTGAGGATACCTGCAAGCAGGATCAAAGCACCGACAATCACACCCATAGTCTTCGTCTTCTCATCGCCCTTAATGGCGCTGAATAGGATGATCACTCCGATTATGATTGCGATAATTCCGATGAGTATGATTGTAACATCAGCAAAGAAGCTAGGAATAATACAGATGATTATTCCCAAGACAATCATGATCAGACCCATCAGATCAACATTCCTTGCCACGATCATTGGGAGAACTCCTGCAACGATCATGCATACTCCAGCAATGATGAAACCCCACTCAAGGGCAACATCCTTGTCCCAAATAAACAGGATTCCGACGATGATCAACAGAACTGTGTTGATGAGAAGTGTCGTCTTATCCTGGACGTAAATAACTTCCATTTGAGTTACCTCTATCCCCTGTATTTTAAAGGGAGATAGATAAGGGTATCGCAGTTTTATACAATCACAGGGAAGAAATCGCTTCTTCGAAGCTAGAAGCCGATGCAAATCCGCATCCTCTGGCACTCAGGTATCCTGAAGCATCGCCGACCGCTATGATCTTGACTTCGGACATGACCTTGTCGGCCTTCTCCTTGCCGTAGTATCCTTCGATATTAGCGAAGAAGGTCTCCGCCTGCTCTGCGGATTGGAATAGCATGTGCGTGACGTTTCCCCTCTTGAGCTGCATGAAGAGATGGAGCTGAGCATTGCTGATGGCGATCTTCTCGTGTTTTCCATCAGCATCGTCTATGACGGTCACTCCGAAGGATTCGATCTCCTTGGTTTTGACAAGATCCGTCTGACCTTTCAGGAGGCTCGCAACCGTGGTGAATCCCAATACTGCCATGCTATCAGTACCTCAATCCGCTGTCATACTTTTTGAAATCTTCGTATTTCAGCGGAGGGTTGACCCCCAGACTCCACATGTAGTAATCCGGGTGGAAGTACCTTCCGCGATTCTGACTGAGATCGGCGAACTGCAGCGCTTCCTTGGGGCACATGTTCAGACAGCTCATGCACATCGAGCACTGGAGCTCATCCCACACGGGCTTCCTGTGATAGACCTTGATTATCTGCTCGGGACAGACATGTTCGCACATCCTGCATTCGATACACCTCTCGTCGACCGAGAAGGGCTCCGTGTTCCTGAATGCGGCATAATCCTTCCTCATCTGCTCGAAGCATTCGCTTCCTGCCATGGTGCGGAAATCTCCCCTCTCCTCCTTGCCGATCGAGCTAATTATATTGTCGATGGTGGCGTCGGCCTTCTCGTTGATCTTCTTGGCCTCTTCCTTATCGGGCACATCCTTGTAGAAGACTGCGTTCTCGGGCATCAGCACATCATAGTAGGCATCCACCTTCAGTTTCTTCCCTAGAATATCCTGCAGCTGTTCGCAGGCCTTTCCCGACTCTCCGGCACAGGTCGATACTGCGTACACATAGCCGGGTTTCACTATCTCCACTGTCTCCAGGAATTCCTCCACTACCGAAGGGAGTCCATGGAAGTAGACCGGGAAGACGAACCCCACGCTTTTTCCATCTGCGTTGTAGAATGAGCGCTTGTATCTGACCGCTGCGGCCATATCTACCATGTCTGATTCGGCCGATGTCGATATGCGTTTCGCCACGTGGTACGAGTTGCCCGTCCCTGAGAAGATGAAGATCATGTTTACTTGCAGCCTGTCCTCAGATATAATGCATGGTTTCTAAGGCTTTGAGGAAACCCTCGGTTTCCTCTATGTGATCGCAGATCCCTCTGCTCTCCATCCATCAGCTCGGGACTGAACACCTTGCATGCCCAAGGTGAGGATGTTGCAGGCAGCGTTCTAATCGCGGTCCACATCCAGACCG
>JAZNDX010000032.1:0-48880 GCA_045588265.1 Candidatus Methanomethylophilaceae archaeon | reverse complement strand
AAGGAAAACTCGCGGTTCCGGCCTGAAATCACACATTCGGAATCGCAATTATCGAATCATCGAACAGCGGACGCTATGCAAACCCGCAAGTGGCAAATGGGCCAGACTTCGTTCAGCAGTCACAAAGTGGCGAGGTCAGGTTCAATAATAACTGATCGGTTAATTAATCCAGAAAAACGTCATTTTTAATACCGTTCATGCTCTGACTCTGGATGATGGATGCACCTAGTCTGAATTCACGTTCACGCTCTATGGATATCTTCAAGGGCGTAGCTATCTCGATCATAGTCATCCTTCACATAGGCATCGTTGTGAAGAGCAATGTCGGCGATCCCGCTCCATTCGTGCAGGCCCTGTATCTTGGACTGATTGGATTCTTCATCATGTCCGGCTACTTCTTCAAGCCTGGGAGGGGATTCGTCGAGAATATGAAGCGCCGTGTCAAGGTCCTTCTGTATGCCTTGATAATAGCCTCGTTCGGTCTTTCGATAATCTGTTTCCTCTGGTGTGCCTTATGGGGTCAGCCTACCGATTTCGATGATCTCCTTCTCTGCATAGAGAGAACATTGACTCTGGAACGCAGTTTTGTGGACTTCGATGCCAGAACGCCTTGGGCGATCTGCGGTTTCTCGATGGGATACTATTTCCTGTGGGTGCTCCTGATTGCCTGCGTGATCTTCTATGCCGTTGCAGACCGCATAAGGGACAATTGGAAGCTTGGATTGGCAGTAATCGCAGTATTGCTTGGCATTACGGTCCTGTACAGGGAGCTTTTCGACTTCAGCCTGCCCGTTAATCTGAACCTCTGCCCCATCGCTGCTGTGTTCATGATCATCGGAATGTATCTGGCGAAGCTGGACCTCGTCGAAAGGATAGAATCCCTTGGAGTCGGCAATATGAAGTTCTGGGTGGTGTTGGTCATCAGCATCTCCTGTACGATGGCCCTGGTGTACCTTTTACCACCGAGCATAGACTTCGATTACATGAACTTCGGACAGTACGGCGGATACTCCGCGATCCCGTACACCGTCGAGTCCACTATCGCATTCGTCATGCTGATCTGTCTGTTCATCATAATCTCGAAGATCCCGGTCATATCGACACTGTTCTCCAACATCGGAAGGCATACGATGGGCATCCTGATCCTGCACGTGTTCATCGCAAAGCTGATCCTTGCCCCATTCTTCACCTTCGATGACGCTGTATGTCTCGCAGCTGATTTCACCGGAATTGGAAGATATGTTCTAGCTGTTGCGAGCATTGCGATCTCTTACCTCATATGTGCCTACGGGCCGGCAGTACTAGGTCGCATCACTTCGAATCTCAAGAAAGAATCGGAATGATCCTATCCAGTCTGATTAGGAGTTAACAGATTTGCTGACGAGGGATTCTCCGCACAACAATAATTAATCGAGCAATCGGTCGACACTCCAGAGTGAGAGCCGTGGCAGACATCCCCTACAACAGTCCGAAGGCCATTTGCACAGCGAGTCAGATAAGATCCAAATTGGATCAGAAACTGAGGATGAAGCTCAAGGAGCAGAGGATAGTCGGCCCTCTTGACCCGTACATCATCCGCGCCTGTGACGAGGGATTCTTCGACATAGATACCAGGGATGAGCTCTTGAAGATCTCCAGATACTGCGACAATGTCCTTCTCTCATCTGATTTCTCGAACATTCCTGAATTCGACGTCCTCGTAGGATGGTCCAAACTCATCGACGAGCTTTGAATAAAGATGCCGGGGTTTCCCCCGGTTTATTCACAGTTTCGGTTTTCTTCCGCACAATGCGATCAGCAGGGCCACCATGGCCGTGATACCGATACAAAGGCCTATGTAGAGATACGGCGAGCCATGGAATTCCTTGACGACTATCTGGACCTCAGCATCGATGTACGGAGCGAGACCGTAAATCCTCTCCAATTCGTAGTAACCGCTGTCATCCACGTAATTCAGCGTGCACCAGACTCCTACGAATCCGTAGACGGAAGTGGTATCGCCCGGTTTGTAGTAGACATCATAGGTGTTGTATTCAATCGTACCCGCCTTCAGGCTATCGATCTTCAGCTTCACCACGGTCTGCGGCTTGACGAATATCTTGTAACTATAGGGCTCCAGAGCGACCTCGGATCCTTCGTGAATGAAATCCCACGGTTCTTGCCCATAATAATACACCTCGTAGACCTCGTCCTTTTTGACATCCTTGACACCGTCCACTATGTCATTGTTCTGGGGGTCCGCGATGTATTTTAGCATCGGAGAATCCTCTCCCTCAGGGTACACCCAGAGTTTCCCAGATATGCTCCAGTCATCCACTGCGATCCCGGTGAAGTGGTAAAGGGTATCGCTGCACCATCTGACCTTCTGGACCTCGGGATCATCCGCATCGACATCTATGGCGATGAAGGGCAATCCGATCAGCAGCAATACCGCTACGACAGCGATGAACTTCCTCATCACATCTCCCTCCTGTTGACAGCGTTGATTCCCAGAACAAGGAACATTATAGAACACACCACTGAGATAGCAGTGCAGGTTAGAATCGGGAATTGTGAGGCATCTATCAGATTCACGATCACATTGAGCGATCCCACCGGAGATGCGGCGAAATGACTTCCCAACACCAGACATGCCATGTCAGGCAGTAAGTTGGGCAGCAAGACAAACACATCCTCCGACATCATGTCGTTAGCGTACAGGTACAGTTCTACCAGCGGGACGACGAAGACCATGAACACCAGAGAGACAAGAGCCGCCCCGCGGTTCATCAGACATCCCATCATGAACGAGAAGGATGAGAAGAATAGCGTTGCAAGCAGAGTCATGACGAACGACTTGGCCAGGGCTTCGTCGTCGAAGAAATCATATTCCGTCATCGTACCGGCCATGGCCATTCCGTAGGCGAAGATGAAAACCCCAATTGTAATCACAAGTCCGGCCAGATATTTGCCAAGGCAGAATGATACCCTGGACATCGGCAGGGCCATGTTCATGTAAGCGCTACGTTCGGAAAACTCACTGGGGACCAGAGTACCGCAAAGGAATGACGTGAATAGCGCCATGACGAACGGCATCATGCACAGGAGCAGTCCGATCATACCAGTTCCGCTGGATTCTGCAAGTATTGTGAAATCCGCGAGATCCTTCAGACCGATGTAGATCAGAGGGATCATTACCGCCATCACCAATGTGAAGTAGATCGACTTCCTCTTTGAGTACAGCGCCATCTGAGTTCTGAACATGAATATGGTCTGATAGAGGACACTGGGGATCTCATATCTCACATTGCGGTGAGCCTCCTCGTCGGACATCATACCGCTTGATTCCTATGTACCTCTAGGACGGTCGTATTCCTCGGTATCGACGGGGACAGGGTCTTTTGAGAACAGTTTCATGTCGCTCCCTCCCCTTCCGTGAGCTCCATATAGAGCGATTCGAGGTTCTTTCCGCTCTCGTTGACGCTCATGAGGCCCAATCCTGAACTGTAGGCGACCGAGATGAGCTCGGCCTGCTGCTCAGGGGTACCGTCGAAGGACACTTTAACGATATGATCTCCCATCGTCTCGACCTCCTTTACTCCCTGACAACCTGAAATGTCGGTGATGAGGGATTCTGTTATGTCCCTGAGCATCTTGATCTCAAGGGTCACACCGCCCATCGATCCGCTCAGAAGCTCGGCGACATCCCCTGAGATGACTGCTTTTCCGTCACGAATCATGGTGACTGAGCCGCATAGTTCGGAGACCTCACTCAGGATATGGGTGCTTATCAGCAGCGAGCTGTCCCTCTTCTTGAGTCCTTTGAGGATCTCCCTGATCTCGACCATCCCTCTTGGATCCAATCCTGATGTGGGCTCGTCCAGGACGATTATCTCTGGATTGGGGAGCAGGGCCTGGGCCAACACCACCCTCTGCTTCATTCCTTTTGAGAATCCGTCTATCTTCTTGTATCTCCAATCCCAGAGCTTCATCTCTTCCAGAACGTCGCGCGAACGTATGGATGTCTCCTGCTTGTCCAGACCGTACATGCGTCCGACATGGTACAGGAGATCCGCAGGGGTGAACTCCCCATAGGGCATAGGCGTTTCTATAACAGAGCCCACATGCTGCAGCGCACGGCGATGATCCTTGATATCGATACCTTGTATGCGTATCTCTCCGGAGGTCGGACGGAGCAGACCTGTGACCGCCTTGAGGGTAGTGCTCTTGCCTGCCCCGTTAGGGCCCAGCAGTCCCATGAACTCCCCCTTTGCGATATCGAAACTAATATCAGAAACAGCAGTGAAGTTGCCGTAAGTCTTCACCAGGTGTGATACTTCGATATAGTTCTCAGCCAAATGTTCACCTAGGTCGTAATCGTTTAGAACCTATATAACGACCTTATTGACCGCTTGGTCATTGTTTATATTCTCAATCCTGCATCCATGACCAGGTGTAACCATGGGTTTCATGGACAAGGTCAAAGCAACGATGCAAGAGGGCATTGATACCGTATCTAAGACGATTGACAACGAGAAGGTCGATTCCAAGATGAGGGAGGAGAAGCGCAAAGCCGACAAATCCTTCCAGGAGATCGGTCAGATCGTCGTCAGGTGCATGATGTCCGGCGAAGAATTCGATGTGTCCATGGTCTCCGCCCAGTATTCATCGGCAGTTGCCTCGATGCAAGCCATCACCGATTATAACTCGGAGAGGACCGAGCCCTCAACCCATTACGATGATTATCTGATCACGGACAACTACGTGATGCCCCAGAATGATGCTACACCTACTCCTGAACCCACTCCGGCTGCGGAACCAGAGCCCGAACCAGAGCCTAAGGCAATCGCCCAGCCCGAGGAAGCCCCCAAGATTGAGGCGCCTGAGAACAAAGATAAGGATGACTATTCAGACTGGGTCGAAATCACCGATGACAAGTTCTGGGAAGAGGAGAAGCCGGCTGAGCCGGCAGAGAATATCCAATCGGAAGAGCCCGCCTCAAAGACGAAGGAACCTGAACCTGCCGCTCAACAGGAATCTGATGAAGGATCTTCTATGCTGTCGCGCATGCAGGGATACCAATCCAGCAACTACAGCGGAGAAAACTTCCACAAGAAATGATCGGAAAGCGCTTCGGCGCTTTTCCATCATCTTACTGTTCTTAACCAATTGGATATCGCATCGCATTCGTAACGGTATCCCTTCACCTGGTCCTTGGATCCGTCCACACTGCCATTCCTGAAAGTGGACTCCCACTTGTAATCCAATACGTTTTGGTATTTTTTGATGCACTGGGAAGCACGGCCAGATAGAGACGGCTCAGCCATGACGACCGCTCCGATCCTGAACAGCCCTTTGTCCCTGAGCTCCTTGATTGCGGTCCAATTAGCGTTGTCCATCTGAGTGATGCGGCCGACCTTCTGCTCGAACACGTCGAACTCCTCCGAGGCAGCAGAATCGAATGCCGTCTTTAGTTCTGAATCGGTGAAGTAATCGCTCATCCTCTTGTTGTACTCGTACCTGCGGACGTTGTTGATGTCCTCGGAGCCTACCCTCCTCATGGTTGCGAACATCCTCTTCAGATCCGCTTCCCTGTCGGAGAAATAATTGTACGCGAACACCACCAGAAGCTCCTTGTAGTCGGATTCGGAGATGGTCTCCTCCCTTTTGCCTTCGAGGCTCAGAGCGATGTTATGGAATGATACTGCCTTCCGGTAATCGGTAGGAAGCATAGAGATATACTTCAGGTGCAGAGGTGCAGGATCGTCATGGACTAGCTGTGCCGCTTTGTCAGCATACTCTATGGCCGTCTTGTAATCCCTATTCCTGATGCACTGAATGGCTGCCGAAACGGCCTCCGTGAACTCACTGTTCTTTGCCATGTGGTTGTATTCAGCGTCGGACAGCATCTGCTTGATCTGTGTGCCGCAATACTCACATACCCCACTAACACGTCCGGGAGCTATGCGTGCGGGTGCACCGCAGGCAGGACAGCGGATAGAATCAACAGACATCTGAGTTCACTAGGGCTGAATTGTCTGCGCAGTAATAATATGTATCGAGATTGGCCGAATCGGGCTTTTACGACCGCTATAAGCGGACGAGTCTGTTTTATCCAGAGACCTACATCACCGAGATGGAACAGACCGGATGATGAAAGACCGTGGCTGATCTGTGATGAGCCCTATGAGTTCTGACGGTGTTCCTCTCATTCTACGGTATAATCCGACATGCTCACATAGCTGATCAGGTCGGACAGCTTCATGCCGTTCTCCCAGCGCATTATGTAATTGCCATTGTTGGAGGTCTCGAACTTGGGGATCCTCCGGAACAGGATGGCGTTGCGACCCTTGAAATTGTGCTCCGTGGGGATTGTGAATATCCTCCAGGGATCCCCTCTGAAGGCCTTCAGCCTGTATGCGTAGATGGGGACGAGATGGGACTGCGTGCATTCCTCCAGCATATCGTTGGCCTGCTCTATGAGGCGGGCATTCTTGCTGAAATGCATGACATCCTCGCTGGAGCTCTTGACCTCGATCGGGAAGGAGAAATCCCACCTGAGAGCGACCAGGTCGATACCTAGGGAACCTGCCGCACGTGTCACCAGGAACGGATTGTCCAGCATGCTCATATATGCTTCCTTCTCCTGCGGACTGCATGTCTTGATCATCTTCGCTATGACCTTCTCGTCTCCGGAAAGGAGTCCTTTCAGTTCTCTCTCGTAAGGCTCGCCAGGTGCTGCCATAGTTACATCCCGTATGGTAGGACGATTGGAGAGTATATAAAGTTAAGAAGGGGGTGGCCGAAAGTACCCGAAAGTGGAAAAACAGGGGGATGTACCCCCTTCTGTAGTTTCAAGGCGAGAGTCTGCTGGGGTCCCTGGGGAAGAGGATAGCTTCCCTGATGTTGGGGAGGTCCAGCATCTTCACGAGCAGCCTTTCGATACCTATACCCCATCCGCCGTGGGGAGGCATCCCGTATCTGAAGGCGTCCAGGTAGAATCCGAAGTCGTCAGGGTTGAGACCTTTCTTCTCCATCCTTGCGACGAGCCTGTCGTACCTGTGCTCCCTCTGTCCTCCAGAGGAGATCTCCTGGCCTTTGTAGTCAAGGTCGAACGCGTAGGAGAACTCGGTACCGTCCTTCTCCATGATGTAGAAGGGCTTGGCCTCCTCAGGATACTCAACGATGAAGTACATCTCCTTGCCCTGCTTGGCCATGTACTCTCCGACGATCTTCTCTCCTTCGGTTCCGAGGTCGTCGCCGTTCTTCAGCGGGAGCCCGCCGTCGTTGACGATCTTGAGGCACTCGCTGTATGTGAGCTTGGGGTACGGGCGCGAGGGAACTACGATGTCCTTTCCGATGATCTCCAGCTGCTTCTTTCCCTTCTCCTTGAGTCCTGTGATCACATGGTCGATGATGGTCTCGATCATAGCGAGGATATCGTCCATGCTCTGGATCCAGGACATCTCTCCGTCGAAGGAGATGAATTCCGTCACGTGACGGTTGGTGTTGGACTGCTCCGCACGGAATGCGGGTGCGATCTCGAATACCCTGTCGAGTCCGGTGGACATGAGCACCTGCTTGTACAGCTGGGGCGACTGAGAGAGGAACGCGTCCTTGTCGAAGTACTTGATCTTGAACAGTTCAGCACCGCCCTCTGCTCCGGCAGCGGAGATCTTGGGGGTGTAGACCTGCGTGAATCCGTTCTCGCGGACAGCCTCCTCGATGAGCGATACCATGATGGATTTGAGCTCGAAGATCGCCTTGATCTCGGGCTTCCTCAGATCCATGAACCTATTGTTGAGACGGGTGTCCATCTCGACGTTCACCTTGTCGATGACTCCCATGGGGAGGGGCACTCCTGCCTCGCTGTGGAGCTCGTATGCCGAAGGGATGACCTCCAGTCCGAGTGCGGTCTGGTTGCTCTCCTTGACCTCTCCAGTGATCGATACGACGGATTCCCTTGAAAGGGTTGTGAGCTTTTCGAAGAGCTCGGGATCGATCTTCTTCTTGGGCATGGTGACCTGGATGACACCGTATCTGTCACGGAGCTGCAGGAAGGCTATTCCGCCCATGTTCCTGATATCCTGGACCCATCCGCTGATGGTCACGGTCCCGTCGCCTACGGCGATGTTGCTGGAATCCTTGAATGCTGTCATAATGTTCAACCCGATTGATTCCTCGTTTATATTGTATTCACTTCTTTTTCGCCTGGTTGGCGACCGCGTTCATCTTAGCGTTGACCGCATCCTGGTCTCCTAGATATCTCTTGGAGACGACGTTGAAATCCTTGTCGAACTCGTACACCAGAGGCACTCCGGTGGGGATGTTCACGCCAACGATCTCCTCATCTGAGATGTTCTCGAAGTATTTCACCAGGGCACGGAGCGAATTGCCGTGCGCTGCGATGATTATCCTGTCACCGACCAGCATCCTGGGCCTGATGACATCGTTGAAGAACGGCACAGCCCTGGCGACGGTGTCCTTGAGGCTCTCAGTGAGCGGCAGGTTCTCCTTGGGGATCCCCCTGTACTGCTCCTGCAGAGCGGGGTTCCTCTCGTCATCCTCGGCCAGTGTCGGCGGGGGGATGTCGTAGGATCTGCGCCATTTCTTGACCTGATCCTCACCGTATTTCTCCGCGGTCTCGGCCTTGTTGAGTCCCTGGAGGGCTCCGTAGTGCCTCTCGTTGAGTTTCCAGGATTTGATGACCGGAAGCCATTCACGGTCCATCTGGTCGAGTGCGATGTTCAGAGTGTGGATGGCGCGCTTCAGGTATGATGTGTAACATACATCGAAATCAAAGCCTTCGTCCTTCATGAGCTTCCCGGCGGATCTGGCCTCCTCCCTTCCTGTATCGGAGAGGTCGACATCCGTCCAGCCAGTGAATAGGTTCTTCTTATTCCAGTCGCTCTCTCCGTGGCGGAGGAGGACGAGGGTCATGTTTCCTGTCATATGGTGGGCCATCTCTCGCTACGTTATAACCCTTTTTCGGTCGGACTCTAAAAGTGGCCATGATACGCTCGTACATATGTGCCACGAAGTTTCCTATAATTTTAATAGAAGTCAGCGCATCAAGATTCCAATACAGGTTGTTTATCATGTCTGCAGAAAAAGTCACAGTTTCCATCATCAAGGCCGATGTGGGATCAGTCGTTGGACACGCAAGGCCCCACCCCTCGATGCTCGATGCTGCAAGGAACGTCCTCAAGGACGCCCAGAAAGCAGGTACAATAGAGGATTTCTATGTCACTCGCGTCGGCGACGACATCAACCTCTACATGACACACTACAAGGGAGAGAACAACAAGGATGTCCACGGAGCCGCCTGGGAGTGCTTCCAGCAGGCCACCAAGATCGCCAAGAAGATGAAGCTCTACGCGGCGGGTCAGGATATCCTCACAGATGCCTTCTCCGGAAACGTCAAGGGAGCAGGACCCGGTTCTGCCGAGATGACATTCGAGGAGAGGGGATCCGAACCTCTGCTGTTCTTCATGGCAGATAAGACGGAGCCCTCCGCATACACCCTCCCCCTCACAAGGATCTTCATGGACCCCTTCACGACCACCGGACTGGTCATCGACAAGAGGGCCAAGCAGGGATTCGACTTCGAGATCCAGGACGTCATGGCCAACAAAAATGTCGTTATGTCCGCTCCCGAGGAATCCTGGAGCATCCTGTCCCTTCTCGGAGACACCTCCAGATACGCCATCAAGAGAATCAACTCCAGGGCAGGAATCGGTCCCGCAGCTGTCGTCTCCACTGACAAGCTCAACATGACTGCCGGAAGGTACGTCGGAAAGGACGACCCCGTCTGCATATGCAGATGCCAGAGCGGTCTCCCCTCCGTCGGAGAGTACACACAGCCCTTCCTCAACAGCACCATGCTCGTTGCAGGATGGATGAGGGGATCGCACATCGGTGCATTCTACCCCTGCTCCCCCGAGGACTCCGACCCCACATACTACGACGGACCCCCAAGAGTGTGCTGTCTCGGATTCCAGCTCAACAACGGAAAGCTCCAGGGACTCGAGCCCTACGGAGCAAAGAACGGAGAGCACATCCCCGTCGACTTCTTCGGAACCTCCACCTTCGATGAGGCCCGCAGGAACGCCATCAGAGCAAGCAAGTTCATGAGATCCCAGGGACCCTTCGTTCCCTCGATCCTCGGAGCAGAGGAGATGGAATACACCTCCAGGCCCGACGTCCTCAAGGAGCTCACCAGCAGGTTCGTCTCTCTTGACGAGAAGCCCAAGAAGGCCGCAGCCAAGAAAGCACCCGCCAAGAAGACTGTCTCCAAGAAGAAGAAAGTCGAAGTCGAGTGAATCAGATGAGCGCGAAGGATCCCGTAGTCATAGTGAACTTCAAGGTTTACTCTGAGGTCGAGAGCGTCAAGAGCCTCAATCTGGCAGAGAAATGTCAGATCGTGGCGGAAGAGACCGGGGCGAACATCATAGTCTGCCCTCCCATGGTCGAGCTGTCATACGTGGCCGACCAGGTGGAGATACCCGTCTACTCCCAGAACGTCGACCCCCGCAAACCCGGTTCCGGAACGGGATTCACAACGCCTTCGCTCGTCAAGGCAGCAGGTGCCTCAGGCACCCTGATAAACCATTCAGAACACAAGCAGCCCGCAGAAGATGTGGGCACTTGTGTTCAGATGTGCAAGGACCTTGGACTGACCACATGCGTCTGCGCGGACACCGTGGACATCGCCAAGGACCTTGCCGTATTCTCTCCCTATTACATCGCCGTTGAGCCTCCTGAGCTCATCGGAGGCGACATATCGGTGACCTCGGCCAATCCGGCCATCGTTACGAACACCGTCGAGACCGTGAAGGACGTGAACAAGGAGATCAAGGTCCTCTGCGGAGCCGGTGTCAAGAACGGCGGCGACGTGAAGGCTGCCGTGGACCTCGGTGCGGAAGGCGTTCTTTTGGCATCCGGAGTCGTCAAAGCGGCCGATCCCGAAGCAGTCATCAGAGACCTGGTCAAGTTCATCTGAATCGTACTGGACAAACCATTTTATCGCTAGTTTTTCATAGCGTTGGCATGAAGAAATTATTGGCCGCAATCCTGGTTCTTGCGCTGTCCTTCACCGCATGTTGCATCGCAGTTGAGAGCGAAGCGGCGGGCGGAGATGTCGTCCTTTATGAGATCAAGACAGCAGGAACCGATGAGGGATTCACCCTCTACAACAACGGTAGTGCCGCTGTAGATCTGAAGAACTATTCGCTGACAGACAACGAAGGAAACCTAGTCTTCGAGGAAACTATAATGTTGGATCCCAAGAAGACTATCACTATAGTGAAAGCGGACGACCTCAAGGATTCTTATTTCATCAACCATGCAGATTCCTATCACCTTTACGGCAAAGATGGAATCAAGGCATCCAGTAATTTCTCTTTGAACGATAAAGGCGATGATCTGTACCTCAAGAAGGGCGATACGATCATCGATGCATTCTTCTTCGGTGATGTAACAATCTCGGATAAAACTCCCTGGACTGGAGAACCGTATCAATCCATGTCCAAAAAGACCAACGATTTCGCTGTCAGGAGTGATTTCTCCACATCATCTGCCAAATCGTACTACCGCTGGGGAGTTATGCCCAATTACTTCGATCCGGACCTACAGTACGACGCCAAGGTCACACCGTTCCTGCTACCTAACAGCGGAGGGGTGCCCATATTCGATACCCTCGAGAAGGCCGAGAAGAATGTCTACATTACGATGTACGAGCTCACCAACACCAATCTATACGGATTGCTGAAGGAACTCCAGGAGAAGGGCGTGAAGGTAACGATACTCCTCGAGAAGAACCCGTTGGGATACAGTTCTCTGGCGGCAGATGCCAAGAAGATGAAGGCAGTGATCGATGCTGGCGGAGAGGTCAGATTCATCGGCGGAGAACTATCCAGGTACACATACGTTCACGCGAAATACTGCATTGTGGATGAGAAAACGGTCATCATCACTTCTGAGAATTGGGTCACGGACAATCTGAACGGAAAGGTAGTCAAGAATGCTGAGGACGGAAAAGGCAACCGCGGATGGGGTGCCATAGTCGAGAGCAAGGAATATGCGGCCTACATGCTGGATGTATTCAACAACGATTACTCGATGCAGTACGGGGACGTCATCACGTTCGAGCAATTCCTCCCCAACGTCCAGGCGGCTACGATTTATTATGAGAAACCTACGGACACATATCCAACCATGACCTATTCGGCAAAGGTCACTCCGGTGATGTCACCGACCAGCTCCTTGGAAGCGACCGACTACTATATCGACAAGGCCACGATAAGGGTCTACTCCCAGCAGCAGAGCCTCACCAGTTCTTACCTTGACTTTGATAACGAATCTCCTATGAAGCATATGGCCAACCAGGCCTCTAAAGGCATCGATACGAAGTTCATCCTCAACTCTGCTGTCGATGCAGAGGAAGCCAAGAAGACTGTCGCGCAGATCAACATGACCTCCAAGATCAAGGCGGCGGCCATGTCCAAACCTTACGTCCACAACAAAGGATTGATATCCGATAACATGACCTTGGTCAGCTCGGTCAACTGGACCACCACTTCTTTCTCCAACAACAGAGAGATGTGTGTTGCCATAGCATCTAAGGACATCGCAGACTACTACGCTGCAGAATACACCATCGACTTCGACAAGAACTACATCTATTCGGGATTGGACGTCACTCTCACAGAGGTCAAGGACCACTATGACTCTGCCGGAGAGATCACCGTATCGGCAAAGGTGGAGCAGACAGGAACATTCACATACGAATGGGATCTGGACGGCAATGTAAAGACGACTTCTGTCCCCCGCACAGCCCTCAACGTCACCGACGGAACGCATGTGCTGAAGGTCAAGGTGACCGATTCGGAAGGCAACCAGGGTATGGACTTCAAGGAGTTCACTGTGGGAAGTGATGATCCCGGATCCGGTGACAGCTTCTTAGACAAGATCAAGCCCTATCTGGCGCCTATCGCCGTGGTCCTTCTCGCTATAATCGCAGTCATCTTCAAACTGTCGACCGGCGGCAAGAAAAAGAAGAAGAGCAAGAAGGGCAAGAAAAGATGATCATCTACAGGAACATGAAGCCCGAGGACATAATTTCCGTCTATGCCCTCATGAACACAAATCTGGATGGAACCTTCTCACTGGGGGTCATCCAGTACTTCATGTCCTTCTGGCCCGAAGGCCAATATGTAGCTGTCGACCTGTTCGGCAATCTGGTAGGTGCATTGTGCGGCACCAGGCTGAACAACGGCAGGGCATCCATCGCCCTGTTCGCTGTAGACTCGAAATACAGAGGACAGGGCATCGGAAGCAAGCTCTTCGATACATTCAGGACCAAATGCTACATGACAGGATACACCGAGATGCAGCTCGAGCTCCGTACGGACAACTCCTCAGCATACAAGTTCTACACCAAGCGCGGATTCACCATCACCGAGAAGGTATTCGACCTCTATGGGCCGGGAGAGAACGGTTATCGGATGGTTGCCCAGATCAGTCACGCTTCATCGTGAACAATGCATAAACGGTCACTGCCAGAACAGCTACGATAGCTGCTACCAGCGCGTAATCGAATGTGGACATGCCCTTGTCCGAGGCCTCGGGAAGCTCCGGCCTGTCCGTCGTGTATGAGAGGAGATAGAACTTCTGATTTCCTCCTGCCGTGAACTTGATCTGAGGATCGTACTCGGCGGTGGAAAGCATGGCATATTCTTCTGTATCGGGATCCTGAACATAGATCGCGTTGCATACCTGCTGGTCCACATTCATGTAGATTTCCACGGTGCAATTGTTCAGGGTGTTCCTGTCGATACCTTTGATGTCCAACCTAAGCTCCTTATTGAATTCCCCGTTAGCGGACACATCCGTGAGGGCTATCATGAACTGATTACCGTAGATGCGGCTGGAACCGTCCACTGTGATTATTACGGTCTCCTTGCCCTCTCCGAGCGTCGCTGTGATGTCCTCTATGGCGTTCTGCTCCTGCAGACTGATGACGACAGCATCCCTTTCGGACATGACCTTCAGCGAGTTTGTGGCGCTTGAATAATAGACGTAATCGGCGAGGTATCCTATCCCCTCGAACTCTCCGTTGACTTCAGAGGATGATCTGCATTGGATCACGGAGTTGTTCACCATCCTTCCGTCGATGTTTAGCTTACCGCACAGTACGATGTCGTTCACATTGTACATTGTGGTCCCCTTGGGGATCGTGAACACGGCGTCAGGCTGTATGTAGAACCTGGTATTGAGCGAGAGGATGAATCCGGTGGGCAGTGTGCATGAGGATATGGACGGCCAGACACCGTCATCCGCATAGACTTTTGAGGATTCGTTGTAGAGGTTGAATGAATCCATAACGGAACTGGCGTAAGGATTCTGCCCGATCTTGTAGTTGTTGAAGTGGTAAGCCGACGTCCTGCGTTCGTTCAGGAATGCGGTATCGTTGTACACGGTGACATCAGGAGCATCGATGACGACCATATGTACGGGACTGCTGATCAGCGGATCCCCGTTGCACAGCATCTTGGGCATGTTGATGATCCCTGCCCCGATTATGCAGTTCCTTACTGTGACCAAGGACCCTATGTGGACGTTAACATCGCCGCTGACATAGGATGTGGCCATGCTGGACAATATCCTATTTGAGGTGTGCTCAGTGTTGGCCCCCAGACAAAGGTAATCGATCTCTCCAGAAAGGAAATCGTACTGGAGGGATCCGATCTTGGAGGAGACGTTGGACATATATCCGACATGAGCACCGTTTATGGTGATGCAGACGTTGGAGTACTTCCCGTTCTCACCCGTAGTGTAGAGCCTGTTGACCGCCATACCCTGACCAAGGTTCAGATTCAGTGTGTTCACGGAGAGCATCATTGAAGACGGGTTGATCAGGTCGACCGTTCCAGAGATGAAGTCCAGATCTGCGGTGCGGATGGGTGTGGGAAGCGCCTCGTAGGACGTTGACATGTACTGCTTGATGCCGTTGGTTATAGACATCAGTGAGAATGACTGTATGCTGCCGCTGACCATCGTGAAGTGAACATTGATGGCCGCGTTCATCGCATTCTTGTTATCGATTGAGAAGAGGGTGAGTTTGCCGATGGTAGCACCGTCGAAGACGATCTCCATGTTCTCCTTGGCGAGACTGAGCTCGCGGACGGTCAGATCCTTGCTGGTTATGGTCTTGCTGAACCATTCAGAGGGATGGCTTTCGGTCACCTTGTAGTCGCCATATGCCTTGAATGTCATCAGCGTGTATCCTTTGGGATCGGCGGTGATGATTATATCGGCATCTGGATAGATCTCTTCGGGATGGGGGCCTTCGTCCACAACGGGCTTCTCTTTGGCGGCATCGATGGCAACGGCTGACATCGCTATACACGACAGCACAAGAATCGATACGGCCAGAAAAACGACCCCATTCCTACTCATTGGTACAAAAATCGGGTCTGTATATAAAGCGGTTTGTTGGGAACTGTCAGTAAAAATGTAAAAAAAAGGGAGGCGGCAGGAACGGCCTGCCGCCGTGATTGTCTGTTCAGGAGAACATCGAGTCGTCGAGATGCTCTGTCTCGAAGTAGTAGCCCGAACGCTCCTTCTGTGCGGAGGAAACATCCTTGGAGAGACCTTTGTTGTAGGATCCGTAGCGGTCCTTGATCTGCTCCTCTACGCTCTTCGATCTCTTCAGTGCACGCTCGATATGCTCCCCGGTGATGTACTTGGCGCCTTCCAGCACCGCGATGTCACCGGCGGACCTTATGAGTCCTCCAAGCTCCCTCAGCCTCAGGGTCAGAGAGTTGTTCTGGTTGTCCAGCTTTGCACGCCTCTTTCCTTCGGAGATGATCTTCTCCACGGCCTCAATGGTCGCATGCGGGATATGTCCATCGATCTGGACCTCCTGGGCCACGAACTGGGCGTATCTCGCACGGTTGTGGGTGTTATCGGGCATCGCGATGTCCACAAGGACCTCGTATCCGTTTCCGATGATCCTTGACCTGAGCGGAGAGAGGATGTTCTCAAGATCCTGGATGTTGCATGCTGCCACCAGGATGAAATCGCAGGGTACGGAATCGACCTTGACGCTCGCTCCTGCGGACTGGGGGTTCCTTCCGGTGATGGGGAACACCTTGTCCTGCATGGCGGTCAGGATGTATCTCTGGAGATCCTTCAGATGAGAGATCTCATCGATGAACAGCACACCCTCGTGGGCCTCATGGATAGAACCTGCGACGATTCTCTCGTATGCGGGGGATCCGAGCTTCTCATGACCTCCATAGGGGTCATGACGGACGTCTCCCAAGAGCTCTGTCTCGGAAGCACCTGTCGCAAGCACGAAGGGGTTCCTCCTGAGCTTGACGAGGACCTTCTCGTTGCTGGTGCTGCGGAGCTCGGCCCTCTTCTCGATGGCGACACTGTCGAGCATGCGGATCTTGTCGCCTGCACGCTCGAATATCACCTGCTCGTCGTTCCTGCCGCGGGTGGTGACCTTCTCCTTTCCTGCCGTGATCTCGGGCATTGGCATGTCGAGCATGCCTCCAAGACCGCTGAGGATGTCCTGGAACGGGTTGCCCTTGTTCACTGTGGAGTCGAGCTTTGTCTGGTTGCAGTGGGGACATGTAATGTCTGTGGGAAGCGAATATCCTCCGCAGCTCTTGCACCTGTATCCCAGGTGCTCAGCGACCGCCGGCGGGGCCTGCTCTGGATTGAGGATGACTCCGATGGAGGCTGCCTTCATGTCCTCCTCTCTGATGACCTCCTCTGCGTCAAGGACGGAGAGAATGGGCCTCTCGGGATTCTCCGGGTTCTTGACGACACGCACCTCTTGCTTGGGTGCGGGAAGGTTCATCGACAGTGCGCGCGCAATCATCGACTTACCGGTACCTGGAGGACCTACGAGCAGCAGATGCCTGCGCTGTCTGGCGGCGATCTTGGCGAGCTCGATTGCCTCCTCCTGACCGAGGACCCTGTCAAGAGGGTCGTTGGGCAGCAGGATCTCGGCGGTCGATTTCATTCCCTGGACATCTTCCCAGGTCTCTACGTGCTTTTGCTTTACCATGGTAATCAGACTAGATCCTCTTTGGTGAGTATGGTCACATCGGCGGGCATCTTGGAAATGTTTCCCTTGCGGGTTCCAACAACGGTCTTGATACCCTTCTCGGATGAGACATCGATGATCCTCTGGGAGATCACTCCGTCGAAGACGATGGCGGCGACGTCATCCCCATCCTCCTTGAGGGAGTTCACGAGGCTCTTGACGGCTACCTGCCTGATGACGTTGTTATCTGCATCCAGAACGGTTGCGTTGTGGGTGGTGGAGAGTCCGAGGAGCATGTCGCGGAATGCCTCCTGCTCGGGGGTCAGCACCTTGTCGGTGATGAGCTTCTTTCCGCGGAGGGACCTTGCCTTCTTGGTCTCCTTGGGCTTCTCGAATGACTCCTCCTCTTTGGGTTCCTCGACGGGAACATCCTGGGAAGCGTCGGTTTCGGGCTCCTCTGCGGGTTCCTCCTCCTTTCTCCTCTTGGTGGACTTCTTGGGCCTCTCCTCTGCGTCCTTCTTCCTCTTGGTGGACTTCTTGGGCCTCTCTTCCTCTGCAGGCTCCTCAGGCTCATCTGCGGGCTGCTCGTAGGTGATCTCCTGGGGCTCGCTCACGGGTTCGTCACGATCGAGGAAGGTCTCCATCTCCCTCTCCTCTTTCTCTTCCCTCTCCTGACGCTCCTCGCGCTTCTTCCTGTACTTGTCGAGGGCTTCGTTGTTGAATCTCTCTTTGCGGTGCTCGTCGCGGTCCCTGCGCTCCTCGCGCCTCTCGTCACGGTCGTGGCGGTCCTTCCTGTCACGCCTGTCGCGCCTCTCGTCACGGTCGTGGCGGTCCTTCCTGTCACGCCTGTAGTCTCCCTCGGGCTCGAAGTTGTCGAGCTCCTCGAAGGACTTCTCCTCGAAGCTGAGGTTGTTCATCTCCATGTACTGGTCTCCGGGGACCTTGTTGCGCAGACACTTGACGATCTGCTTGGAGGACAGCTCCTCGACCTCGTGTGCACGGGGTGCACGGGCGACGAAATCGACCTCTGCGACCTGGAAGAGTTCCCTGAGGATGAGCTCTCCGCCTCTGTCTCCATCGGTGAATGCGGTGACGACCCTCTCTCTGGAGAGGTCCTGGACGGTCTTGGGGATGTTCGTTCCCTCCACCGCGATGGCGTTCTTGATTCCTGCCTTGAGCAGGTTGAGGACATCGGACCTTCCCTCAACGATGATGATCGCCTCGGAATCCTTGACGTTCGGTCCCGCAGGGCATCTGTCGGGTCCGTAGGTGGTGATCTCCTCGACCTGAACACTCTGCTTGACGCTGTTCATGAGGTTGGTGCTGGAGCCCTCGGACTGCTTCATGAGTTCGTTGAGCAGTTCCTTTGCACGCTCGACGACCTTCTCTCTCTTGGTCACACGGACATCCTCAATTCCGAGAACGTGGACGGAGGCCTTGCAGGGTCCGACACGGTCCACTGTCTCGAGAGCGGATGCCAGGATAACAGTTTCGACCTGGTCGAGACTTGATGACATGTAGATGATTCCTTCGGACTTGCCGCCTTTGGTGACGGTCTCGACCTCTATCCTTCCGATCCTTCCGGATTTCTGGAGATCTCTGAGGTCCAATTCATCTCCGAGGAGTCCCTCGGTCTGTCCAAAGATTGCTCCGACGACATCGGGTCTGTCGATAACTCCGTCGGCTGTAATCTTTGCTTTTACCATGTATTTCGTTGCATTGGGATCAATGTTCATTTGCACCCTCCAGGGTGTTTTTGAGAGAATATTCTGATCCCTGCTCTGCATCCCTATTCGTACTGTCTCTTGGCAGTACGCCCATATTTTAACCAAACCGTGGATCTTTCGTGTGTCGGGTCGGTCGCTCCGTTGCCCGGATCCTGTCAGTTTTCGCCCACAGGGCGAGTGATGATCGTGATATTGTATGTGTGAACAGGGAAAGATTTCTCCCTGTTTAAGACAATTTAAAACATGTATATAAAAGAAAGGGAGTTTTGCTCGGTCACATCGCTATGACCGAGATGTTGGATGTGCTTTTGGCCATTTCCTCTATGTCGTCATCGCACGAGAACAGCAGAACCTGCATCTCTGATGAGAGCATCGACAGTGCTTCGATGGCCCCTTTCTTCCTTTCGCTGTCGAACGGAAGAAGGACATCGTCCAGGATTATGGGGACGTCCCCCTTTCCCATCTCCTTCGCTATAGCGAGCTTGATAGAGAGAAGGATCTGTGCACGGAGTCCGGTGCTCCATTGTTTAGAGTTCTTGGATTCCCCGTTCGATATCACCGATAGGTCCTGATTCCTCGGATCCATATCTATCCTGCAGGTTCCGTTCGTCATAAGGGCCAGATATCTGTCGGCAGTGTTGATGACATCAGGGTGCACAGTTTCATAGAGATCTGCGCAGGCATCCTCGATGATAACGGATGAGATCAGGGAGACTGCCCCTTCACGGAGGACCTTGGCCTTCTCCGAACTGACTGTATAGGAACTGTCAATCAGCGCATCCAGCTCTTTTGTGTCCAAGATGTTCTTCATCATCTCTTCCACCCTTCCCTTCTCTTTGTTGATCGCTGCATATTCAGTCATATCGACCTCTACTTTCGAAACTTCAGGCAGCGGTTTATCCGGATCCAGGCCAGCCCTTCTGATGTTCTCCTCGAGCGTAGCTATGGTAGAATTGCACTGCTTTAGCTGAGTGGCGTTCTCGAGTGCGGCGGTGTATCCCTGCTCTCCCCCGTATGGGGACAGGAATCCAAGGAGCCTGTTATCCGCCTTGAGATATTCCATTCTGGCTGCTGCGGATGGTTCTCTTGAAGCATCCAAAGCGCTCAGTTTAGCTAGAACGTCCGACATCCTCATCAGATCTGAATCGGTACTGATCGCCCCCAATCCCAGTTCTGAGGACAGTGTTCTGACCTCGGCCTCATATCCAGTTAACCATGGGTCCCTCTCGGCTTGCATCGGTTCCGCGTTTATTCTGCCAGCTTTGAGATAGATAAGGGCAATGATAGCGATCAGTGCAATATCGGCAACGATCGGGATTATGATGTCAACTCCTGGGATCAACCAGACTGCCACTGCAACGATTGCCAATACCGCCATCAAAACGAACGGCATCTTATTGCTAGATGACTGGACTGGAGGAGTGGGCCTTGAGAGTCTGGAATGATATTCCGATTGTCTGTCAACGACCGACTGGATGCGTGGACGCATCTGAATCAATCTATTCTCATCCGCGCCAGGAAGCGCTTCTATCTGCTTTCTGCGGCTTGACTCAAGTGCTTCATAGGCCGCTTTCTTGGCATCTGCATCTTTCTTCAGTGTGAGGAATGTGCTCTGAGCGCCTTCCTGCAGAATTGGTCTCTTCAGCAGCTGATCTCTCTGTTCTCTATACCTTCTCAAGCTTTCGAAATTGGACCTCTGCGACTCGACCTTCGAGTACCGGTCATTGTTTTCCATAGCGGCCTTGTTATCAGCGCCTATGATTTCCAGTTTCTTTTCCAATTCACCCTTTCTGGAGCTGAGTTCGGAATACGATTCTGCATTGGAGCGCAGAGACGCAATCTCTTCGAGAATCTTATCTTCCTTCTTTTGAAGCGAGATGATGGCTGACGGGGACGTTGCGGTCTTGCCTATCAGCCTTTCCCAATCATAATCTATGCTCTTAATGACCATGGGCATGGTTTCCCCGCCTGGAATGGTCAGGAATCTTGATCTTATATCACCGTTTGAGAGGGAATCCATCTCATCAAGACCCTCTCTGTTCATGGCGAAAATGCTACGGTACAGGACAGAATCCATACCCGTGACGCATTCGGGCACTTCGCCCTTATGGCCGGTCTTACCTTCCATCAGGACCCTCTTCTCCTTCCCTTCCTCTTCGTAGACGATCGATCCTGAATCCGTCTTCAGACGTTCGGGATAGGAATTCTTGTTGCTCTTGTTAGGGACCAAGGTGCAGCGGATGAACTCCATCGTGGTGCTCTTCCCCGATTCGTTCGGACCGTAGAATACATTCAATCCCGGTGTGAGGTCGAAAGACTTGCCCTTGAGCTTACCGAAGGAATCAATGATGATGGATTTCATCCTCATCTTGACACCTCCATCTTGACTATGATGGACCTGACGGAATCCGTAACGATGGAACGTAACTCCTCCTCGCTCATAGATTCATATTCATCACGGTATCTGGCCGCATTCCGGTTCTTACAAATCAGTCCGATTATCTGCTCTTTCGACATTGCAGATATCCTGTTCCCTGAGCGGATGATGGCTGCGGCCATATCCTTGCCTTCTGCTCTGACCTCGAGATCGATATCGGATGCTGTCTTCACCGAAATGGAGGATATTATGCATCCCAGTGATGATGATATGGCAGAGGACACATCGTCAGGATTTGTGCGGAGCATGGCATCGAGGTTTCCGCTTCCTACGAAGGACAGCCTGCAAATGGTCGATCTATCTACCGTTCCGGAAAGGGAGTTGACGACATCGGTCAGGCTCTTTCCGGTGATGTCCACTGTCAGATCCTCCCATCTGTATCCACATGTCGATATGAAGTCCAGGGAAGAAACCCTTCCGTCTGTGACCGTGACGAGATAGGCACCCTTCTCACCAGTCTCTTTGAAACTGCGTCCTTGGATGTTTCCAGGGTAGACCACATATGGGGCGGTGGAGACCACATCCCTTTTGTGTATGTGCCCAAGCGCCCAGTAGTCCACTGATCTTCCGACTAGATCGGACATGCTGCATTGAGCATACGCATATCCTTCAGAAATCGAATCCAGATCACAATGGACACAAGCTATAGTGAACCTATCCCTGCTGCCTTCCAGCATCGATGCGAGATTTCTGGTCTCGTGGGGGGTGGAATAGCTGACTCCCAGGATCTCGACGCCATCCGTTATGTCGATCCTCTCGGGATCCGTACCGAATTCATGGACATTGTCCGGATATGGTATGGCTGCATCCCATGTTGTGACGCTGTCATGATTGCCCCTGCATATGAAGACGGGAACCTTCAGTCTGGACAGCTGGTTCGAGAATTCGATCCTGGTGGAGGGGAGCTCGTTGCTGTCATCATACAGGTCCCCAGAGATCACAAAAGCGTCTACGGATCTCGCCAGGGCCTCATCGATGATGCGCCTGAAAGAATCCATGACTGATCTCCTCATCCTCTCGGCCAATTCGGAATTGTCCTGGCCGAGACCTTTGAAACGGGCCCCCAAATGCAGGTCTGCACAGTGCATGAATCTGAATACTTTTCCCATCAGAGACAAATCTTAATCGTAGTATAAGAACGGAATCAGAAGGTGTCCGAAAGTGGAAACGGTTCTTCAATACTATCCAGACTTCCGATGATTTATAAATCGTCCACTTTCGGCGACCGAATGCGTAATAACTGTATTAGCCGATACATCCACCGATCACCATGGAGAAGATTGCGAAGAAGGTCAACGACGAGATTAAGAGAGGATGGATAGGGTCGGATCATACGTGTCCGTACCACCCTGCTCATTTCACAGGCCAGGATTGTTCCTTCTGCTACTGTCCGTTCTTCCCATGCCATGACACGACCTTCGGCTGGGAGCTCCAGGGTAGACACGGTGCGGTCTGGAACTGCTCCGACTGTCTTTTCATCCACAGGACCCCAGTGGTCAAATTCATCTATTCGGAGATAGAGCGCCTGGGCATAACCGATGCCAAGGACGAACGCTTCGATGATATCTTCAAGGCTGCGAAGGAGAAGTTCTGGAAGAAAGGGAAGTCACTCATGGTCGTCGGGGCAACATCCGATGCGGGCAAATCAGTGACTGTGGCCGCAATCTGCAGAATCCTACACGACAAGGGCTACCTTGTAGCTCCGTTCAAATCGCAGAACATGAGCCTGAACTCCAAGGTCACCAGGACTGGCGCCGAGATCGCCATGATACAAGTTCTCCAGGCCAAGGCCGCTGGACTGAAGAACCCTGATGCCCACATGAATCCGATTCTTCTCAAGCCCAAAGGCGACACCATCTCTCAGGTGATGGTCTGCGGAAAGCCCTTCGCCGACTACGATGTCGAGGGCTATTACAACGAATTCGTTCCCGGTCCCGGAATCCAGATCGTCAAAGAGCATGTGGATTTCCTCAGGGACAGGTATGACTGCGTGGTTATGGAAGGAGCAGGTTCTCCCGCAGAGATTAACATCTATGACAAGGACATCGCGAACATGCGTGCAGCCGAGATAGCTGACGCCAATGTCATCCTGGTAGTCAATGTGGAATGGGGCGGTTCCTTCGCCTATGCTGTGGGAACGATCGAACTCATCCCCGAGAAGGACAGGAAACGCATCAAAGGAATAATATTGAACAACGTCAGGGGCAGCACCGAGAACCTCAGACCCGGAGCAGAGGAATTGGAAAAGATCACCGGAGTCCCTGTCATCGGGATAATCCCTCATGCGGATGTAGTCCTGCCCAGTGAAGATTCTGAGGCTCTGAGAGGAGTGCGCTCCAAAGGTGAAGGAAGATCCCTGATCGGTGTAATCAAGTTCCCGAGGATGGCCAACTTCACCGATCTTGACCCTCTCTTCCTCGAAGACGTATCGACCGTGTTCGTGGAAAGACCCGAGGATCTAAAGGGTGTCGACGCCATTGTAATGCCAGGCACCAAGAACACCGTTTCGGATTTCATCTGGATGCAGGAGACGGGGATAGCCGACGAGGTCAAGAAGCTGTGGAAGAAGATCCCGATCGTGGGAATCTGCGGCGGATACCAGATGATGGGCAAGATACTAGACGATTCTAACGGCATCGAGAACGGTACGCCGAAAATCTACGATGCTCTCGGATTCTTCAACAACACCACCAAGTTCGGTGAATATGACAAGCAGATCGTTCAGAACGAAGGAACCCTGGCCGTAGGAAACGGCGGGGAGATAACAGGATACGAACTGCATATGGGGATATCCGAAGTGGGAGAGAAACAGCCCCTTGTCCTACTGGAAAGATTCCATGCCGATCCTGTACCCGAGGGATCGGTCAGAGAGGAGGACCTCACATTCGGTACCTATCAGCACGGCATATTCGATAAGCCTGCTTTCAGGAAGTACTTCCTGTCATTCGTGAAGCACGACGGTGAACCCGTCGATACCAGCGGAACAGAGGATTACGACTCCATCCTCGAAGAGAACCTAACGAAACTCGCTAAGGTATTCGAGGAGAATATGGATGTGGAGAAACTGATCGATATTGCGGGGGTGAGGGAATGAGCATTCTGTTCCTGGGAACCTCTTCCGGTGCTGGAAAGACCACTGTCTGCGCCATGATATGCAGATATCTGAAGAAGAACGGGGTGGATGTTGCCCCCTTCAAAGGGTCCAACCTTTCCCTGAACTCCATAGCGACCAAGGACGGCGGAGAGATCGGTATGGGCCAGGCCTTCCAGGCATGGGCTGCAGGATTGGATCCCGAGACCGACATGAACCCCGTCCTCCTGAAACCCTCCGGGAAGGGTGTGATGCAGCTAGTGCTGAACGGCAAGCCTTTCAAGGACATAACCAAGGATTCGCCTATGGACCGCGAGATGGCCCTCCAAGAGGTGAAGAAGGCCTTCGACAGGATGAACGCCAAGCATCAGCTTGTACTCTGCGAAGGATCCGGTTCCCCTGTCGAGCTCAATCTCATGAAGACCGATCTGGCGAATGTTGGCCTCATGAAGGCCACGGGTGTGCCTGCGGTACTCGTCGGGGACATCGAGAGGGGAGGAGTATTCGCTGCCATTTATGGTACCTGGAAACTTATCCCCGATGAGCTGAAACCTCAGCTGAAGGGATTCATAATCAACAGGTTCAGAGGGGATGGCTCCATCCTTAAACCGGCGATAGAACGCATTGAGAACATGACCGGCATGAAATGTCTGGGAGTCCTCAGATATGAGTATCTGAGATTCCCTGAAGAGGATTCATTATCGTCTTCTGAAGGAAAACTGGAAGGGAATGACGTCCATTCGGCATTCATAGCCAATTTGGATGAAATGATAACTCATGCGGAAGAGGACGGGTTCGACTTCGAACTCATGAAGAAGATGGCAGGGCTTTGATCATCCGCCTGATGCTACCCTCATGGCCTTCACGACCATGCCATCTTCGATGACAGTATCCATAGGGACCGGTTTTCCATTCACCAGATAGAGGTAGGAATCCGGATGGAGCCCTAGTCCCGATACTGCTTGCTGAATGGTCTGACCGTCCGATACTTCGCTGTCCTTGCCCAAGACCTGAATCACTCCCATGTAGTGGAGACTTCGCTAGGAGTATTTACATCAATAGGTTCTACTTCTTCGCATCTGAGGACAGGCATGGTCTCAATCTCGCAACAGCCGTGGATGGCTGCAAGGACCTGTTCCCTATAGTTGGGAATCCTCGGAAGCCTCTCATAGAAGGCCTTAATGTACTCATTGTCGATGCCGAGAAGGTCGGTACCCTGAGAATAAACGTACTGCCACGGGCCGTTGCTGACGTAGCTCATGATCTGAAGTTCTGAAGTGGAGAATGTATTGTAGTAGATTGCCACATCCATCAGGAGCTTGAGGTCCTCTTTGGAGAAGATGCTCTTATCGAACTCTCTGTGGACTTTGATAGGCATGTTTCCGGCGCCGTCATAATAGCACTCCAATCTGGTGAGTGCTGGGCCGGTGGGATATGCTCTGAAGGTATCCTCTATGATAGGTGTGCCGTTACGGCACAGGCTTTCCACCTGTGCGAAATAACAGAAGTACTGAACGCGGGGCAGGTTCATCGGATCTACGGAGCGTGCGTAGTAATCGATGAAGAAGTTGGCGACATCGGTGGCGGAATACGTTGCCATGAGTTATCAATAAAAAATAATGATTAATCAATATAAAAAGACTTGGATGTATCATCCAACTCAGGGACACTATAAATAGCATTTAGATAACATAATTGTGTAATTTTGAACAAAATTGTACATTGACATATAATGGAGGCTTAAAAAGGTCGCAACCCTTTATGTAAGTGTCAATTGATTCAGTGATGTAAGACCGGGGAGCGAAAGATGAAGAAGGAATACGTTGAATTCATCGAAGCCAAGCACAAAATGTGCGAGGAGAATGACAGTTTTCAGCCGACGGAGTATTCCAAATATGATGTCAAGAAAGGTCTGCGCGACGCCCAAGGGAACGGAGTCATTGTAGGACTCACTGAGATCTCGCAGGTCGACGGTACGATACTCGTTGACGGAGAGAAAGTCGAATGCGAGGGAATACTTCGCTACCGCGGATACAGCATAGAGGATCTGACAGCTGGCTTCCTCAACAAGAGATACGGTTTTGAAGAAACAGCGTACCTTATCATGTTCGGCAAACTGCCAAACGAGACAGAACTGGATGAATTCAAAGAGATCCTTAACAAGAACCGTAAGCTCCCGAAGACCTTCACAAGAGATGTCATCATGAAGGCCGCAAGCAGAGATGTCATGAATGCCATCTCCAGAGAGATACTGTTCCTCGCTTCCTATGACGACGATGCTCTGGACAACACGCTGGATAACGTCCTCAGGCAGACTCTCTACCTCATAACGGTCTTCCCGCTGCTGACGGCCTACAGCTATCACGCCTACAACCACTACATCAACGGCCAGAGCATGTATATTCACAATCCGGATCCAAATCTTTCCACAGCGGAGAACTTCCTCCGTATGCTCAGGCCCAACAAGACATACTCTAAACTGGAGGCTGTTGTCCTGGATCTGGCCCTCGTGCTGCACATGGAGCACGGAGGAGGGAACAACTCAACATTCACTACAAGGGTCACCACATCCAGCGGTTCCGATACATATGCCGTTATCGCTGCCGCCATGTCCTCTCTGAAAGGGCCTAAACACGGCGGTGCGAACCTGAAGGTCATGGACATGATGGCCGACATCAGGAAACACGTCAAGGATCCCACCGATGAAAAAGCACTCACGGATTATCTGAACAAGATCCTTGACAAGCAGGCATTCGACAATTCGGGACTCATCTACGGAATGGGGCATGCTATCTATACCAAGTCCGATCCCCGTGCCAAGGTGTTCAAATCACTCGTCGAGCAGCTTGCCGTAGAGAAGAACCGCATGAAGGATTACACTTATTATAAGAACATAGAGAAGATCGCTCCCGGACTCATTATGGCCCACAAGCACAACAACAAGAGCGTGTGCGCCAACGTTGACTTCTACAGCGGTTTCGTCTATGATATGATGGACATCCCGAAAGAGGTCTTCACCCCTCTGTTCGCTACCGCCAGGATAGTCGGATGGAGCGCGCACCGCATCGAGGAACTGATCACCTCCAACAAGATCCTCAGGCCGGCATACGTCAACATACATGAGCCCAGGGATTATGTGCCGATCGAGAAGAGATGATCCGGTGACTGACAGGGAAAAATTGGCCAATGACAGGTTCAACTGCAGCGAACGCGAGCGCGCAGTGTTCGAATCGGGCATAAAACTGGCCACAATTTACCACCAATTCGTCGGAACTCCAGTCAACCTGAACTCCGTAGAAGGCCTAGAGAAGACCATTTCCAGGGCCATCGAGGTCCAACCTTACGTGGAATCGGCCAAGGTTTCGATACCCCGTTCCTTCTTCCCGGAAGGTTCTGACAGATACTCCTATGTATCTCTGACCGGCGATATGATCGATGCGGTGGTGGTGATCCGTCTCGGAAACACGAAGGTCACGGCAGAGATGAGGTACGATGAGGCTCTGCAGTATCCTCTGATGTACGTATCGTCGATCGAATGAACGTTTTAGAACGGCCAGTATTAACGGCGTTTGGGGTAACTCTCTGATGTTAATATGGTTGATTTTCGCCAAGTTTGATAATATTTTTAAATATTTTAGTCACCATTATCATGTAGCCAGTCTATTGACTGCGGAGACATCATGATTACTGATATTAAAATCGGTATAACGGGACTTCCGGGCTCAGGGAAGACCTACGCACTCCTTCGTGTCATTGAGATGCTCAAGGAGGAGGAGCTGTCGATCGGCGGTATGGTAGACGAGCCTATAGAGGAAGGACGGAAGAAGACTGGATTCACTGTCAGGAATCTGCTGACGGATGAGAAAGCAGTCTTCGCCAGTACCGAGATCGAGAGCAAGGTCGTGGTCGGGAAACTGGGCGTAGACCTGTCCAAACTAGAGGAAGTCGGTGTCAAAGCGCTCAAAGAGGCCATCGATAAATGCGACATCATCGTCATCGATGAGGTCGGAAAGATGGAAGTCGAGAGCGAGGCATTTGTGGAGGCTGTCAAAGAGACTCTGGATGCCGACAAACCCATGATTATAACCCTTCATAAAAAATCCAGGAACCCGCTTTTACAGGACATCCGCAGAAGGGATGACGTCAGGATCCTGGAAGTCACCCCAACGAACAGGAACATCTTGCCTTACAAGATAGTCCGTCTCATGCATGGGGAGAATGTTTAATGCCCGATGGGGTCGTAATCCACGAAGGATCCACTGATATCCTGGTACCGGAACTTCATTCTTCAGGAGGTCCTGGAAAAATCCAAGGAGGAGTATTCTTCAACGAACAGATGGCATTCAACCGCGACGTCAGCGTCATGTTCCTGCGTGCAGTGGGAAGGGACCTGACCGTGGCGGATGCAATGACCGCCACCGGTTCCAGGGCCGTCAGGATCGCCAACGAGGTCAAAGGCACCCAGGTTACGGCCAACGACATAAGCCCTGATGCGATCCCCTATATCGAGGCCAACATTCGCATGAACAATCTGGATAACTGCGCGGCATCCAACAGGAACCTCCATTCATTGTTCGCCGAAGAAGCGTTCGATTATGTGGACCTCGACCCGTTCGGATCGCCTGTCCCTTTCATCCAATCAGCGATCCTCGGATGCAGGAAGAAAGGCATCCTGGCCATAACTGCTACCGATACCGCTCCATTGGCCGGTGCGCATGCTCCCAAATGCAGGCGCAGATACCAATCGGAACCCGTAAGGGGATACATGTGTCATGAGGGAGGCCTACGCATCCTCATGTGCTCAATCGCAAGGGAACTAGCCAAGTTTGACAGGGGAATGAAACCATTGCTGTCGTTCTACGCTGACCACTATTTCCGCACCTACATTCAGGTAGAGGAGGGCGCGGAGAAAGCAGACAAGATGATGGATCAGATCGGTTACATGGAATACAACATGCAGACCTTGGAGAGATCCACCTCCAAGAACTATGATCCCACGCACAAGTACGGCCCATTCTGGCTCGGCCCGCTCCACGACCAGGAGTTCGTCTCGAAGATGGATGCTACTGGAATGGCTGCGGAGAAGAGATGCAACAAATACCTCGAATTATGGAAGAACGAGCTGGACACCGAGGTTTTCGTCTATGATATGAGCGAACTGTCGTCCTTCATCAAGAAATCGCCTTCGAAGCTCACCGATTTCATCGAAGTCCTCAACACCCACGGGAAGGCCTCGGCCACACATATCTCCCCCACATCCTTCAAGACGGACCTGCCGCTGAAGGATGTCCTGTCGCTCTACGAAGAAGCAAGTCCCGACACCAAGTCGTGACCGAGTAATCTCTTATATTCTACCTCTCTCTATCCAGATTGGGTGCCTAAAACATGCCGAGTCTAGCTATCATCGGCTCCCAATGGGGAGACGAAGGAAAAGGAAAGCTCACAGATTATCTGGATGAGAAATCTGATCTCATCGTACGTTTCCAGGGCGGAAACAACGCCGGACATACCATCATCGTCGATGACAAGGTGTTCAAGCTGCACGGACTCCCGTCAGGAGTCGTAAGGCCCGGGAAACTGGCCGTTATCGGGAACGGAGTAGTTGTCAACCTTGAGGAATTGGGAGAGGAGATCAATCAGGTCCTCGCCAACGGCGGTTCCATCGACGGTCTGAGGATTTCCGACAGGGCCCATCTCATCATGGGATACCACAAGAAGCTGGACGGAGCAGAGGAGAAATACCGCGGAAAGAACAATGTCGGTACCACCAAGAAGGGAATCGGACCCACCTATCAGGATAAGATCGCCAGGATCGGATTCAGGGCAGGGGACCTTCTCGAGGACGACCTCCTGAAGGAGAAGATCTCGTTCATCCTTCCGTACAAGAAGGACCTCCTGAACATGATGGATGCCGAGCAGTGCAGCTGCACGACTGAATCCCTGTACGAGAAGATGATCGGCTGGAGGGACCAGATCGGCAAGTACATCTGCGATACCTCGGTACTGATCAACGAGGCACTGGACGACAACAAGAAGGTCGTTTTCGAAGGTGCTCAGGGAGCCATGCTGGACATCGACCACGGTACATACCCTTACGTTACATCATCCGCCACATGCGGAGGTGGAATCTGCACCGGATCCGGAGTTGCACCCAACAGGATCGATAAGGTTGTAGGAATCGTCAAGGCATACACGACCCGTGTCGGAGAGGGACCCTTCGTATCAGAGATACACGACGACTTCGGAATCGAGCTTCAGAAGAAGGGAGGAGAATTCGGAGTCACCACCGGAAGGGGAAGAAGGTGCGGATGGCTAGACCTCGTGGTCGTGGAGCACGCGTCCAGACTCTGCGGATTCACATCCCTCGGAATCACCAAGATCGATGTCCTCAACGACATCCCCGAACTCCCTGTTTGCGTGGCGTACGAGATCGACGGAGAGGAGGTCAAGCACTTCCCTGCATCCATCGCCAAGCTGAACAAGGCGAAACCCGTCTATGAGACCTTCAAGGGCTGGAAAGGATGGGACAACACCATGGATGTCGTCAAGGCAGGCTATGACAACCTCCCAGGCGAGATGAGGGAATACATCGAGTTCATCGAGAAGTACCTCAAGGTCCCCGCGGATCTCATCAGTCTTGGACCTGACAGAGACGAGACCATCGACCGCAAGAAGGATTGGTGGAACTAAGGAGAGATCGACATGTGCCCTACAGTTTGCAACGTACAGGCCGGTGTATGCGGGATGACTTCCAAGATAACCGCTACCGTCAGCGAGGACATGATGAGTGTCAACGTGGTCATCGAGAGCAACTGCCCGATGGTGAGATCCATGTCACCTATCGAAGGCGTCAACCCTTACGAGGCCATCGGAACACCCTTCACCGAATCAGAGGTATACAAGAAGGCGGCGCAGTGCCTCAAGCACACAGCATGCCCCGTACCCTGCGGTATCGTGAAAGCGATCGAAGCAGAGTCCGGTATGGGCCTGAAGAGACCTGTGAGCATCACCTTCGAGGAATGAAACTTTATCACGGCGGCACGGGAAACGGTGCTGCCATACTCTTCCAAAAAATGATTAAAAGAGCCCCCTGAGGGGCTGGTTTGAATTCACTGGTTGGACTTCCAGAGTCCGTGCTTGTTACAGTACTCCCAGGCCCTGACCTCTTTAGCGTCGGTCTTGAAGAATGCCTCGGGAGCGTCTCCGGGTTTGAGGTACTTCCTCATCATGATACCGTCTGCGCAGATCTGGATGTAGACTATGTAGTGATCTTCTTCCATCGGGTGGGGAGTCTCCTTTCCGACTTTGACAAGGTATCCTCCGTCCTGCTTCTCGATGTAAGGGACGTGCTTCTCATTCTTGAAATCGTCAGTCTTGGGCTCGACGATGACCATGGGCTCTCCGCAGCACTTGGGTGTGCAGGCTGCTTTGAAGACGACCTCCAACGCGTTGGGGCATTTTGCGCACTTGTAGATTACCATAGTAATTACCTCAGACCCGAATCGGCTAATGTTCATAAAAGGATACCTTTAAAATGCCGTCAATCCAAAATATAATGAGATAGATGGACGTGCATGGAGATACCTGCATTCTACGCATCATATGAGGAAGGCGAGATGCTGGTATCCGATGGTACGTTCTCTTCCGTGATGCCTATCAAGGGCCTCAGAACCAAGGATTTCACCTCCACTGTGTCGCAATGCCTTCCTGTGGATGACAGGCCTCCCGTGACCGTAATCGACTGCAACAGCTTCGAGGAAAGGGAGTTCTCCGAGAAGGTCATGAAACATCTCAAACTCCGCGGAACCGAGATTTGGTTCTTCACTTACATCGAGACCGTGGACGATGTGTTCGATTCGTTCAACAAGGACGCCACTCTAGTATTCGCGCCGTACCATTTCATCAGAAATGACGCCGAACTGAGGGACATCTGCAGCGTATCGGACTCCGTCGTCCCCGTAATATTCATCCACAAGGGGAAGGCTATCCTCCCTGGTGGCAAGAAGTCCGATGTAATCAAAGTCCTGGATAAGCTGGTCAGCATAGGGTACTACAAGAACTGCGTATTGGATATGGGCAGGAGCCTCGACGACTATACCTGGTCGGTGATAAGGGAGGATTACCCCTCTACAATACCGTTCGTCGATTCAGAGAACTATGCGAAGGGTTTCCAGACAGTGATCGTCCCGTATCTTCTGTGATCACCAGACAGAGAGGAATCTCTCCACCCTGTCCTCCACATCATCTACTCCCGAATCGGTATCCGGTATCTGGAGCGAACCCCTGTATTCCATATCAGTGGTGATGCAGAAAGCACGGATTATGCTCTCGGTTATCTGGAAATTGGGATTCTTGCTTCCTCCGCATAGCAGCGCTATGCAATACTGTGGATGATGCATACCCTTGTTGCCCCAGTATGGCTGGAAACGGTCCACTACGGTCTTCAGGATCGATGACGGACCGCTGAAATGAATGGGTGAGGCCAAGACCAGCAGGTCCGATTCCAAGAAAGAATCATAGATGTGCTGCATATCATCCTCAAGGACGCAACCGCCTTCATCGCATCCACCACAATCCCTGCAATGCCTAATGTCCATCTCAGAAGGACGGAAGAATGCTACAGAGTATCCCTTACTCTCCAGAACGGTCTGGGCATGGGAGCACATCCCGAAGGTCACTCCGCCTTCATCCGCCGATCCGCATATTATGGTCGCCCCAGGCATGACACTGTATCGGAAAAGAAGGTAATAACTGCTTTCCAGCCATTGTTTTTATTAGTTCAGCGACCAATAAGGTACTCGGAGAAAGATCGATGACGAAGGATTTCATGAAGGAGAAGATGGTTTTCTTCCCGCGCAACGTGATTGCAGGACACGACGTGATGCGCTATGTCAGAGAGATCTGTGTCAACATACACAGCGGTACGACGGGCACCATCATCACCGGAGAGAACACCGACAAGGCCGCGGGAAGAGCAGCCAGGGATCACCTTCAGGGATACGACATCGATACATTCATCACCGACAAAGCCACCGAAGAGAACATCGAGAAGGCTAAGGCGAGGATTCAGGAGTACGGCTCCACATTCATCTTGGCGATAGGCGGCGGAAGCAAGATCGACATCGCAAAGGTCGTCGCCAACGATCTCAACATCCCCTTCATCAGCATTCCCACCTCAGCGGCCCACGACGGTATCGCGTCCAACAGGGCATCGATCAAATCCGAAAAGGGTTCAGTCTCTATCGAAGGGGCTTCCCCCATGGGAGTCATCGCAGACACCGAAATCATATTCAAATCACCTTACAGGATGCTCGCATCGGGATGCGCAGATGTGCTTTCCAACTTCAGTTCACTACGCGACTGGAAACTGGCGTATGAGCTACGCGATGAACCTTTCAGCAGATCGGCATATGCCTTCGCATACTATGCCGCTGAATCCATGATGGACGCTGCAGATTATATCAGGCCGAATCTGGAAGAGAGTGTCTGGTTAGCGATCAAACCTATCATAGTGTCGGGAATCTCAATGAGTATTGCGAGGAGCTCCAGACCGACCAGCGGTTCGGAGCACATGATCTCCCACACCATAGACCATCTGTATCCTGGAAGGGCGATGCACGGAGAGCAATGCGGTGTGGCATCCATCATCACCACCTACCTGCAGAGAGGCGACTGGGAGGAGCTCAAGCATGCTCTGATGAAGATAGGTGCCCCCACCAAGGCCTCCGAATTGAATCTGTCCAGCGAGGAGTTCATCGAGGCGGTAGTCAATGCCCACACCATACGCAAGGACAGGTACACCATACTCGGTGACAACGGGATCACGAGGGAGACGGCAGAGGACATCTGCATTAGGACAGGGGTGATCTGATGGCCCAAATCACACTGATAGGAACAAATCATGCGGCAGTGGGTAACGAATTCTTCTATCTCGGACCCATGGAAGAGTGTGCTGACTGCAAGTACAACAAGGTATGCTTCAACCTGGAGGAAGGGGCAAAATACAGGATCACAGGCATAAGGCTCCAGGAGCACGAATGCCACGAATTCGACGGTGATTCCGTCACTGCAGTTGAAGTGGAGAAGATCTGTACCCGCGCATCCGTAGGTAAGAGGCAGGCTATGGAAGGCAGCAAGATCACTTACAAGGGATCCGAGTGTAAGAACCTGTCATGCGAGCATTACAACGTCTGTCACGCGATGGGTAAGATCCCAGGAGAGAAGTACACCGTCCAGAAGGTGGAAGGCGACCTTGACTGTCCCCTGGGAGAGAAATTGGTTTTGGTCGATCTGTTCTGATCAGAACTTCTCGCCAGTGATCCTCTCGAACATGTCGACGTAGAGCTTGCTCACACGGTCGACGATCTCCTGAGGAAGCGCAGGGATATCCGGTTCGGGAAGTCCCTTCTCACGTGCGTCGTAGAGGGCCTTGTGGTAACCGGTCTCGCGGTAGTACTGGCGGACGAACTCTTTGGAGAGCTGCACGATCTTGCCCTTAGCGAACTCGTCAGCATCCCACCAGCGGTCCTCATCCAGAGTACCGAAGGTGTCTATGACCATCAGCTTCCTGTCCTTGTCGAAGGCGAACTCCTTCTTTCCGTCGCAGTGGATGAGTCCCCTCTTGCTGCATTCCCTGTCGATGATGGAATCAATCTTGAGGACGGTCCTCTTGATCTCCTCGAACTCCTCGTCGGAGAGGCCGGCCATCTTCTTGGCCTCCTCATCGGTGAGGTTCTCATCGTGGGCCTCCAGCTTCGTGGTGCACTCGATGAATGGCTTGGGGAGCTTCTCGCCTTCCTTCACAACATGGTCCGCCGGGAATCCGAGATCCTCGGCTTTGACCTTTCCGGATTTGATCCTGTCCATGAGCGAACCTGCAGCGTAGTATCTGCAGATGACTTCCAGAGGGATCAGGTAGTTCTTCGTGTTGCCGTCGATCTTGCTGTAATCCCTGATGATGTCGACCCTCTTGACCCTCATTCTGTCGGGGGAAGGCTCGCTGATGTAGTGGTTATTGATCCCTTCCTTGGTGAGGAGAGTGAACCAGTACTTTGCCGTCCTGCAGAGTGTCTCTCCCTTGTGGGGGACCTGTGAGGGGATGATCTTGTCGAAGACTGAGATGTTGTTGGTGTAGGCGAACTCCAGTGTGTCGTCGTCAACCTTGTAGACTTCCTTGACCTTTCCGGTCATTATGTGCTCCATATCCTTGAGAATCCCATCGCGGTAAATAAACATTCTATGGGCATCGTCAGAACTGGACGGAATCAGTGGTCCAGTTCTTCATATCGATGGTGATCAGCCTTCCCTCGTTCTCTGTTCCGAGACCGGAGATGATCTTCAGCACCTCCAATGCCTCCATAGAAGCGATGACGGAGACTCCTGCTCCGACATTGGGGATGATGCCTTCGGGATCGTTCATGGTCCCGATCATCTCCCTGAGGCTCTTGGTCTTCCCCGGAACGCAGACTGCGATCTGGCCCGTGAAACCTGATACCCCTCCGTGGATGAGCGGAACGCCCATGCTTTCAGCCAGATCGGACAGGATCATCCTGGATTTGAAGTTGTCAAGACAATCCACCAGTATGTCACATCCGCTGAAGAGGTCCCCATTCAGCTCGGTCAGCGGTTCAGCGTTCGACTGCACCTCGGCGCTTGGGTTGAGTGTGAGTATCCAATCGGCAGAGATCACAGACTTCGGCCTGTAATCGGATGCGGAGTAGATGAACTGACGGTTGAGATTGGAAAGCTCTGGGGACTGATGGTCGCATAGGATGAAATGGGATACTCCTGCTGCGACCAGCTGAGTGATCACGTTCACTCCTAAGCCTCCACATCCCACTATTCCGACAACAGCGGACATGATCCTCTGCTGACCGTCCTCTCCGAAAATCGGCAACTGCCTCTCGAACCTCATAGTCTTCCCTCTGCCAATTCCTTCAAGAGCTTCAGCGCTTCTACTGCGGTCTGTTTCCTGACCGCCTGCCTGTCGCCTTCGAAGATGTTCTTGGTCACGACGGTCCTCGGACCGTCCGCTACCGCAATGTAAACAAGACCAACAGGTTTCTCCGGAGTAGCGCCTCCTGGCCCTGCTATACCTGTGACCGCAAGGGACACGTCGCTGCCATAGACGTCTATCGCGCCCTTGGCCATCTCACGGGCGGTCTCCTCGCTCACCGCACCATGGTCGAGCAGCGTCTGATGGCTGACTCCCAGTATCCTTTCCTTTGATTCGTTTGAATATGTGACCGCACTTCCCAAGAAGACATCCGATGAACCGGAGATCGATGTCATCATGCATCCTATCATCCCTCCGGTGCAGGATTCCGCGGCCGACATCCTGATCCTTTTGGATCTCAGGACATCTATCAACTGTAATGCTTCAGAGCGGGGCATCCTTCACACCGCTGCTGATCTGTTTGATCCTGTTGACACCGTCGATCGCATCGATGACCTCGGCCACTGCCGAAGGCACGAGCGAACGCCATTCCTCGTCGTTGATGATCCTGCGCCTGATCTCCGTTCCAGAGAACACGTCCCTGTTGTACAGCGGCGAATCTCTGACCTCGAATCCCGATTCCTGGAAGAGACGCTTCGTCAATGGATTGTTGGAATAGACCCTCCTGAACGGGGGGACCAAAGATACCACATGTGCGACCCAGATGGGATACCTGTTCAGATCCTCTATCGGAACTATGCTGTAATTGCCCACTCCCTCATCCCTGAGAGCCTTGTTGATCATCATGTACCTCTCACCGGCGGTGAAGGGGTTATCAGGCGTATGGGAATACTGTGCGCTACCGATACCGATCGTGAGGTGATCGGATTCCTCCGCACATTTGAGGATAACATCCATGTGTCCTTTGTGAAGGGGCTGGAAACGTCCAACGACCAAAGAGAAATTGTCGTAATCGGATCTCATCTTGTCAACTCTTATCGATGACGACCATGTTCGGACCATTCAGGAACGGAAGCTGTTCGGGAGAGTATCCCTCATAGACGTATAGCGCCTTGATCAGTCCGCACTCCTTTGCGAATTCGCAAAGCTTGCAGAGAGCCTCAGCGACCTGCATGCCGGCCATTATCTCGTCAGCCAATATAGAGATGAACTCATAAAAATCATCTTTGTACGCGCTCTTGTCAATGAGCTCGTTGCCGCCACGGGTTCCTTTGATATACTGCGATATCGCGGCACTGGTGACACCGAATAAACGGGAAACTTCCACCTGTGTCAGGCCGTGCTGGTTCACTAGCTCTTTGGCTAGCGCTCCTTTTCCTGTAGGCAATACATATGTCACAAGCATCTCGCAGGGCACTTTCACGGGGGGTTTCAACTCCTCATCGTCAAGCAAACTTTACAACATTATAAGGACTCGTATAGAGGCCTTAGACTAACCAGGGCGTGTTCCATTCCCAAGGTCTGATCACATCTGTGTACAGGGCCAATCCGACTACCGCTCCTTCCGCACCAGCGGCCGACAGGATCCTCGCATCTTCCTGGGATGTGACGCCGCCTGAAGCGATTACCTTGCACGGGCATTCCGAGATGAATTGTCTGGCCTGAGCCTCATCGATCCCTTTCTTTTGGCCCTCGACATCCACGTTCGTGTTCAGGACAGCCGCCAGGGGGAGATCCCTTATCCTTTCGAACATCTCCTCAACTGACATCTGGGCGGATTCCTGCCATCCTTTGATTGCGATCCTTCCGCCTTTCGTATCCATGGAGAGGACTATCTTTCCCGGATGGCGGTCGGCCATCTCTGCGAGCCAATCGGGTTCCTTGACCGCCTTGGTACCGACGATGATCCTGTCCACTCCGGCAGATACCAGATCGTCGATGGTCGCAGCGTCCTTGATCCCTCCGCCTATCTCGGTGGGCACCCCGAGCTCTTTGGTGATCTGCTTGAAGACCTTGAGATTGTTCTCCTTCCCGAAAGCGCCGTCCAGATCGACCAAGTGAAGATAGTTCGCACCTTTGTCGACCCACATCTGCGCAACCTTGAGAGGGTCAGGCATGACAATCTGCTGACTGCCGGGTTTGCCGCCGACAAGCTGGACGACCTGATGGTCCAGTACGTCGACGGCGGGGATCATCCTCAAAGCTGACCCTCCGCGAATGTAATGAAATTCTGCAGCACCTTCCTACCCGATGCGCTGCTCTTCTCTGGATGGAACTGTGTTCCGTAGGTGTTGTATTTCCTGAAGAAGGATTCGAACACCTTTCCCTCGTATTCAGTGGTGCCCAGGGTTATGCCATCCTCCTTCGGATTGCCGTAATAGGAGTGGACGAAGTAGAAGTTGTTGTCCGGTATGCCTTCCAGAAGAAGGTCTTCCGAAACCACCTGGTTCCAACCCATGTGGGGGATGACCTCGCAATCGAGCTTCTGTACCCTTCCCTTGAAGAGTCCGAGACCGGGTGATTTCCCCTCATCGCTTCCTTCGAACAGGATCTGGGTGCCGATGCATATGCCCAAGGCGGGCGTTCCGGCCTTCAGCATGTCGCAGATCTCCTCCCTCATGGGAAGTAGCCTCTCCATGGTCTTGTCGAAAGCCCCCACACCGGGAAAGACGATGCACTCTGCATCCCTGAGTTCCTTCATATCTCCGATGACCTCGACTCTGGCCCCGCAGCTCTCTAGAGACCTGCGGATGGAGTATAGGTTCCCGACACCGTAGTCCGTGATGGAGATGTTCAGCGGCATCCGGAGATCACCTCTTCGGCCTTCTCAAGGAGCAGCGCGTTGTGCTCCTCGGTGCCTACTGTGGTCCTAATGCAGTTCTCCGTTCTGCGCTTCGCTCCGAAGTCACGTATAAGGACTCCACGCTGTTTGAGACCGTCGACGAGGACCTTGTGGTCGATCGGCGATCTGGCCAATATGAAATTGGAATCTGACGGGAAGGTCTCGAAGCCCAGTTTCCTGAGTCCTTCATCCAACTTTGGACGCTGTTCCTTTACCATCTGGACGCTGCGCCTCACGAATTCCTGATCCTTCACCGCTGCGATGGCTGCACCTTCGCTGACCATGTTTAGGGAATACGGGATCTTCACGCAGATCATCATGTCTGCCAGCTTCTTGTTGGCCACCGCGTATCCTACGCGCAATGCGGCCATAGCATAGGCCTTGGAGAATGTCCTGAGGACCACCAGGTTGTCGAATTCCTCGACCCTGCTGATGAACGGATTGTCGGAGTATTCCGCGTACGCCTCGTCGACAACGACGATACCGTTGAATCTGGAAAGTATCTCCTCGACGTCCTTGGTCCTGAAGCAGTTCCCTGTAGGATTGTTCGGTGAAGGCATGATTGCGATCTTGGCATCCTGTTTTACCATCGCATCAACATCGAGCTGGAAATCCTCCGTGAGGTCGACCTCCAGTGCCTTCCCTCCGTTGAGCTTGACGAAATAGTCGTAAAGGGTGTATGACGGTACGGGAACGACTGAGTTGTCCCCCATGTCCATGAATGTCTTGAATATAACGTCCAGCATCTCGTCTGAACCGTTACCTGCGATGATGTTGTCGGCTTCCAGCCCATACAGGTCTGCCAGGGCCTGCCTGAGTCCGTCGGAGTAGGTATTGGGGTAACCGTTGAGATCCCATGAGTGCTCCCTTAGGTACTTCTCGGCGGCCGGGTTGGATCCGAGCACGTTGGTGTTCGTATCGAGCCTCAGCTCCCCGTGGAGCTTTGGATTATAATACTTGACGAAGTCCCTGGTTGTGGACCTCATTATGTCGCGGTCCATCTCAGTTCACCAGTCTCTCAATGGGTGTGGTGAGGATGCCCTTGGCCCCGATCCTCTTCAGCTCATTGATGGTCTTGAACACATCCTTTCCATCGATGACTGCGTGTACAGCGAGATAATCGGAGTTGCCTGCGATCTCGAGGACTGTCGGACCTCCTATGCCGGGGATGATCTTCTCGACGACCTCCAGCTTGTCCTTGGGGATGTCGGCCATGAGATACTTCTTGTCCTCTGCGATTATGACGCTCTGGAATGAATCTACGACATCCTGGATGGCCTGTCCGTTCTTCTCCATCGCTGCCTTCGACGTGATGACTACAGCCTGAGATTCGATGATGTTACCGACCTCTCTGAGCCTGTTGGTCTTGAGAGTGGATCCTGTGGAGACCAGGTCCGTTATGTAATCCGATACGCCCATGTAGGGCATGATCTCGCAAGCGCCGGTGACTGTGATGATCTGAACGTTCTTTCCCATATCCTCGAAGTACTTCCTGGTCAGGTTGGGGAACGATGTGGCGATCCTGCTTCCGTCTGCGATCTGCGATGCATCGGTTATGCCTGAAGCCTCGGGGACTGCGACAGCGAGATGACAGTATCCGAACTGAAGGTCGAGTATCTTAATGAGGTCTCTGCCTGATTCAGCAGTCTCATCGATACCGGTGATTCCCATGTCGATGGCCCCTTCAGCTATGAATACGGGCACGTCCTGTGCCCTGACGAAGATAACCTCGATATCCTGGTTCTTGGCCTTCAGATAGAGCCTTCTGCCTATGTCCTCGCCCAAGTCTATTCCTGACTTGACGAGCAGCTCGATGGTCCTCTCGTTGAGCCTCCCCTTGTTCGGTACGCCTAGTCTGAGTGTCATTTGTCCTCGCGCCGTACTATTAATAAGGGTATAAATAAAGAACGACGCGACTCATTCTGATACCAGATTGAGTCCTATTATGCCGCCGATGAGGATCGCAAGGAAGAACAATCCCATGAGATTGGGGACATCCCCCATGATCGCACTGACTATGACCGCACCGATCGCCCCTATCCCCACCCAGACGGCATATGACGGTCCGGTGGGAAGCCCTCCGTCTAATGCCTTGTAGAGCAGGATGACGCTTATCGGCAGGATAACTATGGTAACAATCGTCCAGAACGGGTCAGTGAAGGTCTCGGAGAGGCTCATGGTGGTCGCCCACGCTGTCTCGAACAACCCTCCGACGAATATGTATGCCCACAGCCTGTTCATCCTATCACCGTAGACATCTCGAGCCCTACGACCCCTGCGATCACCATCGCGATGAACAGCACCTTCAGCCTGTCCAGCTTGTCCTTGAAGAGTATGTATCCCACGATGACTGAGAATACGGCCCCCAGACCTGTCCAGATGGAATATGACATGCCCAGGGACATGCCGTCCTGCATGGCAAAGGCTATGGTCATCGGGCTGAGGTACATGAATACCACAGTGAATACGATCCAGAACAGCGAGTGCTTCTCACTGTACTTCTTCAAACCTATGACCCAAACGGGCTCCAGGAATCCTCCCAGGATAACCCAGGCCAGACCGATTAAGCTCATATCACATCACTGGCGCATGGAGAACAGGGCGCTGTTCACCGCCATCATGGCGGTTCCTATCTCGAGGGGATCGTGGATGATGGCTTTGGCCTTCCTCCTAGCCTCCTCATCGAAATAGTGAGGGACACCAGGTGTGGAAACGACCGCACCTTCCATGATGAGCCTGCCGGGGAATATCGCCGGGGCGGCGTTGAGGATGTACTTGTGGGAGGCGAGAGCTGACTCCACATCTTGATAGGCCTTGATACCGAACCTCTTCTCCAAGGCCTGGGCCTTATCGAACTTGATGTCCGTCACGGATACGTTCGCTCCCCATGACTTGAGGATCTGTACCGCTTCGGTTCCGACCAGTCCCGCACCTATGACGAGGACGTCCTTTCCTTCGACTCCGTCGGCCGCGTTCTTGAGGGCCACAGCATATCCCATGGCGGTCCCCCATGAATTGTTCGTGGTGCCTGCTGTGTGGACGTTGTAAGCAACGAACTTCGCATCATCGGCCATCATAATCATGTCCACATGGTCGTTGACTGCCTGATCGAAACCGTTCACATCTGTTCCGGCAGTTACATAGCTCTGCATTCCGAGACGTTTCACGATTGCGTTGACCGATTGGGAGAACCCGCCGATGACGCCCATTCCTGATGTGATCGGTATAACAGCGACCCTCACGGATGAGAAATCGACATCGTGATCGACACCGGCACCTTCCAGGGCGAGCTGCTTCACGGTCTTGCCGCACATCTTCATAAGCTTGGAATCAAGGTCAAGGGTATCGTCAGGTACCCCTTCGATCAGATCGGGCGTTAGTCTTGTCATCAGATCATCTCCGGTGTTCCGTCCAGGAACTCTTCAATTGAACATTCGTCGAGAATCTTCTCGATGCAGGATTGGGCCTTCCTGTCGGCCTCCTCCTCAGTCCTGCCCTTAGATATAAGAGTGGCATGCCACTCCCCCTTTCCGGGCTCATAATCTGTAATAGAGTTGTCACATCCGAACAGTCCGGGTGCGAATCTGGGAGAGACCACATGTCCAAACTCCTTCTCTCCGCTCGAACGGAGATTCCCGTCCTTCAGGTATACGTGGCGGTAGACCGAACAGCCTTCCTTCGGTTTCCTGACCCTGGGCTTGTCTGCAGCATTCGCCACGAGCTCCTCCAGAAGGTTAACTCCTGTCGCCGCCTCGATGGCAGCGGGCGTCTGACTGGGGATGCGGGCATCGATCTCCAGGACCCTCAGCCCCTTCGGCGTGAGGATGGCTTCCACATCCATGAGTCCGTTCAGCTTGATTGCCTCGGCGACATCCGCTCCCATGTTCCCGAATGCATCGCATTCCTCGGGGGACATTATGTTCGGGTTGCAACGCACCATCTTACAATCGTAATTGGAATCCAGGCATACCTCTGTTGTCACGAAGTACTTGGCCATCATACCGTTGCCGATCACTTCTACGGACACGCTCTTTCCGTGTACGAACTCTTGGATGACGGGCTCGTCATTGATGCTCTTGATGAACTCGAGTCCCCTGTCCATGTCCTCCTTGTTATGGGCCACTGTCACCCCTATACTGCCGCTCTGAGATGCAGGTTTCACTATTGCGGGGAAACCGCACTCGGGCCAGGGCTTGGGAAGAGGTACTCCCACCGATGCCATGATGGCGTTGGATTTGGTCTTTGAACAGGAGACGTTGTACGCATCCAGGTCGAACAGCAACGGTCCACTAAACCATTCCTTCATAAGGTCAAGAGACCTCAAAAGCTTCATCTCCTCGCATGCGGGGATGACCGCATCGCATGATTGGAAGACCTTCAGCGCACTGTCGGGATCCACGGTCGGATCGAGATTGACAGGTTCGTCGCAAAGCGACATTGCTGGAGCATCGGCCTTCCTGTCGATGACAACGGTCTCATAGCCTGCGGCCTTTGCCAGCAGTACTGCCTCCATACCTTGGAGGGCGCCGCCTACGATGGCGATCCTCATCAGGCCACCCTCTTGGGCCTGTGAGCGTTCAGGAAGGACCTGTACTCGGCTGAGGATGCGTGATGATGCCCCATGTCCTCGAGCATCTCGAATACATGTTCGACGGAACGGTTGCCGTTCTCTATGTCCAGCTCGTGCTGCGCTACACCTGCAAGATGTTTGCTGGGAGGAACTATGGAAGTAACTACATTCGCTCCTGCGTTGATCCTTGTCTTGAGTCCTGCGATACCCTCCACATCGAGGCTGCAGGGGATTAGCTTGTCCTGGTTGAGAAGCCTCATTATGGCGATCGCCTTCAGCTCCTCTGTTGAATCATATGGCGTGAAGTCCTGCATGGGCGTACCGGCCTGGGGGACGAATGTCATTGCCCTCACCTGTCCGCATCCAAGCGAACTCATCTCCGCGATGGTCTCCGCCCTGTCCCTGACAGTCTCGCCGAGACCGATCATCATACCGTCCTCTGCCAGAAGTCCAGCCTCCATGGCCCACAGCTTCTGGTTCCTGCGGTCGTCATAGCTCTGATTGAGCCTCAGTGAATTGAACAGTTCCCTGTTGTATGTCTCCTGGTAGCATGCATACCAATCTGCACCAGCATCCCTTACCTTGGCGAACATCTCATGGGGAAGGGCCCCGGGAGATGCCATGATGTTGATGCCGACCTCGTCATGCACTGCGGAGATTATGTCGAGGAGATTCTTGTACCCGTCCTTGTACATCAGCGGATCCTCTCCCATCGTCAGATCCGACAGGTTGATTCCCGCATCCTGGAGACTGGCTGACAGCTGTACGATTTCCTCCTTGGTCTTCCTGTAACGGTCGATTCCCGAGTTGGATGTCCTATAGTAACAGAACGTACAGTTGTTCTTGCAGTAGGTGGAGAAATAGACGAAACCGTATGTGAATATCTTCTTCCCGAACTCCTTGTCACGGACCCTTCTGGCTGCTGTGAACAGGACCTCCAGATCGTCCTTTTCCGTGACGGACATCAGTTCGAAGATCTCATCGACCGACAGCTTTCCTTCCCTCTCGGCCTTGGCAACGGTTTCTGCGATCATCGTAATCAATCCAATTTGTATCCGTTCAGGTAAGTGATGCTCTTTCCGGTCTTCTTTGCGTTGCTCTTGCCGTTCTTGAGCATGAGTAGACGCTCGAGGCCGAATCCGATACCGGCCCAGGGCTCATGGACATCGTGTGCGGGATCCAGCTTATGCGGGCCGATTGCACCTGAGGCGACCTCGGTACCGTTGATCTCGACATCCAATGTCTCCACGTACACGTCGGACTCTTCGCGGGATGTCGTGTATTCGACACCAACGGCGGTCATTATGTCGTCGATGTACATCTTCAGATGCTCCATCGCATCTCCGTCCGGACCCATCTCCACCAAGTTCAGCATGGTGAACTCCTCGAGGTGGGTGGAGCTCTTGGATTCCTTCCTGAAGCATGATCCGATCTCGAAAATCTTGACGGGACCGTTCGTGTGATCCCTGAGCTCCCTCATGACTCTGTAAAGATTCATGGCGTGCATGGGCCTCAGCGCCCTTTTATCATCTATCCAGAACACCTGCTTGAAAAGAGGATGATCCTCTGTGATGGTCATCTTGGCCAAAGCGGCCTTGGAAACGAATATGGGTGTGTGCACCTCGATGAATCCCCTTGACTTGAGCTTCTCTCTGATCTTGTTCTCAAGGTCAGTGAGGTCGTTGTGAGGATCTGCGATTACAGCCTTCAATCCCTTGTCATTGGCGGATTTCAGCTTCGAGAACTGTGATGAAAACTCCTTGTCCCTGGCAGTGGCATCCTCGAACTCCGCATCTGACCAATCAATATCCCCATACTCCATCAGATGCTGTATCTGAGAATCCGTAAACTTTACACCCATGATATCTACCGTGAAATGGCGAAAGGCCGGGGGGTCGAACCCCGCTTACAGGTTTTAGAGACCCGTTTGCTCGCCGGAGCGCCCTCCAACGTGGGATGACTGTCTATATTGATATAAAAACTTATCGCAAAAATACGTGTTTCTTTATATATCAAACATAGAGCAAATAGACTAGGACAGCGATTCACAAATAGGCCTGCATAAGGTCGATTAGACCAGAATGACCGAAACGGGAACAGCTCGCCTAAGCCTACATGAACCTCATATCGACCGCATAATAGATAATAGGATATGATGTGGGAGAAGTAATCCAACTTAGTTTCCTTGCTTCTGCGAGTTAAAAAAAGAACCCTCAGAAATCAATACCGCAATTTGACAGGATGTCCAAAGAACTGTCATAGACTCTCATGTACTCCTCGGTAGGCGTAATTTCATTCACATTGTAGCATTCCTGGAATTTTTTAGGCTCTGGAATGTTGAAGTAGTATTTCTCATACCAGGATACTATGCGATCAAGGATCTCGTTCGCCTCATGGATGGTCATGCCGCATGAAGCCATAGAGGCCTCACCCATCATCCTGGCCTCCATTCCAGAGACCATATCCATACGTACACCTTTGTTGGAAGCCACTCCTGATAGGAGCTCTCTTCCACAAACAGTATCACACATTGATTGGGCTGCAGTTTCCAGCAGATTCATCTCTGTGCAGGGGCCTGCCAATGTATAGTATTGATTCGCCAGCAGAAGATCTGTATTGGTATCGATCGCCATAGCTGTATGCGCCGCGACCTGAAGCGACTGCCTGTTGGTGGTGGTACCCCATCTGATATGGATAGGTCCTCCGAGATGTACATCGGCATTCAGGAATGCAAAGGATGCGATTGTACTGGCGACATCGCATATCGCAGTCTCCTCCAGACCTCCAGAATAACCACCGACTATGGGCATCTGTTCAACCAATATGTTGTCTCCGGACAGATGCCACGCCGCGATCATGTTCAACACAGACATATCGACTTTCAACTCGTTGAGCTGCGAACACTCGTGCAGATCGGAGTGCTTCATTCCCATCTGATCATGGAGACTGGCGGCTATACGTCCCTGAGCTGTCAGAGGTGTCTGGGGACCCTATATCGCCATCCCGGGCCTTCCGGCAGCGATCAATGCGTTGTGGGTGTAGGTGAGCTCGTGCATGGTAGCCCTCACCTCCCATGGACTGTTCTTGACCGATGGGTGTCCCTTGACCGTCTCCAATACCCCGGTCACAACCGCATCCACTGTCGGCTCCTGGGCGTATGATTCTATGAGCGTGCTGTAGATTGCTTCAGAGACCGGAGCTCCTGTGGGTCCGCCCTCGATGATGGGTTTGTTTATGGTATTTCCTCTGCGGGCCTTACATTCGACCGCGTCCTTACCCTCGCCCAGAATCAGTTTTTTAGGAGCCATCTTGAGACCTTCGTAGATCTCGTCCTCTGTGATCTTCATCCTTGTACCGGTATCCCTGTTGTAGATTCCGGTGGTGATAAGCATGTCGATGCCCGCGACGAATAGACGGTCCACCATATCCTGGTCCTCGGGGATGATCTCCTTACCGAAATTGATACCGTAGCGCTTCTTCATCAGGGTTGCATTATTTGGGACGAGATAGTAATCCCAATCTTTCTCCAGAAACTTATCTCCAGAAATGAAACGATTGTATGTGTCGAATACATCCACATAACGGGGGGCAGTCAAACTAACCCCCCCTTTTGCAAATCCGAACAACCTAAAGTCCGGATCGATGCCGCCTCATGTGTGCATCCGCACGTAGTCATATCGATTCCACTAACGTTGTAATGGTATAAGAGCACTGTTAACAGGATTCTGGCCCAGATTATCAGTGTTATAACAGATACTAATTATTCTTAATAAAATAAGATAATCAATTAGAACGTTTGATTCAAAATTTGTAGTATCAAAAATCATGCCTAGGAAACTATATCCACATGTTGGATGGTTAAATGCAAAAATATTGACCTGAGTTGGATAAATATTGAGCTTTCAATAAAATTTACAGCCAGACATTTTTGAAAGTGTAGTTTTATCCCATTACAACCTATGTTTTTTGGACTAAACACAGATAAATTTACTTACCATCTTAAGTCATTTTATTTAAGCTTTTAAGCGTTGGTTGTATCGTACAACATAAAATTTATATATTATATGAGAGCCAATTTTTCAAAAACGAAATACTTATATATGGTCAAAAATCACATGGATGAAAGAACAGAAATCATTATATACTTACCAAACTGTCTTTCAATCAGACAACAGTGAAAGGCTGTTGACTGGTGTAAATCACCCAAAAGAAAAAGGAGGAATTAAAAATGGCAAACGAGGAAATACTGGCGGATCTTAAGAAGTCCGTCGAGACTTGGAACATCAAACTTGCGACTGAGGCAACCCAGAAGGCTATCGACGCTAAGATGGACATCGGAACCATCATCGGAGAGGGACTCGGAAAGGGAATGGAGACCATCGGACTCAGATTCGACAAGGCAGAGATCTACCTACCTCAGGTCGTCGCAGCTTCAAAGACCATGGAAGCCGCACTTAATGTGTTGAAGCCACTTATGGAGAGTGGTCAGGGAAACTTGAAAGGAACCGTTGTCATGGGTACTGTTGAGGGAGACATCCATGAGATCGGTAAGAACGTCTGCTGCGCTATGCTGAGAGGAGCCGGTTACAACGTCATTGATCTCGGACCCGACGCATCCGCAATGGACTTCATGGATGCAGCTGAGAAGAACAACGCTCAGGTCTGCGGAGGATCCGCACTCATGACCACCACCCTGGAATCCCAGAGAGAGCTGGTCGAGACCATCAAGGAGATGGAGGCCCCCTACAAAGCAATCTTCGGTGGAGCACCCTGCTCAAAGGAATGGTGCGAGGAGATCGGAGCAGACGGATACTCCGAGACTGCAAACGAAATCATCACTCTGGTCGACCAGCTCACCGGAAACTGAATTCACATTCCATTGGTGATAACAAATGGCAGCAACAAGATTCCTGACAGTGACTGATGTCTACGAAAGATTCCTCAAGGGAAAGAAGGTCCCTGAGGCAGACTGGGATTACAAGATCATCCCCGAGACAGCCACAGCACTGAAGGAAAAATACAAGCTAAACTTCGGAAATAAATTTGTCCCCGAAGACAACGAAACAAAGAACAACCTGTTCCAGGCTGGACTGGAGATGCTCTGCACCTGCGGATTCTACTGCCAGGACCTCGGACGTGTAATGAAGTTCACGGAAGAGGAGATCTGGGAGGGAATCAAGAGGGCACCCAAAAAGCTGATTCTCGGAGAGGGAAGGGACATCGCAAGGTTCTACCCCAGACACGGAAACGCACCTATCAAACCCGTCATTCAGGGA
>JAZNDX010000031.1:0-57332 GCA_045588265.1 Candidatus Methanomethylophilaceae archaeon | reverse complement strand
ATCCCGATGGCGCTCGGGGCGGGTATCCCCTCGTACTGCACCGTTCTGTGCGCTATCCTCATCTTGTCAGGCTGATCAATTGCGACTCCCACACTTTCCTGCGATTCTAATCTATTTTTCCGAACCTTCAGCTTGAGCTTTCTTAATACAATCAGAATACTACGAAAGTCGAAGATTTGCTCTTGATTTTCGTTTTTGCTCTTTAAATACTTTCTTTAAATATCCAGACGTGTCGAAAATACGTCGAATCCAAAAAGATAACAAACATAACAACCAGCTGTTATTATACTCATCCATTGCATATCTATTCTGTACGACGAAAGGTCGCATAGGATAGTGATAGAATGGAAAGAACGATCACGATGAGGGGCAGGGCCACGGTCACCGCCCCTTCGGACATAACTGTAGTGTCGATGAGGGTCTCCGGCAAGGAACAGACCTTCGATGGTGCCGTGAAGGCGATGACGGAATCCACCGTGAAGCTGAAGGATGCCGTCGAGGATGCGGGGATCCCGAGGAAGTCATTCAAGACCTTGGAGCTCTCCGTGGACCTTGCATACCGTAAGGAAAGGATTGGGAAGGACAAGTACGGAGACGACAAATACAGAGATGTGCCAGATGGTTTCAGTTACAGTCAGAAAGTTTCCTTCGAGTTCAAGAACGACAACGAGAAGCTCTCCAAGGCCCTGTCGAACATCATGGACTGCGGGGTGACCCCGAGGATCGACTTCTACTTCAAGAGCAGCAACGTCGAGAAGATGAAGAACAAGGCGCTCGCGGAGGCATGCAGGCACGCTCAGGAGGAGGCTAGGACCATAGTCGAATCCGTGGGCGCGAAGCTCGGGAAGCTCATCCGCGTTGACAGGAACTTCAGCTACAGGGATTACGACGAGGAGGAATGCGACTGCAGGATGCCTACGGTCGAATGCTGTGCGAACATGGCCCTCGACATCGATCCCGAAGACACCTCGGTGGAGCAGTCGGTCACCATGGAATGGGAGATAGAGGGCTGAGCGCTGCGTTTATCTCTCCGTCATCCGATTCGGTGGCATGGGCCCTATGACCGATTTCGAGAAGGGGATGATGTGCAGGATCGCGGGTTACGAGCAGCTGCGCACAGCGGTGGACGATGCGGTGGTAGCGCGCATCGCTTCCCCGTCATCATGGTTGGACACGGGCTGCGGTACCGGCGGCTCCATCCGTCTTTCCGTCGAGAGGCATCCCGATACCCGTTTCACCCTTGCGGATCCGTCCGAGGACAATCTAGCGAAGGCGAAGGAGACCATCGGGGCATCCGGTTATGCCGCAGCCCCGACCCATCTCCTAGATTTTCCCGATGCATCCTTCGATGTAATCACGTCGATCCTCTCGAACCATTATTATTCCGACAGGGAGGAGAAGAGGAAGGCAGTATCGAACTGCCATAGGATGCTCAGGGACGGAGGTGTTCTCGTTATCGTAGAGCATACGATACATCCCGGGGAACAGGACTCCTGCGACAGGGAATGGGCCGCCTACATGAGGGGCAAAGGGCTGCCTGAGGACAGGATCGCGGAGATGTTCGAAAGGAGGAATACGGTGTATTTCCCCATGACGGAGGATGATCTCAAGGCATTGATCCTCTCATGCGGTTTCTCCGAAGCGGATGTGTTTTGGCGGTCATGCTCCGATGTCGGGATAGTCGCGGTCAAGCGATCTCCGTACCATTCGGGGAATCGGATTTTTCCGAAAATATTTCTTTGAAAAAATTGGGAAAAATGACCTCAAAATGAGCATTTTAGGAAGGCATTCCGAAGGCCCATATTATTTCCTCAAAAAAATCAATTTTTCGCTTTTTTAAAATTCGATTTTTGATATGATATAAAATGGGTGAAAACCGAATTTCGAGTATCGGAAAAATCAGTGTCCAGCACGATTTGAAAAATGAATTTTACAATGTTCTCAAAATTCTTTTCTAGACCAATTATAAAGGGTTTGTTTTTGTTGATTTTATGAGGTCCCTTTTCGTATTTTTCAAAGGCCCGAAAATCGGTTTTTTGAGTACTTTTTTTTCATGTGAAATATGACTCCGAAAAAATAGTAAGAAAAGGGGTTTTTGCGATACTTTTTCTGCAATTTTTCATTTTCGAAAAATTCAGTTTTCGTCCTTCTTCTCGTACACGAACCTGTATCTGTACTCGGTCTCCTCCGGTCTGATTAGGATGAATCTCACCCATTCCTTCAGCGGGGGCACCTTCCTCATGGGAGGGATGTGATACCTCCTGACGCTCGGCAGGAACATGATCCCTATCGATACGGACATGATCAACACGAGCACCCACGGATCGATGAAGAAATAACCTAATTCGAAGACGTAGTAGATGACTGTCATCGGTATCAGGATTATCAGGGTCCTGACTGTCGTTCTCCACGAATATCTGTCCGATGACGGTATGCCTATCATCGCCCTGATGGTCAGTGTGGTCATTACGATCAAGATCACTATGAGAATCGTGTTGCGGATCCAATTATCGGTCCACCCAGAGACCTCGAGATAGTAGAACAGATTCATGTTGCGGATCAGGACGTAAGTAAGGATGATTTCGACTACGTACAGTGAAGCGGGCATGTTGAATGCCTTGACCCTCTTAACTATACTGTCGAATAAGTTCATGAATACGCACATTTTTCTATTTCTATAAAGGATTCGGTCAATCATGGCGATCCCGGGGGCGGACAGATTCCTCAACTGCGTGCTAAACCGCAGCAAGAAGGACATCATTCTGAAGATACTGGTTCTGCTGCTGGTCGTCCTGGGTACGCCCGCCTATATGCTCAATGGGATAGTGAGCTATCAGCTCGACACCGAGTTCGACCTATCACAGTACTTCAATGTAGTGCTCTTCATGTGCGTGGTGGCGGCTTATGTCATGTACAATATCGTGAAATCTCTGGTGCGGCACAAGGAACGCGATGTCGAATGGATGTCCGCGCTCATAGAGTACGCGACGTATTTCGGAGGGGATACGCAGAAACTCTCGGAGATCAGGGATGATCTTTCGGGTCTGGTCACCAGGAACTATCAGAAGGGGGCATTCGTCCTATTCGTAGCCATAACCGTAGCGGTCGTTGTCCAGGCAGTATTGGATATGTTATGGCTGATCCAATTCGAGCAGCTCGGCATTTTCGAGGTTTTTGATATGGTGTTCATATTCGTTATTCTGAGCACCATATGCCTCATCGTCCACGATAGGATCTCCATGATCGACGTCCTGCAATACAGATTCACCTTGGTCTTCTCGAAGATGATGAACGATGACGTTCATCACCTGGATCCGATGCCGAAGGTCGTCTGGAGGAGCAAGCCTCTGAGGCACATGATCCTGATGTGCGCCACACTGGGATTCTATTCCATCCCCTATGCACTCTGGACGGTGCATCAGATGAACCTCCATATCAAGCGCCAGTGGACTTACGAGAGGAAAGCGCTGGAATGGATGGCCGCCAGGGACGGCGCCATAGCCGTCGATAAGGAGGAGACGATATCCAGGAAGGGAATCCTCCACAATCTGAAACGCGTTATTTGATTTCTTGAAAGAAAAAAGAGAGAAGAGGGGTTATGCCCCCTCGTTTATCAGAAGATCTTGATCTTCTCGTTGCTGACGCTCACGTACTCGGCGCTTCCGCCCTCGAGGGTGAAGAATCCGAATTTCCAGCCCATCTCCTTGTACATGGCGGCGAGCTGGGGCATGACGTTCTCGACGACGGCCATAAGCCTGGGGTCCTCGCTGAAAGTGGCCACGCCGTCCCAGCGGATGAACTCCTCCCCAACATATGCGAGGATCTCGCACTTGGGGTTGTGCTGCAGTTGCTTGTAGACGTCCTTGAAGGTACCAACTGCGAAGTAGATCTTTCCGTCCAGGAGGATCTTGAGTCCGAGGACCCTCATCCTGGGCTGGTCGCGGCAGGTGGTCGCGAGTGTGAAGACTCCTGCTTTGTCGAGGAATCCGTTGATGTACTCCATGGGGTCGATCTCGAGCTGGAGGGGCTCGATGAGCTGTTTGATCCATTTCTTCTCGTCCTCGGTGATCTCTCCGTCGATGCCGCAGACCAGGAGACAGATGAGGATGATGTCGTCCTTCAGCTTTTCGTCCACCATTCCGAAGATATCCACCATGAGGTCGATGACCTTCTGGTATGCTCCGGGCTTGTTGAGGCCCATAGCGTTGAACATCTCAATTCCGTCCTCGTAGGTCGTCTCCTTCTCCGCGATCTGGTCGAAGATAGGCTTCAGCAGGAGGTACTCGTTGGGGGACAGCTTTCCGTCAGCGGAGACGGATGCCAGGATGAATTCCATGTAGATGTATACGCCGTCCTTTCCGTCGGCTGTCAGGCTCGACAGCTTGGATATGACGTCCACGGACTTCTCGTTGAACAACTGAGCGAACTTATCGGGGTCCATTTCCTCGATTTTCTTACATAGAGTGTCGAAACTGCTCATGGACGATGTAACCAAGTTATTCGGTATTAATGGGTTGCTAGTCATGTGTTGGAAAGGGTTTTTTAAAGTTATGTTTGAGGGACCGTTTTTCTTATTAAGGGTGGACAGAACTGCCTTGTCTACATAGGTAATAGTTTCACGGTATCCATGGTTTTGACAGTCTCTTTTTCTTGGGCCATGCAGATGTCCTCATCATTGGGGACAGACGGACTGAGCAAGGTTATAAAATCAAAGTCGGTCAATCTTTCTGTAAGGACATGGAGGCGATGACCACGAACCTAGATGAGGAACTTGAGGCCTATTACAGAAAACTAGGTGCGGAAGACCGTGATCGCAAATGGCTAGATGGTTCTATGAATCTGGTATCAAAGGTCATGGAGGCCTGTTCCGTATCTTTCGAGGAAGCACTCATTATGTCTGGATTTGATGATGAAACAAATCAGTTGCTGAGAGAAGAAGCTAAGAAGAGAACCTCATATTGAGGAGATTATATGAACCTGGATGAGGAACTTGAGGTCTACTACAAAAAACTCGGAGTGGAAGAGACCATCCCCATGTTGGCTAACATAATCATAGGCATGATGGAACGTGATTCAATCTCTTTTGATGAGGCTTTTTCTCTGGGATTTGACGAGGAGTATCGTGATCTCATTAAGTCGGAAGTGGAACGCCGTAACCTCAATCGAAGGATGAATTATAATGAGCGAAAAGGTCCCCGTATATGACAACCACATTCACATGAGCCCGTCTGGCAGGAACGTCGACGCTCTGAAGGAATATCAGGCAGCAGGAGGGACCGGTCTCACTCTGGTGACACTTCCCCATAAGGAGGTACCTATCGCATGCGGGAAGGATTTCGCGAGATCCTACGAGGTCACCTACAGTCTGGCCGATAAGGCGAAGGAGGAGACCGATCTCGAGATCAACATCGCAGTCGGACCTTACCCCATTCTTTTGATATCTCTGGCAGAACGGTACGGCCTGCAGAAGGCGGAGGAGATCATGATCGAGGGCATGGAATATGCCGCGAAGGATGTCGCAGAGGGCCGTGCGTGCGCCATAGGTGAAATAGGAAGGCCCCATTTCCCTGTCGACAAGGAGATATGGGACGCATCCAACAGGGTCCTGCTCAGAGGCTTCGAATTGGCCAGAGAGAACGATGTGCCAGTCATCATACATTGTGAGAACGAGCCCGACACGGACGAGTCCCTTGCGCTTTTGGCCGACAAGGCAGGTCTCGACCGCGGTCTCGTCGTCAAGCACTCCTCTCCGCCCCTCGTCACCCCCGAGGAGACTCACGGCGTCATGCCGTCCATCCCCGCATCCAAATCCAATCTCAAGGAGGCCCTGTCCAAAGGTACCGACAGATTCATGATCGAAACGGACTACATCGACGACCCGGAGAAGCCCACGGCCATAATGGCGGTCACCACCGTCCCGAAGAAGGTGTCCGCATGGGTGGCGGACGGCCAGGTCCCCATGGAATCGATTTATAGGATATGCAAGGATATACCGGACTCGCTATACCATCGCTGAGGGAAGGAAATGACCACGAGGATCACATGCGTTTACGACGAGGGCTCCCAACCCTACACCAGTCTGATCGGGGCCAAGGGCACGGCGCTCCTGGTCGAGAAGGACGGCAAGAGGGTCCTCTTCAATACCGGTCTCCGCGACAGATACCTCATCCACAATATGGAGCATCTGGAGCTGGATTTCGATTCGATAGATGCAGTCGTGGTATCTCAGAGCAATCCCTGCGATTCCGCAGCCTTGAACGGTCTCCTGAAGAGGAGGGAGAAACCCGTTGACGTGTACTGTCCCGAAGGACTGTACGGGGACAGATCGTTCTTCTCCAGGGGAGTCGGTCTCTCCCAGGAGCACAAGGACAAGGCAGTCTTCCACCCGATAGGTTCCTGGCAGGAGATATTCCCAGGGATCTTCATCACGCCTTTCTACAAGGATGAGAGAGGATACGGAGAGACGTTCCTGGTCGTCACCGAAGGCAGCAAGGCCGCGCTGCTCAGCGGACGCTGCTCATGCTACCCTGATGCGGTCATCGCGGACGCCAAAGGCATGACGGGTAAGACCCTGAAGGCGTTTATCGGCCCGGTCTGTCTCGAGAAGAGGAAGAAGCCTGTTGCGAAGGCATACTCTGAGATGCTGGCCGAGATTTCGGATCTCTACATCAACCACTGCGTCGGCAGGGACGGCATCGTGAATCTCAGGGTGAACCTCGGTCTCGAAGGCGTGAAGGACTTCTACGTCGGCGACGTGTACACCTTGGAATGATACGATTCAGTATTCGAAGGCGTAGCGGTATCTCTTATCGTTTCTTATCGAGAAGATGTACAGCACCCAGTGCTTGATGTCAGGCGTCTCCACCAAGGGCGGGGTGTAATACCTCCTGATCTTCGGCAGGAACATTATCAGCAGGCTGACCAGGCACAGGCCGGCGATCGGCAGTTCGGTAGGCAGGATCGTTCTTATGAATGAGAATCTCAGCACGAATTCGTTCACCATTATGAATGCAATCTGGATCAGCATGGTCCTGCAGACCAGTCTCCATGATTTCTTCTGGGCGGAAGACATGTTGATCATGGACCTTATGCTCATCTCCGCGGATATCATGTTGGAGATCAGGATGAAGATGTATCTGGCGGCTAGCTCGGGTGTGGACAGGTTGAAGCTCACCGCAAGGGAGGAGTATGCGAATAAGTTGGTGGCCAGGTTGTAAGCCAGCATGACCTCTACCAGATACAGTATGACGGGCATCTTCCCGTTCTTGGCCCTCTCCTTGTCCGTTAACTCGGGCTTCAACATCGATAAGGGTTATAATTCGGCTGATTATAATCTGTTCTCATGGAGAATGCGGCATTAGATAGGTTCCTGAACTGTGTTCTGCAGCGTTCGCGGAAGGACAGGTTTCTGGATCCGTTGGTCATACTCCTCATTATACCGGGATCCCTGTTCATGGAGGGCCTCATCATGCTCTCCATCTATCTAGATTGGGGGCTCTTTCCGAAGCTCTCCGTTTCTGGCCAGTTATGTTTGGTGATGTTCCTGGTGATGGAGGTGTCATTCATTCTCTATATCCTGATGAAATCGATGACCTTCCATACCAGACGCGATGCGGTCTGGACGGAATCCCTCACAGAATATGCCGAGGGCAAGGGGAAGGATGTTTCGGAACTCAGGATGCTCTCCGACGATATGGTATCGAATGTGATAGAGAGAGGGAGCCTTGTGGCATTCTTGGCATTCTTGGCGATCTCGTTTTTTATGTTATTGATTTTCTTCCTGATAGATTTCATAAGAACTCCTGAGGACACCCTGCTGCTGATAGAGAACATCTTCATCATCGCGGTAATAGCTGAGGCCCTTGTCATCTTCATGCTCATCACTCTGAAGATGGACAGGCTTGACAGCACCCAATGCAGATTCACCGTTCTGTTCGAAGAGCTGATGGGTGATGAACTGATGACCGGATGCATGTACCTCAAAAGAAGGGATCTCAAGAAGGTCCAGGCGGTACTGCTGGCCCTGTCTTTCCTACTTTTCTTGACTGTGATCGTGATCCATAATGTCCTGGAGGATGACGGGATAGTCCTGTACCATACGTCCTCCCCGATAGTCCTGTTCCTGATGATCTACTCTGTCCTGCTGTTCTTCTACACTGTCTACGTGATGAACAGGCATCTCAGGGCCCAATGGGGGTACGAGAGCAAGCTGCTGGCGATGATCTCCGTACACGAAGGCGTGAAATCGGTCAAGAGGTTCAAGATAGAGTACGATGAAGACGATCAGGACGACGATTCCGCGGGCAGTCTAGCAAGAGTGAAAAGATTCTTCAGGCATATCGTGGACGAGATTTGAGAGCAGTATCCGTTTTGTACGGTTTCATGAAACAAACCGTCCCCAGTTCTAAATAATAGAACAGATAAGACCCGTTCAGTGATTAACATGCGTGCATGGCGTTTCAGAACTGCTATGATGTTCGTTGCGATGACAGGCCTGCTTGTTGCCTTGGGTTCGATCGTAGGATACATTTTCAAGAATGTATGGACCGGATTCTACATCATGCTGGCCCTGTCACTGGTGATCACGTTCGCATCGTTCTTCTTCTCGAAGAAGATGGCCCTCGCGGCCAACAAGGTGCATCTGGTCACACGCGAAGAGGAGCCCAGGCTCTACAACACCGTCGAAAGACTGGCCAACAAAGCGGGCCTTCCGATGCCTGAGGTAGGGGTCTCCGAAGTGCCCATGCCGAACGCGTTCGCCACAGGGCGCGGTCCGAAGGATGCCGCCGTGGTCGCCACAAGACCGCTTCTCAACCTGCTCAGCGATGAGGAGCTGGAAGGGGTCCTCGCCCACGAGCTCTCACACGTGAAGAACAGGGATATCCTGGTGATGTCTGTGGCAGCCGCCCTGGCATCGATCATATCGTTCGCGGCCAGGATGGCAATGTGGTCCGCCTTGTTCAGCGATAACAGGAATGCAGCGGGATTGGTGCTACTGATTCTTGCCGACATCACCCTGCCCATCGCGGCGATGCTCATCCAGCTGGGTGTATCCAGGAACCGCGAGTACCTCGCGGACGAGACCGGAGCAAGGCTCACCGGCAAGCCCATGGCATTGGCCAGCGCACTGATCTCCCTCGAGAGGGGATGTTCCTCATCACAGAACACATACGACAATCCCTCATGCGCCAGCATGTGGATCTCGAGCCCTTACGGTAAGAAGAAGAGTTCCCTGACTGCCGCCCTGTTCAGGACACACCCCACAACTGAGGACCGTGTCGCCAGGCTCAAGCAGCTCGATGAGGAGATCAACGGAGTCCGTCACGTTTACTGAACGGGCTCCCACTTAGACAATTCATTTACCTTCGAGAGAGTGGATCCGCGTTTGATCTCCTCTCTCGTACGGTTCTCCCTTTCATGGACATCAAGCGAACGGTTCGCGACTTCCACGGCCACTTCTTTCGGAACGACGATGACTCCACTCTCGTCACCGATGATCCAATCCCCGGTGCGGACCCTCTGTCCGCCCACTGTGACCTCGATGCCTATTCCGCCGTAGCCCTTGGGCTCCCCGGCGCACGGAGCAACCGTCCTGGAGAATGCGGGGAACTTCAGGTCCCTGATGTCATCGATGTCCCTGATGGCGCCGTCTATGACGATACCGTGAGCGCCCATGACCATCGCTGAGCATGTCGCGAGCTCTCCCCATACGGCTACGGGTGCTCCTCCGACATCCACGACGATGACGTCCCCTTCCTTCACCTTGTCAATGGCCTCGACTGGTTTGGCCCAGTCTCCGTTGGTGGTCTGGACGGTCAATGCGCGTCCGACCATCCTCTGCCTATGTTCGAGTGACTGGGGGACGATGCCTATCATGACGCCCTGTTTGTGGAAAGCATCGGATATGTTGCATGTGGACACTTTGGAGAAGGCCTCGAACAGCTCGTCCTCGGTGTATTTCTTCGAGATACCGGTATCGATCTTCGCTCCGGCCATCGCTTTCTTGACGTTCTCAGCTGCACCCTTGATGTCGCCGGTCTTGATGATGGCCCCGCCGACGATGATGTCGGTAGCGCCTGCTTCTGCATAGAGTCCAGCGTTCTCCGCGGTTATTCCTCCGGCGACCGCCACGGGTATGGAGACGGTCTCAACGACCTTCCTAAGGATGTCTATGGGGGGTTCCTCGCCCTTCATCTGCGTGTCTATGCCCATGTGCAGGCAGATGTAGGCAACTCCGAGCTTCTCCACTTCCTTGGAACGGGCGACCTTGTCGGGCACGTTTATCATGTCGACCATGACCTCCGCACCGTACTTCCTTCCGGCCATGACCGCCTCTTCGATGGTGGAGTCCTCAGAAAGACCCAGCACCGTAATAATGTCGGCTCCGGCCTTGGCCATGATCTCCACTTCGACCCCTCCGACATCCATGGTCTTGGTGTCGGCGATGATCTTCCTTCCGGGGAATTCCCTGCGCAGTGTGCGCACTGCTTCGGCACCCTCGCTCTTGATGAGGGGAGTACCTACCTCCACCCAATCCGCTCCCCCGTCCACGGCCTCGTGGGCGATGATAACGGCTCTGTTCAGCTGCATTAGGTCCAAAGCGATCTGTAATACGGGCATGTTCCATGATTAATCGATGCACCCTATATACCGATTGGGTTCGACGTTCCATGAACGATCGTGATAAGAAAGCCACTCAGCTCGCCCGTCTATCATCACATTCAGCTCGATAAAACGATCATCATCGTGGCGGACCTCCATCGGCATGTCCGCTAAAAAGCTAACCGAAGGACCGTTGGCAAACCCTTTAAGAATGGGAATATATGACGTGACACCCGTCGCGGTTCGCAGGGAGGCCGATAGGATGTTCGGATTGAAGAAGGAAGCAGAGAAGACAAGTCAGATGACTGCCGCGGAAGTCTACTCCATGGTCAGGTCCGCCTTCGACAAGGCCGAGCTGAAATATGGCGTGATCCCGGAGAACAGGATCCTGCAGACCACGTTCATGGGGGATGACCTGCCCATCAAGATGAACATCATCGTCGACGACATGGTCATCCGTTTTGTATGCCTCTTGGATTTCAGGGCCGTTCCGGAGAACTTCAAGGAGGTCGCCTGGCAGCTGAACGGCATCAACAAGGAGCTGGTCTTCGGCGGATTCTATCTCGATCCCGAGGACGGTTTCGTCATGTTCGAGGACGCCTTCCCGTACAAGGAGGCCAAGGTCTCGGAGGAGTTCATACTCGCCTTCGCCAAGCTCATGGGGCAGACAGTGGACAAGTACGACGGCGACCTGAAGAAGATCGCAGAGAAGGTTCAGCGTCCTTTCGACGACGCCATGTACGGATGATCCCTGGTGATGATGATGTTCGGAAAGAAGCTAGACAAGAAGTTACGCATTCTCTTCCTCGACAGGAAGAACGACTATGTATCGCAGGTCGCGGAGCATTTCGCCAACGAGATGTACAGCAATACCTATGAGGTCTACAGCGCCGGTTTCGAGCACGACATCATAGACTGCGACCTCATCTCCGTGATGTATCAGAACGGGGAGGACATGAGGAGGCAGATCGCCAAGGACCTGAAGGACGAGGAAAACCTTCCCAAGGACGGCAATTACGATTACGTGATCTACCTGGAGCAACCTATCTTCGACGAGTATTCCAAGAAATCCCCCTGGCAGGGACATCAGATCGTCGCACCTATGAAGCTCAGGAAGGACTTCACCGCCACGGACGATGCGGAGCTCTACGATGAGTACGTCGAGGTCATAAATCAGGTCAGGGAATGGGTGAAGGAGAACCTCAAGGATCCCGAGAACCTTTCCAAACTGGTATCGGCATGATCCCGGTGATCATCTACGACAAATGTCAGTGCGACCCGAAGAAGTGCACCGCGAAGAGGATGATGAAGTTCGGTCTCGGGAAGGAGGCCAAGACCCTGGGGGCCATACCCAAGGGGTCGATCGTTCTGTCTCCTTTCTCGGATAAGGCCATGTCCCCCGCGGACATCCATCATGCCAGGAAAGGTCTTGTTGTCATGGACCTTACCTGGACGAATATAGACGAGTTCCCCAGGCTGAAGAATGTGGAGGAGAGGGCCCTGCCGTATCTGCTTGCATCCAATCCTATCAACTGGGGACGTCCGATGGAGCTGAACAGCGCAGAGGCCGTCATGGCCGCCCTGTACATCCTCGGAGAGAAGGAACAGGCCTCGCAGTTCCTTGAAAGGTTCAATTGGGCCCCCGAGTTCATGCGCCTGAACGGCGAGATGCTCGAGGATTATTCCAAGGCGAAGGACAGCACCGAAGTGGTACGCATCCAGAACGAGTATATCGAGGCTGTGACCAGACAGCGATCAGTCGCTTGACAGTATCGCATACAGCCAAAGGTCGCTGAACGTCCCGTTGGGGTTGCGTTGCGCGTCGCGCATTACACCCTCGAACTTCATCCCGATCTTATCCAGCACCTTCTTGGATGCAACGTTCTCAGGATGATGCGAAGCCTGGATCCTATGAGCGAAAAGACGGTGTATAGCAAATTTCACCACAGCTGCCGTGGCCTCTGTCGCGTATCCGTTGCCCCACCATTTGCTTCCGATGCTGTAACCGAGTTCGCAGGATTCCGATTCGTGGTCGATATCGAACAATCCTATCGATCCTATCACTTCGCCGTCTAGCGTGATCGCCCATCCGTAGAAATCTAGGTTGTTGTCGTATTCCCACAGGTGGCGGCGTATGAACTCGTATGTTCCCGCCAGCGTCTCGCACGGACTAAAACTGATGTACCTGTTCACGAGAACATCCTTGCCATAGTTCTCGTATGTCTGTTCTGTGTCAGATTCGCGGAAGCGCCGGAGGATAAGTCTGTCCGTGACAATCTCCATAGTTCCCAAACGTCTCATCGTCAGCACCTCCCGATGACTGTTGGAAAAATACCGACGTCTCGGTTATATAGTCGTTTTGCGAAAAGTGAGATTCGAGGAGCGGACCGTCATTCCTTGAATCTTGCCCGAACCTCTTCCCTGATGTTGGAAGGTATCATCTGAATACTTTTAACAAGAGACCATCCATCGGCAATCATTCTTTTGACGATTTCAACATGGCTTTCAATCAGAAGCTCTTTTTGTTCAGCCATCTGTTTAGCCTTTAGTTTAGCCATCTGTTCAGCGGTATAGAGCTCTCCGGATTCCAGCATCTTTTGTATCTTTTCCTCTACCCTGTCCTCGATGATGGCCTCTCTGAGATCGCTGCCCATGCTCATACAATCACCTTCAGATTTACTCCGGACACTCGCTTATGATCCTTTTTCTGACTTCGCCCTGGTATTCTTCAGGGATGTATTGAAGACTCTTGTCTAATGCTATTCCGTCATCCATCATCTTTTTGACGATTTCGATATTATTCTCAATTTGTTCCTTTCTTTTTTGTTCAGCGGTATAGAATTCCCCAGCTTCTATTCTTTTCTGGATTGCTTCCTCCATCCTGTCCTCGATTATGGCCTCTCTGAGATCGCTGCCCATGCTCATCCTTATCCTCTCCAGGCTTTCGGATAATTCATTGTCGATTCTGATTTTAAAAGCGTCGGCGATACGATTTTCGCGCTCTTTCTTCCCCAATTCGTCCGTAAAGATGGTGTTGAGGATGCCCAGCATGTCATTCGGTACCTCCGAATCGGGACTTCCTATGTTCACGAACAGGATGTCGACGAGATTCATCTCCGGTATACTGATCCCGGTGTTGGAAGGCCATTCGCATGTGCCCTTCATCTTGTATCTTATGATCTTGTTCTTGTAATCCGCGTTCGGGTGCAGCATGATCCATACCGCGTACACCTTCTTCACCTTCCCGTATTCCTGCTTCCTGAAGTCCTTGTCTTTCTGGTCGCTGAGCAGGTATGAGGCGTAGACCATGGCCCTGTTTGTTATGGGATAGCCGGGATTGCTCCTTCCCTGGCCTTCCACACCGAGTATGAGCCCCACCCTGTCCTCCTCAGAGGGGAATCTGATGTCGAAGATGCAGTCAGCGTTCACCATGCCCATATGGCTGTTCCTCAGTTCGGTCTCCCTGCCGGCGATGCACTCCATCCCATCAGGCGAGAGGCATCCCTTGATGTAGTCCAGATCCTTATCTTTGAATTCGGGGATCCAGTCTTTCACGAGTCTCGCCAGGATATCGGTCCTGTGCATCACTGATTTGAATGCAGCGTCGAATTCGTTCTCGTTCTTCATGTTCGTATCATTTTCTGTGAATTTGTCCATAGAGGCCACGGACGTATGTTGTTGATTTTCAGAATATAAAGGACCGATACTGCGGTCAATATGACAATTATTAACAGCGTTAATAATAGGTGTGAAAAATGCGTGTTCCGACCTTATCCGATGCATTCCGCGGGAACCCTTTCCGACGTCGGAGACAACGTATCATATACTTCGGCGATGTATTCCGAAGGGCGCATGAACGACAGCACTCTAGAGATGATATGGGAAGCCCTGGGGAACGAGAAGATAACCACCAGGGATGCCAGCGAAAGGCTCGAGAATCTATTCGGCTACCGCTGCCCCGACGATCTGGCCAAGACCCTTTCCAAATACCGCAAGGAAGGGACCGTGAAGGGAGAGATCTCCATGGACCTCGGCGGATGGGTCTGGTGGGTCGATGACGAGTGCCGTTCAAAGGGGGGAGAACAGTGACGTATGAGGACAGCGAGATAGCGAAGGTATGGGAGACAGTGCTCTCATCCGACAAGTACCGTGTGATGATAGCCGATATCAGCGACAACTATCCTCAGAAGAAGAGCGTCAACGTCGATTACGACGACGTGAACATGTACGATATCTCTTTCGCATCATATCTCTTGGAGGAACCGGACAGGTGCCTCGAGATCGGAAGGAAGGCCGTAATGGACCTGGTCCCCAACATAGACCGTCCCGGCCACGGAATCAATGTGAGGCTGTTCAATCTCCCTAGGGACGCGAAGGTCGATATCAGGAACCTGAGGGCGGACCACCTCGGAAGGCTCGTCGCAGTGGAGGGATTGGTCAGGAAGGTCACCACCGTCAAGCCCCGCATAACATACGCTCTTTTCAGATGTGCCAGATGCGGTTCCGAGATATGGATGGAACAGACCGGTATGATCCTCAAGGAACCCCTCATGTGCAACAATCCCGACGGGAGCTGCAACAAGCAGGCGACCCGTTTCATACAGGACCTTAAGCAGTCCACGTACACCGATACGCAGAAGATCGAGATACAGGAGAGGCCGGAGGGTCTCAGGGGAGGTTCCCAGCCAGAGAGGCTGGTGGGTTATGTCGAGGACGACATAGCGGGAATCGTCACCGCGGGTAACAGCGTCACGCTCAACGGGGTGCTGCGCTCTGTGGAGAAGTACGAGAGGGACAAGTCCACCGTGTTCGAGACGTATCTCGATGTGATATCGGTCGATTTCGAGCAGCACGAGTACGACGAGATCCAGATCACGGAGGAGGACGAGAGGAACATCATCAGCATGTCCAAGGACCCGAACCTCTACGACAACATCATCAAATCGATCGCACCCTCCATCTTCGGAATGGAGGAGCAGAAGAAGGCCATAGCCCTCCAGCTCTTCGGAGGATGCCATAAGGAGATGGATGACGGAACGAACCTGAGGGGAGACATCCACATTCTCATGATAGGAGATCCCGGAGTCGCGAAGTCGCAGATCCTCAGGTACATGAGCAGTCTCGCCCCCAGAGGAATCTATGCATCCGGTAAGTCCGCATCCGCGGCAGGATTGACCGCAGCGGCGGTAAGGGACGATTTCGGGGACGGAAGATGGACGTTGGAGGCGGGAGCGCTCGTCCTGGCGGACAAGGGACTGGCCTGTATCGATGAGTTGGATAAGATGACGGACCAGGACAGGTCCTCGCTGCACGAGGCCATGGAGGCCCAGAGGATATCCGTCGCGAAGGCGGGTATCAACGCCACACTTCAATGCAGGTGCTCCATGCTGGCAGCGGCCAACCCCAAGTACGGAAGGTTCGAGGAGGAGACCAGCATCTATGACCAGATTGACCTCCCGGCACCTCTGGTCTCGCGTTTCGACCTTATCGAGATCCTCACGGACAAGCCCAACAAGAAGCACGACCAGCAGCTGTCCTCACACATCCTGGACACCCAGAGGAGAGGAGAGGCGAGGATGCTTCCCGAGGGTACGGAGATCGAGGATCTTGACATCAACGATATCATGACCAAGACGAACATCCTGAAGCCGGTCTACGACATCGAGACGCTCAGGAAGTATGTCGCATACTCCAAGCGCATAGTCCCCGTCATGACCGAGGACGCCCAGAGGATCATCCAGGAGAGTTTCCTGAGGATCAGGGGACTCGGAAGCGGGGGATCGGTCCCGATCACCGCAAGGCAGCTGGAGGGATATGTACGTCTATCAGAGGCCTCCGCAAGGATGCGTCTCTCACGCACCGTCACCGAGCAGGACGCGAACAACGCCGCCGAGCTCATAGAGGCCTATCTGAACAGGATCGCAGGCAACGGCGACGGAACATACGACATCGACAAGATCGCCAGCGGAGTCTCCACCAGGGACCGTAACAAGCTGGACGTGATCCGTGCGATTCTCAAGGAGTTCGGAGGAGACGGTCTCACGACGGACGAGATAATCCGCCACGCGGAAAGCCAGGGACTGCAGCCCAGTGAGGTGGAGCGTACTTTGAAGACGCTCAACGACGGCGGGGAAATATTCAAGAGTCCCTCAGGCATCTATAGGATGGCCTGATAACATGTTCGCGAAGATCCACAGGAACGAGAGGGACACCATCCTCGCCGCATGCGACGAGGAACTGGTCGGCAGGTCCTTCAGGGACGGCGATGCCAGATTGGACGTCAGCGAGATATTCTACAAGGGGGAGATCCTGGACAGGACCGGCATGACGGAGCGCATGAAGAGCGTCTCCATCATGAATCTGGTCGGCTCAGAGGTCGTCGCGATAGCCATCGAGGAAGGCTACGCCTCCGCCGAGGACGTCATCGAGATAGACGGCGTCAAACATGTTCAGGTAGTGTTACTGTGAGCTTCTGCGTCAAGTGCGGCCGCGACTGCGAGGAATCCCTGAACGGGATGTGCATCGACTGCTGGCTTGACGGACGTAAACTGACCGAGCTCCCGCACCATGTGGACCTTAAGGTCTGTACGAACTGCGGGGAGTTCCTATTCGGTGACAGATGGGTGAAGAAGGAACTCACGGAAGCGGTCCAGGATGCTGCGGCGGACAGTCTGAGTGTCATACGCGATGCGAAGGTCGTCGGGATAAGCACCGAGTTCGAATGTCAGGATCCCTACGTGTATGTGGTCAACGTCTACACCGAATGCGATGTGATGGGCTATATCGCGCAGGACAAGGTGTCCACCATCGTCCGCATCAAGAACAACGTCTGCAAGAGATGCTCCAGGCAGCTCGGCAGCTATTACGAGGCGATCCTCCAGATACGCACGGGGGCCAAAGGAGGTCTCAAGCCTGAGCAGAAGGAGGAGGCGCTGGCCTTCACCGAGGAATACGTCGCGAGGGCGGCATCCACGAACAAATCCCTGTTCATCACCAAGATGGAGCTCGTCACCGGAGGTGTCGACGTTTACCTTTCATCAATTTCATTGGGAAAGAATCTGGCGAAGGAGTTCTCTGAGGTGTTCTGCGCCGAGACCAAGGAATCGCCTAAACTCGTCGGGCAGACTACCGACGGGCAGGACATGTACCGTCTCACCTATTTGGTCAGGCTTCCGGAGTATCACGTCGGAGATGTGGTGATCTTTGAGAACAGGTACTGCAAGCTCACTCGTGTATCGGGAAGCGGAGGACGTGTGCTGGACCTCATGAACTTCAGGGAGAGGTCCGTGAGGAAATCGGATATGCCCGACATCAAGCTGTACGAGAAGGCTGACGATCTGAAGGAGGCCACCGTGGTCAGTCCCGGCGCAGGGGAGATACAGGTGCTCCATCCCGACAACTACTCCACAGTGGATCTGAAGATACCGGAGGGGTATGAGGTAGGGGAGACCGTGAAGACCGTCATCATCGACGATGTCCTTTACCTGGTCCCCTGATGGATAATATTTTTTATTCATTTCGTGTTACTATTGGATATGAAAGCGGTTAAAACAATCATCGCATTGACGGTTTTGGTCATAGCGGCACTGGTTCCCCTGACCGATGCGGCCGATGCAGACAGTATGGTAGTAGTCGACGGGGTCGGTAACACATTCAACCTTGCTGGTCCGACTGACAGGATCATCACAGTAGGGACCGGTATCACAGCCACGGTGATAGGTGTCGGCGGGATCAACAAGATCGCCGTATGCGACAACTATGCCGCGAACAACAAGGATCCCCTCTTTGACGGCCTTCGCACCTTGGTCGAACAGGGAAAGGTCCTTGCTGGGGGCAATATCTATTCGAGTGGAATAGACCAGCTGAAGAAGGACATAATTTATGTTGCCGAACCCACGGAAGGCAATTTCGACAGGGAGAAGGACATAGTCGTCGTCACCGGTTCTGAAACTTACAGGAACAACATCGTCCCATACCTCAAGGAGAACGGGTTCAAATTCATCATGCAGTGGTCGGATATCACCGAGTACAAGGATATCATCGGATTCGCCAAGACCGTATCAATGGTCTGCAACGGAAGCGTGGTGAAGGCAGTGGACGAGATGGAGTATGTCTCTGAGTACATCGACAGTACGTTGAAGAAGAAGACACCTGCACAGAAGGATGCATTCTACGTGACCTTCTCCGCAAATGTATTCAAGGTGGGCAACAAAGGATCCCTTGCCACTTCGATGATAACCGCTGCGGGCGGGAACGCATTCACTGTCGACCCTTCGCAGAAAGGAAGCACCTACGAGGCCAACATAACCAACCTGGTCTCCGAGCATCCGGGATGCATCGTGTTCGTGGATAATACCATCGCGTCCGATCAGGAGAAGCTCAAGATGCTGGAGGGACAGATCGGAGGAAAGGCGTCTACGGTCCCGCTGCAGAACATTTGGAACAACTACACGCTGAAGAGCGCCGAGGGACTTTGGGTGATGGCATGCGCCATGTATCCCGATATATTCGAAGGGGATGTCCCCTCGGTGGGCGACGGCGGAGATGTCGATCCGATTGTCTATATCGTAGCGGGAGTGGCATTGGTCGCCGTTGTTCTGATCGGGTCCTACTTCTTTATTTGGAGAAAGCCGTGAGGGTGACACTGGGAAGGATCGACCGATGAGCACCAACACCAAGACCTTGATCGCTCTGCTGCTGCTGATGCTGGCAGCGGTGTTCTGCATCTTCAAGGACCTCTCTTGGGTATCGGCCAACGTGTCGTATTCCTTCCAAGAGGTCTGGGATGCCCTTCTGGGGAAGGGCACCTGGTCCTCCAGGATCATCGTCTGCGATCAGAATGCCCCGCGCGTGGTCGCAGGCATACTGGTCGGTACCGGTCTGGCAGTGACCGGTTCGGCCATGCAGGCGGTGTTCAGGAACCCGCTCGCATCGCCGTACATCCTAGGATTATCCTCAGGGGCATCATTGGGTGCCGCAGCTGGGATACTGTTCACTGTGCCTTTCATCCCCGCTCTGCTGGTCTCACCGGTCCTCGCTTTCGTCACTTGCTTCTTCACCATGGCCCTTGTCTATTCGATGGCCCGTGCTGGAGGGAGTGTACGTACCGAGACCCTCATCCTCTCGGGAGTGGCGGTATCCTCGCTAATGTCCGCTCTCGTCTCGTTCCTGACGTTCATCTCTGGAGACAAACTTGAGGGAATAGTGTTCTGGACCATGGGAAACCTCGGAAATGCGGATTGGAACGAGATTGGCTTCATGTTGCCCGTCATCGCCGTCTGCGTGTTCATGCTGATAACTCAGGCAAAACCCCTCAATGCGATGATGATAGGGGATGCGCACGCCATGGATCTGGGGGTGGATGTCAGGAAGACAAGGCTGTTCGTCCTCATCCTCTCCACGATGACAGTTGCCGCGGCCGTATCGTTCGTGGGATCTATCGGTTTCATTGGACTTGTCATTCCCCATATAATTAGAATATTATTGGGACCGGACAACCGCCGTATAATGCCGCTCAGCATCATAGGGGGAGCATGCTTCATACTCATCTGCGATTACATCTCGCACGTGATCGCTCCGCAGTTCGGTACGTTGCCTATCGGAGTCACCACAGCGCTCATCGGTGCGCCGGTGTTCGTGTACCTTCTCATCAGACGCCGCAGGGAGGTGGGCTGGAATTGAGCTTCGAGGTAAAGGCGCTGAAGTACACCTACGGGGACTATCTGGTCCTCGACGGCATAGACCTTCCCATTATCGACGGGGAGGTCATAGGTATCCTGGGCCCCAACGGATGCGGTAAGACCACCCTCCTCAAGAATCTGAACAAGAATCTATCGCCCGAAGCGGGACGTGTCATGCTGGACGGGGAGGATCTGAAGGACCTCACTAAGAAGGATATCGCTACCAGAATAGCGGCCGTACCGCAGACCAACGAGATCCATTTCGCATTTACTGTCAGGGATATAGTCGCAATGGGCAGGATGCCCTTCCAGTCTATGATGGGTGGGGAGTCATCCGAGGATTCGAGGATCATCGAAGAGGCCATCGAGAGGACTGGTCTGAGCAAGTACAGGGACAGGCGCATAAACACGATGAGCGGAGGCGAGAGGCAGAGGGTCATCATCGCTAGGGCGATCGCCCAGACTCCGAAGATCCTGCTCATGGATGAACCCACCCTGCATCTGGACATCAGTATGCAGATAGACGCGCTGAAGATGGTTCACAAGCTATCCAAGGAGACGGGGTTGACAGTCGTCATCGTATCCCACGACCTTCCGTTGGTCTCCAGGTATTGCGATAGGATCGTCATGATACATGATCACAAGATCTTCGCCGTGGGAACGCCCGAGGAGGTGCTCACGCCGGAGAACATGCGCATCGTCTTCAACGTGGATGCAGAGCTGACGAAGGACGGCAAGACGGGTATGAACACCGTGACCATCCACGATTCTCTCAATGAGCTCTGAGCTTTTGAATCAAATGGGCGACAGATAAAATACAGGCAGAATTGTGCAGTGTATCATGATAAAACTGCCTGAGCCCGTAGAGGACGTCGTATACAACCTCCTCCGTCTGGCGAACACCAAGCTTCCCGAGGATATCGGATGGGCCATGGAGGCCGCCTCCGGATGGGAGCAGAATCAGATTGCGTACACCCAACTCGGTGCTATCATGGACAACGTGAAGAAGGCCGAGCACAGCGGAGTACCTATGTGCCAGGATACTGGAATCCCAGTGTTTTACGTCAAGGGTAAGTTCGATTCTTCCATTGCAAAGGACATCGCGAAGGCAGTGGAGAGGGCGACGAAGGACATCCCTCTCAGGCCCAACACCGTGGACCCGATAACCCGCGAGAACTGCGGTCTCAACCTCGGTCCCGGAATGCCGATCATCCATTACATCCCCACGGACGACGATTTCACTCAGATCACCGTGCTCCCCAAGGGAGCGGGTTCCGAGAACATGACCCGTCTGGCCATGCTCAACCCCGCAGACGGTGTCGAGGGCATCAAGAAATTCGTCATCGACTCCGTCCTGGACGCCGGAGGGCGTCCCTGTCCGCCCACCATCGTGGGAGTAGGTATCGGAGGGACATCTGACGTGTGCGTCTCGATGGCGAAGGAGGCCCTTCTGGTCCCCATAGACGAGGAGAACCCCGATCCCATGCTCAGGAAGCTGGAGGAGGATATCTTCGTAGCACTGAACAGCTCCGGTCTCGGCCCCATGGGCCTCGGAGGTTCCACCACATCCCTCGGAGTGAGGATCAAGAAGTGCGCATGCCACACGGCAAGCCTGCCGGTCGCGGTCAATATCGGATGCTGGGCAACCCGCCGTGCATCCGCCAAGATCACCGACAACGGCGTGGAGTATTCTCAGGGGGTGAAGTTCTGATCGGACTCACAGCCCCTCTCATAGAGGATGCCGTCAGGTCCCTCAAGCTCGGGGAGACGTGCTACATCTCCGGCCCGGTCATCACCGGACGCGACGAGCTGCACATCCGCGCTCTCGAGTACGACATGGAAGGCAAGGAGGTCCCTAAGGACCTGGACGGCTGCGTGTTGTACCACTGCGGGCCTATCATGAGGCAGAAGGAGGACGGCTCCTGGGCCGTCGTCGCTGCGGGACCAACAACATCCGCCAGGATGAACAAGCTCGAACCCGATTTCATCAGGAGGTTCCGCGTTCGTGCCGTCATCGGCAAGGGCGGGATGTCCAAGGACACCATAGAGGCCATGAAGGAGGTAGGATGCGTCTATCTTGCGGCCACCGGAGGCGCGGCAGTGAGTCTCGCCGAGGGTCTTCGTAAGTGTACCGGAGTGGATTGGCTTGACCTCGGCATGGCAGAGGCCATGTGGAGATTCGATACGGAGAAGCTCGGACCGTTGGTCGTCGCGATCGATGCGAACGGCAACAGCCTCTACGATAAGGTCAACTCGAGTTTGGTGAGGCCTTAATCCTCTTTCTCTTCCTCGTGGTCCTCCTCGATGGTGACCACGGGAAGGTCGTTTATGACCGCCAGTCCGTCAGCGCGGGTAGGCTTCCTTATGATGTACACCGCCAGGATGGCGATCAGCAGGAATATGACCAGTCCCATGAGTTCCAAGGTGTGCGCCAGGTCCAGTCCGAAGATCAGGGTGTGACTTTTCTCCTCTATGGAGATGTTCAGCGATTCCTTCGAGGGTTCGACACCCTCTTCGGTCCAGGTCACGAAACCTGATGCGGATACAGTCATCGTGTAGGAGGTTCCGCTGGGGCAGCTTATCGAGTAGTAACCCGATTCGTCCGTCTTGGTTGTCAGGATCGAGGAAGATGAGACGACGGTGACCGTCGCATCCTCGATGAGCACGATCTTGTCGCTGATCAGGCTGCTCACAGTGCCGAATATCGTTCCGATGGTACGGGACACGATGGCTGTGTAGCCTGAATCGTCGAAGAGTCTGTGGCGTCCGTCGACGGTGTGGTCGTCGTTCAGTTCGAGCTTATACAGGTCGGAATCCCCGGCCTTCTTCAGCTCGGAACTCCATCCCTTCACGGTGAAGTCGTCGATCTCGAACGAGATATACACTATGGAGGGGTCGTAATTGATCTCGAAGTGCCCATTCTCGTCGGTCGTCGTGTGCGCGAAGGGCTGCGACATAGAATACCAAACGGTGACCTCGACCCCTGCGATGGGCTCGCGCTCCATCTGCGGGGGGATGTTGTAGACATAGCCGTAGATGACGTCTATTGGTTTCGGAGGATCAGGATCGTCCCCTTCACCCTCATCGGCATCGAAGGAAGCGGCCGCTGCGAACGAAAATACCATTGCCGCTGCCGCAAGCAGTGCCAATGTGATGCCGCACACCTTCGTGTTCATGAGGTTCCGAAGCATTTTGTTAATATTTATGTGGCTCGTCTTGGCGCATGCTGACCGCGGAAACCCCGAATAGGTCCCGAGAACTGTCAAAAAACTAAAAACGTCATGTTATCAAAATCGATGCTGGCCTACGTTCTAAGGTAATAGTTTTTTAGGCTTAATTAATAAAAGTTTTTATTCTAGTTCGTATTGAATACAGCGATTATCTCTATGGTTGACAAGGTGGACAGGACATATTCAAAAGACGAGGTCATGGACATGATGGAGCCTCTCATCTCCACATGGTTCAATGAGAAATACGACGACCTCACCATCCCCCAGGCGAAAGCCATACCTGTCATCCATCAGAGGCGCAACGTCCTTGTATCATCCCCAACCGGATCGGGAAAGACCCTGACCGCATTCACCAGCATCATCAACGAGCTCACCCGCTATGCCAGGGAGGGTACCCTGGAGGAGCGCGTCTACTGCATTTATGTATCTCCGCTGAAGGCGTTGGGTAACGATGTCAACCGTAACCTGAACACCCCCCTCGCAGAGATGAGGGAGGTCGCAGAGAGGCACGGGATGAACATCCCGAACATCACTGTGGCGGTAAGATCGGGGGACACATCGCAGGCGGAGAGGCAGAAGATGGTCCGCCACCCGCCGCATATACTTATCACGACACCCGAGAGCCTTGCGCTTATCCTAGCTGCACCCAAGTTCAAGGATGCGTTCAAGAAGGTCGAATGGGTGATCCTGGACGAGATCCATGACATCTGCGACTCCAAGAGGGGAGCTTTCCTTTCACTCACATTGGAGCGTCTCAGGAACCACTGCGACAACGATTTCGTCCGCATCGGATTATCGGCAACGCTCGCACCCATCGAGGAGATCGCCGCATATCTCGTGGGCTGCAACCCCGATGGGACGCCCAGGGATGTCGCGCTCATAGAATCCGGATCCAAGAAGACGTTGGACCTGCAGGTCATCTGTCCTACGAGCGATCTCACTGCACTATCATCTGATATCGTCAACTCGATGATGTACGACACTCTCAAGGAACTGATTGAGACGCACGACACCACATTGGTGTTCACCAACACCAGGTCGGGAGCGGAGAGCGTCGTGTACAAGCTGAAGGAGCGCGGATTGGAGAACATCGAGGTCCACCACAGCTCGCTCGGGAAGGACATAAGATTGGATGTCGAGGAACGTCTGAAACACGGAGAGATCAAGTGCGTGGTGTCATCCACATCGCTTGAATTGGGAATCGATATCGGTTCGGTCGATCTGGTCTGTCAGATAGGTTCCCCCAAATCCGTTGCGAAGGGTCTTCAGAGGATCGGAAGGAGCGGTCACAGCTTCGGTAAGGTCGCGAAGGGAAGGCTTCTGGTGTTCGACCCCGACGACCTCGTTGAATGCGCAGTTATGTGCCGTGCCGCCCACAGAGGGGACATCGATCGTGTCGGTATCCCCGAGAACTGTCTCGACGTACTGTCGCAGACCGTAGTTGGAATGAGTCTAGACAACAGATGGGATATCGACGAGGCCTTCGACCTCATCAAAGGTTCCTATTGTTATCGCAATCTCACGAAGGAGAGCTTCATGCAGGTCATCAGGTACCTGGGGAGCAAGGACGACTTCGAGGGTGTGTATTCGAAGATATGGTACGACGAGGAGGAGAACCTGTTCGGTAAGAAGAAGGGTTCCCGTATGATCTACTTCATGAACCTCGGTACGATCCCGGAGGAAGCAAATTATCGTGTGATCAACAACCACGGAACCGTCGCGGGAGAGCTGTCGGAGAAGTTCGTCGAGAGGCTCTCGCCTAGGGACGTCTTCGTCCTCGGAGGAAGGTCGTTCGAGTTCGTCCGCTCCAAGGGAATGACGGCTTACGTCAAGGAAGCGAACGGAAGGAAGCCCACCGTTCCCTCATGGGCGGGAGAGATGCTTCCAAGGTCGTTCGACCTGTCAATGGATGTCGCGATCTTCAGGAGGGAGATGTCGCAGAGGATACTGCAGAACGAGAGGGATGCCATCAAGGAGATATCCGCTGAATTCGACGTCGACGAGGGTTCCGCAAGGAGCATATATTCATATTTCAAGGAACAGGACGCGGTCGCGGGATTCATCCCCGACGACAGGAAGCTTGCAGTCGAGGAGTACATCGATCCCTCGGGCAATCAGAAACTCGTGTTCCACTTCCCGTTCGGACGCAGGGTCAACGATGCGCTGTCCCGTGCGTACGCGCACAGGCTCACGACGATGCTTGGAGCGAACGTATCTGTAACGATCTCGGATGACAGTTTCATGCTGGGATGCCCCAGGACATTCGATCTGGACAAGCTTCCCGGTCTCATCAAGGCGGACGAACTGGAGACAGTTCTGAGGAAGTCCCTGAAGGATTCCGAGATATTCAAGCTCAGGTTCAGGCACACAGCCGCAAGGAGTTTTATGATCCTCAGGAACTACATGGGCCGTCCTATTTCCGTCAACAGGCAGCAGATCCGTTCCACATATCTGCTCGAGGCGTTGGGAGGTATGGAAGGAGTGCCGGTCATCGAGGAGACCTACAGGGAGGTCATGGAGGACGACATGGACATCAAGAACGCCAAGTACGTCCTGAACCTCCTGGATTCCGGAGATATGCAGCTGAACATCATCCGCTTCTCAGGAACCCCTTCGCCCTTTGCACATTCCGCCATCCTATCCGGATTCTCCGACATCGTTCTGATGGAGGACCGTTCCGCACTGCTCAGGGAGCTTCACAGGAAGGTCCTGTATCGTGCTCTCGGCGACAGCGTTAGCGAGTTCGAGTTCGACGAGGATCAGATAATACCCTATTATGCTCAGAAGCCCACCCGCATCACATGCAGGGACGATATACCGAAGCTCCTGATGGAGACCGGTCCCCTGCAGGCGCTGCGCGAGAGGGGAAGGAACATCTACTCATACACCGACGAGGACAGGAAGACCGTCGACGGCTGGGTGCGCGAACTGATGCACTCGGGAGAGATCGGAACGGTGTTCCTGGACGATCCCCACATCATGGTCGCGGACGAACTCCCGTTCTACGCCGCGGCTACCAAGAAGGAGCGCGAGCTCAACGAGACCGACAAGGACGTCTACGGCGTCATCGACATGGACATCTCTCTGAGCGAGATCGCGGAGAAGCTGGAGATCAGCGAGGACATGGCGGTCAGGTCGCTCAGGAAGCTCGAGTCCATGTATCTGATCACGAGATCGGACCTCTCCGGTTCGAAGTGGCTGTTCGGACGCGTGGAGTATCCCGAGGTCGACAAGAACGATGCCACCGACCGTATCGTCATGAGGTATCTGGACTGCTTCGCACCCGCCTCAGTACAAGAGGTGGCATTCTCATTATCAATCACAGAGGAGCAGGCGAAGGCCTCACTCGAATCCCTTGTGGCCAACGACGACGTCGTCAAGGGAAGGTTCCTGGTCTCGGAGAACGACCAGTACATGCTGAAGATCGACCACATGAGGCTGAAGGCCGGTCATGACAACATCTACAGCTACGAGGCCGTCGAGCGCTACAGGCTCACGAAGGGACAGCATTTCAAATCGATCAAGGAGTTCTTCGACTTCCACGGATCCGCAGGCAACGAACTGGACGTCTATAACAGGGTGGAAAACTTCGACCTCAATGAATGGTACGAGATGAGGAAGAACGGCGACATCCAGCTGGGAAGGTTCGTCAGAGGGAAGGTCAGGTTCGTCATGAGGGAGGATGCCGACAGGTATGCGGCCCTGAGGACTGACGAGACATCCCCAGGAGACGAGGAGCTCCTGGACGTCATAGATGTGATGGGAACCGCCACGCTGAGGCAGCTGGTCGCAGAGACCGGCAAGGAGAAGGATGCCGTGCGTGACATGGTCATGCGTCTGGACCGTTCACTGCGTATCATTCGCGCATTCAGCGAGAAGGAGGACTGGGGTACCGAGAACACCTATGCGGTCTTTTATCCAGGAGATGTCGAGGGTGATCCCGCCAAGGACCTGATCGCCAAGGCCATCAGGGCATACGGACCGATCCCGGCATCCGCATTGCGTTACATAGTCGGCGTCCCGCTGGACGTTGTCGACGAATGCGCCGCTGAGATCGGCGCCAAGGTCATAAGCGTCGGTGAGGGACAGAGCCCCATGTACATCATGGAGGACGAGATCCCTGCGCTGGAGCATGTGGAGGAGCAGGACTACCCCATAAGACTGCTTTCATTGTTCGATCCCGACTTAGGTTCGAAGTGGGCCGAGATCTCGGCTCGTTACGGAGACAGATGGATCTTCCCGCTGGTCAAGGGCAACAACATCGTAGGTGCGCTGGAGATCTGGGAGATGTCCGGTGTCATAGAGATACGTTCGATGGACATCGACGAGCCCGACATGCTGCCGGAGGTGCTGGACGCAGTGGACGGGATGATGGGATTCTACAAGCAGAAGAACATCGAGATCGTCCGCGTCAGGGAGGTCATGGGTACAGACACCGAGAAGCTGGAGGACGATGTCAGCAAGGTCATGGAGGATCATGGGTACGTACTCGTCAACGGATTCTACGCCAAGGGACGCTTCGATCCCTGGACGATGACCGAGGACCAGATGATCACCTACGTCTTCAACAAGCAGAGGGTGTCGAAGGCCAGCAAATATCAGACCGTCGACGAGTGCGTCAACGTCCGCGGCTACATAAGGGGCGACCAGGAGGTCATGACCCGCGTGGCCGAGAAGACCATCATGAAGAAGCAGATCGAGAAGGGCAATCTCATGAAGATGACCCTCGTCCCGGGATATCAGGGTTACACCAACGCGGAGCACGGAGCTCTCTTCAGGGCCATGAGAGGCTATGAGCCAGATGATGATGCGAAGCTCATGATCAAGATCATCGCAAAGATGCAGCCCGTGTCCAAGAAGAAGATCGTGGAGGAGTCCCCGCTGTCCCTCGAGAGGACCAACGAGATATTCTCCGAGCTCAACAAGTACTCCGTCATCTACCAGGGTGCGGACTCGGGATACAGCCTCGTCCCCGACAACGGCATGGACCAGATGGATGCCGCCAAGGAGATTGCCAAGATGCACTTCCGCGACTTCGGCATATTCTCCGCCGAGGACATGTCCACGTTCCTGTCCAGCAGGATGGGATTCACCAGGGAGGTCCTGAGGGAGCTGGAGGACGACGGATTCGTGAAGAAGGGATTCTTCGTCAAGGACGATCCCACGCTCAGGTGGATGCTGGCCGAGGATATCGGCAAGCCGATGCGCAGGGCAGGGGAATCATTGATCATCAACTCCCAGGACAACCTCAGCGTGTACTTCCGCGACATGTTCAAGACCGAGACAGGTACGACCAGGTCGGTAATCATCGCGAACAACAAGGTCATCGGTTCCTTCATCGGAAAGATCACAGTCGGAGGGGCGAAGGTCGAGGAGTTCAAGGGCAACGACCGTGCCGAGCGCATGTTGAAGGAGGCCGCTCAGTCGGTAGGTGCGAGGCTCGAGACGCAGCGTCAGAGAGAGGACGAGGATTGGGATGTATCCGAGTTCTACACCAAAGTCAACACCGGCGCCTGAATGAAGTGTGTCAGTCTGGCTAAGAAAACTTCGGTAACACTAAATTAACCAGTGTTATGCTCAATCTCTATATACTGATATCTTGTGTTCGAAAACATGAAGATTCCCTGCGAGATTATCGTTTGGTACGTTCTTCCGATTGTTAGAAGGGAGGTGGCCAATGAATTGGTCAACGTCCATCATATGTCGCAGGCGGAAGTAGCTAGGAAATTCGGTGTCACCGACGCCGCTATCTCCCAATATCTGAAAAAGAAGAGAGGCGACAGCGCCATCATCGAGAACTCCGCCAAGTATCCCGAGTTCATCGGAAAGATCAGGGACTCGGCCAGCCTCATCGCGGAGGGCAAGACCTCCTTCGAGATGGAGATGTGCAGGGTCTGCCAGACCGTCAACCAGATGGGAATACTCGACGAGATCTATCAGAACCTGTTCGGTGTGGATGCATACAAGTGCTCGAACATGTGCAAAGGCATCCTGCCCGAGTGACCTCATTCTATGAAATCAGCGTGATAGAGGAATTCCTGCGCGTATCCGGCGTATTCTCCGAACAGATTACGCCCGTATGACGATACGGTCTTGTAACTGCCGGTCACGCCGTATCTGGTCTCCATGACCTTCGAAATGCGTGCGTCTATCGGGAAGGCCTCCATGTGCTCGAAGGCGAACAGTGCGACGCAGTCGGCCACCTTCGGTCCGACCCCGTTGATGCCCTGGAGTTTCTCTACGCATTCGTCATAATCCATCTCGGAGAAGGCTTCAACGTCCAGATCACCTGATTCGACTCTCTCAGCAAGGGTGATGAACCTCTTCTCCCTGAAGCCCAGCCTGCATTCGGATACGCATCCGCAGTTGTCTAGGATCTGCTTGGGTGTAGGGAAGCTATGCCTTCTTCCTAGGTCCTTGCCGAAGTGGTCGCAGACCGACTCCACCATCTTACCGATGCGTGCTACGTTGGCGTTGGTCGCCAGAAGATATGTGGCGAGACACTCCCAATGGTCCTGGCGGAGGATGCGCATGCCCGGGCACCTCTCTGCGAGACCCGCGACGTATCCGTCGCGCTTGGAGATCTCTGAAATGATGTGATCGAGATCGTCATCCCCGCCGAGGTATCTGGTGATGCCCTTACGGTCATTGGTGCCGGTGACCTCTATCGATCCCGGGGACAGCTGCTTCATGGTGACGACATGATCCCTCCAGACTCCTTCCCAGTCTCCGCTGTCCAGCTTGCGCCAGCGGTGTGCCTGGCCGCATCCCAGTGTCGGGTCCAGAGAGACATCCAGATCGATCCTCATCATGCCGGGGATGCGTTTCCAGATAATCATTTATTCGGTCATTCATATGAGCGGTGCATGATGAGATTCGGTCCCGCAGGATACCCCTCGGCAGGAAAGACGCCCGAGGGTTCGTTGGAATACACTAAGAATCTAGGCTTGAACGCCCTGGAGGTGGAGTTCGTACGCGGAGCCCGCATCAGGCCAGAGAGGGCGCAGGAGATCGGTGCGAAGGCCAAGGAATTGGACATCAGGCTGAGCTGCCACGCACCCTATTTCATCAGTTTCAATTCGGAGACCATGGAGACCCGCGAGAAGAGCATCGATTGGGTGATGGACACCGCCCGCGCGGCACACAATCTCGGAGCATACATCATCGTCATCCATGCCGCGGCATACGGGAAATCCCCGGAGACCGCCCTTCCCAACGTCATCGACGGACTGAGGAAGTGCAAGGACCTTCTGGACGACGAGGGCATAAAGGATGTGACCCTAGGTGTGGAGACCATGGGAAAGCTCGGTCAGTTCGGTACGCTGGACGAGATCGGGAAGGTCATGGACGAGGTGGACGGCGTCCACCCGGTGCTGGATGTCGCCCATGTTCACGCAAGGGGACACGGATATCTGAAGACCGAGGCGGACATGAAGGGTCTCATCGATCAGTTCTTCCCTCTGGCAGGGGATATTGCTCATTTCCATATCAGCTGCATAAAGTACGGTGACAAGGGAGAGATATCGCATCTGCCCCTGGAATCCAAGGATCCCGACCTTCAGCTCCTGGCGAATGTTCTGGCGGATACCAAGCAGGAATGCAACTTCATCTGCGAATCGCCTCTGATAGAGAAGGATGCGGTCGTGTTCAGAGATATGTTCCCGCAGTACCGCCAGGCCTGATCAGACTTTTACGTGAGGGTTCCTGTACTGACCGTGCTCCCTGGTCTTGCCGTCACCGTATTGGATGACGAACTGGGGGCAGTGGTGGAGGCATCTGAGGCAGAGCTCGCACTGTTCCTTCACCCAAACCGGTCTGCCGTCCTGTATCTCGATAGCATGCGCAGGACACTTGCTGGCACATAGGCCGCAGCCTGTGCACCCGTCGTCTAGGATAAAGTTCTTCGTGCGCCTGTCCCTCTCGAACATGGTGTTCGAGACCATGCTTGTTATGCCGGGCTTCTCCTTCTCGACGAAGTTGCCCTCGGCCCTCTCTTGGAGCCTCATGATGACCCTGTCGATGTACGATTCTGCCTGGAGGTTCTATTCGGCGACGAATTCGGGGTCGCTGAGGTCGAAGGACGGTGTCCAGGTGTCCGGCATCCTGATGTCGAAGGCGGCATTCATCTTTATCCCGTTCTTGGACAGGATCTTCGCTGCGTTGGATCTGCAGGCTCCTGTTGTGGTCCCGTAGGTCATCACGAGGAAGACGTATTCGGGATTGCTCAGTCTGACCTTCTCCAGGAAATTGGAGACGATCCTCGGCAGCGTCCAGTAGTACACAGGGGTGATCAGGCCGAACACCTTCTCCCCTTCCAGCGTCTTCGGGTCGAGGCCTTCTATGGAGACGGAATCCTCGCCGATGGCCTCCGATATCCTCTGCGCCACGTACTTGCAGTTCCCTGTTGCCGAGAAGTAGCAGATCATGCCCTGTGCAACGGTGTTAAGGGTATAAATTAGCAGAGCCGAAAAGGGGTTTTATACAACCGTTGTTTAAGCCTTAAATAATTAGGGGCGCGCGTGTATGGGCTTGGACGAAGCGGTGAAGAAGAAGCTACCGGCATTGTTCCTGCTGTCCTTCAGCACTTTCGTCGTATGCGTGCCCGCAGCGATGACGCAGATCATTTCGTTCGATCTGATGTTCGATCTCGATTCCTTCCCTTCCAAAGGATACGCCTGGACGTTCCCGCTGTTCGTTGCAGGGGAATGTGCATCGATGGCCCTTGCCGCATGCATCATCGACAGGTACGGAAGGCGCATACCGTATGCGTTTGGAGCAGTCCTCTTCATCGTAGCGACGTGCTTCTGCGCCATGTGCAGGGACATGGACCTGTTCCTCATCGGCCGTATCGTAGAGGGATTCGGTGCAGGTCTGGTCATCGTCACATGTATCGCCCAGATCTACTTCGACGTGCCGGACAAGCAGTCTCGTTACATCGCGAACGGTATCATGTCCCTGGGATTCGGTGCCGGAATGCTCTTCGGACTGTTCGCCGGGAAGGCTTTTGTAGAAACAATCGGATGGCCCACGGCGTTCTGGATCCTGGCAGTCGCTCAGGCGGTCCTCACCTATCCTGCTCTGCAGATCCTCAAGAACGGTGAGACCAGCGAGATGAAGGCGGACATTCCCGGAGCCATCATCGCTACCGTCTGGGCCGGCGTATTGGTCTATCTCTTACAGAAGCTCTATCTCGAGTGGGATGTGGAAAGCCCCGTTGCGTTGGAGTGGGTCGCATTCCTGATCTTGATGACCGTCCTCTTCGTGTTTGTGGAGATTGTCAATCCGCATTCCGTGTTTCATCGGAAGATAGACGGAGGCCGTTTGACGGCCGCATGCATGGTGTTCATCATCCTTCTTGGATTGATCGACATGGCCACTGTGGGGTACATGGTCAAGATAGCGTTCTTCACATACGGCATGTCGGTGGGCGAGGCCGCGCCGTTCTTCATAATCCTGGTCTGCGGTGCCGCGATCACCGCCATCACGATCTCTAAGGTCATTCACAAGACCGGGCATCTTCCCTGGTTCCTGCTGAGCACCATACTCTCCCCCGTAGCATTGATCTCGATGGTCATGGTCAAGGAGGACGATCCCTCGATATTCTTCGCCCTTCACCTGTTCGTTCTCGGATTGGCGATAGGATGTCTGGTGTCGATGCTCAACGCGACCATCCAGAACAGGACCACCAAGGACAACAACGGTGCGATAATGTCGTTCGCGATCATGATCCGTACTGTGGGGCTGTGGATGGGTTACAACTGTTACCAGGCGTTCTCGGATTACTACATGAGGGAGGCCATGGCAGACACCATGGCGCATTGGAACGAGATCCTGCATCTCGATCTCCCTGCGGACAGCGCCCTGGCGTCGCTGCTGCTGACGCCTTTGGGAGACTTCGTGAGATTGGTACCGGGACTCTCGGAGAAGATAGCATCCGCGTTCGCGGAAGGTGTCGGACTGTCTCTGACAGGCGGAGCGATAGTATTCGTCGTCGTGGCGATCCCGATGATGATCCTAGCAGGAAGGAGGAAGATGATATGAGCTTCCGCAAGGCCTTCCTTATCACATTCATAATGTTGGCCGCTGTGTTCGCAGCGGTCCAGTTCACCGATGATTCATCTGCTGCCGTCACAAAAATCATCGACATCAAGGGAGAGATGACTCTCACTGATGACGTAACGTACAAGGACGGTTCCGTGATCGTGATCCACAAGGATGCGGTGATCGACCTCGGCGAGTACACCATGGACTTCGGTGCAGAGAGCAGCGTCACGGTGATAGACAGAGCGTCCTTCGTCAGTTCCGGAGGCAGTTTCGTGTTCGGAGAGAAGACCGCTTTGGTCCTCATCGGTGCCGTACTGCCCGTCCTAGGTGATGAATTGGAAGTTTCTTTCAACGGTACCGTGCTCCTGGGAGGCATACCCGCCATCAAGGACGGCTCCGAGATGAGGTTCACCCCGAGCGGGGACGACCATAACATGTACTTCTACTGGAGCAATTTCGTGGCCAAGGTCCAGGACCCGTATGCCGCGCATCTGCTGTCCAAGCAGGGGATCGAATATCAGATAGATTTCAACAAGCTCACGTACATCAGCAAATCCTCCGATGAGGAAGGTGTCTATTTTGTAGAAACTCTGACAGTCAATTCGGACCTGTCCAGGCATGCCGTGGATATCAAGGTCCCGATTGGGGACAACCCCAAGATCACGATGGATTTCACCTCCGTGACGGCAGTAGAGGAGTTCCTCAGGTCCGGTGTCGAGGAGACCAAGAACTTCATGGACATGGGGCTGATCACAATGGAGCTCGACAGCGACTTCTTCGTGGAGGTGAAGGCTTCCGCAGGGAAGGTCACCACCCAAAGGACCGAGGGCGACAAGATCCTGGAGTCTGCAGTATTTACGGATACGAACCTCTACATGAAGTCGGACCTCAAGGTCATTTGGTTCATCCTGAAGCAGCATGACATCAAGGAGACCGAGGACGTCAACATCATCAAGAAGCTCAACATCACAGCGGTCTCCGGGGAGTTCTACGTCTCCGACATCAAGGAGGTCGACAGGTACCTGGAGCATCTTTACGTCACCATCGATGCCGAGGAAGGGGCGGATTGGTTCCTCGTCGCAGGTTTCACCGAGGACAATGTCGTCAACACGCTGAAGGCCGACGAGGCGAAATTCGAATCCTTAGGTCTGACCACCGATTACAAGCTCACCGTGGACGTGGTCCTGCCCATGGCCGTCTACACCAGGGAGGCAGGTGATGCGATCATATTCCGGATGGATGCGGTGCTGACCCATCTGCAGACCGAGAACCTCGATCTGGCGAAGCTCTATTCGATATACTGCGTCGAAGGAGAGATCACCCTCCAGGAGCTGCTGGACTACAGCGGGCTCGTCAAGGGCGATGTGAAGTATGTCGTCGCGGATTACGACGGGGACGGAAAGGTGGACCTGAAGATCGACACCATGTCCGCGGTCCTGGAGCAGGACGCCAGGAAGCACAACACCCTGACGGTCAGCTTCGAATTCTTAGAGACGGAGACCGTAAGCGAGGATACGAAACTCGGCCACACGGTCAACGATTTCCATCTCGATGAGACCATGGCCTATATCGACACCGTGGGCAACATGGACCAGGTCATCAAGGCCTTCACCGAAGGCATACAGTTCACCGACGACACTGTCGCCGAGATACAGATTTCCAACTCCGGATTCGATATCGTGTCCACCAGCGAATCCAACCGCTTGGAGGTCACCGGGACTGCGATGTCGGAAACATCTCCCACAAGCATGACGCTCTCCGTAATCGTCTCCTATTCGAAATACGAGGACACTACGACTGTAGCCGCAAGGGCCAATTCCGTCGGCTACAAGGTCGTCATCGACGATACCATTCAACACACCGATCCCGTCGGAACCACCAACCTCGTTCTCACCCTTACCGAATTGAGGGGAGAGCTGGACCTGACCTTCAACGAAGGCATCGAGTACACCATGGACGTCCACATGCCCTGGGATCTCTCCGTCGTGCATTATGACATAGATTTCAGACTCGATAACGACGATTCTGGCATATCTCTTACCCACGGTACCCTGGACATCGAAGGATACGACGCCAAGGAGCAGGGCATATTCGCTATCGTCAACGCCCTCAGGACCGACGACTTCACCGTGGGAGGAAGGCTCCTGTTCACATCGTCAGAGCTCGTCCTCAGCAGGGATTCCGTCCAGGTCTACAACACCTACAGGGACGTCGAGGTCACCATCAGGAGCTTCACCGTGGATGTGGAGAGGGAAGTGAACATAGGCATCGACCTGGAGAGGATATACATCGACCTGATCCAATCGGACGGCAAGGAATACGAGAAGTCGCTCGACAAGCTGAACATAGACCTTGACCAGACACATCCGGTTCCCGAGCCCACCATCATGGAGATGACGGCGAAGCTCATGCTGATCCTGTTCTCAGTGGCATCCGCCGAACTGGTGGTCACGCTCATCATCCTGAGGATCAAGAGGCCCCATCTATTCAAGTTCAACGAGTGAGTCTGGCCGGGCGCACATATAAAATCGAAAAAGGAGTCATTGTCACATGGTCTACAACGGCGTCCGTAACGGAATGAGGTTCGTCATCAGCGGGATTATGGCGAACATTACCATCCTGATGGGTGTCGTGATGATCATCTACGCCTCACTCGGGCTGTATTGGGATTTTGAATTCGGCAATGACATGCTGGCCAGCATCGTCGTGTACATATTCCCGTTGGCCTTGGGATTGGCCATCATCCTAGACAGGTACCGCAGCATATTCTTCGCTGTGGGGATGTACGCCATCGCCTTAGGTATCGCCAGGTTCCTGAGCTACTGCCCGATGATATTCAGCAACGGTATGGTCGACGAGGTCACGGGACTCGCCCTCACCATCATGGCCGGCAACCTGGTCTATTCCGGATTCAGATATCTCCTGAGCAATTCCAGGGGAGTATTCTGGGTTTGCGTCGGTTCGGGAATGTTCGCGGCGCTGCTGACCATTGAGCTCATCGCATATGTGCTGACGACGGACAACTTCGACGATTTCCTTTTCGACGAGGGTGACAACGCCGTCACATTGGCCATGATCATCCTCTATCTGATACTCGTCTCGTCGCACCCTGTCCGCTACTCGACGGACATCGCCCGTATGGCCCATGCGTTCGCCGGATTCAGGCTCACCAACGTCAGCGGTCCGGACATCTCGATAGACCCCGAGTCGGTCGCATTCATTCTGCATTTCTGCGACGGTACCATGCCCGAATCCAAGATGACCGGTTTCAGGGAGGGTCCTGTTCATTACGAGTACATATTCCCGTTCCATGACGGTATGAGATACGGTACCGTGTTCCTTCGCAGGTGGTACGGACCTGACGGGCCCGTCTACATGACGTTCTCGGAGCATAAGGACGGTTCTGTCATCGGATCGAACACCATGCGCGTCGTGGATGTCGCGGTGACCAAGGACCATCTGATCGTAGGTTTCGAAGGTCCGAGGACCGGTGTGTTCAGGATCAGGAGAATGGAAGAGGAGAACGGCCCCCTGTTCTACAGGGACAGGTTCAGGAGGGTGGCCTGATGAACAACAAGAGCAAGAAGCTCCTGGCGATCATCCTCCTGATGCCCGTCTTCGCCGTCATCCTGTGGTATATGGATGCCGCCTATACGGAAGAGCTGAGCGACTTGGATGTGATCATCCCCATGGTCATCATGGCCCTGGGGTCGCTGATCAGCGTGCGTGCGATGAGGGACAGCGTGAGCGATGTCATGGCGGTGCAGACAGTGTTCTTCGGTCTGTACCTGCTAGCAAGAGGGATCTCGGACATCCTGTACGATCACAGCATAATCAGTCCGTTCCCGGGTCTCGTTCAGATAGTCATAGGGATCCCGCTGATCTTCATGGGCCTCGCCCTTTGGATGAAGATGGAGATAAGCATCGCCGGGATCAGGAACATCATCCTCATATTGGTCCTTGCGTCGATATGCAAGGCATTCCTCTTCATCCACCAGCCCATGGAGCTTCTGATCTCGGAGACCGGGGTCAGTCTGATGATCGTATCCATGTCCGCATGCATCCTCATAATATCACAGGACAAGTCCATATCGACATACAGTTTCATCCAGGCCTCGGTACGCAGTCTGGAAGGGATGGAGATGAGGATGTCCAGTGTCGCAGATGCGTACATCCTAACCTCAGGAGCGGGCGAGCTCAGGCAGATGCTGGATTCGGGTTCCATGCAACCGGTGCGCCTGAGGCTCTACAGCAACAAGCACGGGGAGAGGCAGATCGCATTCAAGAGGAGTGACGGCAGCGTGAGGATGGAGATCTTCACCGCCAAGCATTCGATGTCCAACCCGTACTATCAGGTGAAGGTGCAGGACATAGTCATCATGCGGGACCATGTATCCGTGTATGTCGCGGACGGCAGCTGGTTCAGGATATTGGTGCATGACAGCAAACTGCCCAACTACGACAACGCGCTCATCCTGGGCCACGAGGTGGATCTCAGGAAGTATGCGAACTCCTTCAGACACATGTGGCTCCTCAGGAAGAACAGGCATGAGAAGGAGGATATGGGGCAGATGTCCCTGCCTGCAGCCAACTATTACCCTGTGGGCGTCCCACCGAACGGCATGCCTCCGCAGGGTCAGGAGATAAGGAACCCGGACGGCAGCGTGTACAGGGGAATGCTCGACGAGAGGGGTCTGTTCACAGGTCCCGGAGTGTACTTCTATCCCAACGGGGACCGCTTCGAAGGAGTCCATGTCGCAGGCGTCAGGAACGGCCAGGGATGCTACTTCTGGGCGGACGGATCGTGGACCAGGGGCAATTACGTCAACGGTGTCCGCGAAGGGCCTACGACGATGTTCACCGTGAGCGACGGATTTACCTACACCGGCAACGCTTCCAACGACAGGTTCGTTGGCATCCTGAGGATAAGCCGCGATGGCAGGCCGGTATACGAGGGCGGATGCGACGACAACCGCCCATGCGGCGACGGGGTGCTCTACGTCGACGGAGGACGCATAATCGGTCAGTGGAATCCAGACGGCACATGTGTCGGTACGTTCCATGGTCAGGATGGAAGTGCGATGCCCACCGATCCCGGCGTGAGATACATCTGATGCACGTCAGAACGGTCCATCCGCGCCCTATTTATAGAGTAATAATATCACTAGTCTTGACGCCGCTGTGGCTTAGTGGTATAGCATCTGATTCGTAACCAGAAGGTCGAGGGTTCAAATCCCTTCAGCGGCTCTCTTTTTATTCTATCGGTCACTGTGAGATTTGTTTTTTTTAGCACTCATTGCTTTTTCTGCGCCCTTCTTGAGTTTGCCAGTTACACTGTTATGAGTAAACTGGAATACTCATGCCCCTGCCAAGATGACGGGGCTATTTTCTCTTCTGACGCGAGAGAGGGGTTGTCGGTCAACCCAAGGCGGAGTATATTGATAGATGCATTCAGATCGCGGTCCATTATTAAGCCGCATTGAGAGCATATGTGCATACGGGCACTCAGTTCCTTATGTACAATTGCTCCGCACCTAGAGCACATCTGTGACGTATTTCTCGGATTGACTAACACAATCTGGCGGCCGGCTTCTATTGCTTTGCTGCAGATTCTTTGTCTCAATCTACCCAGAGAACTGTCAATGTAAGAGATAGTCATAGAAGGGGATTTGGAGATCGATCTCAATCCCTTTACTGAAAGGTCTTCCATGACTATTTTTGTATGCTTTCTAACTATCTCAAGAGATGTCTTCTCCAGATAGTCTTTTTTCTTATTGATCATTCTTTTGTATTTATGGTTAAGACGACTTTTCGTCATTTTGTAATTCTTTGTATTTGGTAACGTGTTGGATAGTTTCTTCTGATTCTCGCGAAACTTGTTCAGCATCATTGTGTATTCACGCGTGTTGTTGTACACGGTGCCGTCTGAAAGGGTTGCAACATTGGAGATTCCAACATCGATTCCTATAGGTTTAGGAAATGTATTCATGCTGAAAACTGCGGTTTCGAGTTCTAATTCAGATTCACAATCATCTGCAAAGCGTCTACACATTATGTTTTCCTATTCGAATTGTATGGTTGTGTAGTATTCGTAATGAGTTCTGAGATCCCTTCTGGTAATGGTTGCTGTCTTTGGTTTTCCAGGTATGGGTGTGGATTGGTTGTAGCATCTGAGGGACCCTTTCATTTTTCCAAGGGATAGTGATCTACGATGCTTTCCTCTGTCATCGATTGAATTGACCACTTTGAAAGTATTATTGGAAATGTATCCGAAAGTGTTGGAGCGGTTGAGCTTTTTATGTCTGGGGGATCTCAGAATGAAGGCACCTGCGACAGCTCCATTGTTTCTTTTTCTGGAGACATGTTTTATCTCAGGATTGCAGGACTTAAAAGCATCAAGAACACGTTTGGCTGTCTGATTCATAGTATTTTGATAGATGCCGTGCATCCATTGATTGTTTTGCCAGATTTGGGTGCACACTCTGTTAAGTTCATTATGGGAAGGTAGGTCCCCATGATATGAAAAGTACAGCTTAGTAGCTGTAATCAAGGCATTGTATACGTAGTGATGTACTCTGATGCTTTCATCCAGGAACCTTCTCTGTTCTGATTTTGGTTCCACTCTCATGGTGATCGATCTGTACATCTAAGTTATCTCCCGAATATATCACCTTGATTTTTGTATATAAGCCTCAGAAAGGGGTCACCGAAAATACCCGAAAGTGGAGATTGGACTGAGATTATTCCTGCGTTACATGTTTCCCTTTTACTGTAGAAGATAATCTGAATGTCACAATGAATCGCTGTTTATGGGGAAATTGAAATAGGTGTCAGGGAAGGGCTCATCTTCCAATGTGAAATGCCACCATTCGGTCTCCAGGGGCTTGAACCCGTGATTCATCATGGCCTCCCTCAGCAGCATGCGGTTGGCGAACTGTTCCTCGGTGATGTACGGATAATCGGGGTGGCTGAGCTCCCCGAAATAGTCGAAGGTACCTCCCATATCGACCTCTTTCTCTGTCTTCATATCGAACAGAGTGAGGTCCACCGTACTGCCTCTGGTGTGTCCGGACCTCTCCATGATGTACATCTTGGGGAACAGATCCGATTTCTCCAGTTCCGGATAGAAGTACTCCTTCATCCTGACGTCATCCACGTCCTTGGCCCATCTAACGAAGTGGTCCACGGCCATCTGGGGACGGTATGCGTCATAGATCTTGAGACGGTACCCTTTCTCCTTCAGCTCATCGCTGACCTCGCGTAGGGCCTTGGCAGCCTCCTTCGTGAGGAATGCCGCCGGTTCCTCGTAGCCGTCGATCCTGTCCCCGACGAAGTTGTATGTCGAATAGTAGCGTATCTCGAGTATGGCATCGGGGACGGCATCCGTCAGCAGGACGAAATCGGACGAATCCAAGGTCGGATCCTTCTTATCATCTGAAAATGCGTAGAAGCACACGACGCAGACGATGACTATCGATGCGACGGCAATTGCTGCGTACAGTAGCTTTGGACTATCCATGTCATGCCTCCGACAGCACGGGTCAGCAGTCCTCTTTGGGAGTGTCCTTCTTCTCGGGCTTGTCCTCGTTCATATAGACGTTGACGATCTTGATGGCGCAGACATCGCCGCACATGGAGCAGCCTTCGCTCTCCTCGGTGCAGCCTCTCTTCCTGTACCTGCGGGCCTTCTCCTCGTCGATGCAGGTGTCGAACATGGTCGCCCAGTCCAGCTTCTTCCTGGCGTGGGCCATGCGCGTGTCCCTCTCCCTTCCGATGCCCCTTGTGAGGTCACCGACATGGGCCGCGATCTTGGATGCGATCACACCCTCTCTGACGTCGTCTATATCGGGCAGAGAAAGGTGCTCTGCGGGCGTGACGTAGCAGAGGAAGTCCGCACCGTTCTGAGCCGCTACGGCGCCTCCTATGGCCCCTACGATGTGGTCGTATCCCGGCGCTATGTCCGTGACCAAGGGTCCGAGGACGTAGAACGGGGCGTTGTCGCACATCTGCTTCTCGAGCTTCATGTTCATGGGGATCTGGTCCAAGGGCACGTGTCCGGGTCCCTCGACCATGCTCTGAACGCCGGCCTCGCGGGCCCTCTTGACCAAATGACCCAGTGTCATCAATTCCGATATCTGTGCCTGGTCGCTTGCATCGTCTATGCAGCCGGGTCTGAAGCCGTCCCCGAGGGACAGCGTGAACTCGTATTTCCTCGCCATCTCCAAGAGATAGTCGAAGTTCTTGTAGAGCGGGTTCTCCTGTTCGTTGTGCAGGATCCATGCCGTGAGGAACGATCCTCCCCTCGAGACGACGTCTGTGATCCTGTCGCTCTTCTTCAGCCACTGCACGGTCTCCTTCGTGATGCCGCAGTGTACGGTCATGAAGTCCATTCCGTCCTTGGCGTGCTTCTCGATACCGTTGAAGATATCGTCCTCGGTCATCTCCACGATGGCGTTCTTCCTCGCCGCTAATACACCTGTCTCGTAGATGGGCACGGAACCCATCATCACGGGGCACTCCTTCAGAAGTCTGGCTCTTATGGCGTCTATGTCCCCTCCGGTACTTAGGTCCATGACCGCATCTGCACCGTATTCGAGGGCCACCTTGAGCTTCTGCGATTCCGCTTCGATGTCCACTATGTCGCGGGATGTTCCGAGGTTCACGTTGATCTTGACCGACATCCCCTCGCCTATCGCTCCGGGTATGGGGTCGTGGATGGGGTTGCAGGGCACGCAGATCCTTCCAGAGGCTATCCCGTTCCTTACGAACTCCTCGCTTACCTTTTCCTTCTTCGCTATCTCTCTGATGAGCGGTGTGACGCCCCTGCGGGCTTCTTCCATAATGGTGGCCATCGTGATCGTCCAAGAATCCGATTCAGTCGTATATGAAAGTTGGCGGATACTCTTGCGCATGTACGCGTGCGCGCTCTCGCGTGCGTCATATTATATATGTAAGTAGGCTACGGATAGCTATGACCATGGATGGGAACATACAGAAGGCCGAAGAGGAGTACAACGCAGACAGCATCGTCGCGTTGAAGGGACTCGAGGCCGTCAGGAAGAGACCCGGAATGTACATCGGGTCCACTGACACGCGCGGATTGCACCACTGCGTCTATGAGGTCGTCGACAACGGTATCGACGAGGTAATGGCGGGATTCGCCACCAAAGTCGAGGTTACGATCAACGAGGACGGCTCCATAACCGTCGTGGACGACGGAAGGGGAATCCCCACGGAGATCAACCAGGAAGAGGGCAAATCGGGACTCGAGATGTGTCTCACGGACCTTCACGCGGGAGGAAAGTTCAATCAGAACTCCTACAAGGTCTCCGGAGGACTCCACGGAGTGGGAGTCTCCGTCGTGAACGCACTGTCCAAGAAGCTCATCGCCACAGTGGACCGTATGGGCAAGAAGTGGAGGCAGTCCTACCAGAGGGGAATACCCGACGGACCCGTCGAGGAGATCGGTCTCTCCGACAGGCACGGTACAACCATTCAATTCTGGCCCGACGACGAGATGTTCGAGACCGTGGAGTTCGACTATTCCACCCTTCAGAACAGGTTCAGGAACCAGGCCTTCCTCAACAGCGAGGCCACCATCACATTCGAGGACAAGCGTACCGGCAAGAACGAGACCTTCCACTATGAGGGAGGGGTATCCGAGTTCGTGCAGTACCTCAACAGGTCCAAGACACCTCTGCACCCGCAGCCCATCCGTATATCGGGCGAGAGGAACGGCGTGAACATCGACATCGCCATGCAGTGGACCGACGGATACAACGAGGAGATCGACTCCTTCGTCAACACGATCTACACTCCCGAGGGAGGAACGCATCTCACGGGATTCAGGACCGCTCTCACGAAGACGGCAAACGACTACGGCAAGCAGAACAACCTGCTGAAGGACCTCACATTGGAGGGAACCGATATCCGTGAGGGATTGACGGCCATCGTCAGCATCAAGATGTCCGAGCCCCAGTTCGAGGGTCAGACCAAGGCCAAGCTGGGAAGCAGCGTCGCACAGGGTGCTGTAAGTGCCTTGATGAACGAGAAACTGGCCGAATACATGCTAGAGAACCCCGCCGTGGCGCAGCTGATCATCAAGAAGGCGGTGCAGGCCTACGAGGGAAGGGAAGCGGCAAGGAAGGCAAGGGACGCCACCCGCAGGAAGGGTGTCCTTGAGACCACGAGCCTCCCCGGAAAGCTCGCAGACTGTTCCGAGAAGGACCCGTCGCTGTGCGAGCTGTACATCGTCGAGGGAGACTCCGCAGGAGGATCCGCCAAGCAGGGAAGGGACCGTGCGTTCCAGGCCATCATGCCCATCAGGGGAAAGATCCTGAACGTCGAGAAGGCCCGTCCCGACAAGCTCCTCGACCACGAGGAGATCAAGAACCTCGCCATCGCCATCGGCGGAGGGATCGGGAAGGAGTTCGACGTCTCCAAGATCAGGTATCACAACATCGTCATCATGACCGATGCCGATGTGGACGGAGCGCACATCTGTACGCTCCTTCTGACGCTGTTCTACAGGCAGATGAGGCCTCTGATAGACAACGGGCACGTGTACATCGCCATGCCCCCTCTCTACAGGGTCTACAAGGGAAAGAAGCAGATCTACTGCTACACCGAGGAGGAGATGGCCAAGGCCGTCGCCGAGATCGGTCAGGGATGCAACGTATCGAGGTATAAGGGTCTGGGAGAGATGAACCCGCAGCAGCTGTGGGAGACCACCATGGACCCGGCGAACAGGATGATGAAGAAGGTCTACATCGAGGACGGAATGCTGGCCGACCAGCTGTTCTCGGTCCTCATGGGCGACGATGTGGAGCCCAGGAGGGAGTTCATCATCGAGCATGCACACGAAGTGATAAACCTGGATGTGTGATACCATGGACGAGGAACAGCCTACCAAGAGGATAATCAACCAGACAGTCGAGCAGGAGATGCAGCGCTCCTACATCGACTACTCCATGAGCGTCATAGTCGGGCGTGCCCTTCCGGACGTCCGCGACGGACTGAAGCCGGTCCACAGGAAGATCCTGTATGCGATGGACCAGCTGAGTCTCACATATAACAGGCCCCACAAGAAGTCAGCTACCGTGGTGGGAGAGGTCCTGGGAAAGTACCATCCCCACGGAGACTCCGCAGCTTATGAAGCTATGGTAAGATTGGCCCAGCCCTTCTCACTCAGGTACCCCCTGGTGGACGGACAGGGTAACTTCGGTTCCGTCGACGGTGATTCCGCGGCAGCGATGCGTTACACAGAGGCCAGGATGTCCAAGATGGCCAGCGATCTTCTGCTGGACCTGGACAAGGAAACGGTGGACATGGTGGACAACTACGACGGTTCCCTGAAGGAGCCCTCGGTCCTGCCTTCCAAGTTCCCCAACCTTCTGGTGAACGGATCGGACGGTATCGCGGTCGGAATGGCCACCAAGATGCCCCCGCACAACCTCACCGAGGTCTGCAACGCCATCTCATACACGATAGACAACCCCGAGGCGACAGTCGATGACCTGATGCAGTACGTCAAGGGGCCCGACTTCCCCACGGGAGGTACCATCTACGGACTCTCGGGAATAAGGTCTGCTTACGAGACCGGAAAGGGAAAGCTGAGGGTAAGGTCCAAGGTCCACTTCGAGGACATGGACAACGGTAAGACGAGGATCATCGTCGACGAGATCCCCTACCAGGTCAACAAGGCAATGCTCATCATGCAGATCGCCGACCGCGTCAAGGACAAGGAGATCGAGGGCATCACCGACCTGAGGGACGAATCCGACAGGCACGGAATGCGCATTGTGATCGAGCTCCACAAGGACGCCATCCCCAATGTTGTGCTGGAGAACCTGTGGAGGAAGACCAACATGGAGATCACCTACGGTGTCATCAACATCGCGCTGGTGGAGAACAAGCCCTCCCTGCTCGGTCTCAAGGAGCTCATCGTGCAGTACATCAAGCACAGGAAGAGCGTCGTCACCCGCAGGACTCAGTTCGAACTGGACCAGGCGGCGAAGAGGTTCCACATACTGGAGGGTCTGATGAAGGCCATCAACATGCTTGACGAGACCATCGCTCTGATCCGCGAATCCGCGGACGGAGAGGCCGCCAACCTAGGTCTGCAGAACCTTCTCGGAATAGATTCCGAGCAGGCGAAGGCAATCCTGGACATGAGGCTCCAGAAGCTGACCGGACTCGAGTTGGATTCAATCAAGAAGGAGTACGACGAGCTCATCGTCCTGATGAACGACCTGAAGGACATCCTCGCCCACGAGCAGAGGGTCCTGAACATCATCAAGGACGAGCTCAAGCAGATGTCCGACACCTACGGCGACGAGCGCCGCACGGAGATCGATCCCAACGAGATCGATGCAGATGAGGAGGATCTGATCCCCAACGAGAAGGTGGTCGTGACCGTCTCCAATGACAACTACATCAAGAGGATCCCGCTGAACACCTACAAGCAACAGTCCCGCGGAGGAGTCGGACTCACAGCGATGCAGACCAAGGAGGAGGACCATGTGGCGGCGATGTTCGTCATGATGTCGCACGATTACATCCTGTTCATTACCAACAAGGGACGCATGCAGTGGCTGAAGGGATACAGAATCCCCGAGGGCAGCAGGCAGGCCAAGGGCAAGCCGCTGGTCAACCTCATACCCGACCTGGAGGAAGGGGAGAAGATCATCAACTCCATCACCACCCACGACTTCCCCGACGACAGATACCTGGTGTTCTGCACCAGGAACGGTCTGTTCAAGAAGACCGTCATGTCCGCCTACGGAAACGTAAGGTCGAAGGGAATCAAGGCCATCAAGCTGGATGAAGGCGACGAGCTCATCGCCATGGGAATCACCGACGGAAGCGACCAGATCATAATCGCATCCGCCGACGGACAGGCCGTCAGGTTTGATGAGACCGACGCCCGCCCGCTGGGAAGGGACACCATGGGAGTGAAGGGAATGACCCTCTCCGACGGCGACAAGGTCGTCTCCATGGCTGTTGTCAAGCCGGGCGACAGGCTGCTGACCGTCTCCGAGAACGGATACGGAAAGATCTCCGATGTCGACGACTACCGCAAGACCAAGCGCGGAGGAAGGGGTGTCATAACCATCAAGACCGACGAGCGCAACGGAAAGGTCGTCAGCGTCAGGAAGGTCCTCACCGGCGACGAACTGATGCTCCAGTCCAAGAGCGGAAAGATCATCCGCATGCAGGCGGACAGCATCCGCGAGACCGGACGCAACGCCAAGGGAGTCAGGGTCATGGACATGCGCGACGGCGACAAGATCATAGCCGTCGAGCCGCTGATGGCCGAGGACGATGTCCCCGAGGAGGAGCTGAGCGACTCCCCAGAGGCATCCGGGGAGAATCAGTCGGAGTGAGTATCCAGGGGGTGAGAACCCCCGTTTACCCACTAAAAAGGCTTATAAACAGGATGTTCATAGGGGGAAATTGCGCCGTGGTAACTCAGTTGGGAGAGTGCGAGACTGAAGATCTCGAAGTCGCTGGTTCGAGCCCGGCTCACGGCACCATCTCTTCTATCATTCATACATGAGGGTCGCTCTATGGACGAACCCGACCGCATCTTCATCGATTTCCACAAGGAGAAACTGACCATGATGGAGGTCATGAACAAGGTCGCGGAGCTCCAGAAGCAGTACCCCGAGTACGAGATATTCATGGACGGCGACAGCTACGCCATAGTCGGAAGGAGGAGGAAGGAACGATGGGAAGGGGAAGGATAACGATCGGACTGTACAACTCCTACGACCAGAACTTCAGGGAGCCGCACAGGCGCATCATCGCCCGCGCGGGGGACCTCGCGATGGCGTTCGAGATGAATCTGGCACTGTTCGGTTTCCCGATCCCGGAGGAGTGTAGGACTCCTGTCGAGGTGGCCAATTGGATAGCCGGTACCACAAGCATCGGGCACCATGGGGACTACTTCGTGGACCTCGCCGAGAAGGGCAGGTTCCAACAGTTCCCGTACCCCTCGAAGGGATTCCCGCCGCAGCTCGGCGAGCCTGTACTGACGACATGCAGGGCGGAGCCCGACAAGAAAGTCTCCGTAGGTCAGCTGACGGATATGATCGAGAACGGCCAGAGCATCCTCCTGGTCTTCGGCATTGGCCCTCACGGGGTGCCCAAGAACGTCATGAAGATCCCGAAGTACAACCTAGACATAACCACGGGCGGATTCTCGCTGGAGACATGTGCCGCTCTGGGCTCGGTGTGCGGAGCGCTCTACGCGAAGCTCAACTATTGACGGCCGGGCCTCAGGGCCGGTAAGGTTTTTTTCTATTCATACCATCCTACCCAGTTCATGATCGGGCTTCTCTGCCCGAGGCATCAAACTCCTTATCCATCCAACCTGTCCTGTGTTTTTATCCCTCGAAATGCATTCATTGCGCGATATGTCCGATTCCAAGCAGCTGGCGGAAGAGATAGTGGCGAACTGCCGCACCGATCTTTGCATGGACCTCAGGTTCATCACGCGTCCGGTCCTGGCCTTGGAGACGGTCATCCTCGACGGCGACGGTCCGTACCATTATGACAGCTCCCATCTGTATTTCCACATAGACAGGGTGCTGAGGGATTTCTCCAAGGATCCGAACATCATTTCGAGGGTCATAGCCCACATGGTCATGCACATGATCCTCGGCCATTACGCCAAGAACGAGAACAGATTCCGCGACCTGGCGGAGGATATGATCGTGGAGTACTCCCTCGATATGCTGGGCACGCCTCATGTCATGCTCCCTCAGGCGGACGACCGCATATTCGTGTTCGAGAGGATGCTGAAGAAGGCTGGGGCCCCCACTGTGGACCTCATCGCCGAGGAGCTGTCCAAAGTATCCGAATGGCAGATCAACACCTATCCCCCGCTGTTCTGCATCGACAGCCATGAATCCAGGGACGGCATGGAGCATCCGGAATGGCAGGAGATGTCGGCCCAGATGATGGTCGAGATCGAGGGCTTCTCCAAGAACCTCTCTGGGAAGACCGATGCGCTGATGCGCGTTCTGCGCATAAGGAACAGGAAGCAGACCGATTACCGCACATTCCTGAGGAAGTTCCTGACCACCAGGGAGAGGGTCAAGCTGGATGTCAACGAGTTCGATCCAGCATACTACAGCTACGGGATCCAGCTCTACGGGAACATACCGCTGATCGATGCGGTGGAGCAGTCCAATTCGCCTATGATAGAGGATTTCGTCATCGCCATAGACACCTCCGGTTCCACCATGAGGGGTCCGGTGGTCAGCTTCATCGAGGATGTATACGGCATCATGGAGCAGTGCGAGATCTCCAGGAGGACCAACCTCCACATAGTCCAATGCGACGACAACGTCCGTTCGGACGATGTCATCAGGAGCCGTGCGGAGATGAGGAAGCTCATCGACAACATGGAGATCAAGGGCGGGAAGGGTACCGACTTCAGGCCCGTGTTCGATTACGTCAACTATCTCTTGGACGAAGGGGAGTTCAACAACCTCAGGGGGCTCATCTACTTCACCGACGGTATCGGGACCTACCCCACCAAGAAGCCCGAGTATCCCGTGGCCTTCCTGTTCTGTGACGACAAGTACCTGGATTTCGAGACCCCCATGTGGGCCATGAAGGTCTGCATCGGCACCCATGATTTGGCTGAGAGATGACATTGTTTCTCTCGTCCTTTTTATTATACTAATACGATTCCACGGTCTGCCTATGATGAACATTCAGGATGCCAAGGACCATATCAAGGACGCAATCGATGCCTACATGTCGAAGGACGATGCCGGGAACTATCTGATCCCCCGTGCTAGGCAGAGGCCCATAATGGTATTGGGAGCTCCGGGATTGGGAAAGACGGCCATCATGTCGCAGATAGCGGCCGAGCTCGATCTCGGGTACGTGTCGTACACCATCACCCACCATACACGTCAGTCCGCGATAGGTCTGCCGATGATCGAGAAGGAGACCTACGGAGACTTTGAGTGCACCGTGACCAGGTACACCATGAGCGAGATCATCACATCGGTCTACGACGTCATCTACAACGAGGGCAAGAAAGAAGGCATCCTGTTCATCGACGAGATAAACTGCGTGTCGGAGACGTTGGCACCGGCCATGCTGGATTTGTTACAGAATAAGAAGTTCGGTCCGCACCTGATCCCGGACGGATGGGTGCTGGTGGCCGCAGGGAACCCCCCTGAGTTCAACGATTCCGCAAGGGAGTTCGACGTAGCGACGCTGGACAGGGTAAGGATCATAGAGGTTGAACCGGACACGGATGTCTGGATGAGATACGCCATGAGCACCGGTATCAACGATTCCATCACCTATTATCTGAAGGTCAAGCCGCAGAACCTCCTGAAGATCGAGCGTACTGTGGACGGTGTACATTTCGTGACCCCCCGTGCATGGGAGGACCTCTCCGTCGTGCTGAACGAGTACGAGGGCAAGGGTGTATGGGCATGCATCAACGTCATCACTCAGTACATCAGGGATCCGGATATCGCAGCCGAGTTCAACAAGTACAGGGAGTTCTACAGGAAGTACCGCGAGGACTACAACTCTGATGCCATCCTCGCAGGTTCGTTCGAGACGGGCCCCAACACCATGAGCGCGGAGGGAAGGCTGGCTGTTATCTCAATTCTCATAGGAAGGCTCAATTCGGAGGCCTCTAAAGGACTAGCTTTGAAGTATGCCGTCGATCACCTGGAGAGCAACCGCGGAATGACTATAAACGAGGTCAATAAGAGGCTCAAGTCCAACCTCACCGCCGAGGAGAGGGCAGGTCTGCAGTTCTTGATCAGATGCATGACCGAGCTTAGGACAATGGAGGAGCTCTGCACCGAGCTCATGGAGGCCAGGAAGGACTTCGAGACCCATGTGCAGAATGCAATGGAGTTCGCGAAATCCACATTCGGCACCGGACCGGAGACGGTATCCCTGCTCACAGGACTGATCTCATGCTACAGCATCGTGATGTTCTCCCATCCGGGAGGGAAGCTCTACATGTACAACGACGAGCTCCTCAGCGAGGGAAGGAACCGCAGGATCAAGACCATGATGGAGGGATTGGAATGAGCGCTGCGAGAGTGGAGACGGTACTGACCGACGGCGGACTCGAGATCACGAGGCTCATCACCAGCGATTCGAACATAGTCGTGCCCGCAACGGTGAACGGAGTGGATGTTGTTTCCCTAGGACGTCAGTTCCTGAGGGACTGCCACGGAGCGAGCAGCCGTACATTGGTGATCCCCGCGAGCGTCGTCAGGGCTTCCGAGGAGGCCTTGGTCTCCCTGTCGGGACTCAGGATGATTAACTACCTGGGCAGCTTCGAGGTCTTCAACACTTTCAAATGGAGCATCAGCACCGACTGCCAGGTCACATGCGCTGACGGTTTCACCTTCAACTTCCTCGCAGGCTATTCGATCTGTTTCCCGCAGTTCGACAACGAGATCCTGATAACCCGTCAGAGGATGTCCGAGCAGATCGCGATGGAAAGGCTCTCCAACCCCATCATGCTCACCGATGATAACCGCGAGATGTACGTCCAGTACATGAGGTCCCGCATCATCCCCATGGCCGAGCATGCGATCATGGAGAACGACATCAATGCTCTGCATTCCACACTGGATTCAGACCTAATCCCGGAGAGGGATCTCATGGGGCTCCTGGAGTATTCGCTGAGGTCCGGAAAGACATCCGCCACGTCCGTTCTGATGTCGAAGATGAATGCTAAGGTCGTCAAACAGTGAGATGCCTTCAAATGATGATGGTGATCCTGCAAGCAGCCTAATTGCCGGAGGCGGTCTTACGGCCCTAGGCATCCGAGGGGAACTACCCAAACCCCATCTTCCCTTCTGTATGCCGTTCCTGTTCCGGTCAATACCATCATGAACTTTGGTTTCTTGGACCTGGGGTCCATAAGGTCAATCTATCGTGAACATAATCCGTTCGGTAGTTTGTAGATAATCCGTTCGGTAGTTTGTAGAATTATTATCTCCAAATTAGAATAAAAAGGCCCGCAGTATCGAACCGCGGGCCATCGAATGTGTTTCAAGCGATTTCTACCGTGGTGGAAACGTTGGGGTAATACTTCGAATCGAGGAAGTAATCCTCCACTTTGCCTGGGATGTCCCCGAGGTCGTAACCTGTGGCGGTGGTCTCTCCGAAGATGAATCCGTCGGGGTTCTTCTCGTAGTCGGTGGGTCCGTCTATGATCACGCCCGCGGATGCGTGCTGTGGCATCAGCACGAGGGCTACTCTGGTATCGAAACCGAGGATCTCCCTGCTCTGATGCGCGATGGCGGCGAACAATATCGAGGTGTCCTCGCAGTCCCCTCCTTTATCGAAGAGCGTTTCCAATGGGAACTTCCAGTATTCAATGTAGCCGGTGTATTCCTCATCGGACTGATATTCGATCTCCTGCGTGAACCTCAGTATGTAATCGAGGTACCCGTATTCATCGACCTCGCTGTAGCTCATCTTGTACAGTTCGATAAGCTTGGAGACCAATCCGTCCATGTACGGGGCCATGATTTCGTCGGTGTAGCTGTAGGTGACGAAGGTCCTGTCACGGACGTGGTCCGGTCTGTCGGAGCTTCTCTGCTGAGGTGTGTAGAGGTCCTTGGCGTAGGTGACATCGGAGTAATCGATCTTCATGGTTATCTGATAGTAGGAGCCGCCGTACGTCCACTCGAATAGACGTGTGACGGTTCCGTCCACATAGACGTTGTAAACCTTCTTGGGAACGTCCGATTCATAAGCGTAGATCGTGTAGGAACCCCCTTCGAAATCATATGTGCCGTCGGACATCTCGGTCGTGCCCATATCGTTGTTCTCTATGAGGAACCTGTCTGCTTGGACACCGAACGTGTCCTTGAGGTCGATCATCACTCCCGGCTCCAGCTCCCTATCCCATCCGAGCCCGTTGAGGGCCAGGATCTCGGTGTCGCGGGTAATTGTGATCTCCAGGGTCGGATCCTTTCCAAGCAGTTTGTTGTTGCGGTCATACCATCCGCCGAATCCCTTGTCCTCATCATATTCAGCCGTGAGCTTCGCCTTGCTTCCGATGGCGTAGGTTCCCTCGTTGCCGCTGACTTTCACGCCCTCTCCCTCTGCCACGACCAGTTTGCAGTCGGTCTCGACGTCCTCGTGGCCGTTGCTGATGTAGGTGTAGGTCGTGGACGATATGAACGATCCTGATTGCTCGGCCGAACCGACCTCGCGGACTATCTTGTAGGGTATCCAATCGTCAGCTATCCAGTATGTCCAGGTATCTCCCAGTTTTACGAGATCCTTGTAGATGGTGCATTCCTTTTCGCCAGCGGCGGTGGAAATGGTCTCGGTCCCGTCCTTCTCCATGGAGCCCTTCTCTTGCATCCAATGGAATCCTATTATCGGGATTTTGGCCGTCTTGCCCATCTCCGTGTATGTGCGGGTCGTCATTCCCGCATCCATGATCTGATAGCTCTTGTCCGATTTGCTGTGGAATGTGTAGAGCATCGTTACCTGGCCCGTTTCTGTGTAGGATTCCATACCGGCATCCTTCTCACCGGACAGATCGTACTTTACCCAGTTGCCCTGAATGTCGGGCGAGCTTTCTTGGTTCATTACTATGAACGCACCGGCTGCTATGCAGACGATGGCCGCGACTGCTATGGCCGCTATGATCTTGGGATTGAGCGACATCTGAATCTTGACTGGAATTGCATTGATTCGATAAATAGAGTGATGGGAAAAATCCAAAGAGAAACGTCTGGGGAGGGGTTCTTCCCTCCCCAGTTAATGGTTTGTTCAAGGTTTCCTGAATCTGACGAAATAGACTGCGATACCGATCACGGCGATAGCCGCGATGATACCGACGACTATCCAGATGGTGTTGTCGGACATGTCGCCGCTGGATCCGCCGTAGAACCTGACCTCTTTCGAATCAGGGTCCTGAGCGACGTAATATCCGTCTTCCGTCTTGAAGAACGCCGCAGGGTCCTTGTCGGGATTGGAAGCCTGATAGCCCTTGGTGAACACCCTGTCCTTCTTCTCCAGATTGATTCCGATCTGGGTACCGTCCTTGAAGGCTCCGCATTCGATCAAGTTCTTGCCCTCGATGAAGACATTTGCGACTCCCAGGAATCCTTTCATATCGCTGCCCTTCTCGTTCTCCAATACGTACATGGAGCCCTGCATCTTGACATTGGCTTCGTCTTCGATCAGGATTCCCCCGACCCCATCCTCGGACTTGTTCTTGCTGATTTTACAATCCTCGAGCAGGAGGTTGGCGTCGTCGTCCACGTAAATCGCTCCTCCCGATTTTAGCGTGGAGTTTTCACTTATTTCGGCTCCTCTTATCTCGACATCTCCTCCGCAGATACGGATAGCACCTCCGTTGACGCTGGCAGTGTTCTTGGTGAAAAGGCATCCGGTATCCCCGTTGGGGCCGATGATCACCTTACTATTGGTAATGAAGACTCCTCCGCCGTCAATCCAATCATCACCCATCTGGACCTTGTTGTATCTGATAGTGCATCCTTTGATGTTGACCGATTCCGCGTTGTCGATGCAGAGGGCCCCTCCGCATCCATAGCTGATGTTCCTGAAGAACGTACATCCTATGATGTCAACTTGACCTGTTTTTTCAAGACATATCGCTCCGCCATCATCGCTGCTGAAGTTATCCTGGAATTCACAGTTAGTGATGGTCATGGTAGTTCCGTCTTCGGCGTTGATTGCACCCCCTTTTTCTCTGGCGGTACCCTCAATGAATTTCACATTCTCAAGGACTATATTCGAAGAGTCCAAAGCTCTGATGAAGCCCCCGTCATCCTCTCAACGCATTTGGAGATTTCTCCGTTCTTCATCACCAGGGTGGATGACTCTTTGATGAAAATGCAGCCTCCCTCGTCGGAAGCATAGGAGTTCTTGAAGTTCACATTCTCAAGGGTGACGGAACTTCCTCCCTTGATATACAGGCCGGCTCCGTTATCATAACACCCTCCGTTCAGGGTTCCGTTTATGATCCTTACCACTGCGCCGTCTTCGAACTTGATCTGACCGGTCTCTTCGTGACCGCGGCCGCCAATGTCTCTCTTAAGGACGTGGTTGAACATATCGATGGTCAGGTTCTTCACTCCCCCGATCGTTATGTCGTCATCATTGCCAAGTTCTATGTCCTGGCCGAACATGATGACCTCGTCATCCTCGAGATGTTTCAATTCCTCTTCCAATTCATCCCAGTTGTTCACTGTCACGTTCTTGCTGACGGCATCGGACTGCTCCTCGGAGAGCAGTGCGAGCACCGAGAACGCCATAACGGCGATGATCAAGACCGCCAGGAATTTCGTACGGGATGAGTTTTTTCCGTTCGAACGTTCGAAATCCATACTATCGTGGTCAAATCTCATCTAATTAATTTATAGTTGACATAGGAAGACTCATGGTTTTCGTCAATCTGGCGGCTGCTGGGGTCGCACACGGTCATAAATTGGGATTCGCTCAACTTTACTTCGCTATTTTCTTTATACTAATAAGGTATCGACCGCAACCATGGCAGCGGATGCTAGCGGATGGCAGGACATCATCTCGGAGGACCTGAAGGAGGTCTCCAGGATAATGCACGAGGTCACCCGCGACAGCAACAAGGAGGTCCAGGATGTTCTAGACTATGCGCTGGACTCTCCCGGGAAGATGATCCGTCCGTCCATGATCATCCTGGTGTGCTACGCATGCGGGACCAAGGCGGACGAGAACACCCTGAAATACGCCGCTGCAGCGGAGCTCACCCATATGGCCACACTCATCCACGATGATATCAACGATGAGAGCGACAGCCGCCGTGGCAAGCCTGCGACCTATAAGAAATTCGGAGTGAAGAAAGCACTTACCACCGGCGATATGATGCTGGTGAAGGCCATGTCCCTCTTCGATTCCAACCCCAAGCTCCTTCAGAGCATCATCGATATGGGTTCATCCCTTGCTGACAGCGAGTTCCTGCAGTACAACCACAAGTTCGACCTCGATATCATCGAGCAGGAGTACTATCAGGTCATCTCCGGTAAGACGGCGGCATTCCTTTCCGAATGTGCCAGAACAGGAGGAATCGCAGCAAAGGCGTCGGATGAGGTCATCGAGGAGGTGGCCCGTTTCGGTCAGCTCTACGGTATGGCCTTCCAGATCGCGGACGACCTCATCGACCTGTTGGGAACAGAGAAAGTCTCCGGTAAGACGGCGATGAGGGACCTCAGCGAAGGTATCATCACACTGCCTACGATCCTCGCCATGAGGGATGTGAAGCTAGGTAACAAGATTCGCGGAATGATCAAGAAGGGAGCACCCCTGGAGGATGTCCGCGAGCTCATCGTCCAGACTGAGGCCGTCTCCGACTGCAAGCTCATTATCAAGGATTACGTGGACGAGGCCATAGACTGCCTCGAGATTCTGCCGGACAGCCTCTACAGGCAGTCCCTTGCGGACCTTACGAAGCTGAACCTTACGAGGCTCAGCTGATCAGTAGTGGTCGTACAGTATGTTTCCGGGTTCCAGCAGGACTCCGTTTCCTTTTTGGACGCGTCCTACGATCTCTGCGTTGGAGTACTTCTTGGCGATCTGTTCTGCATCGTCAGCGGGAGCGATTATCGTGAATCCCATGCTCATGTTGAGGGTCTGATAGATCTCCTTGTCCTCCACCTCTCCCAGCTCCTGGAGCTTCTGGAAGATGGGTGCGGGTTTGACTGGGTCGCTGATGACGTACTGCAGTCCCTTCTTCATACGGAGGATGTTCCTGAGACCTCCTCCGGTGATGTCCACCAGTCCGTGGACGTTAAAATTCGATGTGATCTCGAGGACCTGCTTGACATAGATCTCGGTGGGTGTGAGGAGCTCCTCTCCCATGGTCTTGGAGAGACCGGACACCTTGTCGTTCCATCCGATGTTGTTGGCCTCGACGATCTTCCTGGCGAGGGTCAGTCCGTTGGAGTGGATACCGGAGGACTTCAGAGCGATGATGAGGTCCCCTTCCTCGCAGGTCTCGCCCGTGATGATCCTGTCCTTTGCGACGTATCCGAGACATGTACCGGAGAGGTCCACTCCGTTAACTATCTCGGGGAGGACGGCGATTTCCCCGCCGACGATCTCCATGTTCGAGAGCTCGGCACCCTTCTGGAGACCGATACCGATCTCCTTTGTGATTTCCTCGTTGGGCTTGTCGATGGCGATGTAATCGACGAAGGATGTGGGCTCGGCGTTCACGCAGATGGTGTCGTTGACGTTCATCGCGATGCAGTCGATCCCTACGGTGTCCCATCTGTTCAGGGCTTCCGCGATCATGAGCTTGGTACCGACTCCGTCGGTGGCGAGTGTGATATACCTGTCGCCGAAGTCGATCAGGCTTGCAAAGAGTCCCGGAAGGCGGACGTTCTGTCCTATACCGTCCCTCTTGTACTCCAGCTTGTCGACCAATGCCTTGATCGCGTTCGATTTCTGATCGATGCTAACGCCCGATTTCTCGTAGGTCCAACCGCTCATGTGATCCTCTGAAAGAGGATATGGGCACCATGTTTTTTATGGGTTAGGATTGACGAGCATTGAGGAAACCCTCGGTTTAGCGTCAGAATTGACGATTTAACAGTACTTTCTAAGAACCTTAAGCACCTGAACCGAAAGTGGAGAAGGGATGTCTGGGTGGGAGTGTTTCGGGTTGCACTTTCGGGGACCTCGGTCTTAACTTCTTATAGTGACCGTACGGTGTGCTCCATGGAGGCATTCCATGGGCAGGACGATGAGG
>JAZNDX010000030.1:0-136660 GCA_045588265.1 Candidatus Methanomethylophilaceae archaeon | reverse complement strand
TGGTAATGTGATACTTTTTAGTTGATGTTTTGTCTATAAAGAAAAGACATCAACTCCGTCATCCCCCAAATATGGTCGGTCAGACCCAATTTCATCGCAGGCGTGACATCTACGCGTTTGCCACCGTTCTCCTTCTTCCGGATCGAAATCGAAGAGTGCGGAAGACAGAGGTTGTAGTAGCCTTTGAACAGATCCAGACCTGCCTGCACGGCCTCTCTGGATTTACCAAAGGTCACCGTTCTGCGCCTGATCCTCGCATTGAACAGCCTGATCGTCAGGTTCTGCCTCTCGATTGCCGACGTGTTGAGAAGGTGTTCCGGTACGTCGCCGAAGGCGACATACCGCCTCACCTTCTCCAATTTCTTGCCCAGGCGGGTCTTCTCCACCACACCGTAGTTGAAGTCAGAATTGGGCTCCAAATGGCTTCCCGGGCGTCCACGTCCGTTGTTGTACACGCGATAGCTGTACCTCTTGAAAAGAGTGGTCAGATAAGGTCTGTAGCCGTCGGTGACGAAATACGGCATGTGGTTGCGCCTAAGCTTGTCTAATTCGGTGTTGACGATGCGTTCGCAGACGGCCTTTCCTCTGCCGTCGGCGACAATACCCAGCAGATACTTTTCGGTGGCACAGAAGGAGGTCCATATCCAGTCCCCGTCCTCTTTGAAATGGTCCCCCACGAAAATCATGTTTTTTTTAGAGTATATAAAAGCTCATCGAATTGGAGGCTCTCGGGGGCCACACCCTTCGATTCCAGACTGGCCGAGACCTTAGCAACATGCTCCCCGCCGCGTTTCGTACGCTTCTGCACGGTCCTGACCGTGCAGCCGACGATGTCGGCCGTCCTCCGGACGCCGACCCCGTTGGCCTGACAGGCCATGATCAGATTGTGCTCCTCCCTGGTCAGGTGGGTATGCTCATAAGCTGTGCCAGTACGGTCGTTGAACACGCGTCCGCAGGTCTTACATTTGTATTTGCGCACAGTCCCTGACTTCGTCTGATAGGTCCCGTTCGCTATGATGTTCTGCTCCCCGAGTCTGCCGAAATTCCTGCATTCCTCGTTCGGGCACGAGATCTCCAAGAACTTCTGTTTAGGCCCTCTTTCTCCCATCTTGATCATCATAAACGATATGGGAGTATAAATATAAAATATCAACTAAAAAGTATCACAATACCATTGATGATTATAAACAACAAGGAGAATTAGAATGACTGAACCGGAGAAAAACCCTATAGCTTCGATTTTGGATGAAAACGATTCCGACCCTGTGGAATTATATGATGAAGAGGACAATCCGATAATGTTCGATCAGATAGCTGTGATTCCGTATGGGGGAGGCCTGTACTGCATCCTGAAGCCAAAAGAGCCTATGGAAGGGGTCGGCGAGGATGAAGCGATAGTTTTCGAGATCAGGGTGGATGAAGATGATGAGGGCGAAGTGGTGGTCGAAGAGAACGACGATATAATCGACGGGGTCTTCAAAGAGTACTACAAACTGCTTGAAGAATCGGGAAAACCATGAACTAAGCCGAAGCTATCCACCCCCGTGACCTATTCGCCATAAGATCGCAAGGATCAATTCTCTTTCTACCGATCTATCGGCCAATACCCGATAGATCGACTCATTGTTTGCTGTCCGATTCCATGCACGAATTTAGAAAATCACTGGCCCTCTGATATTTCATCTGGCGCTGGACCTCATATTCCGTCATCTCGCGGCAGTATCTGAACCCATCCATATTGTGTCTGAGATCGGAGAGTTTGACCTTCGTGGCAACAGCATTCTCGGAGATCTTCTTGATGTTATCGTCATACGGGACCTCAGGATCATGGGTCAGGTATGTCAGAGGGATTATGACATCTTCCGGTATGCCCATCTTTCTAAGGTCATCGAATGTCAATTCGGTGTCCTCTACGACATCGTGAAGCAGGGCAACGGCAGTCGATATCTCATCATCCATCCTGCTTGCAACCTCATATGGGTGGAAGATGTAAGGTGCTCCGCTCTTGTCGAGCACACCGTTGTGGGCATCATAGGCTATGCGCATGGCCAGATAAGGTAAGGGGAGAGTATATCATGAGGGTAGCATCCTGGACAGAGTTAAAAATCAATCGGATGAGCGGTTTGGAACAGGCTCATTGATGGTTTCATGCTAGCACTCCTGTAGTATTTTGAACTGATCGCATTCTCTTGTGAAAAAGGCGGATCTGCAAACGGATGCCGACATGAATTTGACCCTTTTTGGAACAAATGACATGGAGGTTACCTAATGTACCTCAGTAACCTTGAACAGTTCCCCTTCGATTTTACAGATGCAGGGACTACCACGTCATCTGAATCGAAGCCTTCTTCCAAAACAGAGAACACATGATTAGTGAATTTAAGTCCAGATCCATGGATAAGGCATTGGAAAATAGTTATGCAGGCAATGGAAAATCTTATTTTATCCAGAATTGTTGAAATTGTTAAAATATACGATTATAATATATGAACATAAGTTTGTGCTCAAAAGTAATAAAGGTGGGCAAATATTGATGTTAAGAAAAAAGAAATACATGCGTGAAAACGCATATCCATATCTTAAGACATTACTGAACAGAGTCGATGAATTAAAAATAAAGAATTACCGTACTCAAATAAATGATGATTCAGTAGAAATCAAAGTAAATGAAATATTACAAAAACGTTACTATTGGTGTTATTCGTTCTCAGATTATCACCCTTATAAAGAAACGATTATTCAAATTGTTATGCAATATTGCGACTATTTGACGAGGGATGAATTCAATAATAGCGGACAATTGAACGAACCATTTATAAAGAAAATCTTACAGTTATTAAATACATATTTAATAAACGGCATTTATACAATTAATGATCTTTGGTCTTTCAATTCAAATAAAGAAATGGAATTCATTAATAATCATGTAAAAGCTGAAGGAAAATATGACATCTTTTACTATTCAAAATTTGAGAAAATGTATTACGATGACATGTCAATGCTGGAAATAACGACAGCCAAAAAGTTGTCAGAAAACAAACGTCTTTTCTTTAAGGATAAAAATGAAAAAGAGAATATTCTATGGTATGTCCCTTATCATCAAATACAAGAAATTATGTCAAATATTGAGAAATTAAGACAAAGATTGATGCTTATAATTCAAGATTATGATGATATATACAGAAATAGTTTGACGGATCAGAATGGCAAAGATATAACAATCTCTGATAGAAGAGCAATATACGAGAGAAAGATACAAGAAGAAAAAGAGGAACAAAAACGTAAGATGAAAGGGATACGTGACATCCCCGGAGCAATAATTATCAGCAAAGGAAAAAAATTCGAGGATGACGTAATATACTTTCAAGAATTGTATAACAATCCCTTAAAAATTGAACAGTTTTGTAAAGAATGGGGATTTAGATGGCTTGGCTTCTCATATGTTGAGAGTGGCATAGAAGTAAAACAAAAATGGGGAGTAACAGGGACCGAAGTATACACAGATTATAACAACCGGATACAGAGCCGCGATAAATATGGCTGGTATAATGAACCAGAACAATACTCCACTGTCAAGTGGAAGAATTACCAGAATATAAAAACAGGATTTGCAGAGGCACAAGCTTTTTCATATTCAGTCCCTGGTAATACTACAGAATTAATGCTAGGATTAAATGGGTTGGACGGGCTAATAATAGTGGCTAAATATGTGAATGGACAAATAATACCTCTGTACTGATTGCCAGACAATAAGTATCTGATGATTGAAATATCATTATCTGATCAGAATAAAGCAATACGTCTGCAGCCCTGCCGTGCATTCTTCTCAATTACTACACGGCAGGGGGCTTTTCATAAAAAGCCCGAGATATTGATTCCCAGTACCATTCCAATAACCGCACCGAGAACTATGATCAACCCCCATACGAACGATTTCGTCGCGAAAGACCAATCGTCCTTAAGCTCTTCATCATCTTTCATACCATAGATGTCGCCGGAACCGATCATCTGATTATCGGCGGATACGGTGTAGGAACCGACCTTCTTGGTAGGGGTGAAGATACCTAGGAAAGTACCTATCCAACCGAGAACGCCTATCATCATCAGAAGCGCCCCGATGCTGCCTATCGCAGTACCAACGGTGTCGAATGTAGAATCCTTGGTGACCTCAAATGCTATCTGTGATGCTGTTTCAGCTATGATTACGAGACCGAATGTTACTATTTTTGCTCCCATTACATTCACCTTCTTGATTAATTGTTTTGATTCAGCGTATCAGGAATGATGCGATGAGAGGGACGGAACATACTATTCCGGCAGACGCAAAGACCGCAGGGTCGAATGCACCAAAGAAACATGAGGCTCCAACTGCTATTGCAGCCATCGAGGCCATGATCATCGAGGATCTCTTGAGCAGTCTGCTTCTAGAAATTAGGGATAGCTGAGCGAGACCTATGCTCAAAATCGAGACGCAGGACGCAACCATACATGCTTCTTCATGAAGACCCGTGGCCTCCAAAACCACATTGTCCATGAAATTGGCGAAGCAGATTCCGCTCAGAAGAGCAGATCCTACTATGATCATTTGATTCCTGTCCATTGATTCAATTACGTTGTATGATTCCATGATATATGACATCCTATCGGTATATTAAGGGAGATTTGAAGTCAGGATTTTCTAACTTCAAGACATCAAAGAATGCTAATCAGATGTGCGGCCCATGCACATTTCACTGCAAATATGCATGAGCGGAGGATTATCTTTCTGCAGCATCTGTCAGATCCTCTGAATGAATCCATAGAGAAAGACTACAATTAAGATAAAAGAGAAAGATTGTAGATAGACAATAGATGACTACAAGCCGATGAAGAATAATATGAATAAATCAAAGAAATGAGATTATAAAATTGCTACAAGATTACGAATATATAATGACAAGAATAACAAAAATGACACTATATTAAAGAGTGAGTATGACCGAGCATACTTTTGCAAGGCCATACTCAGTTTGTTTAAATAGAGAACCATTCATCTATCAAAATACTAAGTTCATCCTTATTCAATATAGAATTATCCCCCGTGAAAGTAGGTGTTTTTGAACCTTGGTAATACACATTGTCATAAGCCGTCTGACTATCGCCTTCGAACAATGAATCCTTAAGGAAAGCAACATAAGACATAGTGCAAGTACCATTATCGAAACATCCTAACATTCCCGCACTCTTTTTTGCATTTCCTTCGGAATGTATTATCGCAGAAGATATGCAGTGATCCAATCTGAGATTTCCAGAATCGATTATTCCGACCATACCTCCGGCTCTCCCGTAGCAGGCACCAAACTGCACATAAGCTGCCCTAGCATCTATCTTATAGTTATTGTCGCCGGAGGTTACCTTTCCATTCAAACAATATTTGATGGTAGTATCGCCCGATTCGATAAATCCGACAATTCCGCCGATATATGCGCTATATGCCTTTCCATATAATGAACCGAATGTGTAGCACTGTTCTATTTTATTAGTACCTTTTGCGATACCAGCAATACCGCCGACATGGATATCGGCGTTATCGAGCAAAGCATCAGCCGCATTTGCTTCAATCGTTCCTGTGACTACACAGCCTGTAACAGTGCCGCCATTGATTCTGCCACATACTCCACCTACATTTACTGTCGATCCTTTCTCTATGTGGATGTTGCAATCAATCTCAAGATTCTTCACAGTACCGGTCAGGATGGTAAACAGGCCATAATTCTTTTCATTATCAAAGGTCTGTGGTTTTCCAGAGAAAATTAGATTTATTTTCTTCCCATTTCCATCAAAGGTTCCAGCAAAGCTACGCGGGCTCCAATCAGATAAGGTCAAATCATCCATTAAGCAGTATTTGTAGGTAGATTTAATTCTGACATTATCCATCTGTTTCTCATCAGATATGTAATGAATGCCTGTAGCTGCAGATGTCAAGACGATATCTTTAGTGATGGTTTTTTTCAAATCCTCATATGCCAGAGAAACGGTGATGGTGGATATGGTACCGTCACTTACAGACTCAGATATTCTGAAAGTTGCCTTCTTAGCATCAGGAGTTTCGGTGAAGACGCCATCCGTTGCGGACCAATATCTGTTAACATTAGACAGCTTCTCAGAATTACTAAGTTCTGCATCAAAGGTCTCAAATCCAACGAAATAATCGGTATTAAACATCATCTCAATATCTAACGGAGTTACTTTGAATTCTTTCTCTTTCGTAAACGGCCCATAAGTAGCTTTAATATCGAAACTCTTACTGGATGTCAAAGTTTTAACAGTAATCGTCACACTGTTGCCGGCCGTTTCGAGTTTAACAACATCCGAAGATTTTGTACTCCAGGAAATCGTATCTTGGATATCGCTAGGAAGCACCGGGTTAATTGTAAGCTTATCACCAGCTACAAGATTAAACGTAGGAACATCTTTGAAAGGATCGAATATGAATCCCTCAGCTACCGTTACAGAATAGTCGACAGGACCATACTTTCCATATCTGATGGTGATATCAAATCTGTCACCTTTTGATGCCAATGAACTAGCCTGCAATTTTAGAATATTCCCACTCACTGAATAAGAAAGAAATTCCGAAGATACTTTAACGGACCACTCTGCTTTATATGATGTGCTCGACGGGAGCTTTGGATCGATTTCGACTGTCGAACCGGCAGATATGTCTTTGGATACGCCCTTGAAAGGCGTGAACTCAAAGTCTGACTTGACAGTAATCGTAGCTGACTGATAGACTTTGGAAGCATGGTTGATGGCAACAAGATTGATCTTATCTCCGTCGAAAAACATAGCAGGATCCAAACTGATACGGATCAGGCTTTTATCAGACGTTATAGTCGCACCTTCCAGTACATTTCCTGAAAGTCCTCTGATCTCCCATTCGACATCTTTATTTGTTGCATTCGAAGGAATGATATTGTATGTAAAGGAATAGCCTTCCCCGACCTCCATCACAGTGTTGAGATTCTCAATCTCGATCGCTTCAATCGGATGTTCCTGTATATAATTCGGATACACAAAGAATGCTACGAATGCTCCAATAATCACGATAACACAGACGATTGACACGATTTTGATATCATGACCATACATCTCTTTGAAATGTCTTCTTCTTTCTTTTTTGATTGCTTCTTTCAGACGATTCATTTCCTTCTGAACATCTGCTTTGAGCCGCAAATCGGAAACGGGCAGTTTTCTCAATTGTTCAAAAGTATAACCTAGATGATCCACTAGCTCCTGTTCTGTATTCAGCCTCTGTATCTGGGCCAGCATTTCTTTATCAATTTCAGTCTTCTTTACCATGTGTGATCCTCTTGTCAAATCATTAAAAAACATTTGTGTAATCGGTCTTGGATCTATATCGAACAGTTATGATCTATAACGCAAGCTTTTTTCAACTCATTTTTCTCCAATTCTTCGAGAGTCGTCGCATTTTGAATAGCATCCAAAAGATCCTTATCTACCTTATCAACCATCTGTCATCACCAATTATCTCATCGTAGCAATGATGCTATACATCTTATTATTCAAGATGAAATTCCTTTCATCTGATATCTGCTTGCATGCACTGATGACCGCATCATAGAATGTCGCGTCTTTATTTGCTACCATAGTCGATTCAACAAAGAATGCATCGATGTAACTCTTCTCGTTACCCAAACGGACCAATGCACCTTTCATAGCTGCGGGCGCCACGGAATTTGATGGGTAGCTATTCGTACTCATAACGATACCGACAATAGCGTGGCCCTCTGGGAACACTATGATCGGTTCGAAGCCCATACTTTCATATATCGATGCCATCAGGATCGAGAGCTCTATGCAATTGCCCGAATGATTTTCCAGGACCGTTGCTGGATCCCTCACACGTTGGAAGCATCCGTCCTTGATCAGCGTCGATGTATCGCTCACATAAGCCATACCGTAATCTCTGATCGCGTTGTATACCGCCTCTAATTGCGGCATAATGTTATTCGGATCCATGTATCCGGATACGTAATACTTGTCGCCCATGGCTTTGGCCAATAGGCCATCCTTGGAATCGACGAAATTCTTGATTTTAGGATCCAGTGGGTTCACGTATTTTGCCGTAAGGGCCTGTACCTTGGAGAGATCGAGATCGAATCTGGACCTGAATGTGAGCTGCGAAACCCTATCTAGGACAATCATAGAGTCCGAATCGAATAAGGTGCACCTCACCGTAGCATTGAATGTATCGTCCCTTGAGACAATCTTGGCTGGGACCACAATCGGCTTTTCTGCCTTGGAACCTGATGCGATCACCGCACTCGACGAATCCACTGTGCTGCCGTCCAGGCTGATAGACCAGCTGACGCGTTGCGGCGAATCGTCCGAATTGATTATACCGAGAACTCCGATGATGACCATTCCTTCGTGCTGGTCGTTGATATCGATGACCGTTCCGAAGGCACAATCGCCGAAAATATGCTTGGTCGTTGGCGAGACTGGATCGTTGACCGATATTATCTCCTTGCTGGTCTTGACCAGCTCATTGCCTTCGCAGACAGCAACGGCCTTCATCTTAGAATATGGCATCTTCGAATCCAATGGAATTTCGATGACATCGTCCACTTTCAACCCCGGCTTGACCAGATATCTTCTTTCCAAAACAGATTGCGCATCGAATAATACGCTTATGGTGCAGTTGCGTTCGAGTTCGTCAGCAGATTCGAATATGACGTTCAGCTTCACAAATCTGCCATCTGAGATCTCATCATTGAAAGAGAGCTTAGCATCGATTTTGGGGGCCGACCTGTCCGTTGTCATGACTATTGTCGAAACAGACCTGAAGACCGATCTTTCCAGAGAATCGGAGATCTCGACTCTACAATGAACTGAAGTATTGTCAAGGCCATCGGATTCGTCCTTGCTCAGACGGATAATTCCATCCTTTAAACCCATAGGCGTCAGAGTATATTCTCTGACAATCGACTTGGACCTATTCAGAACGATCTCTAGTCTTGCCGTCTGAATAGAATCAGTGACATTCAAAAGTTCGAATCTGCCGATAATAAATTCTCCGCTGCCTGATGTATCATCGAATAACGTCGCCGAACCTCTGATGTATTCAGGTTTGTCAGCTACGATCAGACTGTGCAGGGTCTCCATCTTTGCCTCGCGCTTCGACTTGCTGAGTCTGGTTGATAGCTTTTCAGCTTCCTCATCAGAAAGGTAACCTGAAAGAAGTTTCCTTCTCGTCTCCTTGTCCATCAGGCACTAGCCCCCAAGAATATATCCTTCTCTATGGTCTTCACGATACCGTTCTCCTCATAATCCAGATGCAGATGGCCCTCGTTTGAATAGCTGCCGTCGCGCTTGAGTGTGATATTGAGGACCGATGCCTTGGAGATCACGAACGGGTAACCTATATCGGAATCCAATCTGTTCCCAGCAGATTCCAGATTGAATGACCTTATGACGATATCGCCGTTGGAATCATTCTTCACATCGATCCTGACCTTATCCTCGGTGATTGTGCCGGGGGTCACTATTATGGAATGACCCGACTTGCGTACCGGCTCCAGACGTCCGATCTGGAGGGCAATCTTCCTTGCCTTGGCGTAATTGCCTGCCATGAGCGCTTTTTCATATTCTGACTTCAGCATAGCAACCTTATCGCTGTCGAGTTGAGGAAGGAGCGACCTATAGCGGTTGTACTCCTGAGCGGCCAGCGATTCCGATATCATCATCTTCCTGGCTTTGGTCATCAGCCTGAGACTCTTCTTGGGCGATGCAAACAGTAAGGACCTGGCCTCTGTCAGCAATGCCTTCTCCTTGTAGTAGGGGGATTCAACTGAATGACAGATGCGTACAATATCTGACGAAACAGCATCCAATCTCATAGCGAGAAGTTTCGAAGCGTTGGATGAGGTCATCTTACCACCTCATCCAAACGGGATTCGACATCCTTCATGATATCCGACACCGCCTTTCCATTATACCTATCGGTATCTCCTCCGACGATGGAATCGGTGACCACCTTCAGGATCTTCCTTCTGAACAGCCAAAGAGAGACAAAGGAGACCACGGTGACGCCCACCTTAATCCAATCCATGTCTGTGAAATTTTCGAACATCTCGATCACTCATCATCAACCAAATCATTCTCTTCGTCGGTAAACTCGATCAACGTCATATTGCGCTCATGTCTTATCTGATCCTCAGCAAGCTGAATCTTCCCTTCTGCCTTCATCTGCATGATCTTTTCGGTGGAGCCGGCATCGAATCTTGCCACGGATCTGCGAACTACGAGACCCTTATTGGAAAAGGCGACATCGGTCCTGAGGTTATCGAAGAGAGCGGATTTGAGCCTTTTTTGCACATCATAGGTGCTTGCGAATTCAGGAAGAGTCTCAAGGCCGCAATCGCTAATGTATCCTCTGAGCTTCTTCTCCATACCACTCTCGGTCATTATCCAAATCTCCTCCAGCCCTTTGATGTGATCCGCGAAATCATCGTTAATCAGACTACTGAGTGAATTGATCGAATCCTCAGAACGCAGATCGCACTGGAAATCGACCGTACATGTACCATCAACGAGCTCTGCAGTGGAGAGACGCACGGTTATAGGTGATGTAACTGAGAATGTATTGGGGTTGATGCCCAATACCTCTACATCCGGAGTCGATGCACCTTTCAGCTTATTGAAGAAGGATACTTTCTCATGATCCTTGATCCTGATGTCCTTCCTACAGCCCATCAGAAGGTTCTTGTCATTCTTTGGAGGCATCTGTATATCGCCGTCCTTTATGATATAGAAAACCTCATCCATCCTTCTCTTGAATTTAGGATCCTTCTCATTGGAATATTCCTGATGGAAAGCCCTCTTCTCGACGACAAGCACAGATTCCTGATTGTTGGAACCATATCTGCCGCCTTTGGCCATATTCGAGTCACCAGCTACAATTTCTCTATCCATGATTTTCTCACCCGATTGGTCGATATCCAGTCATTTCTGACCAAACTGTATTGTTGTAGTTTTTATCACTATATAACCCCCGTTTGTAAACGACTAAGACTGATTACAAGTCGTTTTAATTCCAAAAGATGATTACGATGAAACCATGAAACTGAATGATCATGGTGAAGTCTTCAAGGAAGTGATCAATCTGTATTCGATCACGTCCGGACATACCAAATTCTTAGATAAAGATAATTTGGTGGTCATTCTTCCGAACAGAAAAGGAATATGGCAGACCAATCACTTGAATTGCCATTATTACGGAGTGGACATAAGGACATTGACCGGGATCGAACTGAAATCAGCGTTTGCAGATTCGATCAGAGAGATCAATGATATCAACAGAAAACTCGCATGCGGCAATTTCTATGTCGATGAAGACGGCGAATTGATGTACAAATCCTTCATCCCAGCTGAAACGGTAACGCCAACGGATATAACAAGAGTGATCAAAATCAACATGGAGACAATCGACGCGTACATGCCCAGGATCCTTAAGCTACTGGCAAAGGAAGAAGAGAACACAGAAGATGAAGAATACGTAATAATAGAGGGGGTAAATGAGAATGACTTCGTCAAATTTGAATGAAATCTGGATGAAAGCGTACGATGTAAACATCAAAGACGTATCCGGTAAAGCGGAAGATGAAGAGACGATAGGGACATATGGCGGATTGACCCCTCTGGATCTCTTGGATGGGACTCAGCATCCTTCAGGAATACCTATGGGAACGACCGAAGATGAAAGGCTGCTCATGGATATGGGCGAAGCCCATAACATCGTCGTAGGAAGCACCGGCTCTGGAAAATCTCTCAGAGTGCTTATACCGATGGTCCTTTCCCTTGCTGGTAGCGAGGAGAATGCCATCGTACACGATCCGAAAGGTGAGATCTTCGCGAAGACATCCGGAGCATTGAAAGCAGCCGGTTACAAGATACATGTACTGGACTTCAGACGTGCTCAGAACAGCGAAAGATGGAATCCCTTTGAAGTTGCATTCAATATGTATCAGAAAGGATGCAATACCATGGACATGTACCTCGTCGACAAATCATATGAGGTACTTCGCAACTTTTCATCGATATTGTGCCCGGTTATGGATAGCGGTGATGATTTCTACTGGCAATCGTCGTCACAGAACGGGGTGTTCGGGATCATGATCAACCTTCTGAGGAGATCCTTATGCCTGGAGGATCTGAATCTGCCTGAGGTCTATAACAGGATCGAAGATATATTCGAGGATGACGGAGAAGGATTCACAAGGCCACTGAATCCTACCGAAATAGGGGAATTGGAATATAAGATGCTGAAACCGATCAGCACCAACGCCAACAACACACGCAATTGCATATTGTCGTACATGAGGAACTACATACTACCTTTGACCCTCTCGAGTACTATGGACAGGCTACTGTCAACAAGCGATTTCGGTTTTGAAGAATTCTTGGATGGCAAGACCATCGTCTATATCATCACTCCAGATGAAACCGATACATTCGACCCGATAGTCTCCGCTTTCATAAGTACTGCATACATGTATCTGGTGGATGCCTCCTACGATCATAACGGAAAGCTTCCTTACCGCACGAATTTCATCATCGATGAGTTCGCATCACTGCCTGTGATTCCGGGTATCGCAAAGATGCTGAATGCTTGCAGATCGAGAAATATCAGAATGACACTGGTTGTACAGTCGATGGCACAGCTGAGCAAATACGGCAGCAAGGCTGACGATATAAAAGGGAACTGCAACAATTGGATATTCCTAGGAAGCAAGGACTACAGTACGCTGGAAGAAATATCGTCGCTTGCCGGCAAAGACAAGAACGGAAATGAGAGATTCACAGTTTACGATCTGCAGACGCTGAAGAAAAGCAGAGGAGAAATGCTCACTAGCCGCGAGGGAGAAGTATTTGAAAGGTCTCACCTTGGCTTATACAGCGACTACATCGATATGAATTGCCTGCCGAAGCCACCAGAGATCAAGATGAAAGGAACTACGCTTGAAGACATTGAGAGAATGGAATCCCTCTATGATAGTGAGATAGACGAGAGTGTCAACCTGCAAACACTTTTTTGATATCATAGGTATACGGAAGTGATAAGAGATGCTAAGGAGTCGCTCGCAACTTTTCGGCCAAAATAACGATACTACGAATTCAGAACATCTTCCGGTTGAACTGGCCTTTGCCGTGATCTATTCTACACTGTATGGTCAGGAGATAGAATTCTATGGTGAGAAAGCATCCTATGAGAATGGATTTGTACCAGTAAGACTCGGTAACAAGAAACCGCGCGTTAAGGATAGGATGGTCCCATATCAAGCAGGAATCATAGTCCAGATATGCAAAAATATGTATCTGATCGAAGAGGGAGAGGTCAAAGGCGGGAATGTGAACGATATCATATTTGCGTTCGCACACGGATATTGCGGCATCGAAAGCAAGGAATGGGCCGAGATTGATCACAATAGCGTTGGAAGAGCAATGAGGTCCGCAATGCACAAGGATCTTTCCGAAGCCACAGAAAGACTGATCAAAACCGGTTCATGCTATGATAAAGATCATACAGAAACATTGATCCCCGTTACGGACGACGGCAGCATCTCTGAACCGGTTATTAAAAAGAACCACAACGGAGAGGAATATTCATTCGTAGAATACTCCCGCGATATCACCGAATGGGATTTAGGGATAAGAGCAGAAAATTACGAAAGGATATACCGCAAATACAACATGTATCAAGGAAGGCCAGAAGCTAAACAGATTGAAAGAGCAGCTTACTGTTCCAAAGGTCTCAAAATATCGCCAATAGATCCTAAGGATACATCATATAGGATATGGGAATCGCCGGTCGGAAAGCCGCAGAAACACAAAAACATGGACATTGTCATAATCGGAGAGACGCCATTGTCCGCGGAATTAAGATATATGTGTTTCAGAGAGGTAGATATTTCAATTGAAGGAGATCCGGTAAGAATGCGTCTGATACAGATCAGGCCAGAATATCCAAGCAAAGGAATACTGGATCACTTGAATAAAGATTCCGTTGTCATTATCGGCCGCACCGATATACTTGAGAGGGACGACTGGCTAGAAGGATGCAAAGAGAAAGGTATAGGGAAGATCCTAAACTATGTCAGTACAAAAGATACCAAGCATAGGGCCGACCTCATAAACTTCTCTGATATGAATGATCTGACATCAAAGATATCGATGATATACAGGAACGAAATGTATAATGAGAGAAGAATCGGAGGTACCGAAATATGAACACCTCATGGCAGATATCGTATGAAACGCTGAGAAACTGCTTCAATTCGGGGAAATATGATCCTAAGAAGATGTTCCCCGATTATAACACCATTATCGAAATGTTGCAATCTCCGGATTTTCAGGCATTCCTCTTAGAAAAAGCAAAGAATGAGGTCTCGTCAGGAGATATGACCGCATTGCGCATCTTGACGAACATCTGCATTCTATATCCTGCTGATGCATCGACAGAGATTCAATTGAAGGAAATCTCTGAATTGCATGATCCCTGGTGCGCAGGACTTGAATGCGTCTGCGGCATAGGATGTAATCCAGACGAAAAAGAAGGGATACGCCTCTTGGCAAATAGCAAAGGGCCAGCAGGAGACTTTTTCGGCAAACTCCACAATGACGCCTACGCTCTGAACAGCGAAATTTGCGAGGAAATAATGGATCTTTCTGCAAACACATCCGACCATGACGCGGGTTCTTTAAACAGATTGTTTACAATGTACGATAAATATCGTCAAAACAACTTGCTGTTAGAACAGTATCTTGTATTATCGGTATGTGCCGAGATAATAAAGAATGAAGTCGGTTTCAATACAATCCATCACCAGTTAAACATGATGATGTATAACGATGGTTATGGAAAGGTCTCCTTGTTATATCACCTGGCTAGGGATAAAGTATTAGGGTACCACAATGTCAAAGACCAGATGGATGGCGGACATGCACAGAAACTAGATGATCTTGAAAGGATGTTGAAATCGAATTCGAAAAGAATATCTATTCACGGTTCACCGTTAGGATTCATAATTGATAATACGCCAGAACGCTATGATCCCGGCGCTCTTCAACTGTATTCCCGTGTGATAACACCACGGATCTATCGCTTATCTGAAATATCGCCGATGGTCAAAGCCACGTCCATCATGGGTCTTAAAATGCCGAAAGCATTGAATCTTAGCATGATAGCTTCACATCCTATCAATATGGATTCTAGCGAGGATATGGATCCGATCAACGATGGGATGGATGAATTCGATCCGCAATGCTTCGAATACGCATCTAGAATTATAGGATCGGAGGATCTGAAAAGCCAATCATATTATCTGAATGTTGCAATGAGTTTAGGACACATTCCTTCGCAGTTCAGATATTCAGAGGAGAATCCAAATGATAAATTTTGGAAACACATATGTATGTATACCGGCATCCATGAAGAATCACTCCAAGACAATGGCATTATTGAATTGGATTCTGGCATGTTATCGACCAAATCATATCCCGTCCCAGTGATTGCATCGAAAAAGACCGAAGGAAAAGAAGTTAAAGGAGAAAAAGAGAGTCCAACGCCCATAACATATAACACACATGGAATATGTACATGTAAAGACGAGGAACTGAACAGAAAACGCAGATTCTGTATGTTTTGTGGAAGACCTCTGAAAAAAAAACTGATTGAGAATCAATTCCAAAATGCAACAGTCCATGGCGATGAAGTAATCGCTCCTGGTGGCGCAAGCCACATAAGATGATTAACATCTTGAGGGCTTCTGCAATGATATGACCCTCAACGAGACAAAAGTGCTGGACATGTGTTCATTCACGTCACAGAATGATTGACATGTAGATGCAAGCTGACTATGAAAAGAGGTCCTTCTAAGGGATTGAATTCAACTCAGATCAATGAATCAGGGATTCAATACTTCTTTCTGGATTCGGCAAAATCCTTGATCGCCGCATCGAACTCTTCGGGAGTCATATCATCGAAGATCTGGCGTCTCCACTTGGTATAATCGGAGTTGCCGGACTTGACCGCTGCCAGGAACATCTCTGTGTTGACTATCCCGAACCTCTCAACAAGGCAATCCATACCGAGTCTGTACATCTCGCTCATGGTGTATACTTCATTGGTGTCGCTCATGGCTGCTCCTCCTCTATAGATAAGAAGTCTATCGGGGATATAACATTAATCCTGTTGTCTCTCAGTTTAAGAATGCGGTCGTCCGTGGTGATGAAGTAATCGCATCCAGCATGGATTGCGCAGGCCACATGGGAGGCATCGGCTGTCTTGAGGCCTTCGGCCATGATCTGATTCCTTAGCAGGACAAGAGTGCTGAACGTGTGCTCATCTACATACACCGAGCGATTGGCATCCATGAAATGCTGTATCTTGCCTGCGGACGTCTCGTCCCTGTTGCGGCTGTTCTCGTAATCGAGGACGATGGAAGTTACGAGCCTGTGCTTCCCCTGAGCTATTTCTTTCTGGATCTGCATCTTGGAAAGGGCCTCAAGATGGATACGGAGTTGCGAATGGTCATCGTAAGGACGGTTATAGGTACAGCTGTCGAGATAGATAAGCAAGCAGTATCACTGATGGTATGATATATTGTATCGATTTAAGCATGACCCGTGGATGCAATCGATTTCGTCATAGAACGAGTGCATCCACCCCGTAGGCCGCTTTCTGCCTCGAAATGAAGTATTCATCCGGTTCGGCGAACGGGCCGTCCATCACGAGATCGGCGTTCTGCGGCATGAACTCTAGAGTTGACACTGCGAATGATACTATGGACGCAAAGTCCGACAGGTTGAGGCGGGCTTCCTTGAGCTTGTCCTTGTACTTCAGATAGGCAGTGATCGCTACATCGTAATCGTGGGCGAAACATACAACGGGATTATCCTGGATGTACCTGACGTAGTTGCCGACGGGATCGTTGAATCCCTCATATGTCCTGAGGATTTGGCCGCATTCTGAGCAGACCCTCATCTTGTATTGCCTGTGGTATCCAATGAGCCTCATCCTGTTCCTTGCGATGCCGCCCCACTGCCTGATACGGATCTTCTTGACAAGCCGGTCCATGGTCCAGTCCTCCCAGTCAATCTTGGAGAAGTCCCCTGCCCTGCGGCCTTTCCCGTAGTATTCGTCGTCGTAATCCTGCTCTGAATACTTCGCTTTTGGGGATTTGATCCCGGGGATGAGATAATCGAGGATGTCCAGATCCCAATCCACAGTATCCGGGTCTACCTCGGTGATGCCGAGGCCCATGTGAGTGTAAAGATAAGCGGCCGTCTGGGAGATGGAACGGATCTTCTGATGGGGATGAACCTTCTTGATGATCCATCCTGGATTCTCCCTCCTGAACTTATCGGTGTCCAGATGGCCGTAGCAGATGTTGTGGAAGTGAGGGGAGAACACCCATCTGTCCTTCATCCTCCACGGGTGGAAGATGGTGAAACCGGAAAGGGCGCCGATATCCTTCAGGGTGGATTCGATGTACTGGACCAGCTGCTGATATTCATCGGTGGTCTGCATCAGGACCTTGACCATCTCCTGCGGCGGCGATATCACCCAATGGCCGACCTCGCCGACATCCACGCCTCTCTTTTCACACAGCTTCTTGAAGGCGAGGAGCTTCTTCTCCTGTTTCTTGCCGTTCCTGAGAGCGGTGTCGTTCATGCATTCGGGACAGTGGAGGGACCAGCAATGGATCCTCTTTCCTTTGATGTAATGATCCGGATGCCCGGGACATTGGCTGTAGACGAGCTCTCCTGTCTTTGTGCGGATGAAACCGCAACGCTTCTCCTTCGGACGGTTCGCATCATGTCCGGGCATGCACCAATGGATGTACTCGTGATACTCGGGTCTGAAGAAATGGACGTTGCCTTTGGAGTCGTAAAAAGCTCTCTTTCCCTCCTGAACCTGGTCGTAGACCTCCTGCAGAGGCCTTCCTATGTCAATTGCAAGTTTAAGGTACTCTATGGCAGGATACAATGTGGAGTCTACAGGTAGATTGAGCACATACCATACGACGGGATGTTGTCTGAGGGCTGCCTGTTCGGCTAGACCCTCCTTATAGAATCTCTCGAACTCCTTATCGAGGTAGAGCAGCCTGCGCTGCTCAGCTACTGAATCGAAATACTCCAATGTCTTCATTTCGGATGTTCGAGAGTTATAATAGCAGATACTCTCAGATCTGCTTGTGATCGTGATATCGAATGAATTATCGCAGGTGGCGATAAGCGGCGACATACGTCGCCGTTGAAAGACGGCCGGCGGCCACTGGGCATGCGCCCCGCCGTGGACCGCGCGGCCTGTTTGTCGCCCGCACCTTCGCTATGCTCGATGCGCGACGTCCGCTTCGCGTCCGTCGGGCGACTCGAAGAGGATAGGGGTCGGGTTCCCCCTTGTGCAAGAGGTCGCCGGCTTCGCCGTCTCCCCTTGGGGAACCACTCCCAGGAGAGTCATCGAAGTCGCCACCTGCTCCAGAACAGGCCGGACCCGTCAGATCCTCTATCGTGACGGTCTCGTTCCCAAGCCATGCGCCGTAGTGGGAAACGCGGTCCAGATGATCGGCCTTGGACAATGCTACCGACATCATCGTGTTGATGTGCTCATCCAGCAGGAGCTTAACCACTGGATGATCCGTCAGGCCGTAGGCCTCGTAGAATGTCAACTTCCTGAAGAACCTCCAGGAGCTCTTCGGATCCGATAGAGATATCTCCGGCGGCAGAGGGATCCTCGAGGATGCCCTCATTGACATCAATCTGTCCGTCTCGGAATCGGATGCGAAGGAGATGGTCATATGACCACATCCCTGAGCATGTGGCTGTTCCTGTACGTCCACCAGGAGACCTTGGGTATAGCAGAGCACACCTTGAACCTGGGGAAGAAGCACCAGGCACGGCGGTCCACATGAGGATACTGGCGCCATGCCTGATCGATCCAGTAGTTCGCTTCGGCCTGTGACTTCACGAACTCCGGCCTCTCGAACATGAGATCCTCCTCATGCATGTACTTGTTGAGGATGACCACATCCTGGCTTCTAACAAATGCGATATCGGTATCCGCCATGTTCTGGGTAGTCAGGCAGACCACATTCGATTTGTGAGATATAATCGAGAGCCATCCCTGAATGTCCGTGTTCTTGGAAGAACCTCTGGAATGGAAGATCCTGTTGACATCCTCGATGACCGTGACGGCACCTACCGGGATATCCTTGGTCTGAGAGACCTTTCTGTATCCAGGGAATGCCGAGATGTCATAATCCAGAGGATCCAACATGTACACGGGACGGTCAGGCCAGCAGAGGGCTATCAGCGAATGGATACTGCATGATTTGCCCTGCTTTCCAGAGCCTACGGCAATGACAAGACCATGCTCCATATCCTTGAGATAGTCAATGGCCTCACTCATGGTCACCGCCATCCTCAAGAGGATTGGGGGATGAAAGGGATTCATCCCTTTGGAAGTCCCTTCCCCTGAGGCCGAAGATCTCGGCCACATTGTCGTACTCGTCACGAAGGCATCTTCTTGCATAGCCCAGACCGTACAGTATGGGGTGTCCCATCAGCTGAAGGTTCTCCCTTAGGAGCTGTTCGGTAGTCTCCTTGAAGTTGATGAAGAACTCCTCCCTGCTCATGACCTCGAGGGCACTCATCTTCTCGACCCACGGATACTGGATCCTTCCATTCTCTGTATCGATGTCCTCTGCGAGGTACACCTGAATGCCCGATGGTGTGTGATACACCACGTTGTTCCCGGCCTGATTGAAGTATTTGAACATCTCATCAGGGATGAAGACCACTCTAAAGAGGTGAGTATCAGGATACAGACATGCGACCAACCTTCCGGAAGGCCTGAAGAGGTTCTTCACCACCCAGTAACCAAGGAACCATCCGGCGAAAGGAGCCATCAGGATAGGCCAATACTCCTCGAGGAAGGCCATGATAACTTCCGGACCGAGCAGATGGTAGCATATCGCTACAGCCCCAATGGCCGAGGCCACTGCGATTATGATCCTGAAGATCTGGCGCCTCCTCTGGTATCTGTAGAATTCCCTGAGCTGACGCTCCTGCTCTTCCGCCTGCTGCTGCATGACGGGACTTTCGGAGATATCGGGCTGAGGAGGCAACTGTTCAGAGGGCATCACTTACCTCCGTTTCCGCTAGGCGTTTATACCTGACGAAAGCATGGCGGAAGAACAGGAAACCGACCGCCAGCATCAGTACTGGTACGAGTATCTGCAAGACTTCACCCCCGAATAGAACAGGATCCCACCGGCGAAGGACAGGATGCCTCCGACGGTCAGGAATGCGATGGACTCAGGGATGCCCAGCGATTCCGAGATATACGGTGACAGCCAGGAAGAGGCTGCGAAGAGGATGATGCCGATTATCATGCGGATGATATCCATTCAGTTCCCTCCCCAGAGCTTTCCATAGGGTTTCCCCAGATTCATGTTGGCCTCCTTGCACCTGTTGCACTCGGATACGTCGGAATAGAACGCGATGTAGATCACGATGCATTCCAGAGCACAGACGAAGAGCAGGATGAACCCGGCCATCATCCAGAAGACCGTCGGATCTGTTGGGATGTTGTCCACGACAGCCTTCGCTACAGTGTTGCCGGTTGCATCGCTCAGCAGACTTCCAAGAGATTCGCCTGTTCCCAACGTGACCAAGAGATCCATGATGAACGAAGCGTTCAAAATACCTGCGAGCAGAGGCACCCAGAAGATCATCTTCTTGACCATCTTCTCTCCTCCTCGTTCCAATGCATCCTTCCGTAATCCCTGATTATCGGCTCGTTGAAGTAGTCGCTGTTCAGATCGAGTCTGTGCCTGACGTAATTGATGATGTATCTCGTGATGAGGATCATCAACACGACGAAGCCGAAGATTATCAGGATCTGGGCCGCATTCTGGCTGATACCAAGGGTGGTGGCCACCACATTGGAGGCACCCCCGTTCAGGAACAGGTAGGTGAATCCTCCCGCGATGGCCGCCTTGAAAGCGTTTCCCCAAGTAAGGATCGTCTTGGTACCAGCCTGGACAGCCTCGGACGCAACTTTCGTTGTTGCTGTTGCGGAGCCTCCTTTGAAGAGCTTCGACAGCGCTTTGGCAAGACTGCTCCAGGCAGGCATGTTCAGTACCCCCTTCTGGATCTGGCGATGGCGAACACCCCGATTCCGCAGACGATGACGATCAGAATGACAACGAGAGGATGCTCGGTGACGATCGATTCGATCTCTTTGAACAATCCTTTATCGTCGGCATCATCGCTGCCTGAAGCATCGTTCCAGATCGCCTTGACGGTTACATCTCCGATGAGCTGGACGGTCTGTCCAGGATGGTATACCTGAAGACCGCATGCCCATCCTCCGAATGTGCATCCATCCTTCGTTCCGTCATAGGCGGGGAAGGTGAATGTGCTTCCGGAGAGGAGGTTCATAGCCTGGATGGTCTTGGAACCGCCATCGACGTTGAACGAGACAGTGATCTCATTGACAATAGGCGATGTGCTCCTCCAAACCGCCTTGAAGGTGACGTCAGAAGTCACGCTGAAGGACTGGCCTGGCTGGTAGGTGGTGTAGTTGTACGACCAACCTGCGAAGGTGTAACCCTCTTTCACTCCTTTGTAGGAGGGAAGGGTGATGGAACCGCCATCGACAGCAGTGATGCTGCTGACTGCGACCGATCCGCCGTCGACGTTGAATGATACGGTCCTGTTCACAACAGGAGCGGTGTTCTCCATCCAGGATGCTGTCAGTGTGATGTTACCGGTGACAGGAGTGGCGAAGTTGTATATCGCAGCTCCAAGGTGCCATCCCTTGAAGGTGTATCCCGATTTCACAGGATCCGCAGGAGCGGTGGCCACATGTCCGGACTCTACGGTCTGAGGCTGAACGGCTGAACCTCCGTTGGAATCGAAGGTAACGGTGTAGTTCACGACTGGAGCCTGAACGGCTGTCCATTTGGCGTATAGGGTCATGGACTTGATGATACCCGCAGTCCAATCCATAGCATTCTCGAATGTTGATTCGTAATACCAACCGTCGAAGGTGAAACCCTGCTTGGTGGGGTTTGCAGGCTGTGTGGCCGTAACGTTGTATGAGTCCATCTGGATCTCGCTGACCGCAGAACCTCCGTTGCTGTCAAATGAAATCTTGGGGAATCCCATGATCTGAACTTTATACACTTCAACGGTGGATCCCTTTGGGTTGCTTGTGGTCTGCGTTACATAGTATGTTCCTGTGCTGGCGTAGGTGTGTCTGGGATTCCACTCCGTGGAATGCTCAGTACCGTCCCCGAAGTCCCAATCGATGGTCTGGGCATCAGAGCCGTCAAATACGAACTGAAGGGTGTAGGAGTAGAATTCTCCGTAATCCCTATCATATGACTGATCCGCATCGGATTCCGATGCGACCAGTGTAGCGGCGGACAGCATCATGACTGCCGCCGTCATCATTGCAAATAATCTCTTGTCAAACTGCATAGATAATCGCACCTCCGGTGGGAGATGATTCAAAGCTCAAGGCTGACAGGACGGTGATCGAGAATGTCTTGGTCGCCGAGGTGTAGCCTGTCTTCGAGAATGTCAGGGTCACATTGTATGTGCCCGAGGTGGTTGGTGTTCCAGATACGTTGGTTCCGTTGGCTGACAACCAGGATGCTCCGCTGATTGTAACAGAGCATCCGTCGACGGATACTGTGGGCTTGAAGCTCCAAGCCGATCCGACGACTCCGTAGGCATCGGGAGTTCCCGATACGGTGATGGTCGCTTCCTTCCAGACCGCGTACAGATTGGTCGTTCCGTAATCAAAGGAGTATGATCCTCCCGCAGAATAGGATGCAGAGGTCGCAGTGGATGATTTGGACCATCCAAGGAAATTGTATCCGGATCTTGTGGGGATCGTGGAGGACAGAGTGATCGACTTCGATGACGAGGACGATGTATCCGTCGTGTTGCCGGGAGCTCCGGAACCGCCGTTCGCGTTATACTTGATGGTATAGCTGTAAGTGTAGACGGTGTTGGAGGTCATCTGAGTGGCCGGATAGTACTTGGCGTTGCCCGTGGGAGTCACGGAATCTCCGAGACTGGCCCCGTAGAGGCTGGAAGCCATGTTGTACTCGTGGTTGGTGTACGTGGTGGTGTAGGTGTAACCGGTACCTGATCCCGACTCGGCATCCTTTCCGTACCAGTCGACATCGATCGTGGTGCCTGCGTTGATGGTGTAGGTGTGGCTTGACGTGGTGTACTTGGTACCGTCGCTGAGCAGCTTGAACGAATCCCAGTTGCCCTTGTAGATGGTGATGGTATAGGTGGTGACCTGCTCCTGCCAGACAGCGTAGAGGGTCTTCGAACTCTTGTATCCTACGGAAATCGAATCACCGCCACTGTATGAAGCGCTGGAAGCAGAGCTACTGGTTGACCACCCGAGGAATGTATACCCTGATTTGGATGGTGTTGTAGAAGAGATGGTGAACAAGTGATTGCTGGTGCTCGTACCGGTATAGGATTGTGTGCTGGGTGCACCGGATCCGCCGTTGGCATCGTAGTACAGATAACAAGTATACGAAGTGGTGACAGCTGTCCTCGTGAACGAGCAGGTAATGGATTTATTGGCAGTGATCGTTCCGGATGTGGACGACCATGAACCGAAATCATACGTGTAAGAGGATGTGGCAGCCTTTGGAGTAGGAATAATCGTATACAGAGTGGTAGATCCGGATTTGAAAACCAGATTGTTACCGCTCTTGGAATACGTCGTGCCTGACGGGACGGTTATACTGGAGTGGCTGAGGGAACCATAAGAAGATCCCGATGAAATCGAGAAGGTCACGGTGTAATTGGTGGTTGAAGCCGCCTTGACCGTGACTCCGTAGAGGAGATCCTCGAGCTCGTCCACTCCCCCTTCATCCATGATGACCAGACTGATGTAGTACTTACCGGTGGACAGCGTGGATTTAGCAGTCATTACGATACCGCTGGGGGTGGCTTCCAGATCGTATTTGGAGCTGTTAACCCAATTACCCCAAGATGTGGTTGTGGTCAGCCCGATTGAATAGTTGCCGCCCGCCGCCTGGATAAGGTCGTACCAATCCTCGTGGAGGTCGTCAACCCAGTAGAAGGTCTTGGTCTCACCCACGTTTATGGTGAGATCATCCTCCACCAGATCCGACGCCTCGGAATACTCGGAATCGTAGATCATAAAGCAGGCCGAGGTCATGAGTAAGGCCAAGGCCGCGAACATGAACGCTTTCATTTCACGGTTCATTTCGATCACACAGCGTAGATGAGTGCTCCGCCGGTGGGAACGGAAGTGAAGATCAGCTGGCTGTAGACGTTGACGGTAACGTTGGTGGAAGCGGTCTGGCCTGCTGCCGATGTTACAGTAACGGTAACGGTATGGTCGGTTCCGATGCTGGTCTTGTTCGCATGGAGCTGGCCGTTGGAGATGCTGACGATGAGTCCGGTGACCTCTGTAGAAACAGCCAGGGTGTTTTCAGAACCTCCGGTGACCGTGAATGCGGTTGTGTTGCCTCCATTGTTGCCTGCAAGGATGTTCAGCACAACGTCTCCGGAGATCACCAGAGTGTCCTCGACGCTCACTGTGACGTTGCATGTCTTGGACTGGCCGTAGGCTGTTGTACAGGTGACCGTTACAGTCTGATTCATTCCGACAGCTGTTGAGTTCTTGACCTTCAGAGTTCCGTTGGAGATGGAAGCTCCGCTGAATGTGGATACTGACCAGGTCTTGGTGGAAGAATCAGAAGAGGTAATTGAAATAGACTTCTCGGTGGAGTTATTCTTGTAGGTCAGAATGTCCTGAGAGCAGCTCAGAGTGAGAGCAGGCTCGGACTGGATGGTTATCTGTTTGGTAGCAGTCTGGGAAGGTCCGTGACTGGATGTTCCCGTGATCGTGACGGTCGTTGACTGAACGGCACTGGACTTACCTGAGACGACTCCTGTGCTGGAGTTCAATGTGAATCCCGACGGAAGGGTACCGCTGGTGACGGCCCAGGTGACGCCGATGTCCGATCCGTTGGTGATGGCTGTGGACGAGACCGTGGTGTTGTAGGACTTGATGGTCTCAGCAGATCCTCCGACGATCTTGGAGTAGACCGTAAAGCTGACTTCCAGATTCTTGGTCTCTCCTCCGGGAGCTGTGGCTGTCAGGTAGACTGTCTGAGCTCCGAGAACTGTGGGAGTTCCGGTGACCTTGCCATTGCTTAGGGATAATCCAGCAGGGAGTGTCTTTCCAGAGGTAACCGCCCAGGTGACTGTTCCCATTCCAGAAGAACCGGTGGGAGTGAAGTTGATGTTCGATCCCTTGATGATGTCGTTGATCGTTCCCGATACGGAAAGACCGTTGACCACGGTGAATGTGACATACTGATAGGCCGTCTGACTGACAGGGGATGTCATCGACGCCTGGATGACGACATTGTACTTCGTTCCGGTAGTCGCGTTGGTGGGGATGTTGACTGTAACGGTCTTCCCTGAAACGGATCCGACGTTGGAGTCGTTGACCTTCAGGGAGACTGTCAGATACTGTGTGAGATCGCTCGGGAAATCGGGTGTGTATGTCCACCTGTAGCCGGGAGCGATGTTGATGTTCGTTGGTTCGCCGTATGTTGCGGAAAGATCCTCTCCGATGGCATCGGACTGCTCATTGACAGCTGCGAAGGCCATCGTTCCGACCAAGGCCATGACGAGGACCGCTAGCATAGCGGTGATCTTGATGTTTGATAACATGTTTCTCAACTCGTTTTATCCGGCTATTCGGGGACGGCAGCCGGGACCGTTGTTCGTATGCTTGGGAAGGGCCAGGGCGATAGCGGAGGCCATCATTGCGGTGTATAGCAGAAGGGACAGCCAGTACGATTCCAGGAACTGGGAGAAGTCCAGTCCGGAGACGTAGGATACGTCGGTGGAATCGCTGGTAAAATAGGAGATGCCGAGATCGATACCTATCCATGCCAGAGCTGAAGCAATAGCAGGAATTATCACAGGGAGGACCATCGCCAGCACCTCCTACCGAGCCTGTGCCTGATTATCAGGGCGGTACCGAATGCCCCCGCAGCAGAGAGCACCCAGAACCACGGATCGTCGAGAGCGTTGGCAAGGACATCCCAGAAGGTCGTGATGGGAACGGCAACTTCAGTCATCTGAACCCTCCGTTGCGTCTCAGTCTGTAACAGATTCTTGTCACAAAACTAGGTTTTCCGATAGGAGTGCGGATATCTCTTAGAACAAAGAAAGCTATCGCCGATACGGATATGATGAAAAATATGGCCATGACCACCAGGTAGTCATGCTTCTCCTCCTCCAGATCCTGTATCTCCGTTCCTCTGACCGTGACCTTTATCGTCTTGGATGAGATGGTACCGTTGTCGTGATGTACCGATACTGTGAGGTCGAAGACCCCCTTTTCGGTAGGTTCCGCTCTGAGTACACCATCCATAACTGTAATGAAAGATGATGCGGAGCCGGAGACTGTGACGATTGCCCCTTGCTCTAACGACAGGACGACATCCAGCCTCTCACCAACGACCATCTGGAAGTCGGTGAGCTCCAGGATATCTACATCTTCATGGGGAACGATGTTAATCGAGACCATAGAGGATTTCGATGTTTCCGATACATTGTTGATCGCTTTGCAGACGACGGTGTACCTTCCTTCCTTATCGTAGGTGAAAGCGTTCCCTGGTTCCGGGATGCCGTCGCCGTTGAAGTCATAAGTGTAGAAAGACGCGTTCTGGCCTTTGAACAGGGCGACCACGGTATAGCCGTCATCGCTGAGGACAAGATCGAAGTCGACAATTGGAGCGTATGTTTCCGAGCCGTAGATCTGGATGGTCCAGGAATCGTCGTCGAGGTTGACTCTGTAAGAGTTCCCGATATCGATGTCTTGGGGAATACCGGAGATGATCCTGTAGGTCTTTCCGTTGACCTCCGATGTGACAACACTGAACGGGGCTCCGTTCTCTATTGAGACATTACCTTCGGATTCGATGACATAGCTGTACTGGATGCCCGCCCATGCCGCTTCGCGGTGATAATTGTCTAGACAGACCAGGTTCACCTCTTCCGAGACGAAGGATCCGTCATAGCCCGCCAGGGTGCATGTGATGGAGTAGCTGCCGGATGCAGGGAACTCAAACAATGCCGTAGGGGAGGAGGTTGCGAATACTCTTCCTTCATAGGACCAGATTATGTTCGACGCATTGGCGTAGCCGCTGATCACGAAGTCGTAAACCCTGGGCTCATTCGCCCTGGGCGTTGCGGTGATGGTTCCCATGATGGGAGCAGGGGCGGAAACAGGCCTCTCATTGACCTTTACGAAGACGGTGTTAGTCACTTCGACATAACCTTCCAGAGATGCTGTATAGGTTATCGCATAGGTCCCGACCCTATCGAAAAATCCCACTACGGACCTTCCGCTGACAGACAATCCACCCATATTCCCGAGGACGTTCCCATCCAGAGTCACTGATTCCAGCGTGATATTGGCGTTGGTGGGATTGGTCACAGGGGTGTATGAGAAGCTATCGCCTTCAGAAAGGACATACTCAATGGGCTTGACGATGGTGATCGGCACCTTCACGGTGATCACAGAATCCCCCGATATGTATCCAGTGTAGGATGCCGAGAGTGTCACATAATAGGTTCCAGGCTCTACCCCGGTCATATCGAGGATGAGATCGTGACCGTTAATTGTCAAGTCATCCGCATTAAGACCTCCATAGGTCTTGATAGTCACGATCGCATCGGAAGGATTGGTGGTCAGAGGCAGCGTAGCCGTCTGGCCGCTGGTTATGGTTGCTGTAGCATCGGATATCTGGACGGTGTTCCTCTGCCAAACGGCATGGAGGGTGACATCGTTCGTAACCGCATAGGATTCCAGAGACTCGGATGATGTCGAAGAGACCGCCCATCCCAGGAAGGTATATGCTCCCGAAGAATGAACTGCCGCCGGTAAAGACGCATAGGATCCTTTGGTTATGGTCTCGGACCAAGTCTGCTTGCCGTTCACCAAACCGATGCCCGCATCGTATGTGACGATACACTCGCCGGCTACGACAAGCGCAGTGAACTGATAGAAGTTCGAGTCATCGCTGAGAGTGAAGGTATATGTCCCCGGGGATGCTGCAAGATCCCCTCTCAGAAATGTCCTGTACTTGTTTCCATACCACTCATGGCCTACGACATCCATGTCGAGGCTGAGGCCTTGGGGAAGGCTGCCCCTGTAGAGGAACAACCCCTCCCTGCCTATGATATCGGTGAGATCGGTCTCGATAGTCTGACCTACCTCGTATTCCAATGTGTAGGTGTTGGTGTATGCATCGGAATCATCCGTGAGGAAGCAGACCGATGTCATGACCATGAATACGGCCAGAGCTATCGCTGAAGCACGCATGATTCCGTTCATCGCGATACCTCAGGACTGCTCCTGCTGTCTGCGCAGCGGTTTCGCATTCTTGAAGAACAGCAGAGGATGCTCCCTGACGACCTGGACCATCGCAGTCCTATCCGGATCGGATGTGTCGGGATCGGTGATGACCCTGAGGGAGAAGGCGGTGTTCTTGGCGCGGTTGTTCCTATTGACTGCACCGACGAAGAACTTCTTCTTGCTAGGGGACATGGAGTCGAACTGCTCCTTGGGCATCCAGAATCTCGATCTCATGGAATCCCTGTGAGGAGCATTAGCAACCTCCTCCGCCGAAGCGAAAAGCTGATTGTTGGCTTCCCTGAAGGCCACGAGCCTCTGGACGGTCTCCGGATTCGAGTTCTTGTTCGCCAGGACCTTGTCGTAATATCTGGTCCTGGAGACGTTGTCCTTCAGATGCACCAGGGTGTTCTGGATCTCCGCATCCGAGCGGGCCTGATCGATTGGTCTCTTGAAGAAACCAAACCTCCTCCTTCCTCCGTTGGAATAGCCGTTGTTATACCCATTGCCTCTAGGACCGGAGTTCCTATTGGCCATGTACTGGGCCATCTGTTCGTCGTTGGCGATGTAAGAGCTGTTGACAGCGAGGAAATGCTTCGCATTCTCCACCGTCTCGGGATTGGAATCCTTATTGGTGATGATGGAATCGATGTAACGCCTTCCTCTGTAGATATCCTTGAAACCCCTAAGGGTCTGACCTATCTCCTCGATGGATCTGGGCTCGGAGATTGGTTTCTGCTTGCGACGGAAGAATCCGCCTCCTCTTGTATAGGAATCCATGAAGGCGGTTCCGTATTCGCGCTCCTTTCCGCCGTCCTGCCAGCCTCCGACAGGATTGCCGGAGGGGTCGTATGCGTTCCCGTGATTGTCGTAGCTGTATCCGTCCGAATAGACGCGGCCGTTGCTCCTGTTACGGTAGCCTCCGGAAAAGCTCCTGCCTGAAAGCCAGGATCCCTGGGATCTCCTCGAGCCCTTCATCTGATCGTCAGAGAGGAACTTGTTGGGATTCTGGGCCCTGAACTGCCTGAGAAGGTTGAGATTGGCATCCGGTGTGTTCGGATTGGTCATGCACTTGTTATAATACCTGGTGGCCTGCAGAGGGGACATCCCGCCGAAAATGCGGGATACCTCGGAAGGACTCAGGTCCTGCGGTCTTCCTAAACTGTTTGTTGAAGTCATTTCTTTCACCTGATCGGTGTTTCGGTAGCCTGGATTGGGTTCCCTCCAGGCAGGGGAAATTCTGGATACAAGGGCCGGTGGACGGCGATATTGATGGATGGAATAGGAGATGCACAATATCCACCGACCCTTTGGGACGATCACACCATAGGTCTGTACCATACCTTCAGCTTCTCAAGCTTACCGTTGGAGAGGGTCCTGAAGATCCTGATGACATTGACATCGCCCAAACCCGATATGGAATCGAGCTTCGACAACGCCTCATCATAGGAATCAGCGTGCAAACGCTTCTCCCGGACCTCACCTGGCTTGAAGATGTAGGTGTACATGATGACGTAATCGCCCTCTTTCTTCAGGCTTCCGTCCTGAACTCTGCCATCAGCTGCTTCATGCGTTTCACATCACCAGAGGTGTTGACGTTGACGAGAGCGACACCCTCGAGAGCCTCGGACATCGTGCTGGCGAAGTCCGCGAGGTCTCCCCACCATTTCCCGTTGATAGGGAAATCGAGATAGATGTCGCCCTGCATGGCGACGAGCTGCGGTTTCTTCTCGATCTTTCCGGTCCTCTCATTGTACTTCTGAACGACCTTGAGACCGATGTAGATCCCACCGCCCCTGAAGGCAAGTCCGGGGGTCTTCACGGTTTCAGTACCCTCTGTGAGATTGACCTGCCCGTACTGCATCTTGATCTCATTCACTACATTCTCTCTCTTTGCGTCGACATTTTCTGTCATTCTTTCACTTCCTTTTCTACTTCCGTCAGGTCCGTTCCGGACCAGCTTCTTTGCTAGTTTGGTAAAAGGTTTGGAGGGCTTTCGCCCCGAAGATGTTTAGAGGACTTCAGCAGTGAAGGATGAGGATAACGCGAAATGCATCCCAAAGGATGCACTAAAGATATCAAACAAGGGTTACAGCGGTTTGGGAATCAAAACCCGAAAAAACTGGAAAATTAAGCAACCTATAGATGATGCTGGCCATCCGGGGGGTGAATCCCGGCGGCTGCACTCATTCTTTCTTATCCAGATATGTTTTTGAGTGCAACCTCGTGGCTGTACCCTCAACTCTTGTACTTCTCTCCATCCCATTCCAACAATGGACGGGGTTCATCAAGCTCTTCCCCTGCATAGGGCTTCCTGCCAATCGATTCCAGCTTATCAAGGATCAGCTTCTTTCCGATGTCGGTGATACCGAATATCTCGACCTTGTTTCCGGCAGTGAGTGCACCGCGTTCCTTGGCGATCTCCCTGGTCCATCTGGAACCGCATGCGGTGAGAATATCACAATTGTCGAACATCTTCGCCACGCCGCATCTGGTGATCCTGCTGGTATGGACTCCCGCGATGATGACTCTGTCCCCGTACTTCTTCCTGATGGCCTCCGCTTCCTCGGGAATGCAGACGGTCACTGAGAATCTCTTGTAGCCTTTGGAATCCGCAAGGTCCGCTCCGGCGGGCATGTTCAGAGGAACGGTCTCCGGGTCCAGCACATTGTCCCTTCCTACAGCGTCCAGAACGACCTGCAGAGGGGACGTCTCCACGAGACCCGATATCCTTCCGCATAATCCCTGCAGGACATGGGGGTCCGTGATTACTGCCGTACCGCAACCATCCGCGGCTATGACCGCTGCATTGATCGTTCCGTTCTCGAGCGAAGTGCTGAGTATCTCCGATATACCGAATGTGATGTAATCGCCCGCACGGACGATCCTGTTCTCAGTACAGAAACCGAAATCCTTGATACGGAACTCTATGTTGGCCTTCACCAGTTCCGGGGAAAGCTCTGACATGTCCCTGAATTTCTTGAAAAGGGGGCAATACTCCAATTCCGGCTCCCCAACGGATACGACCTTACCGTCCTCGATGACCACACGGGTCATTCCGAGCGCATCGAAGACATGCCTACCACCATTACCGCTCATACTTTCACCTTTTATGTTCGAATTAACGGGTTTCTTTCAACTGATGTTTGTCTTTGAATGATTGTCATAGGCCGGAGACCTTTTCCATCCCTTTCAGATGATGTACTCCGGCATGGAATCCTGGATCCTGATTATGCCTTTGGAATTGGCATCGTCCAAGAGATCCTGGATAGTCGTCTCGCTCATTATCTGGTAGACGGCCGCCTCTATCTTCTTCCACATGTCCAAGGTGGTACAGCGGTCCTTCCTGTCGCAATCCACCGTATCCCCTTTGATACATGGAACGGGAGCAACGCCGCCTTCCAGGAGCGTGACAACCTCTGCAACTGTTATCTGGGATGCGGGACGTGTGAGAACATAACCTCCCTGCGGGCCTCTCTCGCCTCTCACCAAATCGACCTTCGTCAGGACTCCCACTATCTGCTCCAGATACTTCTGTGAGATGTCCTGGCGCTGACAGATATCCTTGATCTTCACCTTCCCGGTATCCTGAAATGCCGCAATGTCTACAAGCATCCTCAGGGCATATCTTGTCTTGGTGGAAACATTCATCCTTGCACGTCCTCGAAATAGTGTTTTCTAAATTCCTTATTTCCTACTAATATTAATCGAAAAGTCCCTTGCTGAGATACCTGTCGCCCCTGTCTGGGAACACTGTGACGATGTTTCCCTTATCGATTCCGTTAGCTAATTCCATCACGGCGACCATGGCCGCTCCCGACGACTGCCCGGCGAGGATACCTTCCCTCTTCGCTAGCTTGCGGCACATGGCGAAAGCATCCGAATCCCTGACCTTCACCACCCCGTCGATAAGGGATGTGTCCATGGTCTTGGCGATGAAGTCGTTCCCGATCCCTTCGATCTCATAGTTGCCCTTCTCTCCGCCGCCTATTATCGATCCTACCGGATCGGCCAGTATCCCTTTGACGTTCGGATTGCGCTCCTTCAGATATCTGAGGATTCCCGAGAATGTCCCTCCGCTTCCCGCTCCCATCACGGCATAGTCCACCTTACCATTCAAGTCCCTGTAGATCTCTGGTCCTGTCGTCTCGTAATGGCAGCGAGGATTGCTCTGATTCTCGAACTGCTTCAAGGACACCGACCCCGGGATCGTGGCCATGATCCTCTCGGCTTCGGCCACTGCCCCGAGCATACCTCCCTCATATGGGGTGTTGACTATCTCGGCGCCTAATGCCCTCATGATCTTCTGCTTCTCCTCAGAGAACTTCGTGGGAACGGTGAATATCACCCTGTAGCCCTTGTTCAGAGCCGCCAATGCGATCCCGATTCCAGTGTTCCCTGCGGTGGCCTCGACGATGGTGGACCCTTCTCTCAGGACGCCTCTCTTCTCAGCATCGGCGATCATGTATTCGCCGACCCTGTCCTTGACGCTACCGGCAGGATTGCTCAGCTCGAGCTTCGCATAAACGTGCACCCCGTTGGGAACATCCATGTTGTTGAGCTCCACCAGAGGCGTCTCTCCTATCAATTCCTTGAACGAATGATACAATGCCATTACAATCTGGACTCCTTGATGGCGTTTTCCAGATCGGCGATGATATCATCCGCAGCCTCGATGCCGGGAGATAGCCTGATCAGGTCCTTCGTAATACCTACCGCATTCCGGATATCCTCCGGGATCGACGCATGAGTCATGGACGAGGGATGGCATACGAGGGATTCGACTCCGCCGAGGCTTTCGGCCAGAGAGATGAGTTTCAGGGATTCGAAGAATCTGTTCAGATCGTGACCTTCCGTGAGCTGGAAGGACAGCATCGCCCCTCCATTCCTCGCCTGCTTCCTGTTGATCTCATATCCGGGATCGGTCTCGAGACCGGGATAGTGAACCTTCAGTACGTCAGGGCTCTCAGTCAGATACTTCGCTATCTTGACCGCATTTTCCACATGCCGGTCCAACCTAACCGACAGTGTTTTGATTCCGCGGATCAAAAGGAACGAATCGAACGGCTGCAGAACCCCGCCCAGAGCATTCTGGAGGAACGCCAATCTGTCAGCGGTCTCCTGATCCTTGACGACGACCAATCCTGCAATCAGATCGCTGTGGCCTCCAAGATACTTGGTTCCGCTGTGGATCACGATGTCAGCACCCAATTCCAAAGGACGCTGCAGGTAGGGAGTCATGAATGTGTTGTCCACGAGCACTTTTACACCGTGCTTGTGGGCCACCTCCGAGAACTCCCTGATGTCGGTGATCGCCATCAATGGATTGGCAGGGCTCTCAAGAAGTATTGCCTTGACGTCCGGGGCGATATGCCTCTCGAGATCCGTAGGATCCTCCGAATCCAATATTGTATACTCTATACCGAAATTCTTGAAGACCTTGTCCAAAACGCGGAAGGTCCCGCCGTATACGTTACGGGATATCAGGATCCTGTCCCCTTTCCTATATAGAGATAATACTGTAGAAATGGCGGCCATCCCGGATGCGAAAGCGAAACCTGCTGTCCCTCCTTCCAAATCCGCAATGAGATCCTCCAATACCTCCCTAGTGGGATTGCCCGTACGCGAATACTCGTAACCTCTGTTCTTTCCCAATCCGTCCTGTTTGAACGTCGATGTCTGATATATCGGCACATTGACGGCACCCGTGCGCTCATCTATCTGGTCGCCGGCGTGGATCACGGCCGTTTCCAAGGGGTATTCCCCTCCTGTAATTACATTCTTCATAAGTTTATGAAAGCGTAATTAGTATTTTACTATTTTCATATAGGAAATTAATTAAATACTAGTTGTGCGTTAGCGATATTCAGAAACGACATCAAAAGCCGTTGAAATATTCGGATACGAATATTGACGGCGGTGCGATTCAACAAAAACAAAGGAGAAATCAAAAATGACAACAGAAAATGTTCCCAACGGACCTAACAACGCAAAGAAACAGAGATTCGAGACCCTCCAGCTCCACGTCGGACAAGAGCAGGCCGATCCCGTCACCGACTCCAGGGCCGTGCCCATCTACCTCACCACCTCTTACGTGTTCCACAACTCTCAGCATGCAGCAGACAGGTTCGGCCTGAGGGATGCGGGAAACATCTACGGGCGCCTCACCAATACGACTCAGGATGTGTTGGAAAAACGTATAGCGGCCCTGGAGGGCGGTTCCGCCGCTCTCGCGCTCGCATCAGGCGCAGCAGCGATCACATACACGATATTGAACATCGCAGGCGCCGGCAACAACATCGTATCATCGAAGACCATCTACGGAGGAACCTACAACCTCTTCGACCACACTCTCCCCACCTACGGAATCAAGACCAAGTTCGTGGAGCCCGACGACTACTCAGCGATAGACAGCGCCATCGACGACAAGACAAAGGCACTGTTCGTGGAGACCCTCGGAAACCCCAACTCCAACGTCGCTGACTTCGAGAAGCTCTCTGAGATCGCTCACAAGCATGGGGTCCCCCTCATCGTCGACAACACCTTCGCCTCACCGTATCTGATCAGACCTCTGGAGCACGGAGCGGACATCGTCGTCGAATCGGCAACCAAATTCATCGGAGGACACGGAACCGTCCTCGGAGGAATAATCGTCGAGGGAGGAAACTTCAACTGGGATAACGGAAGGTTCCCCGGACTCGTGGAACCCGACGAGAGCTACCACGGTGTGAGCTTCTACAAGGCACTCGGACCTGCGGCCTTCGTTACAAGGATCAGGGCAGTCCTCCTCCGTGACACCGGAGCTGCCATTTCTCCAGTCACCGCTTTCGTTCTGCTCCAGGGATTGGAGACCCTGTCGCTGCGTATCGACAGACACGTCGAGAACACCCTCAAGGTCATCGAATACCTGAAGAGCAACCCGAAGGTCAAGAAGATCAGCCACCCGTCCCTGCCGGACCAGCCTACCCACGACATCTACAACAGGTACTTCCCGAACGGTGCGGGATCGATCTTCACCTTCGACATAGACGGAACCGAAGAGGATGCTAAGAAATTCATCGACAGCCTCGAGCTGTTCTCGCTGCTGGCGAACGTGGCCGACGTCAAATCATTGGTCATCCACCCTGCATCGACCACGCACTCCCAGCTGTCGACCGAGGATCTGTTGGACCAGGGAATCTCCCCATCAACGATCAGACTGTCCATAGGAACGGAGCACATCAACGACATACTTGACGATCTCAAACAGGCATTCGCCAAGATCCGAATTGATGTCCCGGATGGGAAAGCGAAAGAAGAGAAGAAGGGCTTCCTCGGAAGACTGTTCGGAAAGAAGGAGTGATACGAAAGACGATCAGCGATCATAATTCCGCCCACGATTCCTCCTGGGCGGAACACTGCCTCCTTAGGGGTCCGGCCTCCTCCAGGCCCCGTTTATCTCATATTCCTCATTTTCTGTACAGTACATCACCTTTGAATCACTTCAAGTGTAGTCCCTATGGGACAAGAATCGAGTGAAGTTGCAATCCATAGAAATCCAGATTGACTGGTTATCAATGAATAACTTTTACAGGTACTCGAAAAGAGTTAAGGCTCTGAGGCCCTTAGGAATGATGATCATGAACAGCTATGAAATGAAAACGCCCACCGCCTTCGTAGACATGAGTACCTTATGACTTTTCCAATGATGTGTGCAACAATTAGCCTGTGACCTGATTCACAGGAAATTCAATGTGATCGTCAGAACGGTCACATTGATGACGTCCAAAACGACACCGCCCACCAGCGGGATCACGAATGTAGCTATCTGAGCGGGACCATGTTCCTTCTTGATCGCTTCCACATTCGCCACTGCATTCGGAGTAGCACCGATTCCGAAACCGACGAAACCTGCGGTGATGGCGGACGCCTCATAATCCTTCCCGCAGAATCTGAACACTACATAATACGCGAAAAGGATCATCAGCACAGTCTGAATGACCAGCGTAGCGACCATCGCACCTGCAAGGTCCGCAATCTGCCAGAGTTTTATGCCCATAAGCGCCATAGAGAGGAACAGACAAAGACCAAGCCAGCCGATCGTCTCTATCTCTTTCACCGGCAGCTTGTATCCTTTCATATCCGCAACATTCCTGACAATTATCGCAAGAATGAGACCACCGAAATAGGAGGGGAAAACAACCCCAATGTCAGTGAATATGTCGCCCAATACCATGCCTAGACCGATACAGACAGCTAGAAGGATCATCGCCAAGAGCAGACTGTCCTTATTCATGACGTCTGCCTTTTCCTTAACCTCTTCCGGCTCCACCTCATCGGATTTGAGGCTGTGTTTTGAGATAAGACGCCTAGCCAGCGGTCCTCCCAACAATCCTGCGATAGCTAATCCTACTGTAGCTGAGGCCACGGCTACGGCATCCGCCCCGACCAGCCCATAGTCTTCAACAAGGATCTCTCCGTAAGCTGCTGCGGTCCCGTGTCCTCCTGCCAACGATATGGAGCCCAATGCGAGACCGTATCCGGGCTCCAATCCGAAAAGGGTTACCGAGGTCATTCCGACGATATTCTGGATGACGATCAGGGCGCCGATCAGACCTCCAACTATCAGGACCATCTTCCCTCCAGACTTGATCATGGATATGGATGCCATGAAACCGATGGAGCAGAAGAACAGGTTCATACAGATGTTCTTGAAAGTGTCTTCGAAGACGATCTCGACACCTGCCCCCTCATAGAGCAGGAGCATGAGGACTGAGAAGATCAGGCCTCCGACGACAGCAGATGGGATACAGTACTTCCTGAAGAATGCAACATGATTCACAAGTAACACGCCGACAACCAGCACCACAGCGCCCAATGCAGCGCTTTGGAACATGTCCAGAAAGATCTCATCCACGGGTCAGGTATGTTGCGGAGAAGATTTAATCCCTATCGGGTCAATCGATGGCACTATGCTCCTAGAAAAACGGTTTATATGTTGGATGATTGGACCATTTCATGCCAAGAAAGGTCTGCGTCATCCTATCGAGCCCTTCCCGCAAAGGGAGCACATCCACCTTAGCGACAGAAGCGGCAAATGCCATTGAGGATGCCGACCTGCACGTTCATTTTCTGAACGCGCTCGACTTCAGAGACTGCCAGGGCTGCCATAATTGCAAAGAGGGAAGACCATGCCCTCTGAAGGATGACCTGGTCCCGGTGCTGGAGGATGTGAAGGACTGCGATGCCCTGATCGTGGCTACACCAGTCTATTTCGGAAGAGCGACCGGCCTCTACTACATGTATGAGGACAGGACTTTCAAGCTGTACACAGAACAACCCGATCCCCCGAGAAGGAAGGCGCTGGTCATAGCCTCGTCAAAAGCTCCGAAACAGTTTGCACAGCCTACCGCAGAACGTTTGCAGAGGATTCTGACACGCAGGAACTTCGAAACGTCCATTTTCCTGCATAGCGTCAAAGAAGATGGGATGCCCAAGGACAACCCCGAGATGTTGGCCCGTGTCCGTGACGTTGGAAAGAACCTTTTCGATTGAATGCTGGATGGGCTCCGATTTCAGTCGACCGCCTATCTTCCTTTATCGTCACTCACTCGCTTCGAACTGTGAATGATAGAGATCAGCATACACCCCGTTCCTCTGGAGGAGATCATCGTGAGTACCTTTCTCGACGATATTGCCTTCCTTCATGACCAGTATAACGTCGGCATTACGGATAGTGGAGAGTCTGTGGGCTATCACAAAACAAGTCCTTCCGGCCATCATCGAATCGATCGCATTCTGGATTACAACCTCCGTACGTGTATCCACAGAACTTGTCGCTTCATCCAGTATGAGCATTGGTGAATCGTCTACCAGTGCTCTGGCGATACATATCTGCTGCCTCTGACCCTCAGAAAGCAAACTCTTGGACCCGATCTTGGTATCCAGACCGTCTGGCAGGGACTCTATGAACATCTCAAGCCCTACCTTCTTGCAGGCATTCATCACGGCATCCTCGGAGACATCCCTGCAGTACGCTATGTTCTCCCTGATGGTCCCCTCGAACAGCCATGTATCCTGAAGGACCATGCAGAACATATCACGAAGATCTCTTCTTGACATTTCGGAGATGGGGACTCCGTCAATGAGGATGTCCCCTCTGCTCACTTCGTAGAATCTCATCAGGAGATTCACAGTAGTGGTCTTTCCAGCCCCTGTCGCACCGACTATGGCGACCTTCTGTCCAGGTTCGATTAAAACAGAGAATCCCTTGATGGTCTCCTCGCCCTCTACGTATCCGAAATGAACGTCTCTAAACTCCACCCTGCCGGTTACCTCCTCAGGTTCGTATTTGACCTCATCCTGAGGCATCTCCACCATGGAAAGGAACTCGGAGATCCTCTCCGCACCTGCACCTGCGGCCTGAATGTTGCCCAGGGAATGAGATATCATGTCCAGAGGACCTGAGAACAGTTTGACGTAGAGGATGAATGCCACCACCATACCGATGGTCGTTTCTCCCTCTATCACCATGACGGAACCGAAGATACAGACGGCAACATAACCTAAGTTGCCGAAGAACTTCATTATTGCCGGAAGCAGCCCCATCGTGATCTCGGAACGGAATCCGCTGGCGCGAAGCGCCTCGTTGATCGTATCGAACTTGTCTGTGTTCTTCTCTGCTGCGGAATACGCCATGACCACATCGTGAGTGGTATAGAGCTCAGATATCAGCGAGTACATGCGGCCTATGTTCTTCTGCTGGTTGCGATAGTACTTCTGTGTACGTTTGATGACGACTGCGGCCAGGACCATACCCGCTCCCGACGCTGTCATAGAAACAATGGCCAGCTTCAGATCCATGAATAGCATTATGATGACCAGGACGATGAACAGGAACACCCCGTGAAGGAAAATCGGGAGCGCTCTGCCCAGCGATATGCCTACGGTATCGGTGTCGTTGATGAAACGGCTCATCACGTCACCCTTCCTGCAGCTGTCAAAGTAACTCATCGGAAGACGATCCAATTTGGCCTGGAGATCGGACCTCATCCTACGGGCGACGTTCTGCGACATACCGGTCATCAGATACTGACGCGTATACATGGCCACGTTCGCTATGATGTATAGCGCCAGGGCGATGAATCCGTTATTAGAGACTGCATCCAGATCGATGTCGCCGCTGTGTAGCCCATCGGATATGATATCGGTCATCTCTCCGATGAATTCTGGGGCGTACGCGCTGAAGCTGGACTCTATGACGATCATCAGGAGAGCGAATACGAACAGTCCCTTGCAATTGTTCAGATATCTGAGGATGATCATCCACGAACTGAAGGTCGACTTGGGCGTCTCTTTGATCTGGACGCCTTCATAGGTCTTACCACCAAAGGTGGGGATGTGCGATGTCATAGCTCATCACCCGTCCTCTGGGATTCTGCTATCTCCCTGTACAGAATGCATCTATCCAGCAGTTCCTGGTGCGTTCCCTTGTCCACGATCCGGCCTTCATCCATCACAATAATGCTGTCTGCTCCTCTCGCTGTTCCTATCCTCTGCGTTACCAGGACCACTGTCGAACCTTTGGTACGCATCTTGAGCCTGCGGCGGACCTCCAGATCAGTACGGAAGTCGATTGCGGAGAAGCAATCGTCGAACACATAGATCTCGGGATCCTTGCATACGGCCCTGGCGATCGATATCCTCTGCTTCTGCCCTCCGGATATGTTCCTGCCCTCTTCAGAGAGATTGATGTCCAGGCCGCCCTCCGACTTCACAAAATCGTCGATGCATGCCACCTTCAGGGCATCCCATACATCGTCATCTGTCCTGTTCTCAGAACCGAACCCGTAGTTGACATTGCTCCTGACATCACCCGAAAGGATGGTGGACCGCTGTGATACGAAGCCAATCTTCGATCTCAGAGAATCGAGATCGTATTCCCTCACATCCACCCCGTCCACCTTCACGCTTCCTTCCAGAGCGTCATAGAACCTTGGGATGAGATTGACCAGCGAGGTCTTACCACATCCAGTTGCGCCGATGATGGCCACTGTCTCACCTGGATGGACATCGAATGACAGATCCATCAGATTGTCCGTGGGCGAGAAGGCGTAGCGGAATGACACATTGGTAAACGAGATTGAACCTGAACCGTCACCTTCCTTCTCCTTGCCGGATTCTATGGTGGGCACAGTGTTCATGACCTCGAAAATGCGTTCCAACGATGCCTGGGCACGGGGAAGCGCATTGAATATCTGCACCAATGTGCGAAATCCTCCCAAGGCCATGATTGCATAAGTGGAGAAGACGATCATCTCCGAGATCAGCTCCAGACGCCCTTCCTCGGATGCAGTGCCTACGATGATGAATGCTCCGAGCCAATAGATGGCCATGAGCAGACCATTCCTAATCAGACCGTTCAGAGGAATGTTCACACTCGTTATCCTAAGAGCGCGGATGTTGTTATCCGTCAAAGCCTCATTGGCGACTTCGAACTTCTTCCTCTCCAATTCATCGGCGTTGTATGCCCTGATGACCCTCTGTCCCGTGAGCATCTCCATGGTCATCGCATTGATGCCGTCATGGAACTTCTGAACCTTCCTGTACAGGGGTGCGGTAAGATGCATCACCGTGAAGACCAGTATGACCATCGCCGTTATGGCTGTCAGGGTTGCTGCAGTCCATGAGATGTCACTCTGACTGATCCTCAGTATTGCCCATATCGAGACGATAGGTGCCCTGATGAGGGATTCGAGAGCGATCCCTATGAAATCCTGGACCTGCTTGACATCGTTGGTAGAACGGGTGATCAGACTGTATGAGGAGATCTTGTCGATCTCGTTGAAAGAGAATTTCTGGATGTGGGTGAATTCAGCCTTGCGTATGGCCTTTGCGACCGTCGAGGATATCCATCCGACGATGACGCTGACGACCAGCCCCACTGCCATACTGCCCACGGCGCACATCAGCATGGGCGCAGCTTCCTCAAGGACCTCGTCGACAGTCCCTCCCGCCGTGATGACATCGGTTATGGATGCCATGTAATTGGGGATCTCGAGGTCCAACCAAACCTCGAAAATAATCATGAGCAGCACCACTATGGAAAGTGCCCACTCCCTGCGACGGAAGAACCTGACGAAGGAGAATATACCGCTCATGATACCAGCATCACTGGCGATTGATTTCTAACAATAAATAGGAGAGCTAATCCAATTCGACTCTAACCTCCTGTAAAGGCGTATTTTCCCTCCTAACGTAAATACAACGAATACGATTATTCACCCATGGCAAGCGATAATTCCGAGGAATTCAGGCAATTCATCCTGGAGAACAGGGAGATCATCGAGAAGATCCTCAGCGAGGACGACAAGAAGAAGGGCAAAAAGAGCAAGAAGATCCCTCATGCCGAGAAGCTCGATGAGAAGGTGGAGGACACCAAAGCGAAAGCCAAGAACCTGAATGATACCATCCTGAAGATTGTCAGCGATGATGAAGTACAGCAGCATTTCATCACCGGATGCCTAGAGTTCGTTCACTTCTTGGAAGCCGTGATCGAAGCCGTACCCATGTCTTCAGAGACCAGGGAAGTCGTCACCAAGTTCGAGGATGCTCGCGACACAACCATCCGCAATGTGGTAGCAGTGGGCGCCAAGGACAAGATGGAGAACATCGAAGTCAAAGAGGTCAAGAAGACTAGATCCTCCAAATCGACCTCCAAAGCAAAGCCTGAAAGCATCAAGATTAACGTCAAGAAGTCTTGACCTCGATCCTGTTGAGCCTCAGGTTCTCGTCCAGTTCCTCCGACGTGAGAGTCTTACAGAGCTGGAATGCTAGATCGCAGAAATTCTCCTTATTACTGATCAATCCGCCTTCCATCATGTAAGGCGACAGTCCATTGTCGAATGCCGACCAATAGGACGCCATGACACAATGCTGGGCGAACATGCCCATCAGCAGGACCGCATCGCAATCATAGGATTTCACGACATCTTTCAGATCCGTTTCGTTGAATGCATTCATGTGATGTTTGATGATGACCCTGTCAGTCTCGGCTATGCTGAACCCGTCCAGTAGAGCGTACGTATCATCCGTTATCCCCTTGAGACATGTCTCCCCTTCGTACAGAACCCAGATGACCGGTCTGCCCGCCTCTCTGAATCTTTCGATGACGGACTGCATCATCGGGGTGTGGGCCGCTGCCGATTCCAGCGTTGCGTCGTCATCCCCGACGATGAATATCTTCTGGACATCGATGATGACCAATGCAAATCTCCTATCCTTCTTATCGATGACCTTCATCGAGTCGTGACTCTCCATTTCTATCCCTCAGCATTTGTTGTTCTTTATCATGTAGTAGCAGACCAGATACAGCACGATGATGTATGCCGCCATGATAGCTATGGAATCGATACCGACGCTGTATTCCGGGAGCATAATCCCTCTCATGAGGTTGCTGACATGAGTGAGAGGAAGCGCATAGATCACATACGCTGCAGCGGTCGGCAATGTGTTCGAATCGAATAGGGTCCCGCACAGGAACGTCATTGGAATGACGACGATACTCGAGAACAGCGAAAGGGACTGCGTCTTCCTGGCAAGCATTCCTGCAAGCATACCTAACAGAGAGAACATCAGTCCCGCGAGTATTATCACCACGAAGATCCAGGGGCTGATAACCACCTGCGGGGACAGAAGCCATCCCACGATCAGAAGAATCGTACAGCTGATAAGAGCCCTGAGCACTCCCTGGACCGTCTTCCCCAATATGATGGAGGAGATGTGAAGAGGACACAGGAGCATCTCGTCGAAGCTCATGTAGAACATCCTCTGGACCAAGATCTTCATAGAAACTGTGCTGAAGGTCGCTGACAATGTGGTCAAGGCGATGATTCCAGGCACGATGTACATCACATATGCGTCGGGATCGTCCATACTGCCTCCGACTCCGAAACCGAACGCCAATAGGTACAGGAGAGGACCGACAAGGGACGATAGCAGGACCTCGACCATGTTCCCTTTCATGTAGACCAGGTCGCCCCAGGCCACACGGTAGGTCTCATCGAGGATGCTCATTGTATGGCACCTCCCGTCAGCTCCAGATAGACGTCTTCCAACGATGTCCTCCTTATATTGAACAGCTTGTCGTCCAAAGTCTGAGAATACGCCTTGGCGCTGGCCATGTCCTTGAAGTAGGCAATCCTGCGTTTACCGTCATCATCGGTGGTCTCAACAGATATCCTCCCTATCCTGTCCCTGAGTTCATCCACCGTACCGAGGGCGATGAGCTTTCCGTGATCGATAACAGCGACCCTGTTGCACAGAGACTCCGCCTCCTCGATGTAGTGGGTGGTTAGGAATATCGTGGTACCGCCCAAATTCAGCTTCCTGACGAGTTCCCACAGCATGTGCCTCGAACGGGTATCCAATCCTGCAGTCGGCTCATCCAGCAGAAGGATCTTCGGCTGGTGAATGATGGCGCATACGATAGCGGTCTTCCTCTTCCATCCGCCGGAGAGATTCATGACCTTACGGTCCATGTAATCCTCCAGACCTAGTATGCTGGCCTTCTCATCGATTATGCGGTCGATATCCTTTGACGGAATCTTGTGCATAATCGCATGATGTTTGAGGTTCTGACGAACCGTCAGCTCCGTATCCAGCGAGATATGCTGCTGTGCGATGCCTATGAGCTTCCTCGCTTCGAGATAATCGTTCTTGATATCGTGGCCGTCGATCTTCACAGAACCGGACACATACTTTTGGATCGTAGTTATGGTGCGTATGGATGTCGTCTTTCCGGCACCGTTGGGGCCGAGGAATCCGAAGATCTCTCCCTCCTTTACATCGAAACTTATGCCATCCACGGCTGTGAAATCGCCGAACTTCACGACAAGGTCCCTCACTTCGATGATGTTGCTCATAACAACCACCCCAGAGTCTTAACAGAGGATAAATGTGACTCATCAGTCATTCAATCCCTCCAGGTCCCCTTCGAGATCCTCGAACAGGCTGAGGAGCTTCTCCTTCATCTCCTTGTCAGCGTCCCACATGCCTCTGTAGATCGCCTCGAGCAGCCTCTGCGTGACCTCCATCATCGCGTACGGATTGGCATCCCTGAACCATTCCGCATTCTCCTTGTTGAACAGGAAGTTATCTGCTATCGACTTGTATTCCCAATCCTCGATTATGTCCGATGTTGCATCCCAGCCGAAGACGTACTCTGTCATTTTGGAGATCTCCTGAGCACCTTTGAATCCATGCGGTTTCAGACCTTCGACCCATTTCGGATTGTTGATCTTGCTGCGGAATATGTAGCGGCCTTCCTCGTCGATCGTCTTGGTCTTGATATTCGATGTGTCCGCAGAGAACCCTATCACGGACATGGGGAGTTCACCGCGGAGCGACTTCACTGCAGCGTTCATACCTCCCAGATCGGTGTAGACGTCGTCGTTGTCGAACATGTCGTACTCGCGACTGACACTGTTCTTCACAGTGACATCCATGCTCATGAGCCTGCGCCTGAAGGCCTCGGGCTTCCTCTCTCCGGATCTCCCCAGACCGTAGGCGTACTCGCCATAGCTGCGGTAGATGTCCCCGATCTCCGACTGCTCCTTCCAATCGGACGTCCTTATCAGGATGTTGGTTCCCGAACCGTAAGCACCCGGAGCATCGCCGAATATGCGTATCATGGCATCCTCTCTGGCCTGATCCTCCGGGATCCCTTCCTCTATGGCTTCGACGATATCTCTGCGGAGGTTCGCCAGAAGATAGTTTTCCTCCTCAGATTCATCTAAAGATGCGACCTTCTGGACCGCACGGTCAATCATCCTCACAAGGTTGGGGAAGGTGTCCCTGAACAGTCCGCTGATCCTGAGTGTGACATCGATCCTAGGCCTGCCCAATTCTGACAGCGGGATCACTTCCAGATCCTTGACGCGTCCGGCATATCCTGTCCATACCGGGCGGATACCGAGAAGCCACAGAACATAGGCCGTGTCGTCTCCCCCTGTCTTCATGGTGTCGGTGGCCCACATGACGATTCCGATGTTCCTGGGGTATGCACCGTGCTGATCGATGAAGCGCTCCAGCATCTGATCTGCCATGGTCTTTCCGATCTCCCAGCTGGAATGCCACGGGATCGCATCTGGATCGATTGAATAGAAGTTCCTTCCCGTAGGCAGGATCTGCGCCCTGCCCCTCGTCGGACATCCCGAAGGACCGGGTTCCACGAACCTTCCCTCCAGACCTGCCATGACGCTGTCGATCTCGTTGCCCATCTTGAGAAGGTTCGGATGGAGCTCATCGCAGATGAATGAGACCACCTTGATCAGGTCCTCGGTTGTCCCGTATTCCTCTATCAGACGAAGACAGTCCTCTTTCCTGAATCCGTTGGCTGCCATCTCTGAAATCAGGGTTTCGGTGCGGACCTCCACATCCTCCAGGATCTGACCCTTCAGATTCCCTGCTTCATCCCTCTGGGAAGCATTTCTCTGAATGTCCAGGATATCGTATCCCAAAGCGTTCGCGATGGATTCGCGCAGCGAGGGCACATCCCCGTTGGGGACGCGGACAAGGCTGTAGACGTCCTCCTCCATCCTCTTCCCTTCGGAAACGTTACCGAGGATGTGAAGTCCGTCCTTGATGAGATTCTCCTTGATGTCGACGACATAGTCGTAGAGGTCGTCGAATCTGGAATCGAGAGTGTCGTCATCGCAGTCGGGATCCAATTTGAGATCCTTGTACATGTCCATCCTGGTCAGGATCTCCCTGAGCTTCTCCCTGATGAATCCTAGGTTCTGGTCCTGCCCCTGGGCTTTAGCGTTCATGAAGTTCTGGAGGGTGCCCTCGAGCTCCAGAATCTCATCGTAACCCCCAGCACGTGTCATGGTGGGGATCATATGATCGATGATGACTGCGGCCGCACGCCTCTTTGCCTGTATCCCCTCTCCGGGATTCCCTATCACATAAGGATAGATGTCAGGGAGCGATGTGAGGATGTAATCGGGCGAGCAGTCTCCGCTGAGAGCGACCGACTTCCCTGGAAGCCATTCCAATGTACCGTGTGTTCCGACATGTATGACCGCATTGGCCCCGAAATCGTATCTCAGCCATTTGTAGTAGGCATAGTATTGATGCGGGTGCACGCAGTTGGGATCATGATAGCTCGCCTGGATGTCCCTTCCCCTGTCTGGCTGGAATCCTACGATGATATTCCCGAAGACCGTTCCGGGGACGATTATGTCCTTCCCTACCGAATAGAACTCTCCCGGGGGTTGACCCCAATCATGCTCCAGACGGTCGCGTACCTTCTCCGACAGCTCCTGATACCACTGATCGTACTGCTGCAGAGGGATCAGGTCCACCGAACGCTTCCTTATCTCGTCCTGGGAGATCCAATCTGAATCGTTGGTCAGACCGGACAGCATGATGTCCACCAGCTCCTTGGGGGTCTCCGGAATGGAATCTCCCACGTCATAGCCGTCGTCCTTCATCCTGTGAAGAATGTTCACGACACTGGCGAAGGTGTCCAGACCTGCCGCTCCTCCCGCATCGGCGTTCTTGGGAGGGTATTGGTACAGAAGTATGGCGACCTTCCTGTCCCTGTTCTCGATGTGACGGAGTCTCCCCCACATTATGGCCATGTCGGCCAAACGAAGCGCTCTGTCCTCTATGGAATGGTAATAGCGGGTACCGTCCTTCGCAATCTCCATGCTGGAAGACGGGACAGCGATGATCTGCCCGTCGAATTCTGGATGGACCACGTCATAGGCGATCTCCGCAGGGGAGAGACCTTCGAGATGCTCCCTCCAGTACTCCTCGGTGCTGACCATTGTCATGGCCTGGAGCACCGGCACTCCGTAATCCAAGAAAAAGTTGTCATCGCAGACCTGGTCTCCGACCCCGGGTGTGGCGACGAGCGTCATACTGAAGCTCATGGTGTTTATCGCCGCGTCCAGCACCGGCCTGCCGTCAACGGTCAAGTCCTCCTTCAGGATTCTCTTGATCCCTTTGGAATTATCGATCTTCCCCTCCAGGGTGTTGAAGAACATGGCAACGGGATTCCCTCCGAGCTTCTCTACAGCCCTGATCAGCCCGTCCACGTTGTCCAGGTTGCCGTTGACCCATTGCTTCTGATAGAAGAATATGCCTATGTTCGGTTTCTCCGGATCTAGCTTTAACAGGTATTCCTGGAAAGTGTAAGGCTCGTCTCCGGGATAGTACACGCCCTCTGTGAGCGGACTTATCGGTGGATCCACTTCGAGGTCTAAACCGTCGAATCTGTTCAATGCCCATTTGAGAAGTGAAATGAAATTGTCGTCCCCGCCCAGGACCGCATACCTCATCACAAGATCGTACTCCTCATCGGTCCCGATGAAGAAGCTCCTGAATGCCTCGGTGACGCAGTCGTCCGTGCAGCTGAGATGCATGCAAACGTGATGGACCTCGAGGGCATCGCGGATCTTGTCGAACTTCTTGCAGTAGGAAGTGTCCCCATGCACCTTGATGGTGACGAAATCGGCTCCTGATATGAACTGGACCGCATCCGCCAGGAACAGGGGATCCTCGTCGAGATCGGTGTTGTCGAAATTGCGGTAATCGATGTCATAGCCCATGTCACGGACTTCCTGGACAGCCTTGTTCATCAGGAAGCTGTCCATTGTCCCTATGGATATATTGACGAACCTCATACCATCACCTCAGCGGATCACCGCTCTCACACTTTCGGCCAGACGGTCCGCGTTGAGGTCCTCGAGACGGAAGTATGTCCCTCCCAGTGCCTGCGCCAGCCTCTCCGCGTTATCGAATCTTATGAATCCTGCACTCGCATCTATCACGATCCATCTGACCTGGGGTATCGCCATGTCCTCGGCCAGCTTCAGGACCTCCTCGTTCGCGTTCACGCCGTCCTCCAGAGACACGTTGGCGCGACCGTCCGTTATCACGACAATATAACACATCTCTCCCATGTGCGAGCGGGAGTAGGATGTCATGTACTCGTTGACTGTCACCAGAGCCTCGGAGAGCGGCGTCTTACCGCCAGTTGGCATCTCCTCCAGCTTCCTATAGCTGTACTCGACCGATCTGGTGGGAGGCAGTATGAGCTCGGCGGAATCGCGCCTGAAGGCCATCATACCTATCCTGTCCCTCTTGACATAGCTGTCCCTGAGCATCGAGAGTATGGCGCCCTTGACGGCGGTCATCCTCTTCCTCACTCCGAGCGACCCGCTCGCATCCACGAGGAACAGGATCGTGCACCCAGCACGCATCTCGCGGACCTTCTCCCTAACATCCTGCTCCTGGATGTTGATGGCCAATCCGGTACGGTCCCTGCTCCTCTGATACGGGGCTGCGGCTCTGACCGTGGCATCGAATGCGATATCATGTGTCTTCTCGTCAGGGATCCTGGAACGGGCATAGCGCCCCGAGGAGTTCGAACTCTCCACCATCATCCTGCGGCCCTTCTTTGCCGAGGTCTTGGAGACCTTCCTCCTTCCATCGTTGAGATAATCGATTACCCTGAACTGATCCCCTATCTCGAAGACCATATCATCCAACAACTGTTGGAAATCCATGTCCGGAGTAGGCTCCTGCTGTTCCTGCTCCTCCTCTTCAGGCTCATCCTGCTGCTGGTCCTGCTGCTCGGAAGGCTGCTCCGGCGGTTCATCCTGCTCATCCTCCTCCGGAGGTTCGTCGGGCTCCTGCGGAGGTGGTTCCTGCTGCTGTTCCTGGACATAGTTCCTCCTATGGGCCAGACAAAGCATTGCGGCTTCTTCCACATCCTTCTTCATGACTTCGTCGCGGCCGTTCAGCGCTGCAAGGGCCTTAGATGTATTCACCATGGCAATATCGCCGCGGTATCCGTCGGCCAGGACCTTAGCGGCCAGTTCCACCGACACACCGATGAGATCCTCAGTCATGGTTACCAATGGGAGAATCTTCTTTGAACGTTCGATATTGGAGACGAGCTTGTCCTCATCTTCTTTGTACCTCTCCGCGAAACCGACAGGGTCCCTTTGGAAATCCGAGTTCCTTCTCAGTATCTCAGCCTTTTGGGAATCGTCATCGGGGAATAATGCGTATGCACAAAGATCGAAACGGTCCAGGACGTGGGAACTCACGTCGGTATCCGAAGGATTCATGGTAGCGATAAGGACTGTGTCCACAGAGTATTCTGCAGATATCCCTTCCCTCTCCAGAACGACCCTGCCGTCTATGACTGCGTTCAGCAGGGACAGCAGCATCCTCTGGTCCATCAGGTTGACATCGTCCACATACAGGATGTTCCCGTCAGCTCTGGACAGAATCCCGGGCTGCATGACTGCCTTCCCGGATTTGATGGTCTTATCGATGTCCATCCCGCCGAAGAGCTGTTCCTCGGAGACGTTAACGGGCACATTTATGATGCTCTTTCCGGAAATGCGCCCCACGGACCTGGCAAGGACTGTCTTAGCGGAACCCTGTCCGCCCCTGATCATGACCGTCCTGAGGTTGGGATTCACTAATATGCATTGCATGGCCCTCTTGGCATCATCCATGCCGAGGACCGCTGAGAACGGGAACGTCCTCAGATCGACTGGAGGCATCTCTCGAGTTCCTCCGTGTCGAACGCAGCCTCCTCGAACGGTCTGCGTCTCATACGGTGCGAAAGCACCAAGGCGGCGACGGCCCTGAGGTCGTCCTTAGTGACCTCCTTCCTGCCCTCCAGGGCAGCATTGGCCTTTGCCGCTTTCAGCATCGTGATGTCAGCCCTGTGACCGTCTATCCCGAACGATGTGGTTATCGTGACGATGGCTTTGATGATGGAATCGTCCGCAGAGACCTTGTAAACGTTCTCGCGTGCCGCAGTGAGCCTCTCCATCAGCTTGTCGGATTCTTCCTTGCAACCCTTGGTGTACTGGGCAGGATCCATATCGAATGCAACCCTCCTCTTCACCACTTCCATGCGGACCTCCATGTCCTTGTCTCCCTTGACATCCACGGAGAGTCCAAATCTGTCAAGGAGCTGTGGCCTCAGCTCACCCTCCTCGGGATTCATCGTTCCGACCAGTATGAAACGTGCGGCATGTGCGAACGATACTCCTTCCCTTTCAACATAGTTGACACCCATCGCGGCGGAATCCAGCAAGAGATCGACGATATGATCGTCCAGGAGATTGACCTCATCCACATACAGCAGGTTCCCGTTTGCCTGCGCCAATACTCCCGGTTCGAATTTCTTCTCGCCTGTCTTGAGGACATGCTCGATGTCCAGAGTTCCCGCGACACGGTCCTCTGTGGCGCTGAGCGGAAGCTCTACTACTCTCATGCGGTTCTTCGCGGCCTTCAGCTCCTTTCCCTGCGCTAGCTTCTCCGCACATTCGGGACAGAGAGAGTCCGGTTTGTTCGGATCGCAATTGAAAGGGCATCCTTCCACGGTCTCCCTGAACGGTAGAATCTGTGCTAAGGAACGGACCGTTGTTGATTTTGCCGTACCCTTCTCACCTTTGAGGAGGGCACCTCCTATATTAGGGTCGATTATGTTGAGCAGAAGGGCCTTTTTCATGTCCTCCTGACCGACTATGGATACGAACGGGAAGAGAAGTTTCTCCATCATTTCACCTTGCTGATTCAGCATATCTACAATCGGTAATATAAGCCAACTGCTCTTACAGAAAAGTTTAAAGAGGTTTCTAGGCCACCTTGATCTATGATACTGGCTGACAGACGATTTTTTGTTAGCTTATTTCAGGAAACCTCGCATCATCTTCGCAGGTGGACACAATTTACATTTAGTTGCCTTATTTTGCATGGATTATAACGCCAACCGTAAATACTACGACGAAACATAATGGTCTGGAGTATCAATCCAAGTGATTTAATGAATGAGAACACGACAAAAATCACAGCTGTCGTAGTCGTACTCGTTCTGATCGTGGCCGGTATTGCCGCTTTCATGATCCTCAACAACGGATCTGGATCGAAAGCCAATATCGATGCTGCACTTGAAGTCTACGGAAACGCAGACAACGACTATAAGATCGACGACAAAGACAAGACAGTTATCGAAAACATTATCGACGGAAAAGATGGGTACACACTCGATAAGTACCCCCTTGCTGACGCAAACTTCGACGGAAAGGTCACACAGGCCGATCTGGACCAAGTCAACGCCATCTTAAAAGGCCAGAACACCAAGGTTTTCCACCTCAACCATTCCACAGATACCGCGAAATACCCTGACGGAACATACACCGTCAGTACAAAGTGGCCTGTTCAGAAAACAGTTGCAAACGGTGCTGCAAATGCACTGATCATGTACGGTATCACCGGAATCAAGGATAACATTGTTGGAATCAACTATTCCTCGAGCTCCCCGCCTGACAAAATTATCTGGCCCGAGTTTGCCGCGATGAAATCGTTGGGAACCAGCACCAACTACATCACTGAGAGCCTTCTCGTAGAATGCCTTGAAGCAAACCCTGGAACCACCTGTGTTCTGACTGCAGACAACAAGAACTACCTCAACGGTAGTGAAGGTCTTTCCGAGCAGGAACTTGAAGAGAAATACAACCTTGATGTCATCAGGCTCCAGCACGCAGCCGTCGATCCCGACGAGTACTGTGCGGCACTTCTCCTCATCGGATTCCTCTTCCAGAAAGAATCCGACGCACAGGAGGTAGCAGAGTGGACAACAAAAGTCTACAAGGACATTTCTGAGAAGACTGACAAGGTCAAGAACAAGGTAAGGGCAGTTGCATCTTCCTACTACACCTATGTTTCAGCCAAGAACTCGGACTACTCTGACAACCTCGCTCAGGCAGGAGCAATAGTCACAACCTGGGAGCAGTCTTCTAGCGCAATCTACTTCGACCGCAGCAATGCAAAATTCGATCCGCGCGTATACGAAGATGAATATCAGGGAGATGTCATCGTTGTGTTCAGGACAGGTTCTGGATTCCTTAAGGATTCATGGTACGACAACCCTGAGAACTGGGATGCAGCCACGATGCAAAAGCACCTCGCATACTTCAAGGAGTTCAAAGCCTACGAAAACAAGCAGGTGTGGCATACATCTGGAGACATGCCCATTGTTGCCCGTGTGATCTATTCTGCAGCAATCTTCTACCCCGAGCTCTTCTCGATGGAGGATGCTGACAAACTCCATCAGGAATTTGTAGATAAGTTCCTGGACGGAGCCTACAATGTTAGCGAGCTGCAGTTCGTCTTGAGTCAGACCGAAATAGAAAACATGGAAGCTTGACTACATGTCTGAGGACCCTCTAGAATCGGCAATAGACGATTACATGGGGTCTGATGAGAGCCTGGCGGAAGGATACATATCCTCCGTCAGGCGTAAACTCCTTATCATTACTCTATTAGTCATACTGTCATTCATCATAGCTGTCTTTTCTATGACAGTCAATGGGCGCAACCTTAGTTTCTTCGAAGTTCTTGAAGTAATCTTCAATCACCTATCTGGAGCTACATACGAAATCTATACGAAAGAATGGTTCGACGATACTTTCATCTGGGGTAATTCACTCCCAAGAATGCTGTTCACTGTGGTTGCCGCAGTTGGCCTTGCAATTGCGGGAGCCTCGATGCAGAGTCTCATGAACAATCCGCTGGCAGACCCTTACACAATCGGAGTCTCTTCCGGGGCATGTCTCGGTTTAGCAGTATCAATTGTTTTCGGCCTTTCAATAAACTACGGAGACAGCATGACAATTATCATGCTGTCATTCCTTTTTGCGTTGCTACCGATGGCAGCAATTGTATTTTTTGCTCCTAAGACGAGATCGTCACCTTCTACATTAATTCTGGCGGGTGTAGCGCTATCTTACCTATTCAATTCACTGAACACTTTCATATTGGTAGCTGTTGATTCAGAAACACTCAGCACCATATACATTTGGCAGACGGGTACTCTAGGATCTGCCAGTTGGGACGTCCTTCCCGTAGTTTTACTATTCATCTGTGCAGGTTCAATAATCGTCATGTATCTCTCCAAACAGCTGAACCTACTAGCTCTTGGTGATGCAAGTGCAACCAGCCTAGGAGTGGATCCGGACAATCTGCGCATCATTTGTCTTGTCGCTATTGCATTCATTGTCGGAGCCATTGTGGGCTGCGCAGGAGTTATCGGATTTGTCGGATTGGTGACACCGCATATCGTACGTATGCTAATCGGATCTGACAACCGTTTTGTTATTCCTGGAGCCTCTTGTTTGGCAATGATTCTGATGCTGTTAGCCGATATGGGATGCAGAGCGATTTCAGAATATGACAACATACCTATCGGTGCTGCCCTGTCCTTGATTGGAGCACCCATTTTCCTATATCTTATAATCAGGAAGAATTCCTATGTATGGTGAAGAGGTCGAACGCTACGTATCCCGGTCGAGGAAAAGATGGATTGCAATAATTGCAGTCATCGTTTTGACCATCATAATAGCAGTGTATTCGGTCTGCGTTATGTCGTTCAGAATCTCTTTCACAGAAGCATGGGAAGTAATCATCAGGCATCTGCAAGGAATTGAACCCAAAGACTACTATGAGCGCATTAGGGATTCTTTGGTGTTCGAAGGAACATTTCCCAGAGTCATAGGCGCCGCATTCATCGGAGCAATCCTGGGAATAAGCGGAGCAATCATGCAATACTGTGTACGCAATCCTCTGGCAGACCCTTATACTACAGGTATCTCTTCGGCAGCCTTATTCGGAGTGACAATCAGTCTGACGGCAGGAATCGTGCTGTTACCTTTACCAGGCGAAATGGGCATAGTATTCAATGCTTTTGTTTTCTCGATGCTGCCATGCGCAGTTATGATTCTTATCTCCATAAAAAGGAAGACGACCCCAACGATGTTGATCCTTATAGGTATCGCGATGATGTACATTTTTACATCATTCACAATGGTGCTCAAATACAATGCTGAACCAGAAATCCTTCAACAGATAATTGAATGGAGCATCGGTTCAGTTTCCAAAGTTGATTGGGGCTCCATACCGTTCTTGATTGTTTCTCTTGCAGTACTGTTGATACTGACTGCAGCATATTCAAGGAGATTAGATGTCATGTCTGCTGGAGACAATCTTGCGACTGCATTGGGTTCGGATCCTAAGAGAACAAGACTCATATGCATGATAGTGGTCTCCGCATGTACATCCATTGCAGTCAGTTTCTCAGGTTCTATTGGTTTTGTCGGACTGGTAGTACCACATATATCAAGACTGCTGGTTGGATCCAGGACGAATGCTCTGATCCCCTGCTCAGCGGTCACCGGAGCATTTCTCTTAGTAGCAGCAGACACTCTTGCCAGATCATTCGGTGCAGGATTACCGGTCGGTGCGGTGACTGCTATCATCGGAAGCCCGGTATTCTTGTATTTCCTCATAAAGATGAGAACAAGCGGGTGGGGAAGATGAAAACCGCAATCGAGGTGTTCAAATGGAACTAAAGATAGAAGGATTGGGATTCTCCTATCCCAGCAAAAAGGTGCTGGACGATATCAGCGCAGAATACGACGGCCCTCAGCTGGTTGCCATACTTGGTCCAAATGGTGTTGGGAAGTCCACACTGATTCATTGCATCGATCGCATACTCAAACCAGAAAGCGGACACGTTCTGATTGATGGCAAAGACTCATATGAATATCATATGAAAGAAATGGCTCAGAAAGTTGGTTACGTCCCATACGCCTCATCTGACGTATTCCCGATGAGTGTTGTCGACGCTGTCCTCTTAGGTCGCCATCCACACAGTAATTGGAAGTCTACAAGAGAAGATGTCAGGATAGTATTCACGATGCTAAAGCGTCTGGGAATAGAAGACTTGGCTGATTCCAAATTCAACGAACTAAGTGCTGGACAGCATCAAAAGGTGATGCTGGCTCGCGGTCTGGTCCAGCAACCGGAGGTAATCCTATTGGATGAACCAACAGCGAACCTGGACGTCAAACATCAACTTGGAGTGACCAAACTGCTTCGCGACATTGCACATGAGGACGGCGTGTTAGTAATCATGATCTGCCATGATCTGAATATTGCCGCAAAGTATGCTGATTCCATATTGATGATGAAAGATGGTACGATCTATGCTGCAGGAACTCCTGAAGAAGCAATAACAGAGGAAAACATCCGTGCAGTCTACGATGTGGAATGCCGTATCATAGAAGATGAGGGAAGACCTCACGTTATCCTCAGGGAAGGTTCACTGTAATTCCTTTTTATTCATCAGTTAGATATCGCCGACATGGTCAAGACGATACAAATTGATGAATCAAAGTGTAACGGATGCGGACTTTGCGTGGAAGCATGCCACGAGGGCGCATTGGCCTTGGTGGACGGGAAAGCGAAGCTCGTAAGGCCCAACTTCTGCGACGGCATGGGCGATTGCCTACCGGCCTGCCCCCAGGATGCCATCTCTTTCGTCGAGGATTCACCGTCTTCGACCGCCCCCAACATCGTCCAACCCACTATCATCATGGGCCACCCCAATATGATGGCTGTCCCCGGAGTCCAGTGGCCCATCCAGTTGGCCTTGGTCTCCCCTATGTCCGTTTTCCTGAAAGGTACATTGATCATCGGTGCGGATTGCACCGCATTCAAGGTGGACAACTTCAAACAGCAGTTCGTTGGAAAGGACCCCCTGGTCATAGGATGCCCCAAGCTAGATGACAGGGCGAGATTCGATAAGCTCGTCGAGATCTTCAAGAACAATCCCATCGACAAGGTCAAGGTCATAAGGATGGAGGTCCCCTGCTGCAGCCAGCTTACCAGGATAGTGCAGGCCTCGATCGAAGCTTCGGGGAAGAACATACCTTGCGAAGAGACCGTCATCGGGAGAGACGGCAGGATGCTCTAAGAAAGTTAGGTTTTCCTAAGGACGATATGCTCAAATAGAGTGCTGGATGTTATAATCCATCAATAATCTGTCGTGAGAATAATGGGCGATGTCATCGAGATAAACAACCTCGTCAAGAAGTACGGGGAGAAAGTGGCTGTGGACGGCATATCGTTCTCTGTGCATGAAGGAGAACTGTTCGGATTCCTAGGTCCGAACGGGGCAGGAAAGACCACTACGGTCAGATGCATCTCCACGCTCACCAACATCACCTCGGGACAGGTCCTCGTCAACGGTATCGATATCGCCAAGGATCAGACCGAGGCCAAGAAGTACATGGGCGTCATCCAGCAGCAGATTTCGCTTGACAAGGACCTCACCATAAGGGAGAATATGATCTCCCATGCCATGTACCACGGAATGGGCAAAAAGGAGAGGGAGGAGAGGATCAGCGAACTCACGGAATACTTCGGCCTTGAGGAATATCTGGACAAGCCCGTGGATGCCCTTTCGGGAGGATGGAAGAAGAGGGCCGCCATAGTCTGTGCTATGCTCCATCAGCCCAAGGTGCTCTTCTTGGACGAACCCACGACAGGACTCGACATCAATGCGAGACGTCTCCTCTGGGATGTCGTCAAGAGGCTGAATGCGACCGGAACCACCATCGTCCTCACCACACATTACATCGAGGAGGCCCAGGTCCTGTGCGACAGGGTCGGGATCATCGATCACGGAAAGATCATAGCGCTCGACACCCCCAAGACCCTCATCGAGAGGACTGGAAAGATGTGCGTCGAGAATCTGGAGGGGAAGAAGACCAATTACTACTACTTCCCCACAATGCCTGAAGCGCAGAAGTATGTGACGGATAACAATCTGGAGGATGCCATCATCAGGAGGACAACCCTGGAGGACGTCTTCGTAGAGCTCACCGGTAAATCGGTAGGTGATCAGAGATGACGGAGTACAAGAGGAACAACGGTTTCCTCCATCAGGTCTACCACGTTGCGTGGTCTGACATCATGTATCTGAAGCACACCTTCTGGAATACCCTGATAATGACGATCATGACGCCTCTGCTGTACCTGATCGCGTTCGGATACGGTCTCAGAGGCGGGGAGACGGACATAGGGGTCTCGTATGTGGCCTTCGTCATACCCGGTATCATGGCGCTCAGCTCGCTTTCCTCGTCGTTCTCATCGACATCCGCAAGGATCAACGTCCAGAGGCTCTATTACAGGAGTTTCGACGAGATGATGATGTGCCCGCTCAGCAACTCTGCGATCATCTTCGGAAAGTCCATGCTCGGATTCATCAGAGGATTATTCGGAAGCCTGGTCATGTATGCATTGGGATTGGTCCTCGCTCCGGATCTCGCTCTCACACCGATGGCTTTCGTCTGCGTCATCCTAAGCTGTGTGACGTTCTCAATGCTCGGAATGGCTGCCGCGCTCATAGCGAAGTCACATGCCAGTATGGCTACCTTCAACAGCCTGGTCATCCTTCCGATGAACTTCCTGTGCGGTACCTTCTTCTCGGTCGATTCACTTCACCCGGTATTCCAGGGCATACTGTACTGTCTCCCTCTGACCCACTCGAGCCTTACCGTGAGGGCGGCATGTCTGCCCCAGGTACTGGACTTCCCGTGGATATCGCTGATAGTGCTCATCGGATTCGCGATAGCGTTCTTCGCATTGGACTACTATCTACTGAAGACCAGGAAGGTCTGATCAGGAATTACGCACTCCGTGCAGGATCTCGTCCAGGATGTACAACGCACCCTGGATTCCATAAATCGGACGCGGGATGACATCGTCAATCCCCATGCTTGAATGACCGATAGGTATCCCTATCATGCACTCGTTGGCGAGCCTCATCGTCAGAGCGGTTATCCCTTCGCTGAACACTATGTCGGAATCCTTCCTGGGTTCCACTCCGTAGGACTGCCCATAATCCACCGATTCAAGGAAACACTTCAGCTTCTCCGATTCGACCGGGTCTGACCCGGGATCGACATCGACAGCTATGGGTGCGGTCGCGAGATACGAGTACATCCATTCCGTGAGCGGCCTTATCACCGACGCTATGCCTGCGGCAGAGAACCTCAGACCCTTAATCCTCAGTGCATTGTATCTCATTCCGACGAACTTCTGGTAGATCCTGTCCCTTGCCTGAGCGACCTTGGCCACAGGTTCAGATGCATCCTTGCCGGTGGCCTCTGCTATCGTCTTGTAGAACGCCTCGACCGCATCGAATCCTACCGGAGCACCGGCCTCGGATCTGATTATCTTCAGTCCCTTTGATCTGTAAAACTCCGCCAAACCCTGACATGCCTCCGGACAGACCACTACGCAGTATTCCGAGTTGACCGAATCCCTCAGGTCGTTCAGATCGGCATCTGAGCCGGGAGCGCACTTGACCTTCAATCCCATGGATTCAATGTTCTCCTTCAGCTCTTCAGTTGCCGCCTTGAAATCCTTGTCCATGACGGTCATTCCGATCAGGTTCACCGTATCCTTGTCGGTCCTCTCCTTCTTGGGGTCGAGATGCTTCATTATCTCCAACAGGGTGTGGTCGTAACCCTGGGTGACGGGTATGGAGACCAGCGACTCATCCATGAAGATCGCCCTGTCCTCAAGACCGGCCTCCCTAATCGCACGCTCATGGTTGTCCCCTATGAGCCCAGCTCCGGGAGAGTTGATGATCACTATCAATCCCGGATCCCTGTCCGCAACGATGGGGAGACCCTCTTCCAGCTTGTAGTATGCCCCGTTGATGAAATCATACTCGTCCAGATAAGTGGCGGGGACTCTCGGGAAACCGTAGTAGTAGGGAACGAAATAGCGGTCGCTCTCCTCCAGTCTCATCCTCGGGAAAACGGCTCCCGAATAGACCATGAATCTGACCCTGCATCCTCCGGGTCCGTGCAGGAAGGCCACGGCATCCGATATGCTCTCGACGGCCATCACGGCTCCGACGAATCCGTCCGGAAGTGTCCTTTTCACTGCAATCCCCCCTTGGTCCAGCCTTCCTCCGTGGGAAGGCGCATGATGTTCTCGAGGTATTCCGTGTATTCCAAGGTCGGGGTTACCCCGAATCCCATCTTCTTGAGCCTGGCGAAACGGGTGCCCTCGTTGGGCCTTGCGATGTCGGAGATTATGAGGTCAGGTTTGATCTTCTTGATATCGCTGATGAAGTCATCTCCGTCGTAGTCCTGGACAACCTTGTCGATATGGCGCGAGACCAGCTCTGCCTTCTTCTTCCTGGGGCTCGGCTGTGCTGCGATCAGAGGCAGTTCCGCTCCCAGGTCCAAGAGGATGTCAATCAGCCAATCCACGTTGAATGACAGCTTGTTGATGATCACGATCTTCTTTCCCTCGAACCTATGCCTGTGCTCCGCCACGAAGGAATCGTACCTCTCCTCGGCCTTGGCGATCTCTTCCTTAGCCTCAGCTTCCATTCCCGTTTTGACGCCTACAGCTTCGAGCCACTCCTCGTAATCGTACAGCCCTATGGGGAGGGCGATCGGGAACAGCTCCCTTCCTGTACGTTGGCTGATGTGATCGTAGATCTCCCTGTTGTTTGCATTGTCTGTCAGCAGGATATCCATGGATGCCCGGCAGAACGATCTGATGCTCTCGTAGCACGTCTCGTCCATGAACCTGCAGTTCACCTTAAGCCCGAAACCACCGAGCATCCTGTCCAATTCCTCCATGTGCTTCTTGGTGTGGAGGTCATAGAACGACGTTCCGATAAGATTGATGTATCCCTTTTCGGGCTGGATACTGACATCGATGTCCTGAACCAGATTGGATACCGCCATCATGAAACCGTCCGTATACTCACCGACGATATCTCCGTCGGCGGGGACGTAATGGATGTCGACACCCGGATTCTGCTTCATGATCCTGTCGATGACGCTGATGCAGTCATCTCCGATGATCCCGGGCATGCATGTGGTGACCACGGCTATCCTCTTGTGACCTTCTGCTATCGTATCCATTATGGCCTTCTCCAGGTACTTCACCCCTCCGAATATGGAGACGGCGTCGTCCATCATCGTGCATCTGATGTTATGGGTGGGTGTCGCCGGGAAGATGTTCCTGTCGTAGAGCTCCACGAGGGCCTTGCTCCTGGAGGTGTCCATGAAGTACAGGCAGCTCTCGGGCCCGTGCAGCACTATGGCGTAATCCCTCACCTTCATGTATGCGGCAAGGGCGCCGTATGCGGCACATGACATCATGATGCGCGAGTCCTTGATGGACCTCTTGCATCTGCTGCATCCGCCGCAGGGATCTCGTGTGGGCGACGGGGGGTTTCCGGGACGTATCTCCCTTCCGGCAGCAAGGTCGGACAGCTGTTCGTCGTTGAGGGGTTTTGGATACGTGCACTGCACCTTACCTTCCGATACGTCTATGATGCGCTGCGCGACAGCGTCTATGGATTTCGAGATGACAGAATCGGGGAACATCTCCCTCACGGTGTGACCGTTGCCCTCGGCCTCTGCGAACAGGTTGTCCCTGGGCATCACCGCTATGACCTCGGTGCCGGTCGCCTTCGCGAATCTCCTTACGAGCTCCTCCTCTCCTTCGACCCCGCGTGAATTCAACAATATGCCTATGAGACGCGGCGAACCTGTATCGAAGTTGCCGAGCCCTTTCATGATGTTGTTGGCGGCGTACATCGCCATGAACTCCCCTGATGTGACCAGGATTATACCGTCGGCGTATTCGCCTCTCAGGGGGACTGCGAAACCTCCGCATACGACATCGCCTAAGACGTCGTAGATCTTCATATCCACATCAAGCTCGTCCGCGCCCAGCTTCTTCAGTGTGTCGAACGTCGTCAGGATACCGCGGCCCGCACATCCTATACCGGGTTCCGGTCCTCCTGCCTCGGTGCACAGGACTCCGTCGGTACCGGTCATGATCAGGTCCTCGAGCTTCCTCTTCCCGATAGGGGTGTTCCTGACATACTCCAACACCGTGGGCTGTGCCTTCCCTTCCAAAAGGAGCCTGGTGGAATCGTGCTTCGGATCGCATCCGACCTGCATTATCTTCTTACCCTTCCTTGCGAGGGCGACCGAGATGTTTGCGGCCATTGTCGATTTGCCGATACCGCCTTTTCCGTATAACGCGAGCTGATACATAGGCATCTAGTGCACAAATCAGTGCTGGATAATTTAATGGATTGGATTCTACATCCATAATAGTAACCGAAAAAGACTGGTAATCCCTCCCTAGCCTTCAGAATCCGGATAGATGTATCCGTTCGACAATCAAGACCAGGGGATGACAACAGTCTTTAAGATAGAGAGACATACCATCCTCTTGGAGGCTAACTGATGGGTATTAACATCGGGATATGTGAAATGGAAGCCAAGAACGCATCCTGCAGGGATCTCAGGTCAACGATCGTAAGGGTCCATGTGGAGAGCGACAAGGGATTCGAAGACATCGCAGAATATGAGGAGATCGTCGAATTGGATAAGGCCAAGAAGGCCGTTGGCGACTGGGAAGCCTTCATCAAGAGGAACAGGATCAACGAGGAGACGGATGCCGTCTACATGACCAAGGTCAAGAAGGAGGAGGACATCAAACTGCTCCAGCCCTTGGCAAAGAAGGTCTGCACGGGATGGATCCCCATGGAGGGACTCTCCGAAGGCAGAAAGGAACAGGTCCTGAAGGCCTGCGGCAAGGACGACATCATCACCGGCTGGGATCAGCTGGAGTTCGACGAGATGAACGAGCTGTGCGCCAAATGCCCCCTGTCATGGGACAAGGGCCGCGGATGCATAGGAGCGTTCGGACCTGACACGAGCAAACTCCCCGAGATAGCCGCAAAGTACAACTGCCCCATCACAGCATCGGCCCCTCAGAGCGCCAAGTCGCAGAAGAAGTTCACTCCCGCAGATGCAGAGGCACTTCTGAAAGAGGTAGCCGTACTAAGGGATGCCCTTCCCAAGGAAGGAAAGGTCTACGTGAACCGCTACGGCGGACCCGTGGACAGAATGGAAGCCGTCGCCAAAATCTCAGTAGCTGAGGGTTGCGGCTGGTATTTCTTCTGATCAGTAGCCGTTCAGCTTCAGGATGAGGGAGGACATGTTCCTTACGAGGGCATGGACTCCTTTCATCCCCTGTTTGTCATCCTCGTACTGAGGAGAATTCAATGCACGCACTATCGGCAGCGGGTTCGATCCGCACACCGACATGCCGTTGCGGAGAAGGAAATCTACCAATTGGTTGTAGACGAGAGAGCCTCCGTCATGACCGCAGACCGCTATTGCTCCGCCTACCTTGCCGTTGAGACCGAGGTCCCCCTTCTCATAGACCAGCGAGGCCCTCTCGAGGAAGGTCTGCAGGACGCTAGGACACGCGTTGGAATAGGTCGGCGACGCAATCAGCACACCGTCAGCCTCCCTCAGCTTATCCAAGATGTCGTTCAATCCGTCATCCTCGTCCTGACATCTGCCGTCCCCGCGGATCTCGCAGGTCAGACAGACGTTGCAGTTCATGAAATGGTAGTCGTAGACGCAAATCATCTCCATCTCTATGCCTTCCCTTTCGAAGAGGTCCTGTACATCGTGAAGGATGTTGCTCGTGTTCCCGATCGGACGGGGGCTGCCGTTGATGGCGATGACTTTCATGCGCTCCGCATCGGACGGAGACTACATAATTGTTGGCTGGAGCCGGAAATGGCTGAATAACGAAGAAAAGATGGTCAAACGCGCCGAATTATTCGGCTTTACCATCGCACACGGGCGCACGCAATATATACGTCCACTTATTCGTGGAGAGTATTCAAGGTGAACAAATGACTGACATGCTGAACATCGTCGACCTCCATGTGGAAGCAGGCGGAAGGGAGATCCTCAAAGGAGTAAACCTCACTGTGAAGGAGGGCGAGACCAGTATACTCTTCGGACCCAACGGAAGCGGAAAATCCACCCTTCTGGCAAGCATCATGGGTTACAGCACCATCAAGGTCACGCAGGGAGAGATCCTGTTCAAAGGCAAGAACATCACAGAGATGCCTGTCGATGAGCGTGCGAAGATGGGAATCGGCATGATGATGCAGAGGCCCCCGAACATCTACGGAGTCAAACTGGGAGATCTCCTGCGCGCCACCGCCAACGATGCCGACAAGGCGATCGCCGAGGCGGACAGGTTCAGAATGGAGAAGTTCATGGACAGGGAGATCAACGTCGGTTTCTCCGGCGGAGAGATCAAGAGGTCTGAACTCCTACAGCTCACCGCTCAGAGCCCCGAACTGCTCCTGCTCGACGAACCGGAATCCGGAGTCGACCTCGAGAGCATCGACCTGATCGGAAAGAAGGTCCACGACATCCTGGAAGAGGGAAGGGACAGCAACGGAAGGCATGTGTCGTCATTGGTCATCACCCACACCGGTCAGATCATGGATTACATCGGTGCGAAGTACGGTTATGTGATGAAGAACGGAGTCGTCGACCGTGTAGGCGACCCGATGGAACTCCTGAAGGAGATCAGGGAACACGGTTACGGAGAGTGAAGAGATGCCGAACAGCGATACTATCAAAGAGGCACTCAAGAAGCAGGCCGCCTACGGAAAGGACATCGACCTCGAACACTACGAGGAGAGGGCGGACGACCAGATCAAGGTCGACGACCTTGAGAACTCCGATTACAAGAAGTACATGGAGAACGTCGGAATCGTCGCTGACGAGATGGACCGCTCCGGTACACTCATGTTCATAGACAACAAGCCCAGTCACTGCTCCCCCAAGGTGCAGGAGGGACTGGAGCTCATGAGCACTGCGGAAGCAGTGAAGAAGTACGACGGCCTCAAGGACTACTACTGGAAGGCCATGGACCCCACCAAGGACAAGTACACCGCCAAGACCTACCTTGAAGACGGTGACGGATACTTCGTCAGGGTTAAGTCAGGATACCACATCAAGTATCCCCTTCAGACCTGCATGCTCCTGAACAAGAACAAATCCATCCAGAATCTCCACAACATCATCATCGTCGAAGACGATGCGTCATTGGAGATGATCACGGGATGTTCCACTGCTCACCATGCGAACGATGCTCTGCATGTCGGTGTATCGGAGATCTACATCGGAGACAATTCCAACCTGACATTCAGCATGATCCACAGCTGGGGAAAGCAGACCGGAGTCCGTCCCAGGACCAACTGTATCGTGGGTAAGAACAGCCATTACACGAACAACTACGTCATCCTGAACCCCGTGGGAACGCTACAGAGCTTCCCTGTAGCTACGCTCGGCGATAATTCTTCAGCAACGTACAACACCATGTGCATCGCTCACGAGAGCTCGGACATCGACACCGGCGGAATGGTCAACCTCAACGGAAGGAAGTCCAGAGCAGAGATCATGAGCAGATCGATCTCAATGGGCGGAAAGATGTGCGCCAGAGGACGTATGGTCGGTAACGCGCCCGAATCCAAGGGACACCTTGAATGCAGGAGCATCATCCTGAAGGACGGCGGAACCACACTTGCGATCCCAGAATTGGAAGCGCATATCGCTGATGTCGAGATGACTCACGAGGCAGCGGTCGGTAAGGTCGCCAGGGATCAGATCGAATACCTGATGTCCAGAGGCCTCAGCGAGGACGATGCGGTCAGCATGATCGTCAAGGGATTCCTCTCCGGAGGATCCATCAACGGATTGCCCCCAGAGCTCCAGAAGGAACTGGATGAGGCGATCGCCAAGGCCAACCTCGGAGATTGAAAACATTTACTGGGGGGAGCAACCCCCTCATCATTCTTTGCGGAATTCCGCATTCCTCTCTATCAGATGTAGGACGTTGCCATCATCGTCCTTGATCGAGCAGAACGTGCCGAACGGTCCGCGCTTCGGTTCCTGGACGAACACTACGCCTTCATCGATCAGTCTTCTGCGCGTGTTGTAAGGCGAATCCACGCCGAAATACAGACCGGTATCTATGCCGACGGCATCTGACTTCTTCAGGATTATCCTGCATCCCTCTCTGATGAGATATGCCTCCTTGTCATCCTTGGAAAGGACCTCCATGTGAAGGATGTCTGTATAGAAGCCCAGAGCTCTGCCGACATCCCTGACGGGTATCGTGCAGACGTGGATGGATTCCGGCAGGCCTTCCACCGTATATTCGAAATTAGCTCCGTGCGGATCTCCTAGAGGCATACCCGTAAATTGGAGGGTGAGGATAAAAGACCACTTCCAGACCATCTGATGTTCCTCTGACCTGTTTCCCCAAACGGTTAAATATGAATCCATTATACTCTGGATTGTTGCCCTGGTAGTGTAGCGGCCTATCATGAAGCCCTGTCGAGGCTTCGACACGGATTCAAATTCCGTCCAGGGCGCTCATCTTTTCTCTTTCGACTAAAATTGTGTTCTTCTGAAGTCCGATGCCGTCAAGGTTCTCTCGTCGGGCAGAGCCATTCTCCACTGTTTTCGGATGGCCTTTGCCGCACTTATACAGTATATAAATTAACAATCAATTATGCAAAAGTGTTACTGACCGTGTCACCGACACAATCATAAACGATGCGGATGTATCGAGAAATATGCGTTGGTTGCTCCGCAGCAAGATCCATAGGGCCACCGTCACAGAGACCCGCCTCGACTACGAGGGAAGCATCACCATAGATGAGGCTCTCCTCGAGAAGGCAGGCATGTGGGTCGGGGAGAAGGTCCTCATCGCTGACGTGAACAACGGGAACCGCTTCGACACCTACATCCTTCCTGGCAAACGTGATTCTGGTATCATCGCGATCAACGGTGCTGCCGCACATCTCTGCAAGGAAGGGGACAAGGTCATCATCATGGGATTCGAGCTCACCGACCAGCCGATCAAGGCCAATGTCATTCTTGTCGATGAGAAGAACAAGGTCTCAAGGGAACTGGTGTACTGATGTTCACTGTATACTCCGACGGAGGCTCAAGGGGGAATCCGGGAAAGTCCGCATACGCGATCGTCGTCGTGGAGGACGGAGAGATCGTTCACGAGCACGCGGAGTATCTCGGGATCCATACCAACAATTATGCTGAATACAGAGGGCTCATCGCAGGAATAGCGAAAGTACTGGACCTGAAGGGCACCGAAGCGGAGTTCGTCATGGATTCCCAGCTGGTCATCAGACAGATGAACGGGGAATACAAGGTGAAGAACCCTGACATGAAGGCGCTCTACGATGATGCTAAGAACCTGTCCTCGATGATCCCCAAGGTAAGATTCCGCAACGTACGCAGATCGGAGGAGCTGATCCCCCGTGCGGATTTCCTCCTGAACGAGGAAATGGACAGACACCGATCACTGGATGCTCGATACCAGTTCGCTGATCTTCACTAGCTTCTGCTCACCCGAAGTCATGTCTCTGAGGGTCACAGAATCCTCTTCGAGCTCCTTCGCTCCGACTATGACCACGTACTTAGCCCTGATCGCTGAGGCGTACTTCATGGCCTTCGCCATCTTGCGTCCCATGATGTCTATATCAGAAGCGACGCCTGCCGCACGAAGAGCGGCGACGATCTCAGCGGACTTCAGCCTGACATCGTCGGATACGGGTACGACATATGCTTCGATTCCTTTGGGCTCGTAGACCTGGCCTTCCTTCTCGATGGCAAGGAGTATCCTGTCAAATCCTATGGCAAATCCTGTGGAGAACACCTTCTCTCCCCCAAACAGCTCTGACAGGGTGTATGAACCTCCTCCGCAGATCTGCTTCTCCGCTCCCAGAGCAGGGGCCTCGGCCTCGAAGACCATTCCCGTGTAGTAATCCAGACCGCGTACGACACCGAGGTCGATATCGAAGTTGTCGACACCCATGGCGTGCATGTACGAGGTGACCTGCCTGAGATAGTCCCCGGCTTCTCCAGGAACCTTGGACAGGACCTCTGTCCCTCCGACGGTCTCGGTGAGAGTGAATATGGAATCGATGACTTCATCCTTCACACCCATCTCGGTCAGGAGCGGGCGGGCCTCGTCATAGAGTTTTTTGTCGAGTTTCTGAAGTACCTCTGAAGTCCTCTCCTTGGGAACTCCCGCATCAGCGATCGCCTGCCTGAGGACTCCGATGTGTCCGATGTGAATCTTGTAATCCTTCAGACCGAGCTCCTTGATCATGGACGCTGCCATGCAGATGACCTCTGCATCCGTCTCTGGAGTAGCGGAACCAATCAGTTCCGCACCGAACTGGAAGAACTCTCTGTACCTTCCGCTCTGGGGCCTCTCGTATCTGAAGCACTGTCCGAAATAGAAGATCTTGATCGGTTTGGGGTCGTTGCTCATCCCGTTGACGAACATCCTGATGGCAGGAGCGGTCATCTCCGGACGGAGGGCTATGTCCCTGTCCCCTTTGTCCTTGAAGGCATAGAGCTCCTTGAGGACGTTGGGTCCGGACCTGAGGATGAAGAGTTCCGCATCCTCGAAGATAGGCGTCTCGATCTCCCTGAAACCGAATGTCTGTGCGGTATGTCTGAGCCTGTTCTCATAGAACCTGCGTTTCTCCATCTCATCCGGGAGGAAATCCCTAGTACCGCGCGGACACTGAATCATGTGCCGTGGATTACGGGTACGGTATAAAAACAATTATGCGCGCACGTCAGTAATAGATGAAAATCGGGGGTTTGCACCCCCTAAGTGTTTTCAGAACTTCTCGTCTGGAATTATGTCCTCGTCGAGGGTCTCGCTGGCCTTGGCCGCTTTGGATGTCTCGGCGGTGATCTCCTCGATTGTGGGGATCGGACCGAGTATGTCGTCGGGATCGCCCACCGCCTTGCGGATTGAATCCACATCGGACACCTCCCTGTCCGGGACGTTCTTGGCGGTACCCATGTATTCGGAGACACCTTCGATGAGTTTGGTGACCTCCAGCGGGAAGAATATCTTGGACGATTCTCCCTCTCCGACCTTCTGCAGGGTCTGCATCGAGAGCACCGACATGGCCTTGGAATCCATGGATGCGGCACCGACAGCCATTATCCTCAGCTTCTGCGCCTCTCCCTGTCCTTCCAGTATAGTTGCGAGTCTCTTTCCTTCAGCTTCCAGGATCATCGACTGCCTAAGACCCTCCGCTTCCAGGATGCGTGACCTCTTCTTTCCTTCTGCCTCGAGGATAGCGGCCCTCTTCTGACCGTCCGCCTCGAGGATGGCTGCACGTCTCTTCCTCTCCGCAGAGGTCTGCTCCTCCATGGAGTCCTTGACCTTCCTCGCAGGATTGACCTCCCTGATCTCAACGGCCTCGATCTTCACACCCCACTTGTCGGTGTTCTCGTCGAGGATGTCCCTGAGGCTGACGTTGATCTTCTCTCTGGATGACAGGATCTCGTCAAGCTCCATGTCTCCGATGATGGACCTGAGCGTGGTCTGGGCGAGGTTCACGGTGGCGAACCTGTAGTTGGTGACCTCGAAGAAGGCGTTCTTCGGATCGGTGACCTTGATGTAGATGACCGCATCGACGTCAACAGGGGAGTTGTCCTTCGTGATGACCTCCTGCTTGGGAACGTCCAGAACCTCTGTACGGAGGTCCATCTTCACAACTTCGTTGATAAGGGGGAACACGACGTTGAGTCCCTGGTTGAGGACCCTCACGAACTTTCCCAGCCTCATGTAGATCGCCTGCTCGTACGGCTTGACGATCTTGATACCGCTAACTGCTACAAGCACGACGGCGACGATAACGACGGCCGCCAGGATTATGATAATCTCATCCATCTTCTATCACCTCATACCCTGCGAACGTGGACGTGAACGCCTTCGCTGCTCTCCACGATCACATCCGCTCCTTCCTCTATGGGCTCATCGGAGGTAGCAGACCAAAGGTCTCCCCCGATCTTGACCTTGCCCTTCATGCTCCCGGATTCGGTAGGCACTGTGACGACACCTTCTCTTCCCACCAGGGAGTCCGTGACTGTAGTCGTAGGGGGCTCCGGCTTCGCGAGATACTGATAGAGCTTGAGTGTGACAAGCGTCACCGGTATTGCGACCACCAGAGCTATTATCGGCGCCCATATGCTCATCAATACGTCCGGCCAGATCAGACCTACTATACCTAGGACTAACAGGACGAAACCGGGGATCACAAGGAATCCTCCTGGCGCGAACGCCTCGTAAATCAGGAACAGAATCCCTACAACGAGGATTATACAGGAGATCGTGAACGGATCCATGATTCGGTATCGACGGCCTGTAAAATAAACATATGTTCCGTTGTTCCGGAAAACACGGATCATTCATCGTCTATGTCGAACTGGCTGTAGTAGAGCTCCCTGTAGGTACCGTCCTTGGAGATCAACTGTTCATGGGTACCGGTCTCCACAATGCTTCCGTCTTTCATGACCAATATGAGATCCGCATCGATGATGGTGGAGAGCCTGTGTGCGATGACGAACGAGGTGCGTCCTACCATCATGCGGTCGGTGGCCTGCTTGATCAATTTCTCGGTAAGCGGATCCACGGAGCTGGTCGCCTCGTCGAGTATGATCATGGAGGGGTTGTCGAGCATCGCCCTGGCGATGGCGATCTGCTGCCTCTGACCCACAGACATGGAATCGTTGTCGCCGATCTTGGTGTCGTAACCGTTGGGAAGCGATGCGATGAAATGGTGCAGACCTACCGCTTCACAGACCCTGTCGAGATCCTCGTCCTTGATGTCCGTCCTGTTGAAGACTATATTCTCCCTGAGGGTACCTTCGAACATCCAAGTCTCCTGAAGCACCATTCCGAACAGGTTGCGGACCTGCTGGCGGGTGAGCTCCTTAGTGGAGATGCCGTCGATAAGGATGTCTCCCGAATCGACCTCGTAGAACCTCATCAGGAGGTTGATCATCGTGGTCTTTCCTGCACCGGTCTGTCCGACGATAGCTATCTTCTGTCCGGGCTCCACCTTGATTGAGAGGTCGTGTATGATCTGCTTGTCAGGGGAATAACCGAAGCATACGTCCCTGAACTCGACCTCACCCTTAGCGGTGTCCATCTCCACCGTCTCCTTCTCCTTGGACATGTCCTCGTAACCGAGGAATATGAACACACGCTCCGCGGCTGCCGCGACCGACTGCATGCTGACGACCGCTCCGGATATCTGACTGAAGGCACCGGTGAACAGCTTCACGTAGATCATGAATGCGACTATGACTCCGAACGAGATGCTGCCGCCCATATAGAGCATGGCGCCTGTCACGCAGATCAGGACGTAGCCGATGTTGCTGATGAGCCCGCTCAAATGGTTCGATATACCTCCGAGGAACTGGGATCTGAATGCCGTGCGGCCCAGCTCGTCGTTGATCTGATCGAATCTCTCCATGGCCTCCTTCTGTCCCGCATAGATGGAGACGACGGTATGTCCGGTGTACTGCTCCTCGACGAGGCCGTTCATCGCACCGAGACTCTTCTGCTGCGACCTGAAGTACTTCTGGGTGCGCTTTGCGATGGATTTGATCACAAGGAATCCTGCAACGGCGATGACGACAGAGAGCAGGGTGAGCGGGATGTCGAGGATCGCCATGAGTATGAATGATATCACAAGGGTTGTGGTCGCCGTGACCAGGGACCCTATGCACTGGTTGAGGGACATTCCGAGAGTGTCCACATCGTTGGTGACACGGCTCATCACATCTCCCTTGGAAGACCTGTCGAAGTAATGCAGCGGGATGCTGTTCATCTTCCTAGATATGTCCTTACGGAGCATCTGTGCGCATCTCTGGGAGACCGTGGCCATCATATAGTTCTCGAAGAACGTAAGCAGTCCGCTCACAGCGTAGATGCCTATGAGGATGTAACCTATCCTCCATATCTCGTCGATGTCCATCTCCTCGGTGAGACCGTCGTGGATAAGATCTGTCATCTCGCTCAGCAGATACGGACCTACGAGCGCCAATCCTGAGGCCAATGCCGAACAGACCGCTGTCAGTATGAAGAGGAAGCGGTAACGCTTGATGTAATGGAATATGTCGATCCAAGCTTCCTTGAAGTTGTCGGGCTTCTTCGAGGTCCTAACCACAGAGTCCCTGGACATGCTCATTGTCCCGCCTCCCCGAATTCTTGGATCTTCGCCATCTCCTTGTAGATCTCACAATCCCTCATCAGCTCGTCATGCTTGCCGCAGCCGACTATCATTCCGTCGGATATCACGATGATCTTATCCGCATCCGCAATGGTGCTGATCCTCTGTGATACGATAACCGTGGTGGCATCCTCTGTTAGCTTCCTCAGATTGCTGCGCACCTTCAGGTCGGTTTTGAAATCAAGGGCGGAGAAGGTATCGTCGAAGATGTAGATCTCCGGCTTTTTGCATACTGCGCGAGCAATAGAGATACGCTGCTTCTGTCCTCCCGACAAGTTGGCTCCGAGCTGTTCGATGACCGTGTCCAATCCTTCGTTGGATTTCAGGAAACTGTCTATGCAGGCAACACGCGCCGCCTCCATGATCTGGTCGTCGGTGACGTCGTTGCTTCCGTATCCGATGTTGAACCTGGCCGTGCCCGAGAAGAGCATGGGCTTCTGCGTAGCGTATCCTATCTTGGAACGGAGAGAATCCAGGTCATATTCCTTTACATCCACCCCGTCGACGAATACGGAACCCTCCGTCGTATCGAAGAGACGGGGAATCAGGTTCACAAGCGATGTCTTTCCTGATCCGGTCTGACCTATAACCGCCACCGTTTCTCCGCGCTTGACGTCGAACGATATCCCCGTCAGCGTGTCTCCTGAGCTGTCGGGATAAGCGAATGAGACATTCTTGAAGGAAATGCACACATCGGTGTCCTCTGATTCGGTCCTGCTCCCGTTGACCACGGTTATGTCCGTGCTGATTACTTCGTTGATACGGCGTGCGGACACTAGTGCCCTGGGCAGTCCCATGGCCACATGGGCCAAGAGGATGAACGATGAGACGACGTACAGTATGTATGAGGAGAATACGACCATGTTCGAGAACACTGCAAGAGCGTCCTCCTCCGTGGCGGCCGCCATGATGATCCCCGCTCCAAGCAGATAGATCATCACCGTCAGGATGTTCTGGACCACACCGTTGAACGGACGGGTGAAGGCTAGGAGACGCGATGCATAGAGATTGTTCTCCGTGAGTGCTTCGTTGGCATCGTCGGTCTTCTTGTTCTGATACTCTTCCGCATTGAATGCACGGATGACCCTGACTCCGGACATCCCCTCGCGGACGGTGCGGTTCATATCGTCGGTGAACCACTGGACCTTCCTGTAGCGGGGAATGACATAGAACAGCATGAATGACTGGACGATTATGATAGCGGTGATTCCTATGGCCGTGACCTCCGTCCATTCCCAGCTGCCCGTGGCCACCTTGGTGAGGGCGATGTAGACCATCACAGGGACCTTCACAACGAGCTGGGAGGTCCTCGAAACTGCATTCTGCACTTGGGTGACGTCATTTGTGGAACGGGTGATCAGGCTGTAGATGTTGAACCTGCTCATCTCCTCGGGCGAGAACGACTGGACTTTCTTGAACTGCTCCTTGCGCAGGATCTTCGCATATTCTGAAGCTACATAGGCCGCGACACCTCCGGCGCAGATAGAACAAACAACGCTCCCCAGGGAGCAAACGATCATACCGACCCCTTCAACGAAGATCGCTTCAGGTGGGCTGCCGTCATTGAGCAGGACGGTGATCTTCGTCATGTATCCGGGTATCTCGAGATCCATCCAAACCTGCAGCGAGATGAAGCCTGCCATGACCGCTATCAGCAGCCAATGCTTCATCGTTAGAAAACGCAGAATGGACTTCAGTTTTGACACCCCCTGGAATTGGATGTATGGTGCAATTACTTTCTGACGTTATAATATCTATTGGACACAACCTAGGTCCGACGCAAAGACCGCTCTCCCAATGGCAATCTATAAAATAGAGAAAGCATACCCACCCTTCACCAAAATAATCCCAGCCGGCGTACGTATGTCGACGGGTAAGAAAGTGATTAACATGAAAGCTTTGTACAACGACGGCAGCGTCAATGAGTGCGAAGATGAGCTTAAAGTCATCAGGCACACCGCTGCCCACGTGATGGCCCAGGCCGTCCAGAGGATCTACCCCGGGACCAAGCTCGCCATCGGACCAGCGATTGAAGACGGATTCTACTACGATTTCGACAGGGAGGGCGGTTTCGTACCCGAGGACCTTGAGAAGATCGAAGCAGAGATGAAGAAGATTGTCAAGGAGAACCTGAAACTCGAGACATACACAATGTCCAGGCAGGAAGCCATCGAGTATCTGAAATCCAAGGGAGAGATCTACAAGGTGCAGCTGGTGGTCGATCTGCCGCAGGACGCCAGGATCAGCTTCTACAAGCAGGGAGAATTCGTCGACCTCTGTGCGGGACCGCACGCACTTTACACCAAAGCGGTCAAAGCATTCAAGCTCACATCCATCGCGGGAGCCTACTGGAGAGGGGATGAGAAGAACAAGATGCTCTCCCGTATCTACGGTACCGCTTGGGAATCGAAGGAATCCTTGGAGAAGTACCTCACCATGCTCGAGGAGGCCAAGAAGAGGGACCACAGGAAACTCGGAAAGGAACTCGTACTCTTCGCCATCATGGAGGAGGGACAGGGATTCCCGTTCTACCTCCCCAAGGGAATGATCCTCAGGAACACCCTCATCGAGTACTGGAGGGAGCTCCACACCAGGGAGAACTACCATGAGATCTCCACCCCCATGATCCTTGACCAGCAGCTCTGGCTCAGGTCCGGTCACTGGGACCACTACAAGGAGAACATGTACACCACCGTCATCGACGACCAGATCCACTGCATCAAGCCGATGAACTGTCCCGGATGTATCCTCGTCTACAAGAACGAGAACCACTCCTACAAGGAGCTGCCCCTGAGATTGGGAGAGCTCGGTACCGTCCACAGGCACGAGAGGTCCGGAACCCTGCACGGACTATTCAGGGTAAGATGCTTCACCCAGGACGATGCACATATCTTCATGACCCCCGAGCAGATCCCCCAGGAAATCGCAGGAGTCGTAAGGCTCGTCGACGAGGTCTACAGCAAGTTCGGATTCAACTACCACATCGAACTCTCCACCAGGCCCGAGAACTCCATGGGAACCGACGAAGAGTGGGAGATGGCCACCAACGGACTCAAGCAGGCCCTGGACTCCCTCGGAAGGGATTACGCCATCCACGAGGGTGACGGAGCATTCTACGGACCCAAGATCGACTTCCATGTAGAGGACTCGCTGGGAAGGACCTGGCAGTGCGGAACCATCCAGCTGGACTTCCAGCTCCCTCAGAGGTTCGATATCAACTACATCGGAGCCGACGGAGAGAAGCACAGGCCCATCATGATCCACCGTGTCATCTACGGATCCATCGACAGGTTCATGGGAATCCTCATCGAGCACTACGGAGGAAAGTTCCCCACCTGGCTCGCACCCGTGCAGGTCAGAGTGCTGTCCGTTTCCGAGAAGTCCTTCGACTATGCCGAACAGGTCTACAACAAGCTCAAGGCCGCCGGCATCAGGGCGAAGCTGGACAACAGGGGCGAGAAGATCGGATACAAGATCCGTGAGGCTCAGCTGCAGAAGGTCCCGTACATGCTGGTCCTCGGAGAAACCGAGGTCCAGGATGGTACCGTCGTAACCGTCAGGAAGAGGGACGGCGGAGATCAGGGAACCGTCAAGCTGGACGACTTCATCGCTGATGTCCAGAAAGAGATCAACGACAGAGTCTGATCCAAACACTAAAGCCGGGGAGACCCGGCATCCTTCCTTTTTCACCCATTTTTACGTAACAGGTCGACATAATCTTCGACATCTGCTAATATGGCCAATGGTAAGCCCAAAAAGTCATCGTTTTCGTTCCATTCCATACGCATCTCGTAATAATTTTACGAATATCGGATAATCATTCAATAATCATTATAACGCTGCCAGCATGATTCGCCCTATCAGAGGAAGTATTGTTATGGTGGCTTCTACAAAAACAACAGCAATTACAGTTGTCGCCGTCCTAGCAATAGTGATCGCCCTCGTGGCCATTTTCCCACCGGAGATAGAGTCGATCTACATCGACGACGACCACAGCGGCGATTCATATATGCTATGGAGTCTGGCGGCACCTGTGATCGCAATCGGACTTGCGTTAATCACAAGAAGAGTGTATACAGCTCTGTTCTGCGGAATAGTTGCAGGAGTGATCATCTATTCCCAGCTGGACATCGAAGTCGCATTCATGGCCCTTTTCACAGGTAACCTGGATGACAACGTTCAGGGACTGGCAGCGACTCTCGGCAGTCTTGGAAACATCGGTATCTGCGCCTTCCTGATCATCCTGGGAGCATTCGTGTTCCTGATGAGAAGGGCAGGAGGAACCGCAGCTCTGGCCAACTGGTCCAGGGAGAAACTGAAGACCCGTGAGCAGTCGCAGCTCATGACCATGCTCTTCGGATGCATCATCTTCATTGACGATTACTTCAACTGCCTTACCGTCGGTACCGTGATGAAACCCGTCACCGATGAATACAACGTATCGCGCGCCAAGCTCGCATACCTCATCGATGCGACAGCAGCACCTATCTGTATCATCGCACCCGTTTCCTCATGGGCTGCGGCCGTTTCAGGATATATCGCGGACAAGGGAGCTTTCGAAACATTCGTCAGCACCATCCCCTACAACTTCTATGCACTTCTGACCATCGTTTTCATCATCGTCATCGTCCTGCTGAAGTTCGACTACGGACCGATGAGAAAGTACGAGAAGAATGCAAAGGAGAAGGGAGACCTGTTCTCGGACGGACGTGCAGACGTCGTAGAGGATACCGATATCAGCGACCACAAGGGAACCGTCACGGACCTTGTCGTCCCCATCATCATCCTTGTTGTGTTCTGCGTCCTTGGAATGCTCTACACCGGATACCTGTACGGAGGTACCGACTTCTACAGCATGCTCAGCAACTGTGATGCAACCGTCGGACTCCCGCTCGGAGCATTCTTCGCATTCATGTTCACCCTTGCCTTCTACTACTACAGGAAGGTCATCGTCTTCGACGATGTCTGGGCATCCATTCCCGAGGGATTCAAGGCCATGTTCCCTGCGATCATGATCCTTATCCTTGCTTGGACCCTGAAGGGAACCATCGACCTGATGGGAGCAGACCTGTTCGTTGCGGACCTGGTGCAGAACTACGGATCCGGAGTGGAATTCATCATCCCCTTCATCGTGTTCGTAGTGGGAATGTTCTTGGCATTCGCTACCGGAACCTCATGGGGAACTTTCGGTATCCTGATCCCCATCTGTATGGCCCTGTTCCTCACCGACCCGACCATGATGGTCATCAGCATGTCCGCATGTATGGCAGGAGCCGTATTCGGAGACCACTGCTCACCCATTTCGGATACCACTATCATGGCCAGCACCGGAGCGGAATGCGATCTGATCACACACGTGAACACTCAGTTCCCGTATGCTCTGACAGTGGCTGCCGTCTCTGCAGTCTGTTTCATCCTGGCCGGAGTGATGCAGAGTCCCTGGATCCCTCTTCTTGTCGGAATTGCACTGATCGTCGGAGTTCTCTTCGTCTTCAGGATATTCATCAGGAGGAAGGAATACACCGAACTGAGCTGATAAACCACAATAAAGCCGGGGTACGCCCCGGCACCTTTGTTTTCTGGAGCATTGTTTATTAATGACTCTCCGATGGAGTTACCATGACCGCGGAGGAGAGGGTATCGATACTGCTGGGGAACCCCAGGAGAGCAATCGTCACTTTAGCGATACCCATAGTCATCTCTCTTCTGGTCTCACAGATCAACGTCCTTGCCGACCGTGCCTGGTGCTCGGGACTCGGCGATGATGCGATGTCCGCAATCGCATTGGTCATGCCAGTCTACATGACCATAGTCGGACTGGGGAGCGGGTTCGGTGTAGGAGTGTCCGCAGTCATTTCAAGGATGATCGGAGCGGACAGCAAATCAAAGGCCTCCAGCTCGGCTGTGCAGGCAGTCATCTTCACGATAGTGTTCGGCATCGTCATGACGCCCATCCTCATCTTCGGACAGGACGGACTACTAGCCTTGATCGGAAAGGAGAACATCCTTCCCCTGGCATGCGACTACATGCTCCCATACTCGATCTTCACCATCCTGATAATCTACAACGGTGTCGTCGGAGGCATACTGAACGGTCAGGGGGCGACACAGTATTCCATGATGCTCATGGCCGTCCAGGCAGTTGTCAATATCGCACTGGACCCTGTATTCATCTATCTTCTAGACATGGGGCTTCAGGGAGCCGCTGTAGCTACTGTCATTGCGACCGTTGCATCGGCCATCCTCGGTACCCTTCTGATAATCGGAAAGAGGACGTATCTCCCCATCACCAGGCAGAATCTCCACTACGACGGCGAATGCATGGGCATGCTGATGAAGGCCGGGATCCCCCAGATGCTGGAGTACACGGTCATGTACTTCATGGACGCCGTACTGAACTACATTGTGCTGATGGCAGCGGCCGGTTCCCATGCACTCACCATCTATTCAGTCCCGGACAACCTGATGAATCTGATAGTCATACCCGCAATAGCGATCGGATCGGCCCTCGTTCCTGTGGCATCGTCTGCTTTGGGACAAAAGGATTCCAAGCGCATGAGGGAATCGTTCAGATTCGCATTCACTAGAGGGATACTCATAGTTGTCATCCTGGCCGCGATAGTGGAGCTCTTCCCCGAACAGTTCCTCTTCATCTTCTCCTATTCCGGCGAGATGCTGGACAACAGGCCAGAGATGGTGGATATGCTGAGGGTCATGTGCCTCTACATCGGATTCTTCGCCTTCACGCCCCTCTGCTCAGGCTATATGCAGGCGATGGGGCACCCCAATCGCTCGTTGATAATGGCTCTCTGGAGGAACGCAGTTCTGATCGTGTTCTTCTACATCGCCATCCAGCAGCCTGAACTTACAGCGGTAGCCTGGGCATTGGTATTCGGACACATAGTAGGTGCGGCATCCATCTTCTTGATGACGATTTTCACCGACAGACGCGTTACGAGAATGATAATGGATTCTTGACCATCTAAACACGCGTTATTATTAACAGGATAGTATTGCAACCTATGAAATATGGAAAGGCTGCCTTTGCAGTCGCGATTGTGGCGATCCTGCTCTTCTCCGGGCTCCCGTTAACGGAGGCTGACGGAGATAGCACCGGTACCGACCAGATGTACGGTGCGACCACCGGGATCGACCTTAGCGAGATCGATGATATCCTCAAGCTCATCACGGGAAAGACCCTGAAGGAGCTTGTTGAGGAACTCGCGAAGACCATGGACTACGATGTCACCTTCGATCCGCAACTGGAATCGAAGTTCGCAATGACCAGGGACATCCATGATGAAGACGGACACATGACCATCATCGACAGATTGACAGGATACTTCACCCTGTCCGTCGATCTGACGGCAGAAGGCAAGTTCCCTGCCGCAGGCACATATATGCTGAATGACGGGGAGAGTGCCGAGGATTTCTTCAAGAGGGTCTTCATCGACGGCAGCACTGAGGACCATAAGATCAATTACGATATCGTTCTGGGAATAACTTTGGACCTGGGGTTGATTACCAACATCAACACAGAGACCGGAGAGATGGAGGGGGCATACATAGCGTTCTTCCCCTTGCTGTACACGGAAATGGACGGCGACATCAAGATTGCAAGCCTCACGGACGATGAGGATAACCTTCTCGGCCTCACCATCGACTATGAGAAAAATCATTCCCTCAGCAATGTCTACGGAGACTTCCAGATAATGCTGGACATCGATGACCTGAAGGTCTTGGGCGAGGGCGAGTGGACATGCAACCCCATGATCACTGAACATGTTGAGAGGTCAGTCGTCTCATCGGATCTCATCAACGACCTGTGGCCTTTCATCAAAGAGGTCATCGGCGAAGGCGGAAGGATCTCCAAGGCCATTCCTGAACTGATCCTGAACATCCTGACCTCTACGGACAGGAAATTGGACATCTTCGATACGATCAAATCCCTGACGGGAAAGACGGTACACGACATCACATTCACAGGCGATGTTACGGTATCCGACGAGACTGACGAACTGGGAAATCCCTATGCGCTGTTCAAGGTCAAAAGGAACGATACCACCGTCGACATCAGCTATCCTCTGGGAGGCTACTCGTTCGAATCGGGAAAGATCATAGATCTGATTCCTGACGACCTGATTTCAAAAGAGGCCAAAGGGGTCATCAAAGCCGTTCTGCTCATAATCGGACTCGGACATGTAGAGATGCCTGACATCACCGATGATGAGAAGAAGCAGGAAGAATGCAGTACGATTCAGAACGCGGTGAATGAGACCAATATGATGAACGAGGAATACGAGACCGACATCCCGCTCGTCTTCATCATTCTGGCCGTCGTAATCCTGGTTGCGGCATGCGCTGCCACCATCCTCATGTGGAGGGGTAAGATATGAACATGACCGTTGAGGCCAGGAACCGTGCGATCGGGATGTGGGGCCTGGCGATTTGCATGCTCTGCATAGCCGCCGGATGGATGTTCATGAGGTTCGGAATATCATGGAGCGTCGCTGACCTTCCCGAATCCGACAATGTCGTACGCCTGATCCCCGCATACATCATATCTGAAGTGGCCGTGATCCCGCTGGGTGCCAAGCTCGCAGACCGCTGGGGAGTCAAACGCGTACTTCTCGTAGGCCCGATAATCTTCATACTGGGATCCATACTCTCCATCGTTTCAATCAATGTCGAGATGCTCGTAGTATTCAGATTCCTGCAGGGAATCGGCGGAGGAATCATTCTAGGTCTCGGATTCACCGCAGTAGGAAGATACTACGGACCTGATGACAGAGGCAAATGCCATGAGCTCATGACAGCGGCATTCGCCATCGGATCCCTTTTCGCATCTGCAGCAGGATACTTCCTGACAGATACCTTCAACTGGAGAGCGGGATTCATCCTCCTCGCCGTACTGATGCTCATCGGTGCCCTGATGGCTTGGAGGCTTCTCCCCGAGGACAATGGTTCATCTACACCTTTGGACAGGGTCAACCTGCTCCTTGTCACGATCCTGTTCGGATTGGCCGCATACTATACGCAGTCGGTCGACGTGGATTACGAACTTCTCAGCATCCCGTCGTTTGCCGTGATCGCCGCCATCTTTGCGCTCCTGATCATTACAATATGGCAGTCGAAGAGATCCGAGAATCCGGCCATCCCTGTCGGCATCAGCAGCTTCGAGAAGAAACTGATAGTCCTCATGTTCCTGTTCAGTATGTGCGGACTCGGACTCATCCAGTACTACTTCAAGCTGTATCTGACATACTTTAACTTCGACATCTATGAGGCCAGCTTCAACTTCGTCCTGCTCATCCTTGGTGCCGCAGGACCCTCGCTGCTGGGCTGCAGGTTGGTGACCAAGACCGGAGTCAAACCTTGGGTAACCATAGGTGCGATCTTCGTGGCCATCGCTTTAGTGATCACGCACTTCTTCGCTTCCGAAAGCGAATTCTGGTTCGGATTCTCCCTGTTCATGTTCGGATTCGGCCTTGGAATGATCGTTACGGAGATCATCATCTCACTGCAGCGTGTGATCCCCAAGAAGGATATGGGGCAGCACACAGGTAACCTGATGGCAGTACGTATGATCGGAATCATTGCCGGTAATGCGGTGGTCGGTTCTTACATAAACAGCGTCATCCGCGAGAACTATGTGCCCGGCGTCATCGACATCTCCACAGCGGACAAGGTACTGACCGAGATTGCGAAGCATATGTCCGACAACATCGCATATATGGCCGATTCGCTGAACGACGGTTTCATGTTCGTAGTGTTGATAATGGCCGTCATATCGGTCATACTTGCCGTCGTCGCATATTCTTTGAAGAAATACGACCTCGAGAACCGTTCCGACGAGTGATGTATAAACTGGAGTCCCGTCGAAAGACGGGCTCCACCTTTACACTATCAGATTATGTTTGGATTCTGAAGTTAGAAAAACTGCAATCAGGTCCTCTTCACGATGATGCACAGGATGTCCTTGTCCATCACCTTGTGGTCCAATCCGACGGTCTGACCGGGGAACTTGGCGCTGTCTCCCCAGATCATAGCGTATCTGAAATTGTTCTTGAAATCCCTGTGGATCAGCTCGCAGACATCTCCCACGGTGTTCCCGCGCTTGACGATAAGGGGAACGTCCAGATCCGCTTCCTGACCCTGAGGTTTCAGATAGATGCGTATCATGTCGATGGTGTCGTACATCGCCTGCTTCAGCTCCTCCATTCCGTAACCTGTCGCTGCAGATACGGGGACACAGCGGAACTGCTTGTGCATCTCGAGGACCTCCTCGAGCTGTCCGGGCTTGGCAAGGTCGACCTTGTTGATCGCCATGATTGCCTTGATGTACACCCTGTTGCCTGCCAGCACATCCAGCATCTGCTCCACATCGATGTCCTCACGGACGACGACTGTCGCATTGATGTGACCGTATGCTGCGGTCATGTCCTTGATGATCTCGGGCGTGATCTTGGTGAGCTTCACGGTGGGTTTGACCAGGATACCTCCCTGATCGGAACGGGTGATGACAACATCGGGCTTGGTCTGGTTGAGACGGATGGCCGCGTTGTACAATTCCTTGAACAGGACGTTCATGTTCGGATTGAAGATATCGACCACCAGAAGGATCACGTCTGCGGACCTTGCCGCTGCGATGACCTCCCTTCCCCTTCCCTTACCGCGGGAAGCGTCCTTGATCAGTCCGGGCATATCCAGGATCTGTATCTTGGCGTGGTTGTAGATCATGACTCCGGGAACGACATCCAGCGTGGTGAAGTGATAAGCTCCGACCTCGGATTTGGCCCCGGTGAGCTGATTGAGAAGAGTGGACTTTCCCACTGACGGGAATCCGACGAGAGCGACGGTTGCGTTCCCTGCCTTCTTGACGTAGAATCCTTTGGTGTTCCCGCCCTTGGATGCACGCCTCTTCTCCTCTTCCTCGTTGAGACGTGCGATCTTTGCCTTGAGTTTACCAATGTGACCTTCGGTAGCCTTGTTGTATTTGGTCTTGGAGATCTGCTCCTCCAACTCCTTGATCTGCTCCTCGATGGTCGCCATATGACATACGCTCTGATGGTAAACCCATATTTCAAATTGACTTAGTCCTCATGTATGCATCCAGATAGCGATCGATACCGTGTTTGGACTTCATTATTGTGTTGGAATTGGGCTTGTATGCCGCATCGAGGTCGAAACAGAACGCCTCGAACAGCACATCGGCCAATTCGTCATAGGATTCCTTCTCCGCTGCCCACTGGCCAGCCATGTACCCCACCTTCTCCTCGCTGGATGATCCTATGCGGCCGTCGATGCCGGATATCATGTAGGACAGCAGGTCGTGCATCGTCTTGAAATATGTCACGACATCGTCCTTCATTCCAGTCTCGTCCTTCTTGATGCCGTCCATGCCCGCATCCACACGGTCAAGGAGGCTGATTATCTCTTCCGAAACGGACCTAAGATGCCTGAGGCTCGTGCTGGAATGGATCTCATGGTTGAGAGTCGGGTCGATCATAAGCGTCGCGGTCAGTCCTTTCAGCGATGTGTCGTAATCGCCCTGGGCCATCCTGCGCATGAGGGCCATCGGGATGCCGCATTCCTTCGCTGGCGATTTGTCAAGCGCCTCATAGAAAGTGATCGCGAAGATGGACACCATATTCTGATCCGGATCGGTGATCTCCGTCAGTGCCCTTCCGAGCTCCTCCACTGCACCGTCGCGGAACTCCTTCCTGTCCTTTTCGGGGAGATGCTCGCAGGCCTGCGCCAGGAGCATGATCGCCTCGCAGAGCTGCTGGTCGAGGAGACACGATTCAGCAAGTGCGAAGAATCCGTACCAGTTGCCCTCCTCGAACTCCAGGATCCTCTCTCCCACGTTGTTCAGCATCCTGGGATCCCTGTCCTGGAATGCCTTCCTCCCGATCATGACGAGCTCGGGCACGTTCTCCGGGAGACTGTCGATATCGTCGGTGACGATCCTGCTCTTGAACCCGCACTCGCAGGCCATCAGACCGTTCACGTCGGCCTTGAGGTACTTTCCGCAGTCTGGGCATATCCTGTCATACTCCAGGTCGCCTGTCTCCGCATCGGATGCGATGCCTTCCACTAGCGGCCTCTTGAACGCCTCCTGGTAGTCCTTCAGGGCCTTGTCCCTCTTCTTCAGGATTCCCTTGTTGCGCTTTCCGGACATTATGTATCCCAAATGGAACTCGAACGCGTTCTGGAGGAGTCCGAATACATCCTCGTAATCGTTGACACCCCAATAGTCGCACAGTGTGAGCAGCTCCTCATCGGAATAGGTGCTGATGAGTGCGTCTTCGCCGTCTAGGAGCATCTGGACGAACTCGCTGAATCCGGGACCCCAGATCTTCACGAGGTTGGGTGCCATGGAGCCGTCCTGGGCCATAGTCTGCATCTGGGCATCTATCGTATCGATGGATGCCTTCGCATTGTTGAGAAGGGTCTGGTGGTCCACCGCATAGGTGTTCCCGGACATGTAGTCCATGATGATCATCATGATCTCCTTGATCAGAGACGCGCCCATGCCTGCGGATTCCAGTGAATCGGATAGCGTGCCGATCCTGAGCATCAGGTCGCACATGAAGTCCATCTCGCACAGGTGCTCGAAACGCTCGAAGAGTGTTCCCGTGAAGTCGACCAGTGTCGTATCCTCTGTGCTCCAGTTCTTGTCCTCCCTGGCTGCGTTCTCTATGGAACTGAGCACCGCATCCATGGCGAGCTCGTAGAACTCATCGAAGTCCTCTTCCTCGATGAACAGCGCAGCAAGCTTGAAATCGTCGAAGGCCGAGCCGATCTTCCCTTCCTGGAGGTCCGACCAGCCGACACAGAACCATGCATACCATGACGAGATACCTGCGTTCGCCACCTCCTCGGCCAGAGAGGACATCTTGGCCTGGTCCCTGTCGTTGTAGGCCTTCTCCAGACGGCCCAGGTACTTCTCCGACAGCCTGTCCCTCTTGGTCTCCGCTTCGGATATCTGCTCGGGTGTGAACTTCTGTTCCTTTCCGCATACCACGCACTCCCCTTTGGAGAGCTCCGTGTTGAGAAGCATGAAGTTGGAACTGCAGAACGGACAGCCCGTCAATAGTATGGTCATGGCCATACGTAGGACAATCACCGTTTAAAGGTATCCTTATATGAACGCGCGAGATACCGTGGACCAATGACAGACAATGCAGAGTCCAAAGTCTCCTTGATCGAGGAGTTCAAAGGACTTACACAGAAACAGTGGCTGGCCATCCTCGGAGGATTCGCGGGAGCAGCCGTCCTGACATGCCTGAACCTGGCGCTGAGCTGCATAGGTTTCCTGGTCATAGCGGTCGTGCTGTACATGGTCCCTCACATGATTGGCGTGGCATCTCCCAAGATCAAGGCGGTCATAGGAGCCGTGTTCATAGTGGTCATGCTGCTGATCGGAACGTTCGCCTACATGGGATCGGCCAACGTCGTAGAGGTGAAGGCCACGGGTAGCGACATTCAGGACGTCTATTACAACGTCGAGACAGGAGTAATGACCGTGGAGTCATCCAAATCCGATCTCGACCTGAAGGTGGAGACCGCGACGGTCACCATGATCTCGTACGGAACGGCCATCAACAGCTCCGATTTCGTCTACGAGACCGGTATGACCTATAGCGATGGCAAATATACCGCGACGCCACAGATAGTCCAGAACGAATATGTCGTCCTGTTCGTCGGAATCTCCAACGACGGAGGAGAGACATACGAACAGTTCTACAGATTCCAGTTCGACACCGGCGTGTCCAGCAGCGACATGATGCAGAAGAACTTCATGGGAGCTGGATACACCATGCTCCTGGTCGGTCTGATGTACTTCGTCATGCTGATCTTCTCCGAGATCATGAGGCGCAGCGCCAGGAAGGCACGCGACAAGATGGAGGCCGAGGGAAGGCTCTACCCCGAGGGATACAGCAAGTGCAAGGAGTGCGGAACCATGGTCCTGCCCGGTGAGATCACCTGCAGGAAGTGCGGTGCACCCATAGAGGTCCCCGAGGACGTCAAGGTGCTCCACAAGAAGGACTTCTTCGAGTGCTCCGAGTGCGGAACCGAGGTTCCCATGGACGCCAAGGTCTGCCCCAAGTGCGGAGCTAAGTTCGACGAGGACGAGGAAACCGTGATCCAGCACGCAGACGGAACCGTCGATTCGTCCAATGAGACGTTCGAGTGCTCCGAGTGCGGTAAAGCGGTCCCCGCCAACGCGAAGAGATGCCCCTACTGCGGTGCAGAATTCGACGAAGACGAGGAATGAAACTTCAAACCCCCTGGCAACAGGGGTCTTTTTCCCATTTTTACAGCTTTCTTTCATCCTATCTAAAGATAGAAAGCACGCAACCGTTAAAACCGAGAAAAATCATGACTCCAGCGGATGCCCTCAGATAATGACGTTAAAGATAAGCCCGCAGAAAAGAAGACTGCGACGGCACATAAGTTGGAATCGAAACAGCAGGAGATCTCTGTCACCGAATTCTTCGAGAAGAACAAGCAGATCCTCGGTTTCGACTCAAGATCGAAATCCCTCCTCATGGGAATCAAAGAGGCCGTTGACAACTCACTGGACAACTGTGAGGAGGCCAACATCCTCCCGGAGATCACAGTGAGGATCGAAAGGCTCAACGATGAAGATTACAGAGTCTCCATCGAGGATAACGGAACCGGTATCACCCACAAGGCCATGCCGAACGTCTTCGGAAGGCTCCTCTACGGATCCAGGTTCCACGCCTTGAGACAGTCCAGAGGACAGCAGGGAATAGGTATCTCTGCCACTATCATGTACGGTAACATCACCACCGGAAAGCCTGCGCACGCCATGTCCAAGATCGAGGGTGAGGACGAGGTCGCATGGCAGATGGACATCTTCATCGACACGAAGACCAACAGGCCTGTGATCACCAACGACAAGGCATTCACATGGGAAGGCAAGGAGCACGGAACCCGCATCGAGTACACCACCAAGGGAAGGTACATCACGGGAAAGCAGTCCATCTTCGAGTATCTGAAGGAGACCGCAATCGTCAATCCCCATGCCCAGATTACATTCTACGACCCCGACAACACAAAGACCGTGTTCGAGAGGGCCACCGACATCATGCCTCCGAGGCCCAAGGAGATCAAGCCCCATCCGGAAGGGATGGAAATCGGAGACCTGATCAAATACGCCGGAAAGACGCAGCAGAAGACCCTGAAAGCGTTCATGAAGAGCGACTTCTCCAGGATCACAGACAGGCTGGCCAACGAGATCTTCGAGATTTCCGGAGTCGACGGCAGCAAGAAACCTGACAAGCTGACCAGGGAGGAGGCGATCGCGATCCTTGACGCTATCACGAAGGTCAAGATCATGGCTCCGCCTACTGACTGTCTCTCGCCCATCGGCGACACGCTGATCAAGAAGGGACTTATGCATGTCCTGGACGGCCTCAGACCGGAATACTACGCCACACCCGTCACCCGTGCACCCAAAGCAGTGAACGGAAATCCGTTCGTGGTCGAAGCCGGTATCGTCTACGGAGGAGACATCCCCTCGGACAGCCAGGTCCAGATCTACAGGTTCGCTAACCGTGTACCTCTTTTGTTCAAACAGGGAGACTGTGCGATAACCAAGGCCATCTCCGAGATGGACTGGAGAAGATACGGTCTTGAGCAGAGGGGAGGAAAGGGAATCCCCTACGGACCGGCCATCATCCTGGTCCACGTGGCATCCACAAAGGTACCGTTCACATCAGAGGGCAAGGAGGCAGTGGCATCCTTCCCCGAATTGTCGAGCGAGATCGGACTCGCGCTGAGGCTCTGCGCCAGGAACCTCAAGAGCCACCTCAACAAGCAGGAGAGGAAGAACAAGACCCATGCCAAATTCGAGATCGTCCAGGAGATCCTCCCGGACATGGCCAGCAAGGTCGCGACCCACCTCAACAAGCCTGTACCCGACCTCAGCAAGACCATCACGAAGATCATGAACGTCGTATGGGTCGAACCAGAGGTCAAGAAGCAGAACAAGAAGCTTCGCACCATCACGTACACGGTGTACAACTACACCACTCAGCCCCGCAGCATAAGACTGCACGCACAGGTCCCGAAGGAAGCGGTCAACCTGTCCCTCTTCTCCGGAGATTATTTCCTGGACATGAACGACGAAGGGAAGGCGAACTGGGAGATCAAGGACCTGGCCCCGTCCACTTCCACCAAGGTCTCGTTCGAGCTCACGGGAGAGATGGCGGACACCTTCGATGCTGACGATATTTACTTCTCCGGACTGAACCCCGTCATAGTGATGGGCGCGGAGATGCTCCCCGGAGATTGGGGAATAAAGGGACTGGACATCGTCCAGACCTCGGAGGACGACCTTGTCCCCGAGGACGAAGAGGATACACAGGAGGCGGAAGACCTTGACGATGAATGACAGACAGAAGGTAGCGTTGGACAGTCTGACCGACGTCATATCGAACATCTACGATCAGCTCGACAGAGGAGACATCCCCTCTATGAACCTCCCCATGAGGTCGAAGAAGAACATCGAATTCGACTCCAGGCACAACGTCTGGACATACGGAGACCTGAAGACCGCACGTACCGCAAAGACGGTGCAGGGAGCGGTCTCCATGCTCAGGACAGCATACACCACGGACTTCATCAACGAGATGATCAGAGAAGGGAAATCGTCCACCTTAAGGGAGATGTACTACATCTCGGAAGGATGGCATAACGCCAAATTCCACACGCAGGATGAGAGCAACCTTCTGGCAGAGGATCTGGAGACCATCACCGGATGCATGAGGGAGGACTTCAAACTCCGTCCTGAGGAATCCGGAGCGCACGTCTACGGAGACCTGAACTTCACTACGATCACCACCAAGGGAACATGGAAGACCAACAACTGCATCGACGATGTCCCCGAAACCGGATTCGCGGTCCCGTACAAGGTCGAGAACGATACCTTCCAGATCAAGCCCGGGAACGTCAAGTTCATCATGGCGATAGAGACAGGAGGAATGTTCGCCCGTCTCATCGAGAACGGGTTCCCTGAACAGTACAACTGTGCCTTGGTCCACCTCTCGGGACAGCCCGCAAGGTCCACCAGGCGTCTGATCAAGAGGCTCAACGAAGAGTTCAACCTCCCCGTCACCGTGTTCACCGACGGAGATCCCTGGTCATTCAGGATATACGCATCGGTCGCATACGGGGCCATCAAGACCGCTCATATCTCCGAGTACCTTGCAACCCCGACGGCGCAGTTCATCGGAATCACACCCTCGGACATCCTGAACTACGACCTGCCCACCGACAAGCTCTCAGACAAGGACATAGGCGCTCTGAACGCAGAGCTCTCCGACCCCAGATTCGCTGACGAATACTGGGTGAACGAGATTCAGGCCATGCTCCACATGGGAAAGAAGGCTGAACAGCAGGCTCTGGCCAAGTACGGTCTGGAGTACGCGACAGGCACCTATCTCCCCGAGAAGCTCACCGATATGGGTGTAATCTGATCATGAAACGGGGCGAAAGCCCCTTTTTCCTTCATTCTAGACCTTTAAGCGTTGTTCCCCTTACCAGCATTATCGCCCAGAGGACGCCGTATACTACCAAGAACAGAGTGAAACAGAATGCAACGCTCTCGATGTAGTTCGAGAACGGAAGGTTCACCACGACGACCATACCTGCGGTGGCGAACATGAAATGAACGAAGTTCAGGACAGAGGAAATAGCACCTGAATTCCCCACATCCTGCGCCAGGAGTATGTTGAAACCGAACGAACGCGCGATCGAGGAACATGCGATGATCGGAACGATACCGCAGAAGAACACTAGAGGTCCTTCTCCTCCGACAGTCCATAAGATCACAACCGCGATTAACGAAAGTGCGAACATCACTACGATGTGTGCCTTGTTGCTGAGATGGAACCTCTCGATCACCAGCATGAGGAGCACTCCTGTGATCATCGCTCCGGCCAGATAGAACGAGTAGGCATCCCCTACATCGAATCCCTTCTCCTTGTAGATGTATTCGGAGACGGACACATAAGCTAAGATGCAGAAGGCCACCATGTTCATCATGATGGCAAATCTTCTGAAATCGCCGTTCTTGAGAATCGGAATCATCGTCGCTACCGCGCCGGTTATGGATCCCTTGTACCTCTCCTTGGGGATGTCCGCCGGGATCATCAGCGATATCAGTGCGCATACCCCTGCGATGATGGCCGGTGCCCAGAACGTTGCTCTCCAATCCAGCACCCATATCAGAGTCTGCCCCAATACCGGAGCGATTACAGGGCCGAGGACACCGATGACCGCTACGATCATCAGAACCCTCGTCCTCCTCTTTCCTTCGAAACAATCCCTGATCAGGGCCACGGCACATGTCATGGCACCTCCGGCACCTATCGCCTGCAGTACCCTGCATACGATCATGAGCTCGATCGAATCCACCGTGCTGCAGAGGAAACTTGCCACGATGAACAGTGCGAGGGAACCGAGCAACACCGGTCTCCTTCCGTACTTATCACTGACCGGGCCCAGGAAAAGGATTCCTATCGCCAGGAAGAGCATGAACATGTACAGAGCCATGCTGAATGTGGCCTCGTCGGTTTCAAAATACTCGATCATCTCGTCCAACGATGGCAGGAACATATCGGTGGCCAGCGGAGCAAACATGCTCAGCATGATTATCAGAGCCACCAATACGCCGTCGGACAACTTCATATTATCTGGGCCTTCGAAAGTGTGTTCATAAATAAGACATTCGATTCAACCGAACCAATGCATCATAGGCTTCCCGGAAGCCCTGACGATGACCGTTGCTCCGCGGAACACCTTCTTTCCGTTACCTTCTACGTCAACGAGAGTCTGTTCGATCTTGTTCTCGATATGGACCTCGGCGGCACCGGACTCAATAGCTCTGGCAGTGGCGATGCGGGTGGCCTCCTCGATGGCGAAGTCCAGGGCCTCGTTCTTGTCAGAGAAGTCGAACGCCTCCTCGCCGTTGTACACCGTGCACTCCGGGTCCTCGGAGAAGTCCTGGAATGCCGCACGAACCGATAACTCCACAACCTCCGTGACAGAACTAGAGATGGCTCCGATGGCGTTACCAACATCGTAGTTCTCGGGAAGGATGAGCTTGGTGTTCAGAGTCTCTGCGACCCTCGGCAGCCATGCTCCGACTGGAGCTCCGATACCGACAATGGGCATCTTCAGCCTGAATCCTATGTCGTACTCCTTGGTGTTGCGAAGGATCTCGTCGATCATCGCCACATCCGAATTGGACAGCTCTTCCTTTCCGGTCTCTGCCCTGATCATGTGGTCCATGATGCATATGCAGATCTTGTTGACGATGGCCTGCTTTGTCTTGATGATGAAAGAATCCGCATCCATATCCGCCTTCTTGGCCAGGAGCTCGACGGCCTTCCTGGATGCCTCGGTGCAGTACTCGTTGTAGGTACCTTCTGCACCCAAGATGTCCGTGGGGGTCACCCCTATGCGTGTGACGTAACCCTCCGCCTCCAGATCCCTTAGGCAGAACCTGTCGAACGGGATCTCCAACACCTCCGAGGCCTCCCTTACCGAATACGGTCTCCCCTCGATCAGCTTGAGGAACTTCTTATCGCATTCGGTGAGATAGGACAGTTCCATATTGGATGCCCTGGTGTACAGCTCGCAATCCGATATCGTGTCCGAAGGGGAATCCTTCAGCGATTCCAGATTGAATATCCAATCGTGAACCTCCGGCCATTTAGATGCGGCTATGCAGATGGGGATTATCCTGATGGTCGAGAGCACGATCTTGCCCTTCTCGACCGAGATGCGGCTGTCGCCTCCCATACCGTATGTGCTGACATCGGCCGCACGAACCCTGGTCCTATGGCCACCCACGAGAGCACCCGTATCGAGCGTGCGCACGAAACCTCCGTGGATGATCCCCAGATCGGTCGTCGTTCCCCCGATATCGGCGATGAGCGCATCCTGTATCCCTGTGTGGACCATCGCGCTCGTCAGACTGGAGGCGGGACCGGACATGATGGTCTCGATGGGCCTCTTGATGGCCGTCGCCGCGTTCATGATGGAACCGTCGCCCTTGACTATCATAAGGGGTGCCTTGATGCCCATATCCTCAAGTGCTTTGGTGACAGCCTTGATGAGATCGATGATCGTCGGGATCAGCCCGGCATTGATTATGGCTGTGTTCGCCCTCTGCTCGAATCCGAGCTTGGATGTCAGGTCGTGAGCGCATACAACAGGGATGCCCAGCATCCTCTCGGCCAATCCTTTCACCGTCTCTTCGTGGCTTGGATTGCGAACGCTCATGTAGCCTACGATGGCAAGGACATCGACCTTCCCGCGCATGGATTCGACCGCTGCCTTGGCCTCATTGATGTCCAGCTTCTTGACCGTCCTTCCCTTGAGGTCCAATTGGGCGTCGATGTAAGCGTAGTTGGCCACGTTCACTGTGTGCCCGAACTTCTTACCGAGAACGATGAGCCCAACGCGGCAGCTCTTCCCTTCGACTATGGAGTTGGTGGCCAGTGTGGAAGATAATGAAACGATGGAAATCCCGTCGGTCTTTGACAGACCTTTCAGGGATGCGACGATACCTTTGATCAGGTCGTCGCGGGTGGTCAGGGCCTTGGACCTGCAGATGATCTCCTTCGTATCCGTATCGATTACGACTGAATCCGTGTAGGTACCGCCGGTGTCAATCCCTAATCCCAATACCATGCCTTTCCACCAATTCCGTGTCATAGCATTCTGCTTATAGAATTCTTGCCCTCTAAGACATGAATGGCCACAGATGTACCTGGAACAGTCTGGCCCCAGCCCTCGGGAAGGTCGAAAGCCGTTTACTAACATTTTTATAGAAGTTCTAACACTCATTCACCCTAATAACGAATCAGAGGGTTCTTGAAATGGCAAAGAAACAATTCAAGGCAGAATCCAAGCAGCTTCTCGATCTGATGATCAACTCCATCTACACCCACAGGGAGATCTTCCTGAGGGAGATCATCTCCAACGCATCGGATGCGATCGACAAGCTCCATTACAAATCCATCACGGAATCGGACGTCCCCGTCGCAAGAGAGGACTTCCGCATCGATGTCAAGATCGACAAGGAGGCCGGAACGGTCACTGTCTCGGACAACGGAATCGGTATGTCCAAGGACGACATGGATGCAAACCTCGGAGTCATCGCACACAGCGGCTCCCTGGACTTCAAGAAGGAGATCGAAGAGGGCAAGGACATCGACATCATCGGACAGTTCGGTGTCGGTTTCTACTCCTCGTTCCTCGTTTCTGACAAAGTAACCGTCATCTCCAAGAAGTATGGAGAGGACCAGGCCTGGAAATGGACCAGCGAAGGTGCCGACGGATACACCATCAAGGAATGCGAGAGGGACTCCTACGGAACAGATGTCATCATGCACATCCGCGCAGATGACGAGAACGAGACGTTCAGCAGCTACCTCAGCGAATACACCATCGAGGATCTCATCAAGAAGTATTCCGACTACGTCCGCTGGCCTATCCACATGACCCTGGAGAAGGGAGAGATGGAGGAGACCGGCGAGAAGAACGAGGACGGCACTCCCAAGAAGGAGTGGAAGACTCACTTGGAGGACACCGTCGTCAACAGCATGGTCCCCATCTGGCAGAGGGACAAGTCCTCAGTCACAGACGAGGACTGCAAGGCGTTCTACAAGGAGAAGTTCCATGACTACGAGGAACCCATCTCGGTCATCCGTGTCAACGCAGAGGGTACAGTCAGCTACAAGGCGATGCTGTTCATCCCCAAGGTCGCACCATACAACTTCTACAGCAGGGAGTTCGAGCCCGGACTACAGCTCTACTCGTCCGGCGTCATGATCATGGACAAATGCAAGGACCTGCTTCCCGACTGCTTCAGGTTCGTGAAGGGAGTCGTGGACTCTCCCGACCTCTCGCTGAACATCTCTAGGGAGATGCTGCAGCACGACCGCCAGCTGTCGATGATCAGGAGCAACCTCGAGAAGAAGATCAAGAACGATCTCGAGAGGATACTCAAGGATGACAGGGAAACCTACGAAGCGTTCCACAAGAACTTCGGACCTCAGCTCAAGTACGGAATCGTAGAGGGATGGGGAGCAAAGGCGGACCTTCTGAAGGACCTCATCATGTTCCATTCGATGGAGAAGGACAAGCCCATCACCCTTGGCGAGTACGTCGCTGACATGAAAGAAGGCCAGGACAAGATCTACTACGCCACGGCAGAGAGTGTAGCAAGGGCGAAGCAGCTCCCTCAGGCGGAGCAGGTACGCGACAAGGGCTACGACATCATCTGTCTGACCGAGGAACTGGACGAGTTCACGCTCAGGACCCTCAGGAACTACAACGAGAAGGAGTTCTGCGACATCAACAGCAATGACCTCGACCTCGGAACCGAAGAGGAGAAGAAGGAGGCCGAAGCTAAGGAAGAGGAGTCTAAGGACCTCATACAGTTCATCAAGGAATCACTTGGCGACAAGGTCGACAACGTGGTGCTCTCCAGGAAGCTGAAGACTCACGCAGTGTGCCTCAGTTCCGAAGGAGACGTGTCCTTCGAGATGGAGAAGTACTTCGCGAACATCCCGGGATCGCCCGAACAGGGAGTGAAGGCGAAACGTGTGCTTGAGATCAACCCCAACCACCCCGCTTTCGAGGCCCTGAAGAAGGCATACGAGGAAGACAAGGACAAGGCCAAATCCATGGCAGCGATCATGCTGGACCAGGCTCTCCTAATGGCAGGAATGCCTGTGGAGGATATGCTCGGATACTCCGAGAACGTCTTCAAACTGTTCTGATGGCAGAAGGGGGATCTCCCCCTGCCATCTTTTTTTAGAATTATTCAGAAACTCTCGTGGAAGAGACACTTCGTCTGATGCTCGGGTTCCGAGGATGTGCTCATTCCGAGCTTCTTGTATACTCCCTCGTCGACCGGCGACAGGATCACTGATGAATGCACATCGCATCCCCTGAGCTTCGGAAGCATAGCAAATGCCTTAGCGGCATTCTCATCAGTCCTGGCGATGATGGACAACGCGATCAGCATCTCATCCAGGTGCATACGGGGATTCTTGTATCCCAGGTTGTTGACCTTCAGGTTGTGAACGGATTCGATGACCTCTTTGGAGATCAGCATGACAGAATCATCGATGCCTGCCAGTTCCTTTAGCATGTTCAGGAGCAGAGAGGATGATGCCGTAGTCAGAGGTGTAGCCTTTCCTGTCACGACACTGCCGTCATCCAGTTCGGCAGCGACGACAGGCCTCTCGGTCTCCGTCATGACCTTCTTGACCGTTGCGACGGTCTTGCGGTACTCCGGTGTGATGTCCGCGTTCTTCATGTAGATCTCGGACTTCAGAAGGGTCTCTGCGGATGCCCTTCCCTCCCTGCGGTCCCTGAGGGTGGCGTAATAACGTCTGATGATCTCGTAGTTCGCTGCTTTCCTTACAACCTCGTCATCCACGATACAGTTCCCTGCCATGTTCACTCCCATATCGGTGGGGGACTTGTACGGAGAAGCTCCCAGAACACCTTCCAGAATCGCGTTGACCACAGGGAAGATCTCGATGTCCCTGTTGTAGTTTACAGTGGTGATGCCATAGGCATCAAGATGGTACGGATCGATCATGTTCACATCCGCCAGATCCACGGTCGCAGCCTCGTATGCGATGTTCACGGGATGCTTCAGAGGGATGTTCCAAATCGGGAAGGTCTCGAACTTCGCATAACCTGCGGAGACGCCCCTCTTCTTCTCGTTGTAGAGCTGTGAGAGACATACCGCCATCTTTCCGCTTCCCGGACCGGGTGCAGTGACAACGACAAGAGGCTTCGTGGTGGGAACGAACTCGTCCTTTCCGAATCCGTCGTCCGATGCGATCAGTTCGACATTCGATGGGTAACCTTCGATCAGGTAGTGCCTGTAGACCTTCAATCCGTTGGATTCGGCCTTCTTCTGGAACGCCTCCGCCTCGGACTGGCCGTTGAAGTGGGTGATCACCAGACCGCTTACGTTGATGCCCCTGTCCGTGAACATGTCCACGAGCCTGAAGACCTCCGAATCGTATCCGACACTGAAATCCTTACGGATCTTCTTCTTGACGATGTCCTCTGCGTTGATCACGATGATGGCCTCGGCATCCTGACCGAACTCCATCAGCATCCTGATCTTACTGTCAGGCATGAATCCCGGCAGAACGCGGGATGCGTGATAATCATCGAAAAGCTTGCCCCCGAACTCAAGATAGAGCTTACCACCGAATTTCTCGATGCGCTCCCTGATGTGCTCGGATTGGGTCTTTAGGTACATGTCGTTGTCGAATCCGACCTTCATGCAAAAAAAGAACTACTGAATGCTATAAAATATGTACGGATTGACAGTTTTTTATCATTCCTTTCCCATTAGCCATACAGGTTATCGTTCATGGCTTTGACACCGTACGAAGGAAAACGCGACTACGACGTCGAGGATCTGCTCTCGCAGATCGATCAGTACAAGGACAGTCATGGCACGGAGACGGAGTACGTCAAATGCGAGCACAGGAATGCGGACTACTCCGTCATGGACCGCCACCAGAAGGCGTATTATCTCTACTGGAGGGACGAACTCGCACACGGAAACTGCCTGAAATCCGACAGAGGCTATGTGAAGCTGCGCATCATCGAGATCATCAACAGCGACATGAATCCCAAGGACGGGATGAGGGAGCTCAGGCTCCTCTACGACAACACGAGGATGCACGGCATGCCCCAATCCGATATCGCATCGACCATGTTCGACTATGCTGTGGTCCACGACCTTGACCTGCCCATCATGTGGATGGGGAAGGGATCCGTTAGGTCGTTCATGGTGACCTCGGAGATCATGTCGTTCCCGACCAGACGCATAGGGAAGGAACTGGTATGGTACCTCTCCGGAGGACCGAAGGTCCATGCTGACGGCGTGGATAACATACGCCACATCTCGCTCTTCAACGACTGTCTGACGGCAATAGACCGCTTCCTGATGGAGAACACCGGGAAGGGGATCGCAAAGACATACTCCGAAGGAATTACCACTGAACTCTACAAGGTCTTCCTGTATCTGCCCTACGGCAAGGACAAGGACTACCAGATCACCTACGAGAAACTGCGCACGGACGGAATCTTCGGAGAGTTCATGCTCGGACTGTTCTCATACACCAGGAAGCTCCTGTGCAAGGAGATTGGAGAGAAAGGACCGGCCACCCCGAGCTCATTCAACAAGGAGTTCAGGGCCATCGTCGACAGGATCGCATCCGAAGGTCCCGAGGAATATGAGAGGATCCCGAAAGAATGGCGCGGAACCACGAGGGTCTCGATGTCATCCAAGGAGAGGGCACTGGTCGACATGGGTAACAAGCTGGAGGCACAGTACGGAACAGCGGAGAAGCCCAAACCGATACTCAACCTCGATCCGGATGCAGCCAAACAGCATGTCAGCCCGCACCTCAAGACGGATATCGAGAGGAATTGGAACGTGGAGATCAAGGAGCGCCAGGAATACATCCCCTCCGGGTTCATCAATCCCGATTACAGGTCCTTCTCGGAACCCCAGCGGAAGTTCTACGTCTACTGGAGGGGCCAGACGAGGAAGGGCAACTACGGCGAGACAGATTGGGGATATCTCTGGCTGTACCTCTGCGAACTGATCAACGTGAAGGAGGAACCGGACGAGATCCTCGACCAGCTCTACAACCTGCACAAGGCCTACGGAGGGGCGGATGAGGAGAACCTCACAGGAAAGACCTGCTTCGAATACTCCATAGTGCACAAGCTGCCGATACCCGAACCTTCTATCTACGAATCCAACATCACCGCCTGTCTGGCGGTAGAGCATTTCCTGAAAGGGATGGACACAAGGCTCGACAAGAACCTGCTCCTGTTCCTCTCCGGGATCAACGACAAGACCATGACCAGGGAGTTCGACGACGACTGCGTCGGCATCACATGCAAGGTCATACAGGGTGCCCAGGCTCAGAAGCAGTCAGAGGGCACATCCATCGAGGAGTTCTGCGACGCGGAGAAGGTCCCCACGGTCATGAACGTCTTCGACGGCCTGAAGTACTTCAAGGAGATCCGCAAGGCCAGATTCTCCTACCGCAACTACATCTACAACGCGGCATTCGACGATTCCCTCAAGGAGATCGTGAAGAACGTGTTCTCGGCTGTCCGCATGAAGAGGACCGGAAAACCCGTGAAGGTCTCCAAGTTCACCGCATTCGGACTGGAGTGCAGGGACATACTGGCCGGATCCGTATCCTCCTGGTACGAGGAGAAGGAGATCGCGGAGATCAAGGAGAGGGCAAGCAACCTCAAGCTGGACCGCGAGGCCGTGACCGGTGCCCAGGAAGCACTTAGGGACGTCACCAGGATGCTGAAGACCGAGGAAGAGGAACAATCCTCCGAACCAGTGACGAAACCGATCGAAGTGAAGGAAGCATCCGGCTCCTGGAGCGCTCTGATAGAAGCGATGGATGACTCCCAGAAGGGATATCTCAAGGCAGCCATCGAAGGAAAGGGCAAAGCATTCCTCAAGGAGAACGGCCTGATCATGACCAGGGTGGAGGATTCCATCAACGGACTGGCCATGGACCGCGTCGGGGACAACATCATCGAGAACGGCGAGATATTCGAGGAGTACCTGGCCGACATCAAGGCTTGCCTTTGATTCGGATACCCTCTCTCCGGTTCACTCTTATAATGCACGCGTGAGCGATACAGGTATATCCGCGATTCGCTATCAGCTGTCATTTAGGAGCTTCCGCATGACCGCAACAGTGCCGAAAAGGACCCTTATCACAATGATGAACGCTCTCTCCTCAGGTGTCGTACCCAGGAGAGGTCTGGAATACATCGCAGTTGGTAGGAAGAAAGAGACCGAGACATTCGTCAACGACCTTGAGTACACGGCAGAGGGCGGAGGAGCGTTCAGATTCATCTCAGGACGTTTCGGAAACGGTAAGAGCTTCATGACGCAGATGATACGCAACTATGCGATGGACAAGGGCTTCGTCGTCATGGATGCGGACCTGGCAATCAACAGGAGGCTGACCGGTTCCAAGAAGGAAGGCCTCAACACGTACAAGGAGCTCCTAAGGAATATGGCGTACAAGGCCAGGCCGGACGGAGGTGCGCTCGAGTCCCTGCTCCAAGGATGGATCCTGGACACGAAGGAGAAACTGGGGGACGGAGCCACACCTGAGGCCATCGAGAAATCCATGCGTGCGGATGTCGCGGACCTATCCAGCCTTCAGAACTTCCAGGACTTCATGAGAGTCATCATCTGCTACATGAAGGACTTCCTCGAAAAGAAGGACGACATCACAGCGCTCAGGTGGCTCAAGGGAGAGCTGGACCTGAAGAAGGAGTCCAGGAAGGACCTTGGAACGAACATGGTCATCGACGACAGCAACTGGTATGACCTCATCAAACTCTGGTCCGGCGTCGTCAAGTGCCTCGGATTCAAGGGACTGGTCGTATTCATCGACGAAGGAGTCGTCCTCTACAAACTCCAGAACAAGGTATCCAGATCCAACAACTACGAGCGTCTCCTCACGATGTTCAACGACATCATGCAGGGCAAGACGAAGAACCTCTCGATCTACGTATGCGGAACCCCTGAGTTCATCGAGGACCCCAACAGGGGACTCTACAGCTACGAAGCGCTCCGCTCCAGATTGGTTGCGGGACGCTACGAGAACGGTTTCGACAACTATCTCGGACCCATCATCAACCTCAAGCCCCTGACCAACGAGGAGATCTTCGTCCTTCTGAAGACCATAAAGGACCTCCACGAGCAGAGGTATGAATACGAATCCAACATCACGGACGACATGCTGGAGACCTATCTGAAGACGGTCATGGCCAGCGTCGTTTCCTCCACAATGCTCACCCCCAGGGAGATCACGAGGGACCTCATCAGTCTGCTGGACACACTGCACCAGAACACCGAGCTCCAGTTCCTCGATCTGGTCGAGGGAAGAGTGGTGAACGCGGATGTGAACCCCGACGATGAGATCATCGAGGACCTCGAGGTATGAGCGAATACTTCGAGAAGCTGCCGTGGTTCGTAAAGGAATACATCCATAACTGCAGATGGTCCGGTTTCAGGGAGATCCAGAACAGGACCTTCGAGGCATTCTATTCGACGGACGATCACATTCTCATATCCGCAGGCACGTCCAGCGGTAAGACCGAGGCGGCCATGTTCCCGGTCATCGGATCGCTTTACAACAATCCGCCAGAGAGCGTCGGAGCGCTCTACATCGGTCCCCTCAAGGCACTTATCAACGACCAGTTCGAGAGGATGGGGCCCGTCCTCGGCGAATCGGAACTGAAGATCACCGGTTGGCACGGGGACATCAGCAGGTCCTCGAAGGACAGATTGGTGGAAGACCCCAGAGGCATCCTCCAGATCACACCCGAATCACTGCAGAACATACTGTCATACCATCCTGATGAGGTCGAGAGGCTGTTCAGGGACCTCAGGTTCATCATCATCGACGAGGTGCATGCATTCATGGACTCCGACAGGGGATTGCAGCTCCTCTGCTGCCTCCAGAGGCTTGAGGTCCTGTCTCACTGCGAGCCCAGGAGGATCGGTCTTTCCGCGACCATAGCCAACAGGGAGGCCGCTGCGGAATGGCTTAAGGCTGATACTGGCAGGAGGGTCAGCGTCGTCTATGACGAGGAAGGCGGAAAGAGGAACATCCGCATCAAATACAATTCATTCCCGCTTCCAGATCCCGAAACGGAGAGCGTCGATAGGAAGAAGGCGATCACATCATACTATCTGGACCTGTTCAGGGAGACCCACGGATTCAACTGCATCGTGTTCACGAACAGCCGTCACAGCGCCGAGATGACCGCCAAATCCCTTAGGATTGTCTCCGAGAAGAAGGGCTATCCAGATGAGGTCTCGATCCATCACGGGAGCATATCGAAGGAGTTCAGGGCGATAGCCGAGGAGAAGCTCAAGAACCCCACAGTGAAGAGCACCACAGTAGCAACGGTCACCTTAGAATTGGGGATTGACGTAGGCGACCTGGACAGGATAGTCCAGATAGATGCCCCGTACACATGCTCCGGCCTGGTCCAAAGGATGGGACGCTCCGGAAGGAGGGGCAACGGACAGAACCTCATACTCATGTGCAACGAGGATGCCCAGGAATGGTGGGCAACCCTCGATGGCGTCTCGATGAGCCTGATCAAAGCCGTGGCCATGTCAGAGCTCATCCTCAATGAGGAATGGACCGAACCGGCAGAGGACAATTCGATGCCGTTCGGACTTCTCTACCACCAAACGATGGAATACCTCCGTCCCGGGATCGGGGCCAAGTTCTCCGCCCTCGTCTCCGATGTCCTTTCGATGTATCCCTTCAGGAACATCTCCAGGGAGCAGTACAAGCTTATGATCAAGCATCTGGTCAATCTCGGTCACATAGAGGTCATGTCGGACCAGACCCTGCTGATAGGGGAGAAGGCTGAGAAGATTGTGTTCAACAGGGACTTCTGCTCCGTATTCACAACGAAGAAGGAGGTACTGGTCAAGTGCGACAGCCGTACGGTCGGTTCCATCCAGAACATGCCTCAGGAGGATGACCTCATCCAGCTCGCGGGACATGTCTGGAGGGTCCTGAAGGCCTCCAAGGAGAAATCCATGGTGGAGGTCGAGGAATGCGACGGAGAGGCCTGCAATCCCTGGAGGTCTGGAACGCCGCCCACCCACACCCGCGTAATGAAGAAGATGCTGGAGGTCCTGGAGAGCGACACCGATTATCCCTATCTGGACGATGCTGCCAAGGCTCGTCTCGAAGAGAGCAGGGCGATAGCCCGTTCCAACGGGATGACTTATATGTTCTCGGAGAGAACGGGCGGGTACAGGATGTACCCCTGGCTGGGCACCAAGCAGTTCGACACCCTCCGCAGGGTGCTCCAGAAGGTCATAGGGACGGACAGCATACGCGCTTTCCAGCCGTATTACATCGATATCCGTACGAAACTGTCCGAGGATCAGATCATCAACAAGGTCTACAACTATCTGGAGAACAAGGACCCTGTAACCCTCATCTATGACGATGATCTCCTGAAATACGGCAAGTATGACAGGTTCATACCCGAATCCCTGCTGGTCAGGGAATACGCCATGGATAGGTTGGATACGGACCTAGAACTTTGAATCCCATACTGAATGACCCTTTCCCCGCACCATTTATTTTAATTATAGAAGGCATGCCCCGCAAACATGCAGATCTCCAACAGGATAAACGACATTCCCATGTCGGGTATCAGGAAAATGTTCGACCTCGCAGGTCCGAACTCCATCAACCTCGGTCTGGGCGAACCGGACCTGGCGCCTCCCAAGGAAGCCGTGGAAGGTATGAACAAGGCGGCATCGGACGGCCTCAACAAGTACGGACCGACCGCCGGTATCCCCCAGCTCAGACAGGCTGTCGCGGACAGGTTCAGAAAATACGGCGACATCGCAGGCGATAACATCATGATCACGCCCAGCGGATCATCTGCACTTCTGGAGATCACCATGAGCGTTGTGAATCCCGGGGACGACGTCCTTGTCCCCAGTCCTGGATTCGTCATCTACGGCCCGCACGCACAACTCGCAGGCGGAACGTACACGGAATACAAGCTCACCGACGGGGATTTCCAGCCGGACATCGACGACATCCAGTCCAAGATCACACCTAAGACGAAGATGCTGGTAGTCACCACACCGTCCAACCCTACAGGAGGAGTCCTCAGCGAGGAGAGCTACAAGGCACTCTGCGACATCGCGGCGGACAAGAACATCACGATCATGGCCGATGAGGTCTACGAGTCGTTCATCTACGAGGGCAAGCACCTCTCCTTCATGAACCAACTTGACAAGGCCATCGTCGCTAGCGGATTCTCCAAGATGATGGCGGTCACCGGATGGAGGATGGGATTCCTCTGCGCCAGCAAGGAGATGATGGAGTACCTCATCAAGATGCAGTACCATGTATGCGCCAGCCCCAACATGCCGGCCATGTACGGCATCCTCAACGCCCTTCCCAACATCGACCCCTACCTGGAGAACGCCAGGAAGGTCTACAAGGCCAGGAGGGACCTGATATGCAAGAGAATCAACGAGATCCCCGGAATGAGCATACAGCCTCCCAAGGGAGCATTCTATGCCTTCCCCTCATACGACCTGGACATGAAATCGGCCGATCTCGCTGCCGAACTTGTGAAAGCGGGACTCATATGCACACCCGGATCGGCATTCGGAAAGTACGGAGAGGGACACCTGAGATTCTCCTACGCTGCCGACGAGAGCAAGATCAACGCGGGGATGGACATCCTCGAATCCACAATGAATAAACTGAGATGATACGATGGCAGGAGAATTGGACCCCAACGCAAGCCTCTTCGGAGGAGAGGAAGAAGAGAAATCGCCTGAAGAGCTGCTCAACGAGTACGCGTTCGGCAAGAACCCCAACAGAGCAGTCGCTATGGAGACCCTGTTCGGAAAGAGGCTCATAGAGGACACCCTAAACGACGAGAAGCTCCCTGTGGAGGCGAAGATGTCCTTCGTCTTCAAGGCCACCGCACACGGAATCCTCGACATGATCATGGAGTGCCTCCAGCCCGAGTACAGGGAAGAGGTCGCAACGAGCCTCGACTCCTTCATCGGGATGAACCTTGTAAACCAGAAGTTCAAGGTGGACCTTGTGGATGCCGTCATGAAGGAGCTGGCCAAGGTGGAACAGCAGCCCGGCGAATCCGAAGAAGCCTTCGAACAGAGGCTCATGGCAATGGAGGAAGGATGGTGGGAGATCCCGCAGCCCATCCTCAACGGGCGCAACCCCAATGATGCCATCAGGGAAGAGATGGGAAAGTACGGATTGAATCAGTGATGTCTAGCGAATGGTTCACGGCCTCTGCTCCCGGGAAGTTCGTGGTGCTCGGAGAGCATTCAGTCGTTTACGGTAAACCGGCCGTAGTCCTTGCGACGGATCGCAGGATAACATGCAGCGTACGCAGGAGCAGGAAGAACAGCCTCAACGGAGAATACCTGGACCTCAGCAAGCAGCCGCATTTCAACTTCCTCACCAGGAATCTCGACCACTGTCTGGATTTCCTGACGACCAGCGAAATCCCCTCGGGCTCAGGCCTGGGATCCTCGGCATCGCTCTCAGCGGCACTGGCGCTCGCCATCCATTCTGAGAGGGGAGAATCCCCTACGGAATTGGCCCTCGTGGAGGAGGCCTACGGTGCCGAGCTCTATGCACAGGGCAACGGTTCGCCCATGGATGCCTCAGCATGCGTCCACGGCGGAGGAATAGCGATCAACACCAAGGACGATTCGAAGGAGCTTTGGACCATATCCCGCAACGACAGGACATGGAGAGTGACGGACATCGCCGTCCCCAAGCTCTCGTTCGTCATCGGAAACACAGGTGTGAAAGCCCCTACCGGTCCGCAGGTGGCAAAGGTCAGGAGATTCTTCGACAAGAACAGTTTCGCATCCGATATCATCAACGAGATGGGAGACATCACACTGGAAGGATACGAAGCCCTCAAGAAGGGCGACTCGGAGAGACTCGGCCGTCTCATGACGAACGACCACAAGCTGCTCTCCATATTGGGAGTGTCCTGCAAGGAACTCAACAAACTGGTCAACGCATCACTGCCGTACTCCTACGGAGCAAAGCTCACAGGGTCCGGAGGCGGAGGATGCATGGTCGCACTAACCGACGAACCTGAGAAGGTCGCGGAAGCCATCAGATCAAGGGGCGGAACACCCTACATCATGAACAGCGGATCCGAAGGGGTACGCATGGAAACGGGTATCGCCAAGGGAGAGCCTATGGAGATACCTATGACGAGGTGAATACTATGGGAATGATCGAAGACGAGATCGCGAGACTGATGCAGAAATGCATAAGCTGCGGAAAATGCACACCGTACTGCCCCTCTAACAAATACGGCGGCGTCGACCCCCACGAGATCATGATCGGAGGAGAGAGCGATGTATCGACATGTATCCTGTGCGGAACATGCTCGCAGGTATGCAGGAGGAGCGACCCGTTCACGGTCATGAGGGACCTAAAGGCACTGGCCAACGACATTCATATATCCGAAGCATACAAGAAGACGGGTCTCGGCATGCCCATACTCGATCATCCGTCACGCACAGAGCTCGTCTGCGAATGGGACGGGGACGACACATACATCATGCCCGGTTGCGTGGTGGAATGCAAGGTCCCGTATCTCGAATACGCAGCCACCCTTGCGGTCAAGGCCGTAGGGAAGACATGCTCCGAACTGAAGGACTCGGGCTGCTGTCTCCGCCCTCCGCAATTCAGGGAGATGCCGGAGACGGAGAGACATGATAAGATCGTCGACATGTCCAAGGCCGCCCACGGAAAGGAACTCATCACACTTTGCGGAGGATGCACCGATGCACTTGTCGGGAACGGTGTGCAGAACACCAACATGGTCGAATTCCTTTACAACAACATAGACAAGCTGCCGAAGCTCGACAGGAAGATCAAGGTCGCTGTGGAACCAGGATGCTCGTGTATGCCTCTGAAGAAACAGATGATCGCTGTCGTAGAAGCGTTGGGATGCGAGTTCGTCAACAACGGAATGGGATGCTGCGGAAAGGATACGGTGCTGTCCGAGAGGATGATGGCCGACAGGGAGAAGGAATGCGGGAACGGATGCCTCATCGTCGTGGCCTGTCCCAAGTGCTTCACCAAATACGATGCTCAACCCAACGGCATGCCCGTATTGTTCCTCTCGGAACTGGTCGCATGGGCGAACGGACACATGGAGACGTTCAAGTATCACAACATCCCGATCGAGCCTGACAACGAAGAATTCTACAAACCCAGGTTCGAAGGCTTCATACCCAAGGAAAGCAAGGGTATGCGCTGGTGAAATAAGATAAAAGAAAAAGGGGCGAAAGCCCCTTGAATTGTTTTCAGATCAGGTCCTCGAATCCCTCGACGACCTTGGGGTACTTCTCCTTGATGGCCTTCAAGAGGTTGTAGACGGTGACGTTGCTGATCTCGGAGGTCTTGATCATCTTGATGATGTCATCGATGGTGTCATCATCGAGGGTGGCCAGCTTCTCCTTGGCCATCCAGTTCCTGAACAGCTTGTCCTCCATCCTGTCGCGCCATCTCTTCTCGTAGGGCTGCAGGGCCTTCTTGGAGAAGTCGCCTGTCTTGTTGCACTCTGCGAGAACCTGACCGGCATACATTCCTGTCCTGCATGCGTGGCAGATTCCTCCGCCTGTGATGGGGTCGATGATCCTTGCCGCATCTCCGACGAGGATGATGTTGTCGTCGATAGCACAGTCGAGTCCGGGACATGTGGAGACGAATCCTCCCATGATCTCCAGGATCTGACCGTTCTTGAATCTGGGGTCCTCTGCGATCCACTTGTCGAGGTAGTACTTCGCATCCGCTCCCTTGGTGCAGAGCTGTCCCGCCACACCGATACCGACGTTGGCGATCTTCTCTCCCTTGGGGAACACCCAGATGTATCCTCCGGGTGCACATGATCCGATGACGAACTCACAGTAGTCAGGAGTGATGTCGATGTTGCACATCCTGTACTGGATACAGGAGTCGATATCGGTCAGTTTCAGTGTTGTGTCGATGCCTGCCCACCTTGCGACCTGGGATTCGTATCCGTCCGCGGCGACTACGGCCTTGGCGCGGATCTCGATCTCCTCTCCCATGGACTTGGCCTTGATTCCGACGAGCTTTCCGTTCTCACGGATGACTCCTGTACAGGATGTCCTCATCATGATCTTGGCGCCTGCGTTGGCGGCGTCCCTTGCCAGTGCCTTGTCGAAGAGGTGCCTCTCGAGCACGTATCCGACCTCGTTACCGGCCTTCGACTCATCGAGCTGATAGGATGTTCCCTTGGTGGACTTGATGATCGCTCCCTTCATGTCTGCTCTGATCCATGTCTTGTCGGGAACGATTCCGACCTCGTCGAGCCATGACTTGGAGACTCCCTCGGCACACCTGAGGGGTGCACCGATCTCGGCCTTCTTCTCGATGAGGATGGTGTCCATGCCTCCCTGGGCACAGTACTTGGCTGCCATGCTTCCGCCGGGTCCTGCCCCGACGATCACTACGTCACATGTGTATGTCTTCATGGTATCACTCCTTCGAAAGTGCTCCCACGGGGCACAGTTTAACACAGATTCCGCAGTTGATGCAGTCCTTGTTGAACTCCAAAACGAAATCGTTCAGGAATATCGCATTCTTAGGGCATGAGCCCACACAGCCTCCGCAGTGCAGGCATTTGTCTACATTGACAGTTATCATTTGACTCTCTCCGAACTCACTCAGGGCCTCTCTCGTCGATGGGCACGATCAGTGCGGCATCGATCTTGTCGGCCTCCTCTTTGTGAAGTCTCTTCCACTCGTCCAAGGGGATCGAGAACTTCGCTTCGATCTCTCTGCGGAACTCGGGTCCGCTGTTGTAGGCGCAGAAGGGATACAGACGGCAATCGGGAGTGATGTAGTGGACTCCGCAGCGCCTTACCCTTTCGATGTCGTAGTTGTAGCTGTCCTGGAAGTGCATTCCTGCCAGGAGCATCATCTTCCATGAGAAGTTGGCCAATGCCTTCTTGGAATCGCTTCCCATGACTCCTCTGAGCATGTCGACGAATTTCTTCTTCGTCAGTCCCTCGGGCATCTTGCTCTCGTCGATACAGCTGTTCAGGAGCTTGATGAGCTTGGCTGCGTAGAGCTTCTTGAACCTTGCGTTCTCCATCTTGTCGGAGATCTTGTTGAGCTCCTTGGAGAACCTGTCGATATCGACGAACCTAGGGAATGGAACGACGTTGCCCTTCTCATCCTGGAAGAGGTATGTCGCCAATCCGCAGTGGGGATGTGTTGTGAATGTGACCTTTGTCTTTCCGAGAAGGATGGAAGCGAACTTGGAGATGGGTGCGACAACAGGGACGGGGTACCAATCGTCCTTGTTTGCGTAACCGGTCTGCTTCTCCACCCTGTCGACGAGGTCAGTGAGGGTGAACCTTCCTGTCTCCAGCTCCTCCTTGGTCACCCTTCCGGTGAATGCCACGGGCTGGAAGTTCACGGCCCTGATGATGTCAGAGTTGTCGAATGCGAATTTGACGATGTCTCCGACGAGGTTGTCGTTGACCCCGTTGATGATGACGGGGACGAGAACGATGGACGGGCTATGGAGTCCGTCCTCCTTGAGCCTTCTGCAGTTCTCGAGGACCTTCTGCTTGTTGGCCCACATCTTCCTTCCCCTGACCCTGAGGTAGATCTCGTCATCCATTCCATCGAACTGGAGATAGATTGTGTTGAGACCTGCTTCCTTGGCGGCCTTGAGGAACTCGTAATGGTATGCGAACTCCAATCCGTTGGTGGCCACCTGAATCTGGGCGAATCCCAGTTTCTTGGCGTCGGCGATGATGTCGACGAACCTGGGGTGCACGGTGGGCTCTCCTCCGGCGAACTGAACCGCTGTGTTCGCAATGGGCTTCTCCGACCTGAGGGCGACGAGCATCTTGTGGACCTCCTCGAAGGAGGGCTCGTAGACGTATCCCTGGTCGTTGGCGTTGGCGAAACAGATGGGGCAGTGCATGTTGCATCTGTTGGTCAGGTCGACATTTGCGATCATGGTGCATGAGAGCATGTCGATCTTCTGATTGTCGATGACTATGCTTGCGGTATCATCGTTGCCCTGGATTGTCTCGTTCATGGCGTTGTGGATTCCGATTCCGTCCGTCGCGAACTTCTCTGCCTTGAGGTAGAGCCCGACGTCGGACCAGATCTTATCGCTGAAGTGACCGTGCTCTGGACAGTCCTTCTCCATGACGACCCCTCCGTTTTTCTCCAGAAGGTTAGCCTCGATGATCTTTCCGCATTCCGGACAGATCGACTGCGTCTTCTTTGGAAGACCAGTGTTTGCCGTGTATTCAATTGACGTTCTAGTCATGGTACCTTGCTTCGTACCATACGATTATAATATAAAATGAGTGGCCACACAATCGCGCGCGTCCCGTTGTAAATATAGGAGACGGCTTAATTCCGTTTGTTGACCGCAGTATCCGTGTTTTAAATATCGTCAACGGAACAAGGCAGAACATGATTGACGATCGCAGAGCGAACATGCCCTTCTCTGTGCTGGCCGTCGCCATACTCCTGATGGCATCCGTCGCTGGTGCGGTGGTTGCCGACCACAGCAGATCCGAGAGCGGAATCGAGCAGACCGCCGATTCGACAGCTGGACTTGAAAGATCCGTGGATGACATCGTTTCCTATGTGGAGCAGGAGCTGGGCGTGATAATCCTGGACATCTCCAGGGACGGTTCGCTGGGAACCTTGGAGGACAGGGCAGAGGAGTTCAAGAGGAGAGCATACGCCTGGACGGATGAACGCTTCCCGATGAGAAGCGGTGACATCACTGCGGATCTCATCGACCGCGATTTCGGGCTAAAGGCGGAATCCATGGAGATTCTTCAGAACGGAGAAGAGGTAGGCGGTTTCACCCCTGCATACCTCCGCGGGACAGGGACGATCGACCTGAAAGTCCACTCTGATTTCGGCAGATCCGAGAGGAATGTCGAGATATCTACGGACGGCAGCTACGCCCTTCCTTTGGCATCGGAAAGAGGCTCAGTCTTCGAAAGAATGGCGGAGGACGGAGGCATATCGATTTCGCAGATAATGTCATACGAATTGAGCTCTCTGGCACAGTACCGTGTGCTCAACGGATACGGGGCCTTGACGAAGTACGGTTCGAAGGGTACGGAATCCATAATCACGACCGAGGATGTGAACAAGGCATATGAGAATGCCCTGAGCCTGATAGGCATCGTCTGCTTCAGGGACTCGGACGGGAACATCGCCTCGGACAGGGTAGATCTGGCCGACATGATGGCTGAGGATACCGTCGTAATCGACAGGGCATCGTTCTACGGGCAGGTCATGATGTCGGTCGTCGATGACATCGCACTGAAATGGTTCGACTATCTCTGCGGCAACTACATCCTGGACGAGCTGGATAGGAAACTTTCCATGGAGAGATGGGCACTGGATGCGCTCATCAACTTCTTCACCGGCGATGACGTGTTCGGGGCCGGAAGCTACATCAAGGAGGTCATGAAGGAGGCTGGGATCAAGGAATCGGTGTACCGTTTCCCGGGATCCGGTAAGACCACACTGACAGTGGGAGGATTTACGGTCACCGTGGACAACCCCACATCGGATGTGCTGGACAAGAACTGGATCACGTACTTCAACATCCATTACCGTATGGGCAACAGTTACATTCAGGATACCATCAGACAGATCCTGAACTCGGCTGCCATCTCGCTCTTCGAATCCGATTATCCTCCGATAGTGCTTCATCTGGACCCTTCGGACGGCAGGGCATTCATGGACCAGATCGCGGAAGCATATGCCTCGATGTCCGATGAATGCATCTCGGCAGTGGACTCCGCTGTCCTGACCTCCATCGAATCAGGGACATACAGCGACCCATTCTACGCGGAGATCGCTGAGGAGGTGATGAGACATGCTCCCGAACTGGCCGATACAGAGGAACTGAAGAACAGGATAGGAAGCAGCCTCAGAGAACTGGCCGGCGATGATACTGATTCTCTGATGGCCTCCCCGGAGGTGGACCGTGCGATCCGCAGCTACGTATCCAAGGTCTATTCGGACCTGTCTGTATACGACCGCCTCAGGGAGATTGAGGGCTCTGGCCCCGGATTCCTGGAACGCGTAATGATCGACATCGTCTCATTCGGGCTGGGTACAAGCGGGATCTCCGATTCCATTCCGAAAACGGTCGGCATCCTCCTCAGCGAGATAACCGCAGAATCTTCCACCAGCCCTTATTTCGGACCAGTGGACCTGCCAAGTGCAAGGAGCTTCATGCTGAAGGACGGGGAGGACAACATCTCCATGGAATACCTGTCATTGACCTATGAGAATTCCCCGATCGTCTATGAGCCCAGACTGCTGAAGGACAAATGCACCCACGTAACCGGACTGATGGAGGATGTCTGTGCGGCGTATTCCGCAACATACGAGATCAGATTGTCTGACTCGATATCCTATCGCGTGGAGGGCATCAGCTCACTGTCGTCGGCGATGGGCTCGTCTATCACATCGGCATGCTGCGGTTCATTCACCAACGATATCGTCATCGAGGTCAGCGTCGCCAGCGCATGGGGATTGGCAGGCATAGACTATTCTCCGAGCAACACAATCCTCAGCGATGCTCTGGCGACAATCGAGAAGTATCTGGAGCCCATCCTCGAACCTCTCCGCAGGATGATGGAGCTCGTCAAGGACTTCATAGACATCGTGAGCGGATGCGTTATGGAGATCGCCAGATATGTCTCCGATATCATAATCGAACTCTACGAGAGGATGATGGAGCCCATCTCCCTCGTGGCTGAATGGATCGAAAAACAGCTCACAGAGATGCTAGGCGACGGGGTGCTGGACATCTTCTACAGCCTGAATCTCAGCAACCAGAACTTCGGATTCGAGTACCTGGGATACAGATTCGACCTCAAACTGGACCTGGCATCGCTGATGACCAACGTCAAGACACTGTTCACCGCGACCCTCTCCGGACCCATCGCGGGGATGAATGTTGTGACAAGCATAACCGCGAAGGTGAACGGTGAAGTGAATGCTAACAACGTCTTCGTCACCGGGAAGTCTACGATATCCTCCGACGGCTGGAAGGTCAAACTTACGTTGGATCCCCTGATGAAAAGCAGCAAGCACCTCATCACAGTATCCGCAGACATAGGGGACACGGACATCTCAATAGTAATGCCCGATCTGGACGACTACAACGAATTGGGCTTCACACTCAGCAAGATCCCCGGGATCGGTTCCGCCATAAGCAGCATCCCTGTACCCGGACTCGGTGTGAACCTAGGTCTGGATGCAGGCCTCAGCATCAAGTACACCGCGCCCTTCTCCAAAGGGCTCGTCATCAACGAATATGAGACGAATCCGAAAGGGGACGACAGCGGGCACGAATGGGTAGAGCTGCTTAACAACTCCGACAAATCAATCGAATTGGACGGCTACACCCTGACAGCCGCATCGGACCGCAAGAAGACCATGAAACTCACGGGATCGATCTCTCCTGGAGAGTTCATGGTCATCGACACCACATTCACAATGGTCAACTCCTCGGGCAAGGTCACCAAGAACGGAGACGGTGTGACCCTGAAGGATCCCGAAGGGACCGTTGTGGACAAGACAGGGACCCACAAGGACGAGAACGATGACAACAGGACCTGGCAGAGGTCATACGACGGTGCGGGCGATTGGGAATTCAAAGAGGCTTCCATGGGAAGGACTAACGGCTCGTTCATGACGGCCAAGTTCATGACCGCTGAGGTGGCCAAGGACCTGGTGATCCGCTCCGTCCAATCAGCTTTCGACGAGGTCGGCTCTATCACTGATCTGGAGAGCATGCAGGAGGTCGTAAGGCTCACCGTGAAGAGTGCAGTGGATACCGTCATCAAGAAGGTCGCAGGATGCTTAGTCGAAGCTTCCGTGTTCGTCAAGGTTGATGTCCTAGATCCCACATCCTCCGCTTCCGCCGGGATCAGGATAGCACTGAGATGCGATTCCGAACTGGTCGAGGATGTTCTGAAGTACATCGCCGGGAAGATAGAATCCATGGCCCTTTCCATGAAGAATCCATACAGGATCAACGGCATAGCCGCCTTCACCGACAACATCGACCTGGAGGTGACCTTCGATGCCAAGGTGCAATACCCCGGCATCCTCGCCCGTTCCGTGGAATCCGTTCCCAAAGTCGACCTCGGAGTGACCTTTAGGACCAACATCTCCGCCCTGAGCAGGCTTATCGGGGAGAATGTAGGGACTCCCGGGGTGGAATGCGGCATTAAGATAATCGACTGCCCCGCAGCGATAATCCCGTCCAAACTGTCCCCGAAGAACGGAATGACGCACGACATGTGGCTGGTGAAGGTGGGTATAGAATGGAAGTGAACAGTGCGTTCAGGACATGCGCGCACATTCTTTATTTATCGGTATGGAATGCCTATGAGCATGGTCGGAGTAGATTACAAGATTCCCACTGTCCTTACATCGGACGAACTAATGGAGAAGGCTTTCCACAGGGCATCCAAGATCTACAAGAACGGTACGAACACATTGGATACCCGCAAGAAGACGGCATTGGCCAAGGTCACCGCCGCAGGGGATATCGTGGTCACCGCTCTGGCCGGCTATGTTGACAGATTCCCGAGGATGGACAAGGAGCAGGACTTCTTCCCGGAGCTCGTGGACATCGTCATAGGCATCGACAGGTACAAGAAGGCCCTCGGAGCGGTCAACTGGTGCGCGACGAAGGCCGAGAAGCTGAAGAACGATACCCTCAAGGAGATCAGGCGCACGAAGGATCCCGAGATCATCGAATCCCTCAGAAGGGGATTCTACGGAAGGCTCAACTCGTACGTCAAGAGGATCTCCGACGACCTCCTCTTCCTGCAAGAGGCCAAGAACAAGTTCAGGAAGCTCCCGGCAGTGGATTCCAACGTGCCGACCATCGTGGTCGCGGGATTCCCCAACGTCGGAAAGAGCAACCTCGTCACAGTCATGTCCACAGCGGAACCTGAGATCGCCCCCTACCCGTTCACCACCAAGGGAATCATCGTAGGACACATCCAGGACGACTGGAGGAAATATCAGATCGTAGACACGCCCGGTCTTCTGGACAGGGAGTTCGAGAAGAGGAACGACATCGAGAAACAGGCCGTACTGGCCCTGAGATACCTCACCGACGTCATGCTCTTCGTCATCGACCCCTCGGAGACATGCGGATTCAAACTCGACGTACAGGAGAAACTCCTTGCCAACGTCCAGGAGAACTTCGAGGGTGTGAAGATCATAGTCGCCGAGAGCAAGTCCGACATCCTCAAGACAGGGAACGGAAGGCTGTTCTTCTCGGCCCAGACCGGAGAGAACATGGATGCCCTCACCGAAGCTGTCATCAAAGAGATGAGGGAGATCAACCGCAAGAAAGCCGTCGAAGCGGAAGTGGAATGATGGCGGGCCCGGTCTACAGCCAAGAGATGGCCAATTACTTCTCGGAACTCAATGCGAAGAAAGATGAGATCTACGAGCTGGCCACCAAGGCTAGGGCCATGGGTTTCGATCCCGAGGATTATGTAGATGTCCCTCAGGCAGAGGATTTGGCATCCCGTTGTGAGGAACTTCTCAAGGATTACAATGTAAAAGGCGTCGCCGAGGTCATCAGGCAGAAGACGCTCGAGGCAGGGAACCGTGAGGTCGCTTGTCTGCTGACTGCAAAGGAAGTGGCCACATGGCCAGCTGAGAGCTTGGAACAGGCTCTGGACAGGGCCACAAGGGTCGGACTCGCCGTTCTCACAGAAGGTATCCTGGTCGCACCGCTGGAAGGAATCGCGGAGACCAGGATTAGAAAGAACGAGGATGGTACGGATTACGTCGACCTCCTGTTCGCAGGACCTATCCGTGCCGCGGGAGGAACCGCACAGGCAATGAGTGTCCTCATCGCGGACGTCGTGAGGACCGAGCTTGGAATCGGCAGATACATCGCCACCGATGCCGAGATCGCCAGATTCGATGAGGAGATCCCTCTTTACAAACAATGTCAGCACCTTCAGTACTCACCTACATCGCAGGAGATCGACCTGATTGTCAGGAACTGCCCCATATGCGTCGACGGTGAGGGTACAGAGCAAATCGAGATATCCGGTTTCAGGGACCTTCCCAGGATCGATACCAACCGTGTTAGGGGAGGTGCGGTGCTCGTCATAGCGGAGGGAATGTGTCAAAAGGCCGCCAAGCTGAAGAAGCATGTCGACAAGCTCCAGATCCCCGGATGGGAGTTCATCGGACAGTACTTGGACGCCCACAAGATGAAGGAACCCGAGAAGAAGGCGGACGACAAGCCCGTCGAGAAGAAGGTTCAGCCTCTGGACAAGTACCTCAGGGATATCGTCGCAGGACGTCCTATCTTCGGACATCCCTGCAGGGTCGGAGGATTCAGGCTCAGATATGGAAGGGCGAGGACATCGGGTCTCGCATCACTAGCATACAGCACCGCCAGCATGTACATCATGGATGACTTCATGGCCATCGGTACACAGCTGAAGATCGAGAGGCCGGGTAAGGCATGCGTCGTCACACCATGCGACATCCTCGAAGGACCTACGGTCCTGCTCAGGAACGGCGATGTGGTCTACTGTCAGACCAAGGAGGATGTGCTGGCAGTCAGGGACAGGGTAACAGAGATTCTGGACAACGGAGAGATCCTTGTCCCCTTCGGAGAGTTCTGCGAGAACAACCACACATTGGTCCCCTGCGGATACCCAATCGAGTGGCATAAGCAGGTGCTGAAATCCAAGGGAGAGCTCCCTGCGGATTGGATCGACCCCACGTACGAGCGCTCCAAGGAAATGAGCGCACAGCTCGGCGTCCCTCTACATCCCAAATTCAACATATTCTGGTCAGATGTGCCGCTGGACAGCATCAGGCTGCTCAGGGCTCATGTACTTGCTACAGGATCCTTCGACGGGAAGAACCTCGTCGTGGACCTCGAGGACGAATCCAAGAAGGTCCTTCAGAACCTGTGCGTCCCGCACCGTGTGAAGGACAAGAAGGTGACGATCGACGAGAGGTATTCGGAACCCATGCTCGACTGCATGGGGATCAAACATGATTCCAATGTACTGTCTCCCGGACCCGAACTCGAAGGGGACAACACCCTCCAGGCCATCAGCAAAGCGGCCGGTTACGAGGTACGCGCAAGGGCAATGACCCGCGTCGGAACAAGGATGGGACGTCCCGAGAAGGCAAAGGAACGTGAACTGTCACCCAAGCTCCATTGCGTCTTCCCCGTAGGAAAAGATGCCGAGACCGGAAAGGAGGTCAAGGCCACGATCCTGAAGCATCCGAAGTACGAGGAGGTCGTCGCCAACAGGCTGTGCAGGAACTGCAACATCTACACATTCCGCAACTGGTGCAGGAACTGCGGCGGACATACGGTCTATGTGCCCAAGAAGAACGAAATGGGAGCAGACGGACCTGCACCCATGAAGATCGACCTTGCAGAGGAGTTCGACTTAGCATGCAAGTATCTCGGCATAGCGAACCCGAGCGAGGTCAAATGCCATGACACGCTCATCTCGAGGACGAAGACTGTCGAGACATTGGAGAAGGGAATCCTCAGGTCGAAAAACGGCATCTCCGTGTTCAAGGACGGAACCGTCCGTTTCGATATGACCGACATCCCGCTCACACACTTCAAACCGAGGGAGATCGGACTCTCGATAGAGAAGGCCCACGAACTCGGATACACCAAGGATTGGAACGGCGATCCCCTCGTCGATCCGGAACAGATCTGCGAGCTGAAGGTCCAGGATGTCGTACCCGCGAAGGATTGCGGGGACTATCTCGCAAAGGTCGCCACATACTTGGATGATGAGCTCGAGCTGCTCTATCATTTACCACGCTACTACAACGTTCAGAACAGAACCGACCTGATCGGTAACATCGTCTTCGGTCTCGCACCTCACACGTCAGGATGTATCCTCTGCCGTATCATCGGTTACGCCGATGTCCGCGGATGCTACGGACACCCGTTCTTCCATGCAGCGAAGAGGAGGAACTGCGACGGTGATGAGGACTGTCTGATGCTAGGGCTCGATGCACTGCTCAACTTCTCAAGGAGCTTCCTGCCCGACAGGAGGGGAGGACTCATGGACGCACCTCTGGTTCTGACTACCAGACTGGACCCCAACGAGATCGATAAGGAGGCTCACAACGTGGACTGCCTCAGGGAGTATCCGTTGGAGCTCTACGAGGCCGCGATGGCGATGAAGGAGCCTAAGGAGATAGAGAAGAAGATGGACCTCATTGCAGGGCGTATCGGTACCGAGAAACAGTACGAGGGAATGGGATTCACTCACGATACAAATGACATCTCTCTCGGTCCCAAGTACTCCGCATACACCACCTTGGAATCAATGATGGATAAGATGAACGCACAGCTCGAACTCGGCAGGAAGATCCGTGCCGTCGATGAGAAGGATGTTGCGGTCCGCGTCCTGAGCAAGCACTTCATGCCCGACATGATCGGAAACCTGAGGAGCTTCTCCACACAGTCCGTCAGGTGCACCAAGTGCGGAGAGAAGTACCGCAGGATGACACTGAGCGGAACATGTTACAAGTGCAAGAATCCTCTGAACCTCACCGTTCACGAGGCGTCGGTGAAGAAGTATCTCGAGATCTCCAAGACCATCGGCGAGAAGTACGGACTCGATGCCTACACCAGAGAGAGGATCGACATCCTAGAGATGAACATGAACTCGGTGTTCAACAACGACAAGGTCAAGAAGTGCAAGCTGTCGGACTTCTTCTGATGTTTCTAAAACGGACGGCCTCACGGCTGTCCTTTCTTGATTATAAAGATAAGAGAATCCCCCTTTCGGGGGTGAAATGTTTCTTCAGAGAGCCTTGATGTCGTCAGCGAAACTCTTTGCCTCTTTCGAGATGGTCTCGATGGCGATATCCAATGCCTGCTGTGCGGTCAGAGATCCGTCGGTCTCGAACTTGAACAGGAAGTTGGTGTCATCCCAGTTGACGGTCACACCTTCTGTCTCATCCAGTCTCTCGAGGCATCCCTTTGCATATCCGCATGCTACGGGGTCCTTGACGACGAGCTTCTTGTTCTTGACTTCGAGTCCTGCGGGGCAGAGCTCTGCACATGCGACGACCTGCTCGTCGGATGCGTGCTTGGGATCGATCTCGATCACAGGCATGTACTTGTATCCGACACCGTTGCAGACCTGCCACTTGACGTGCTTCTTCGCGGTTCCCATGACTGCCTTGGCGTAGACGGTGATTCCCTGGTCGGCTGTGAGCTCGACAATCGGGATGAACTCGTCGACGATCCTCAGCTTGTCGCTGTCGGGTCCTCCGAGAGGCTGCAGATCGGATGACAGGACCGTTGCGGGTCCGGTCTTCCTCAGGCTGTACATGATGGTACAGTTGGGGCAGCCCTCTCCTCCGCATTCGCATTCGCTCTGAGGAACGAACAGATCCAGATCCGTGGGGACCGGGAGCATTCCCAGCCTGTGGGCGATGATCTCCTCGAACAAGGGCGTGATACTCTCATACTCCTTTCCGTCCTCACCCTCGATCTTACCGGTGTAGAACTCAACGGTGTCGATCGCCATTTTGGGGATGTCGGAGAGAAGTGTCCTCCTGAGCGCATTCGCCATGGCCGGGGAAGAGTTCTTGAGAACGAACTTCGCCTTCCTGTCAGCCATTTCGATAATCTCTATGTCCATGGGATGTCCCCCTCAGACCCTGCGTCCTCTGCGTCCGCCCTTCTTCTTGGTTCCGTCGTGCGGTATGGGTGTGACGTCCTCGATGCGGCCGATCTTGAGTCCGGCCCTTGTGAGGGCACGGATAGCTGCCTGGGCACCGGGTCCGGGCGAAACGGACTTGTTTCCTCCGGGTGCACGTACTCTGACGTGGATTCCGACGTACTCCTTCTCCTTAGCGACCTCGGCAATCTTCTCGGCTGCCCTCTGTGCCGCGTAAGGCGAAGACTGGTCCTTCGCCTGCTTGACGACCATTCCACCGGTGACCTTAGCGACGGTCTCTGCTCCGGTGATGTCGGTCAGTGTGATCATGACGTTGTTGTAGCTCGCGAATATGTTGGCGATTCCCCATTTTGCGGTCATCACTGCTCACCATCCTCGATTGTAATTCCTGCCTCTTCTGCATCTGCCTTTGCGGCTGCTGCAGCGGCTGCCTCTGCCTCTGCCTCGGCCTTTGCCTTGACTGCTGCGTTGGCTGCTGCCTGCTCTGCCGAGATCCTCATGGGGTGCATCTCGTCGGTGAAGGGTGATGCGGGGTTGTACTCGATAGAGGACTCCTCCTTCCTTGTGACGATGTATCCGGGAACGGTGACCTTGTGTCCGTTCACGAAGATGTGTCCGTGAGTGATCATCTGCCTTGCCTGCTTGATTGTGCTGGACAGTCCCTTCTCGTAGACGATTGTCTGGAGACGGCGGGACAGAACATCCTCGTCCTTCAGGGTAAGGATGTCGTTCAGGGTGGCGTCGGTGGTGAGGAATCCGAGCCTTCCGCACTTTGCGAGAAGGGCGTCTGCCTCGATCTTTGCCTGGGCGTCACCGGTTCTGAGACGTGCCTGGAGGTTCCTGGACTGACCCCTCAGGTTCCTGAGGATGGTCTCGGCCTTCCAGACCTCTGTCTTGTTCTTGAGTCCGAAGGCGTTGACGACCTCGACCTCAGCCTTGATCCTCTCTCCCTGCCAGGGGTGTGAGGGGGTGTCATATGTCTTTCTTGAAAACTTTGGATCTCCCATTCAAACCACCTTCATTTCTTGGAGACTCCCATTGTGAGTCCGTGTCTGCCGTTCGAACGAGTCCTCTGACCCCTTACCTTGTGGTGGGTCTCGTGCCTGATACCGCGGTAACAGCGGATCATCTTCATCCTGTTGATGTCCTCTTTCTGGATGATCTCGAGGTCCTGACCGAAAAGGTGCATGTCAGCTCCGGTCTCGTAGTCCATCTGCCTGTTGATTGCCCATGTGGGTGCGTACTCGACGTAGGACTTGACGAGTGCTTCGATCTCTTTGACTTTCTCGTCGGGGAGGGATCCCATCCTCATTGTGGGATCGACCGCTGCCTTCTTGGCAACGATCTGTGCGACCCTCTTTCCGACTCCCTTAATGCTCTGAAGACCGATGACTGTCCTCTTCTGACCGTCGATATCGGTGTTGACGATACGGACGATATAGTTGAAGTTCTCATCCTCGGTCTGCTGCGAGTCTTTCTTCGCTTTGGCCATTTTTATTCCTCCGTAAATGATCCCCGAAGGGATATCATCAAGCTCAAGTTCCTTCCGGAATGAGCTCTCAGTTTTCGCTCCCATTTAGAGAGTGGGTCCTGAGTTTACGTAAACGGCCCGATGTACTTGCCCTATATAATATTAAGGCACGTATGCGACCTTACAATAAGAAAAAGAGAAGTCCGAACAGGATAAAATGTTTGGGTACGGGGCGGGGAATCCCCGTACCCTGAGGAATAAACAGCTCACGCATCAGTAATCGTCATGATTGTGTATCGCCCTCGTCGAACTTCCTGTTGAAGGGATACTTCATTTCTCCCATGTACTTCTTGATACCGGACAGCTTCTCGTCTGGATCCGTGGAGAATCCGAACGTCAGTTCGTAACATATCGGGCACAGAGAGATGTAGGTGTTACCGACCAGGATGACGGGTAACGAGTCCATCTCTCCCATGATATCCTCTTTCTCCGCGAAGTCCAGGTTCTTCTGCTTGGTGACGTACATGTTGTAGTCCTCAACAGTCCTCTTGCAGACGAAACAGCTCTCCTCTTCCTTTCCGCTTCTGTACTGGAGTATGAACCATGCAGGTACGTACAGGAGAAGGATGACCGCTCCGATGATGACTGAGAAAGTTCCGTTCTCGATTCCTCCGTTGATACACCAGTATGCGAGACAGGGGATCAGGATGAAGAACTGATAGATCATCAGGAAGCATGCCACATAATACCATCCGCGGGGTGCCTTGTAAGGCCTTGGAAGGTCCTTGAACCTGGGATTCTTCTTGGACACGATGTAGGCCAGCATTCCCATTCCCAGAGCAAACGAGAATCCGAACGACGATGCGGCCAGGATCATTCCGACCGAACCGAAGTGGATGATTATGATGAATATGATTCCCATTGCGAACTGGAAGAACATGGAGACCAGCGGTGCCCCGTTCTTGTTCGTGTATGTGAACATCTTGGGCATGTTACCCTCGTGTCCCATGAAGTACAGTGTCCTGGACGAACCGAGGAATGCGGTCTGGATGAGCATGATCATTCCTGCCACGAGCAGGATCAGAGCGATGATCAGTCCAATGTCTCCGAAGTCGAACTGGGCGATCGGATACAGAGTAGATACACCCCAGGAATCGATCTGGTCAGGAGTCATCATACCGTACACCACGAAAGGCACGATGAAGTACATGGCCAGACATACGATTCCTGCAGAGATGAGCGCCTTAGGGACATCCTTTCCAGGAGTCTTGTATTCGGCACCGTAAGTAGCTGCGGACTCCCAAGCACATGCACACCACTGAGCATATGCAAACATACCGAACACCATCATGAAGTCGCCTGCCGACCAGCCCCATTCCGGAGGGGTCAGGTTGTCGACGATCCTGTCTATCGAGAAGCCGGTCAGCTCTCCGCCGCCTGCGGTCAGGCCAATGAGAGGCATCATGATAACAACCAGCAACGGCAGAATCGCAACAAGTGCCAGTATAAGTCCGAGCTTGGCTCCTCCGGACAGTCCTTTGGAACCTACATAGACGATCGCGCTGAAGACGATGATACCGAATAACAGCTGGAGCACAAGGGTCATATCAGTGCTCAGAGCCTCCATGCCCAGTCCGTATTCGAGATATTTAGAAATGTAATCGACAGAAGTACAGGTGAAAATCGGGATGACAGGGGTCCATGTGAACCAATAGGCCCATGCTGTGAAGGCTCCTATGAACTTACCGAAACCGTATCTGCCTCCGTTTGGTTTCGTGAACACCTTCTGAGCGCAGCCTCCGATACCTGGAGTCTCCAATGCTGCGGCCATTTCACCAATTGCAAGGTTCTGAGCGAATCCCTGTAGAACCGAGATGGTCCAGATGAATATACTCAATCCCCATGCCGTACCTGCGATATCATAAATTCCTGGAAGAATGAGGATAGGAACACCCATAGCGATGATCATTCCTTGCTTCCAGTCAATGGATTTGACAAGACCCGTCTCGGACGAGAAGCCACCTAATGCGTGACTATTACCCTCCGCGAGGATCCTGACCCCATGATTAACCATAACTTTTCCTCCTATACTGCAGTCCTTTGACAGTTGGATATAATTTTGATTTTGAGTTTAAAAAATTATCTAATATTTAGAAATAGTTTTAAATAATATGGGCAATAAATTGAGTTGTTAATATTTATTGGACACATTCCAATATTTAAATTAGCATCAAAAATGGATGGTTTCTTTTTTTAATATTATAAATAACTATCTCTAAAATATCGATTTTATTAAATATGTATTTAAAAAATGCTATTAAAACATAATACCGCACTCGGCAACTGTGTCCAATACCGTGTCGTATACTTCGAGGTATTCATGGGTGGGTTCAACGGAGTCAACATGATAGCATCTGTTGAAAGGAAGGCCTTCGGGTGCGTCGTGATATCTTCCCTCATAGTTCCTCAGAATCTTCTCCACTATTTCGTTGACTTCGGACGGACTCATCCCACATGTCGCCATCGAGGCTTCTCCAAGCATCCTAGCCTCCATCCCAGAGACCATGTTCATCTTGACCCCTTTGGCGGATGCCACTCCCGATAAGAGTTCCCTTCCGCACACGGTATCGCACATTGTCTGAGCAACGATCTCCAAAAGATTCATATCCGTGCACGGCCCAGCCATCGCATAGTACTGGTTGGCTAACAGGACATCAGTGTTCGTGTCTATGGCCATGGCCGTGTGCGACGATATCTGCAGGGACTGCCTGTTCGTCGTGGTCCCCCATCTGACATGTATCGGTCCACCGAGATGTATGTCCGCACCCATGACCGCAAATGACGCCAGAGTGGATGCCACATCGCATATCGCGGTCTCCTCAAGACCGCCAGAATAACCTCCGAAGATTGGCATCTGCTCGACTAGGATATTGTCACCGCAGAGATGCCATGCTGAGATCATGCTCATAAGATCCATGTTGATCTTGAGCTCATTGAGCTGAGAGCACTCGTGCAGATCGTAATGATGGAGCCCTGCACTGCGGTCCAAGTCAGCGGCTATGCGCCCCTGTGCCGTCAGAGGTGTCTGCGGGCCCTATATCGCCATCCCTGGCCTTCCTGAATTGTAAAGTGCCCTGTGAGTGTACCCCAACTCTGTAAGCGTCGCTCTGATCTCCCAAGGCGTATCCTTGACCGCGGTGACGCCCTTGACCGTACGTAGGATCCCTGTCACCACTCCGTCCACAGTGGATTCACGTGCATAAGACTCCAGAAGAGGCATGTACAGATCCTCGGAGACGGGAGAGCCTGTGGGGCCACCGATGATCACCGGCCTGTTCATGGGATTCCCCGCGCGTCCCTTGCATGTCACGGCATCCTTACCGTCACCCAGGACTATCTTGCTAGGCGCCATCTTGAGACCTTCATAGAGCTCGTCCTCTGTGATTTGCATGCGGGTTCCCATGTCCGTGTTGTAAAGACCGCAGGTGACCAGCATGTCCACGCCTGCAAGGAACAGGCGATCTACTAGATCCTGGTCCTCGGGGATGATCTTCGAATCGTCGAACTTGATTTCATAGCGTTCCTTCATCGACTTAGCGGTCTCGGGGATGAGATGGAAATCCCATGTCTCCTCATTCATCCTCTCTCCGGAAGCGAATCTGTTGTAGAGTTCGAAAACATCGACATAACGCTTTGCGGTCATAGGATCACTGACCGCCCGCGTATTCCGGTCTGAATTGTAGCTTGTAGCAAATTGCCGATCCCAAGAGGATTATCGCACCTGCAGAATATGACATCCAGATGCCGTATCCGGATTCAGTCATCACCTTGACACCATCGATCTCCCACATGGAGAACAGCGATGTGACGATCATCATCGCCACCGCCAGGAAGAATGATACGAAAGGTATGAACCACCTCGGTCCCAGCAAATACTGAACGGAAAGAAGGGCTACAGCGACTGATATGGCGGCCACTATAGCTGGCAAGAACCGTTGATATCCTTGAATCGAGCCCTCGAGGAGATCGACTCCAGAATACCCCAGGACCCACGGAGCAGTCAGGGACAGTATCCCTAAGATTGCCCCGATGAGAAGGACAACGGCAATAAATCCCCGGTGGTTCATAGTTTGCTATTCTTAGCTATTATTTATAAAATTTATTATAAATAATAGATAGATTTATAAATTATAATTATCAGAGATTACCTAGTTTCCTAGATGATGTTCCACACGTTGTCAATGAACGGGGACTCAGTACTGATTCCACGCCGAGTTCTTTGTAGAATGATTCGCTGTCTGCCCCACCGTCGATACCGTATATGTTGCGGAATACACGGATGACTGTGTTCTTGAAACGTACGACATCCATTTCCGGTATCCCTTCGAAGAACGACTTGTTGATGTCAACGACACGCTCGAATAGTTTCTCTGCAACCTTCCTACCGTAAGACGTGAGCATGACAGGGACGTTCCTTGAACTGCCGGTGCGACGCTCCGAGACCACCAATCCCTTCAACTCCAGGGATCTTATCACACGGCTGGTATTCGCACGGTCCATCTCCAGGAAATTGGAGAGGGAGGCCATGGACTGATAGTCCTTGATGTACAGCGAGAGGACGTAAGGGGCCTGGGGACCAGAAATCTCCAAATCTGCGATTTTGTCGCTGATGTCCTTCCTCATGGAGCGGACCATCCTGTCGATGAAAAGCACCATGAAATTGTTCCAATAGACCTCTTCAGAATCCATTTTACCTACCCGTCTTTCCTATGATCCTCTGAAGCTTGGTCATATATTGGATAGCCTTCTCGTCGACGAGACATTTGGGGATGACGATGATGAACTTGTCCTTCTTTCCGGCCAGGACTATGTTCTTGTTATCGATCTTCACGAATGACAGTTCCTTGTACAGGATGGTCTTGGATTCTCCGCTCATAGCCTCTATCAGGCCGTCCTCGTAGAACTCGTAGCCAATGGGAAGGATGCTTCTGATGTTATCGGCCATGTTCCTCGATGAATATTCGTTGTAGAGCATCAGCTCGACAATGATGATGATTGTCAAGAGGAGGAAAACCGCGGAGATGATCATGGACAAGAGGAAGACCACCATGAAAGCCACCAACGCAAACGCGGCGACCTTTCTGGAATTCCTCCAGGTGATCGCACGTCCGATGGCCACCAGCTAAGGTCTAGGTATGTCCTTCTCGATTGTGAATGAGAACAGTTTGTTCCCCATATCCATTTTACATTCCTCCTCAGGAATCCATCTTTTTGAGCCTGTTCAGGACCTCGTTGCGTAGCTCTCTGATCTCGATGAGCTCCATGCTGAGTTCAAAGACCTCTCTCTTGTTTCCCTGACCGCTGGCCGCTACGATGGCATTCTGCAGCATTCCGACACGGTCGAACATAAGCTTCAATGCGTCCTCGAGCTCTTTCCTGTCCTCTGATTTCAGATTGAAATGTTCAATGAGCTCGTCGCGGTCTACGATCTGTGACCTGAGTTCTTTCAAGCGGTCCTCGTAACCTTCGAGCTTCTTGTCGATCTCCGCGACACACGCTTTGTTCTTGTTCAATTCCTCTAATGACCTGGGATTCGTACTGTCTACGGTTACTCTCTATTCGAATAGTTCCATAATCTCTGAATCTGACAGTGCTTTCTCCCCGGCATCTTTTACCATACTGTTCATAGCTAACTCAATAATATATAAAATTAAGTGCCAAACAAACATGTTTATAAATACTAATTTATTGAGGTCTCTTTATGTCATCGAATACAATCATCTTTCCGTTTGTCCGTGTAGTTGGGCAGGAGAAAATGAAGAAAGCACTTCTCCTGAACATAGTGGACCCCGGGATTGGAGGAGTGCTCATCAAGGGAGAGAAGGGAACCGCGAAATCCACTTCCGTCAGGTCCCTCGTACAGATCCTTCCCGACAGGCCTACGGTCATTGATTGTCCGTACCACTGCGACCCGAGATTCCCGAAGAGGATGTGTATTCAATGCCGCGAGAAACTCGATGCCGGGATCAAATTGGAATCCAAGATGGAACCGATGTCGGTCATAGAGCTTCCACTGAGTGCGACAGAGGACCGTGTGTCGGGAACACTCGACCTGGAGCACGTCCTCAAGACCGGGGAGAAGAAGTTCGAACCGGGAGTGCTTGCACAGGCGAATGGGAACGTGTTGTATGTGGACGAGGTCAATCTGTTAGACGATCACATCATCGATCTGCTCCTCGACTCCGCTGCCATGGGTGTGAACTACATCGAGAGGGAAGGAGTATCGTTCTCCCATCCCGCCAAGTTCATCCTCATAGGAAGCATGAACCCAGAAGAAGGAAGTCTGAGACCTCAGCTTCTCGACAGATTCGGACTGTGCGTCGACATCGAAGGAGAGAAAGATGTCGACATCAGGATGGAGGTCATCAAGCGCAGGATGGAGTTCGATAAGGATCCGGAAGGATATCTCGACGCCTGCAGAGAAGAGACCGAAGAGATCCGTCAGAGGATCATAGCGGCGAGGGAACTCCTTGCAGAAGTGAAACTCGATGACAGGATCGTCCATGACATAGTCATGGTCTCCATACACTTCAAGATGGAAGGGCACAGGGCCGACATTACCATGATGAGAGCGGCCAAGGCAAATGCCGCCCTCAACGGAAGGAAGGAAGTCACAAGACAAGATCTCCGTGAGATAGCACCGTTGGTCCTCTCCCACCGTCTCAAGAAACGTGCATTCGACAACGTGACCTTCGATGAAAAAGAGTTGGATGTATGCCTGGGAATCTGATGACGGTTCACTACCCATTCTCAGCAGTCTACGGAATGGAGCAGACCAAGAAGGCACTGATGTGCGCGATAGCGAATCCGCACATCAAGTCGGTGCTCATCAGAGGACCTTCCGGTACCGGTAAGACTCTAGTAGGCCGCTCGTTGGGACACATCTCTGGAAAGACCATAGTGAACATCCCGCTCAACGTCACCGACGAACAGCTCTTCGGATGCCTCAACGTCGAACTTGCGGTGAAGGAAGGCATACTGTCCCTTGAAGAAGGACTCCTCAACAGAGGGGATCACAACATCCTCTACATGGATGACATCAACCTGTTCGAGCACAGGATAATCACCGGCGTCGTCGACTCCGTACTGTCGGGAGAGGTGAAGATAGAGAGGGAGAACATGTCCACCTCGTACAAGGTCGACACCATCCTCGTCGCCACCATGAACAACAGCGATTCGTATCTGTCGCTTCCCATCCTAGACCACTTCGACATCTGCGTGAGCGCGGATTATCCCGATGACCCGGAAGGGAGAAGAGAGATCCTCAGGAGGAGCATCGAGTTCGATGAGGATCCCGAAGCGTTCATGGAACGCTACAGCGAAGAGGACCGCAAGGTTCGCGACAGGATAGTCCGTGCAAAAGAGATCCTTGCAGATGCGGAACCTCCGGAAAATCTCCTCAGAACGATATCCGAGGTATGCAACAAGATGGGCATTGACGGTCACCGCGGGGACCTCTCCGCAGCATATGTCGCCATGACATTGGCCGCATTGGACGGAAGGAGGACGGTCGACGAATCCGACATAGTGGAAGCATCGATACTCAGTCTCAATCACAGGCTGAAAGTAGTCAAGGGAAGAAGGGTCGACAAGAAGAACAAGCAGGCCCGCTCTACCGTAGGATTCAACACCGATTCCAAGGCTTCTAAGAAACTCTTCAACAACAAGGATGACAACATCAAGATCGGCGACACCGAGAAGGAGCAGGGATTGGAGCCTGCAGCAGTAGCCGTCGAAGGAGAGAAGGTCGAAGGTCTCAAGGAACCCGAGGATGTCATCACAAAGATAGGCGAGACCTTCAAGACGATCGACCTGTTCGAACAGGACACCGCCAAGGCCAAAGGAGAGGCTTCTGCAAGAGGGAAGAGATTCCAACAGAAATCCAAAGAGCGGTCGGGTAGGTATGTGGGTTCGAGGGTGACGGAGGAGAAGAATCCCGACCTTGCGTTCGATGCAACCGTCCGTGCTAGCGCACCTTATCAGATCAAGCGTCACAGAGAATCCGACAACGACCTGGCGATCATCATCGAGAAGCAGGACATAAGGGAGAAGATAAGGGAGACGAGAAGCTCCTCCACTTTCCTCTTCGCGGTCGACACGAGCGGCTCGCTTATCATACGCAACAGGATGGTCGCAGTCAAAGGTGCTATACTCTCGCTGCTCAAGGAGCATTACATCAAGAAGGATCGTGTCGGTTTCCTCACGTTCAACGAGAAGGCGATCACCATGCTCATGCCCCCGTCGAGAGAGGTCGAAGTCATCTACAAACTGCTTGACGACCTTGCCATCGGAAGGAAGACGCCTCTATCTGCAGCACTGCGCTACCTCAGCGATTACATGTCCATGTATGTGAAGAAACGCCCCAACGATGATTGCTACGTAGTCCTCGTAACAGACGGAGGTGCGAACATTGCGCTCGACCCTTCCGACAAGACGACAGATCCCCTCGAAGAGGCCCTCGACATCGCTAAAAAGATCAATCTCCCCACGGTGAAATGGATCGTGATCGATTCGGAGAAACGCGAGGACGTTGAACACAAGGCCAAGAAGTTCGCCGATGCCCTTCACGCGAGATACTACACCTTGGACGATCTGCGCGTGGAGACATATGAGGAGATCAATCTGGTCCGGACGGCTAACGCAAGGATAATCTGAAAAGAATCAGGACGCACATCTGCATGAACGGATGTACGTCCTTTTGAAATCATTTTTTGGGATCCTCGATGTACTCCACGGGAGTCATCTTCAGACCCACTACGCCTGCTATGATCAACGCGAGACAGATTCCCATTCCCCAGGAGAAGCCTTCGCTCTCCAGGTTCAGGGCGTACGACAGGACGACGGTCAGGAAGACACCGATCCCGATCCAAACAGCGTATGCCGTTGTGAACGGAACGCCCATCCTCATCGGATACTCCAAGCATATCATGCTCAGGATCAGGAACACGATCGTAACGATGTCCCATCCGATATTGGTGAAACTGTCGGTGTAGGCCAATCCGATGGACCAGCCGACCTGAAGGAATCCGCCGAGTATGATCAGCAACCATGCGATCTTCGTATTGGTTTTCCAATCTCCTTCCATTCAATCACCCCGAGATCAGTCTTACTCCGATGATTCCGGCGACGATCATTGCGATGAACAGCATCTTCCTTGCCGTTATCTTCTCTTTGTAAAGCACTCTCCCGATCAGAACTATTCCTGCAGCACCGATTCCTGCTAGGATCGAGTATGAGATACCCGGACCGAGGTTTTCGGGGTTGGAAGGAATCGACAGGAGGTAAAGGCATAGCAGAACAAGGATGATCGCTGCGGCGCCCCATCCTTTCTTCTTGAAATTCTCGGATTTGTCCAAGCAGGTGACCCATATCGGTTCGATGATGCTGGCCACGAGCAGGATGATCCAAGCCCAGATTAACTCCATTGTATCCGCCACCATAAGGTCCGGATGAGAATCCATGGACCTTGATCAAACTAAAGATTGTTTGAGGGGGATCTGGTCCCCCTCCGGGCTCACGCCCGAATGAGTTTCACACTTCCCTGTAGATCTTTCTGGATTTGATCAATCCGTAGGCACAGAGTCCAAGGATAAACACGGTACAGATGACAAAGCTGCCGACACCGCCGAAGATACTAGGCTCGAGGTAATCGACGACTGCTTGCCAAACATCTACTTCTTCTCCGGGCATTTTCACACCTTCTTTGGTCTAACTGTATTCTTGAGATACTGCAGATAGTCTTTTCCGAGGCTGCTGAGGGAGTACATGACAAGGAGCTTTCCTTTGTCCAAGATTCCTTCCTCATCGACGACGGCCGCACCTTCGGTTATGATTCCGGCAGAAGCAAGCTCGATACAGTCGAACTTGATCTTTCCCCTTCCGTAGGGTGTGTCCTCGTTGTACTCTTTTGCAAGAGGTATGCAGATCTCGTCTGTCCTCTTAGGTCCGTCCTCCAGGAATTCCAGGATACGGAACTTGATTGGAGTTCCCTCCATCATCTCAATCGACCTCCCTCAGCGATGCCATATCCTCAGCATCCTCGGTGGCCAACAGATACGATCCGATCAGACATATGATCAGACCTGCGATGGTAGATCCTACGATGATCGCCATACTGTCCTCGGTGTATCCGAGAGCGAGTTCGGGACCCATGAAGATGATCAGGAAGATGACTGCACAAGCAGCGTACAGGGATCCTATTGCCTGTCCCCTTGCGACTCCGATCATCGGGAATGACTTGTACCAAGACACATAACACCATGCGAACGAGAATCCGATGAGCAGGACCATCAGGAAGGTGGTCGGGTCGAGCAGCCATCCGATAGTGTCGAACATCGGGAATCCGCAGATGATCAGGACGATCATTACAACAGTCCAGAACAATGCTTCGAAAATGAACCTCAGATGGATACCGATATCGGGCTCGGAAAGATCGAGTGCCTTTCCTGCAGCGACTCCCTCGAATCCCCAACCGAATGCGGCCATGAGTCCTCCAATCAATCCGATGACAGGGTTTGCTGATTCGGGATTGGAGATCATACTTCCAGCGTACAGTGTGATACCTCCTGCGATGAGAACGATAACAGAGAGGTATGCCCTCTTTGTGACCTTCTGCTTGAGGTACAGAACCGACATGATGGTTCCGACGATGGGGTACAGAAGTCCTGCGACAGCCGCGAAACCGGGGCTGAGGAAGAGAGCAGCGATATAGGTACCGGATACTGCGATTGCACCGCAGATACCTGCGACGATGTAGTATTTGGTAACTGCCCTGACCTGAACGATCGTTCTTACAAGCTCTTTGTTCTTCTGCAGTCCTCCGTTCCAAATGAACAGAAGAACTGCGCATGCTACAGCGTTGACGAATGTCAGGAACAACGCCTGGAGGACACCGGCGAGATCGTCGGATGCTCCTGCATCGAGCATGTTCCCGTAGACACTGTCGACGAGAGGGGACACGTAGATAGCGTAACCAGGTACGTACCATACTCCCCAGTACAGGGCACAGAGGATTCCCATCAGGAGTCCGATCTTCTTCTTCCTGTCGTGGTCCATTGCCCTAATTTGATTAACGTCCATACTAGACCTCCTTCATCTAATATTTGGGGAGGGGTGCTTTCGCACCCCTGAAAAGTTGTTTTTCTCTACTCGTAAGCTTTGCACTTCGCTTACTTCTCGAATGCTGCGGCGAACTTCGCAGCTGCGTCGGAAGCGTTCTCTGTGTAGAGATCGGCTCCGATCTCGTCAGCCCACTGCTGGGTGACGGGTGCTCCACCGACGTTTGTCAGGCATTTGCCCTTGAGGCCGGCCTTCTTCATCTTCTCTTCGAAGGTCTTCTGTCCGACCATGGTGGAGGTCATCAGTGCAGAGGTTCCTACTGCAACAGCATTGTTGTCCTGGCATGCCTGGACGATTGTGTCAAGGGGCACATCCCTTCCGATGTTCTTGACGTTGAATCCGGCAACCTTGAGCATGATTGCGACGATGTCCTTTCCGATCGAGTGAATGTCTCCCTCGATGGAGCAGATGACGACGGTTCCGAGTCCAGTTCCGACTCCGGCACCCTTCTTGGCGATCTCGGGCTCGAGGATCTCCATTGCCGCGTTCATTGTTGCAGCTGCTGCCATGACGTGGGGGAGGTAGAGCTTCTTTGCTTCGAAGAGGGCTCCGACCTCAGTCATTCCAGCAGAGTAACCGTTCTCGATGAGGTCGACGAGGTCTGCACCCTCTGCTACTGCCTTCTTTGCGATCTCAGCGGCTGCTTTGTTGTCGTACTTCATGATTGCATTCTTTGCATCTTCTGTCATTGTCATTTTTACTATTCCTCCTGTTAAGTTTCAAATCAGTTTGAGTTCACTCTTTTCCCTTGAGGAAGTCCTCGTCTGCTTTCTTGACGATTGCTTCCATCTTGGCTGCGATCTCGGGATCGATGGGCGCGACCACGTGGTTCTTCATGACATCGACGACGATGTCGTGTGCGACATCGACACATGCCTTGGATCCCTGTGCTCTCCAGTCTCCGATCATGTCCCTGTTGAACACGGTGGGGTCTGATGCAAGCTCGATGTTTGCCATGGTGGTGGGGTGTCCGATGAAGTCCTTTCCGACTCCGAGCTCCTTGATGACGGGGACTGCCAGAGTCTCATCGTTGACGACGATTCCCTCAAGTGCCTTCCTCTCCATCGCGATGATGTCGTTATCGATGACGAGCTGTTCGAGAGAGAAGGTCTGTCCGAGCTCGAGCATTCCAGATCCGTAGATCATGTTGACTCCGGCCATTGCGGGGAGAAGTGAAGTGATGGTCTTCTCGTGTGCTGCCTGGGAGTCAGGGACTTTGGCGTCGGTCTACATACCGGCTGTGAAGACGGGGAGACCGTAGTACCTTCCAAGTTCTCCTACTGCTGCGGAGATGAGAGCGAGCTCAGGTGCTCCGACAGGTGCGGTTCCGTGCTTGAGGTCGAAGATGGTAGTGGAGGATCCGTAGTAGACGGGTGCTCCGGGCTTCACGATCTCAGCGAGGACGATACCGGAAAGGATCTCTGCATTGTGGGTGACAAGTGTTCCTGCGAGGTGGACTGAGGATGATCCTCCGGCCATTGCCATGGACAGGACGTTGACGGGGATTCCGTACTCGGCTCCCTGCTTGATGACCTGGGCTGCGTTGTGTGACAGCTCAAGAGGGGATGTGGGGCAGACGAGCATGGACATAAGGGGCCTGTCGCGTGCCTTCTTCGCGTCTCCGCCGTAGTATGCGACGAGCATCTCCCAGTAGTACTTGACGTGCTCGGCGACGGGGTCGATGTGGTGGAAGTGCTTGACTGTGTTGGCGATGGAGATGTACATCTCGTGGACATCCTCTGCTCCCTTTCCTGCCCAGTCTCTTGCGGAAACGGGGAGGGAGAAGTAGCTGATTCCGTCTGCCCAGTCACAGAGTTTTGCGATCTGTGCGAGGTCTTCGGAGTTGGAGTCACGGGTCTCGTACTTTCCGTCTCCGAGGTAGTTACATACCTGGATACCGGTTCCGAAGCAGGTGTAGTGGACACGTCCGTTCCATGCCTGCTCGACTGTGTGGTCGTCGTCCCTTCCATAGAGATAGAATGTCTTGGGGGCGGATGCGAGTGCCTGGTTCAAAAGGAAGTCAGGGATCCTGACCATCTTTGTCTCGTAGTCGACGATACATCCTGCGTCCTCGAAGATTTTGATACACTCGTCATCGGAAACCTGGACACCGTAGTTCCAGAGGACATCCCTTGTTGCAAGGTCGATGGCTCTGCAGTCATCCAATGTGAACAGGTTCATCTTGATTCCGTTCATTCCGATTTTTCCAGGGTACTGGATTGCTTTCATTTGTTTTCCTCCTTTTTTGGGTTTAAGTCGTTTTGAAATCGTTTTGCTAAGGTGGTAACCTCCGGCGGTGACCCGCCGGAAGAATAGTTTCAGCGCTTCTGAGTCTTCTCGCGGAACTTCTCGCAGCTGTTGATCTTGATGTCGAGGATGTTCTCGATGTTCATCTTGGCTGCAATACCGCGAGGTGCTCCGGGAACTCCGGTGACGATACCGATTCCGAGCTCCTCACGGAGGTCCCTCATTACGAACTCATCAACAATGTCGAGGACGTCGAGGTCGAGCTTCTTTGCAACATACTCCTTTGCGTCCTTGATTCTCATGTTCTTTCCGAACTGCATCCTGGCGACGAGGTCACCAGCGGACCTGATTCCTCCCATACCGGAAGTCATGAAGTGGGGAAGGTCCATTCCAGCGGGGTCTCCGACTCCGACCTATATTCCGTCGACGCCTGCGATCTCGACCATTGCCTTGCTGGCCCTGGAGACTGCATCAATCGGGGGGGTCTCGCACATGGGGATTCCGCCTACTCCCATTCCCATGTCGGCGTGGACGGGGATGTTGGAGGTCTTGACGGCTTCCTTGATGAATGTGACTGCCCTTGCGATGTTGAATGCGAGTGACTTCGATGTGTTGGTGTTACAAACGGTACCGACGACGTTCGCACCTGCCTGCTCGGCGATGTGGACGTACTGGTGGGGGTACATTCCTGCAACGACCTGTCCCTCGAACTCGATGGATCCGTGGATTCCCATGATGGACTCTCCTGCGAATCCGACCTGGATGTATGCCTCGGGGCACTGCTCCCTGAGAATCTTGACTCCGTTGAGTGTTCCGACACAGTCCGCGTCTCCTGCGGATCCCGTGGTGTCGAAGTTGAATCCATCGGAACCTGCTGCCTGGAGCCTTGTTGTGACGTATTCGATATCCCTGGTGACGTGCTGGGATGCAAGCTCGGACTGCTGCATGGACTCCTCGATCATGAATTCCCTCATGAGGTCTGCCGGGTTTCCGTAGGGTCCGTCAGGGGCGTAGTAGAGTCCCTGGTTGGGCATCGCTCCGTAGAAGAAGGGTGCAACGATCTCTGCCTGGATCTCCTCCATTGTCTGCATCTCCATGGAGATGACAGGCTTCACGGGCTTGATGGAGTAGTCAGAGTGTGCGAGCTCGAAAGTGTCTGCTCCGAGTGCCCTCTCGTGAAGGAGAGCTGCCTCGAGCCTTCCCATGTCGACCCCGTTTCCGGAGTTTCCGTTGTCACCGGTGAAGTCCAGCTGACCGATATCGTAGGAGAGGACAACCTCGTTTCCGGGTGTGACTCCGACGACCCTGTCCTGACTCATGATAATCTCTGCGATGTGGTCGATGGCGTTTGCGTCGAGCTGGGGGATTCCGGCCATGTCCGCTGCGTCAGCGGTTCCGTTGTGAATGTCATCCAGAATCTGCTCCTTCGTCATGGTGACTCTCTTACCGTCACCCATTCTTGTGTAATACGTCATAATATCACCTGGTTTCAGTCGCTAGCGATAGCGGATGCCTTCTTGGTGGTCTCAGATGCGGACTCGCCGTAAACATCGGCTCCGATCTTGTCTGCGTATCCCTGTGTAACGGGTGCTCCGCCGACCATCATGATGACATTGTCACGGATGCCCTCAGTCTTGGCCATCTCGATGATTGTCTTCATTCCAGTCATCGTGGTGGTCATAAGTGCGGACATTCCACAGTAATTGCATCCTCCCTTGATCTCCTCAATGAAGCTCTTGAGAGGTACATCCCTACCAAGGTCGTGAACCTCGAATCCTGCGCACTGGAGCATGGTGGAGCAGATCGACTTTCCGATGTCGTGGACATCTCCCTCGACTGTTCCCATAACAACTGTTCCCTTTGCCTGTGCGGATCCTGCTCCTGCCTTCAACTCTGCATCGAGTGTGGACATGGCGTTCTTCATTCCCGCCGCCGCGCTCAGGACATGGGGCAGGAAGAGCTTTCCCCTCTCGAAAAGAACTCCAACGTCGGACATTGCAGCACCGAGTGTGTTGATGATCTCGTCGGCAGGCATGCCTGCGTCGTGTGCCTCCTGTACTGCTTTACCGATGTCGGGGACCTTACAGGAAATCAAAGCATCCTGCAACTTCTTTGTCTCACTTTCAAAAGCCATTTTATTCCTCCTCAGCACGATGTGTGCTTCATGAAAAGCATCTTAAAATTGCTTAATAAAGGTTAGTAGAAATTTTTATATAGAAATATTAATGGCTATTTTTTCCTACCTTGAATTCAAAATACAAAGTATTTAAATCAATCTTACTGCTAAGCCGTGTTATTAAATATAAAATCTGCAAAAATAAACAAACATAAAGAAGAAATTGACGAAAACATGCATTATGTTGGATGTATGCTATATCCATCCAAATCTGCCCGAATACGGTAATTATTGACCGATTTGATCGGAAAAAGAAAGGTAATGCTAGCCCCGGTTTTTCGAGGATCTCGCATTGTTCTTTTGCTGTACTAAGGCTTCTTTATTTCTATAATAAGTAAACATAGAATAAACAAGCATTATTGAAGAAATGGCCTGTGGTCACAGTTGCCTTGGAATTCTTAGAAAAATAGGGTTTTTTGCATCATTTGGATGCATTATGATGTCATCTATTACCACAAAATTGCCATTTTCAAATATTTTATATTTAAATTTATGTTAATTGGATGTATCATCTAATGGTCAAATTTATATATTGGTAAAAATTATCTACGATAATAATAGTAATTTTTAAATACTAATATACAAAAACAGATCATCAATCAATAACCATTAAATAGAGAATAACGGGATGCTTTCTGCAGACAGCGGTGAATGCCGCTGTAGGCTATCAAGCCAAAGGAGGAATAGAAATGGCAAACGAACAGATTCTCGCTGATCTTAAGACTTCAGTCGAGACATGGAACATCAAGCTCGCACAGGAAGCTACACAGAAAGCTATCGACGCCAAGATGGACATCGGAACCATCATCGGAGAGGGACTCGGAAAGGGAATGGAGACCATCGGAGTCAGGTTCGACAAGGCAGAGATCTACCTACCTCAGGTCGTTGCAGCTTCTAAGACCATGGAGGCAGCACTGAACATCCTCAAGCCTCTCATGGAGAGTGGTGAGGGAAACCTGAAGGGAACCGTTGTCATGGGTACTGTTGAGGGAGATATCCACGAGATCGGTAAGAACGTCTGCTGTGCAATGCTCAGGGGAGCTGGATACAATGTTATCGACCTCGGACCCGACGCATCCGCAATGGACTTCATGGATGCAGCTGAGGAGAACAACGCTCAGGTCTGCGGAGGATCCGCACTCATGACCACCACCCTGGAATCCCAGAGAGAGCTGGTCGAGACCATCAAAGAGATGGAAGCACCTTACAAGGCCATCTTTGGTGGAGCACCCTGCTCGAAAGAGTGGTGCGACGAGATCGGAGCAGACGGATACTCTGAGACTGCCAACGAAATCATCGGACTCGTTGACAAGCTCACTGGAAACTGATTTTAATCCTACAATAGGTGATTAAACATGGCAGCAACAAGATTCCTGACCATAACGGATGTCTACGAGAGATTCATCAAGGGAAAGAAAGTTCCTGAGGCAGACTGGGATTACAAGATCATCCCCGAGACAGCCACAGCGATGAAGGAGAAGTATAAACTCAACTTCGGCGACAAGTTCGTCCCTGAGGACAACGAGACAAAGAACAACCTGTTCCAGGCTGGACTGGAGATGCTCTGCACCTGCGGATTCTACTGCCAGGACCTCGGCCGTGTAATGAAGTTCACGGAAGAGGAGATCTGGGAGGGAATCAAGAGGGCACCCAAAAAGCTGATTCTCGGAGAGGGAAGGGACATCGCAAGGTTCTACCCCAGACACGGAAACGCACCTATCAAACCCGTCATTCAGGGA
>JAZNDX010000029.1:0-107238 GCA_045588265.1 Candidatus Methanomethylophilaceae archaeon | reverse complement strand
GGTCTCGATAATGTGCCTCCACCCCGGAGGGTGAAGTAGCAATTATAGATGAGGGTCTCGTTCGTTATCTCACTTAAGAGAACGCCTTACGGTACGAACTGACGACGGCCATGCACCACCTCTCTAAGAATCAAGCAAGGTCGTTAGCCTGGCTTTCATGTGATAGTCGCCCTTGGTGAGTTTTCCGGTGTTGAATCCAATTAAACCGCACGCTCCTCCCGTTGCGGTGCTCCCCCGCCAATTCCTTTAAGTTTCATCCTTGCGGACGTACTCCCCAAGTAGCCGACTTAACAACTTCTCTCCGGCACTGAATGCCCCCGAAGGGCCTCCAACACCAAGTCGGCAGCGTTTACACCCTGGACTACCGGGGTATCTAATCCCGTTTGCGACCCAGGGCTTCGTCCCTCACCGTCGGATCCGTTCTAGCTAGACGCCTTCGCCACCGGTGGTCCTTCTAGGATTACAGGATTTTACCCCTACCCCAGAAGTACCTCTAGCCTCTCCCGGTCCCAAGTTTGACAGTCTCTTCGGAAGTCGGAAAGTTGAGCCTCCCGATTTACCCAAAGATTTACCAAACCGGCTACGAACGTTTTAGACTCAATAAAATCGACCACCACTTGGGCTGCAGGTATTACCGCGGCGGCTGGCACCCGTCTTACCCAGCCCTTATTCCTCAAGTTATCTACGCTTGAGAAAAGCTAGAACAAATGTCCTAGCACTAGGATTTCCCTCATCGGGGTTGCCCCCAGTGTGAAGTTTTCGCGACTGCTGCGCCCCGTAGGGCCTGGATTCGTGTCTCAGAATCCAACTCTGGGCTCCCTCTCTCAAGGCCCATACCCGTCGTAGGCTAGGGGGTACTTTACACCCACTACTACCTGATAGGCCGCAGAGCGATCCTTAAGCGCCGGAACTTTGAACCATGGGTCATTCCAGATCCCATGATCTATGGGGTATTATCCTCAATTTCCCGAGATTATCCCCCACTTAAGGGCACGTTCTCCACGTGTTACTGAGCAGTCCGCCGAGTCCATAACGACTCTCGACTCGCATGTCTTAATCGAAATCCTATAGCGGTGGCCGCCGGCAGGATCAACCGGAGTCAAATCATTGACTTATTTCGTCTCTGATGGATGAAATTGAAACTGGCAGTTTACCATGTTTCACCGCTGTCCCGTTGAACGGCACACTCTTGTTCGAATATCCCGTCTAACGGAACATTCGTAGCATCGAACGTCAGAATTCATGAGAGCACGGCAGGATGGTGTTTCCCTGTCGGGGATCATGATTCTCCATGATTGCGGTCCTGTGGAACCGCGCATTCCCCTGTATATTGACCAAATATATAAGCCTATCAGATAGGCCCACTCGGTCCATACATGGATCGTGACTGACCGTGGCTGACTCTGGGAGTCGACGCCACGTCGCATCGCGCAACCCCGTGTAACCTGATGGAGTATATAAGAATTCGTATTCGAATTCTATCCATCCGATCAAAGGGATTGATATCATCCGCAAATCGTCCGTGACGCCACTGGGTGACGTCCGCTTCATTGCGCAGACCCCCCTATTTTCACGTATTATAAAAAGGTTGGTAGGGGGTCTTTTTTCGGTATATTTTTACCTACAATCTGATGATATTTACGAGGGTAGAAATCAATAATCAATCTTTATTATATCCTATTATTAAGAAAGGACGAGAAACAAAGAATTTCGATGCCATATCACATCTTTTTTCTATCACTCCGAAAATGTACTTCCGATGGAAAGAAACCAGAAGATTATGGTCGCCATTGTTGCCATCGCCGTAGTGGCAGTCGCTGCCTGTCTAGCAGTCTATGTGAACAATGGGAATGAAAAGGCCGTAATCACCTCCACGGTCACGGAGATCGGATCCTATGAACCTGTATCTGGATGCGACCTCAGACGATTTCAAGGGAATCGGGGCAACCATAGGGGACGACATCCGTGTGGAATGCGGGGACGAATCGTTCACTGCGATCCTGTGCTATCAATTCAACGGCATCCCGAGTTATGAGGCATTCATCACATTTACCGAGGGCAAGTGGTGTCTGGGGTATTTCAACTGCTATACGCTGGATTCCACCGATATCGATGTCGGCGACGTCGTGACCCTGTCCCGCGAGGGGAGGAATCCCTATGTGGATAAGATGCCGAACTACATCAACGGCTACTCCGAACTCATCGATGACTATGATTCCATTGAGGATTTCTGCAACTTCCGTTCATTGAGCGGCGGCAACATGATCTCGGACTGCGTTTACCGTTCCGCCTCACCCTGGTCCTCAGGTGCGCGCGCCACCTATACAGATGATCTTTACGAGACCTACGGGATAGAATACGTGATGTGCCTCAACATGGACGATGAGAAAGCGAAGCGCTACGCAGATGGTTTCCCGGATGCCTATGTCAGCAAACTGTACAAAGAAGGAAAGGTCCTGTGTAAGGAACTCCATCCTTCCACACATTCTTATCCTGAGGAGTGAAAATTCTTCATCGAATCGTTCCTGGAATCAGAGGGCAAGGTGGCCATCTTCTGTGCAATGGGCAAGGATCGCACAGGAGTCTACAGCGGGATATTGGAGGGGCTCGCTGGTGCGACCTACGACGAGGTCAGAGATGACTTCATGCTTACCATCTGCAACTTCTACGGCGTCGAGCAATACAACGAAGAATACTATGTGGTCGCCGAGATCCTGGTCGACCGCATCCTCTATCTCTTCGAGCATACCGAGTACACGGCTCATCCCGAGAAGGTCGACTGGAGCAAGGTGGAGTACGTGAAATACAACCCTGAGGAGGTCTTCACCAAGTACCTTATCGATTTCGTAGGGGTAGATGAGGAAACAGTCCAAAAGGTGAAGGACAAACTAACCGGCGGTATCTGAAATAATCCCTGTACCATCGATTTCACATCGTATTGTGTCCCGACCAAACATTTATTATTGTAGCACTGTTCCCGATTTCACTACTTGTGGAGGTGGCCCAGCCCGGTAAGGCGCCAGCCTGCTAAGCTAGTGCGCTATGCGCTCGCGTGTTCAAATCACGTCCTCCACGCCATTCTTCTTTTGGATCATATCAACGGTCACTTATCCCATCCACTCTACGATTGTTTGATAATGTAAAAGGAGCATTCCTCCAATACTGAGGACAGCGGGGACCTGAATCGAATGGACAATGAAATGTTGGCATGGGTTGTTTTCATAGTGGTAGCTCTTGCCCTGGTCATCCTGGATCTGGTCCTCCACCGCAAACCTGAGGACATACCTGTGAAGAGGGCCCTCAGAGAGACGATGCTATGGATCCTGGCAGCTGCAGGATACGGAGTCTTCATATTCGTATTGTTCGGCAACGACAAGGGACTGGAGTTCATCACCGCATACATCATGGAAGAATCGATGAGCATCGACAATCTCTTCGTGTTCATCATCATCTTCAGCCTCTTCGCCATACCCGGGGAATATCAGCACAAAGCGCTGTTCTATGGAATCTTCGGAGCAGTGATCTTCCGCCTGGTGTTCATGCTCATAGGTGTGGAGTTGATGAAATTCCATTTCGTCATGTACATCTTCGGAGCACTGCTGGCCTACGCTGCCCTGAAAACACTCTTCGCCAAGGAGGAAGAGACAGGGAAGAGCAAGATAGCAGAATTCATGAGCAAGCATCTGAAGACCTCCCCTACACTGGACGGTAACAAATTCTTCACGAAGATAGACGGGAAGAAAGTCGCTACCCCTCTCCTCCTGTGCGTGATCGTCATCGAGTTCTCGGACCTCGTATTCGCATTGGACTCCATCCCTGCGGTACTGGCGCTTTCCAACGATCTTCTGGTGATCTACACATCGAACATATTCGCGATCCTGGGATTGAGGTCCCTCTACTTCGCGATCAAGGGAGGACTCAGCTCGCTGAAGTATCTGAAATACGGCCTGGGAGTCATCCTCCTGTTCATAGCAGCGAAGCTCCTGCTGGTGGATTTCATAGAGATCCCGATCATGACATCATTGGCAGTCATAGTAGGCGTACTGCTGATCACGATAGTGGCATCTCTGCTGTCGAAGGACAAGGCTCCGTCAGCTCAATGAATCGGGGATTTATCCTGACCAGACAGTTCAATATCATTATCTATGCAGGTATTGTTCTCTAAGCGTGTTCGGTTGGATTCTCACCCTAGCGATAGCAGCTTTAGCTATCTACGGTATCGTCAGAGTATCCAGGGGATACACTGCAGAATCATATTCTCCGCTGCCCATCCTCTCTGTCGGCACATCTCTGAGACTGATAAGCAGCCTCGCTGCTCAGGAACTTCATTCCGTCATATTCAATGCCTATTGGATACCACTTGTTCAAGAAGAAGTAGTCTCCCCAGAATCTTTCTATCTTTTCCATGTGAAACTCTCCTATTGGATGTATCATCCAAAATATTGACTACTCAATATAAAAATATACATTCTCCTGTAATCCGTTTACATTTTCGGACAGAGATTAAGTATGAATCCGACGATTCCGAGCCATGAAGTTTCTATTGATCACCGATCTGCACCAGCACCACTCAGCGTTGGGATGGATCAACGAGGAGATCGAACAGTACAAGGTCGATTTCGTCATCCACCTGGGAGATGTCACCGACATGGGAACATCCGAGGATGCGATCGAATTGCTGTCCAAGATTAATGCCAAAGTCTACGTCATCCCCGGTAACTGCGACCCCAGGGACATGCCCGAGAAGATCAGGGATGTTGCTACAGATCTTCACGGAAAGAAGGTCACGATCGAAGGGCACGACATCGTCGGATTGGGCGGAGGTAACAAGAGTCCCTTCGGCACACCCTTCGAACTGAGCGACGAGGAGATTTACGACGGACTGAAAGCCAACGCATCCGAGGGAATGATCCTGATGACGCATGCTCCGTCCTACGGTATGATGGACAAGATCATGTTGGGGATGCACGTCGGTTGCAAGAGCATCACGAAGATCATCGAGGAATACCACCCGATACTGGCGATGTCCGGTCACATCCATGAGGCGATCGGATGTGAGACCAAGAACGGAACCACATTCGTGAACCCCGGACCTGCAAAGGAGGGCTACAGCGCCATCGTCACGGTCGAGGGCGACAAAGTAGACGTAGAGATGCTCCGCCACAAGGGCGTCTGAACAAACTTCAAATGGTCATGGCGATCGGAGTTCCCTCGCCATGACCAATGTGTATGAATGATCGTACTGGTTGATCCCGTCTTGTCTGAATCCGAGCGATTCATAGAACGCCAGCGCATTCTTGTTGTCATGGTTTGCCTCAAGATAGGCACGCTTGCATCCCAGCTCCCTGCCCCTCTCCATCATGAACTCCATGCACTTCCTGCCGAGTCCCCTGCCGCGGTATTCTGGGAGGAGATAGATCTTGCTGATCTCCAGACCGTCATCCTCTTTACCAGCGGACATCAGACCGATCTCCTTCCCGTCCTCGACGATGTAAATGAAGAAATGGCCCCTCGACATATCCCTGCGGATCTTGTTCGGGCCTATCCAATCATCGAAGATGTTCTCCGCTCTTTCCCTTCCGCCAAGGACTATGGGCGCGTATGTGTCCACCCACATGTCATGAACGAATGCCGAGGCCTCCTCTGCATCCTCTGCGGTCAGGTACCTGAACTCCATGATACTGGATTCCCTATTTGTCGTAAATACTATACGATTGGTAGGTAATTATTATACCTATACCCCCCAAGGGTATATTATAATAGTTCTTCGTCTATGATATATTGAGGAAAGGAGGAATACGAATGAAGAAGAAACTGATCCTGACGGTGCTCATCATCACCGCCGCGATAACACTGACCCCATTCGCTGTGGCCGTTGGGGAGGATATGAGCTCGGAACAGACCGTCCCGGTATTGGAATCCGGCCCGCATCTTGAGAGCGATCCCGATCACCAGCCCAACGGCGCAGCCATAATCGGAGTGGTCCTGCTCATAGGCGCCCTGCTATGTCTGGAAAGGTACCTCGTGAAGAGGCAATGATAATAAGGAGAAGGGCGATTGAAACCCTCTTTATTATAAAGAAGATATAATGGGTAACGTTTAAATAGAGCACTATAATTAGAGGGCTCGATTACTATGGCACTTTGGCAGGGTAAATCCAACAGAAAGCCCACTGGCGGCAGACTCGTCCCCAGTCAGGGAAAGAGGAAATTCGAGATCAGCAGAGAGAAGCAGTTCACCAGAATCGGTGCGACGAACCTCAAGCAGTATCGCGGAATGGGCGGAAGTGTCAAGGTTGGTATGCTCAGCACAGAGTACGCAAATGTAATGGACAAGAAGACTAACAAGGTCACCAAGGCAAAGATCCTGACCGTTAAGTCTAACCCCTCGGATCCCAACTATGTTCAGCGTAACATCATGAACAAGGGAGCCACCATCTCCACAGAGATCGGAGATGCCATCATCACATCCAGGCCTGGCCAGGATGGAGCAATTAACGCAGTGCTCATTGAGTAATCACATTGACACAAACCTTTTCCTTACCCCATAAGGGGTAAGATGACTATTTTTACCGACCAATCTCGGAAACGCTTATTATCCTGACGGCTATGCACAATCATGACATACGATCCGGATATAGCAATCACGCTTTGGCCAGAGTATTTCGACAAGAATCTGACCAGGTCACAAGGCAGAAGACTCCCTAAGGAGCTCTGCGTAGACAACCCGGATCTGGACATCATCGCGAAAGGGGCCATGATCCTCGACCTCGAATTCGAGATCCTGGAGGACATGTCATATCCGAAATTCCACCGTGAGAAGCACGGATGCGTCCGTGTGGAGAGGTCCGACATGTCGAAGACCGAGCTCCTGCCCAAGATCGCGGAAGTCCTTGTCAAGAACCAATGAAGGTGATTCGATGATCAGCGGTTTGGATTCCAGGGTCATAGATGCGAACTCGGAAGCACTGGGGATTCCAGTATCCACACTGATGGACAATGCGGGAAAGATCGTCTCCAGCTTCCTCAAAGACCATTACCCTGAGGGGAACATCCTTTTCGTATGCGGCACAGGTAACAACGGAGGCGATGGTTTCGCGTCCGCTCTCCTCTTGGATCCCGAGAGGGTCACAGTCGCACTTCTGAAGAAATCCAGCCAGATTCGCTCCGAAATCGCCAAAGAGAGATACTCCCAGCTCAAATGCAGAGTTGAGGAATACAGTCCTGAACTGTTCAATGATGCTGTGGTCATCGTCGACTGCGCACTCGGAACCGGTATCAGAAGGGGAAAGGTCAAGGACCCCTACAGACAGTTCATTCTCGATGCGAATGCATCAGGACTTCCCATCGTATCCGTCGATACGCCCTCGGGACTGGGCTCCGACGTGACCATCGTACCCCAGACCACCATCACATTCCACGACGTGAAGGTCGGAATGAACGACGACAACTGCGGTAACATCCTGGTAGCCGATGTCGGCATCCCGGTTGATGCGATGAAGTACATCGGACCCGGAGACGTCCTCAGATACCCCCTCCCGGATGAGAACAGTCACAAGGGAGAGAACGGAAGGCTCATGATCATCGCAGGCGGACCCTACTTCGGCGCCCCAGCTATGTGTTCCATGGCAGCTCTCCGCACCGGAGCAGACATCGTCAGATTGTTCACCCCCTCGAACGTGGCCCAGGCCATCTCGACCTACTGCCCCGTTCTTATGATCACACCCCTCCCCGGAAACCGTCTGAACACCGACTCCGTGGACATGCTCCTCGCCGAGTCGATGAACTACGATGCAGTTCTCATCGGACCCGGGATCGGAAAGGACCCCGACACGATGCTGGCGGTCAAAGAGTTCGTGAGAAAGTGCAAGACCCCAATGGTCATCGATGCAGATGCACTCTCGGCCATCATCGGGATGGAGATCCTCACACCCACTATCATCACCCCCCACAAAGGAGAGTTCAGGAAACTGGATTCCAAGTACGGAGGGCCTGAACCCCTGGCCCAGCTGATGAACGTCACCCTTCTTCTCAAAGGCCATGTGGACACCATCACCGATGGTAACGCCACCAGGTACAACAGGGCGGGAACCCCTGCCATGACCGGAGCAGGTACCGGAGATGTGCTCTCCGGAGCCGTTGCGGCACTGCTTTCCAAGGGACTCACTACCATGGAGGCGGCATCCCTGGGAGCATTCCTCGCCGGAAAGGCAGGAGAGTATGCGTTCAAGGACAAATCGTACGGACTCATCGCCACCGACGTCATCGAAGAGATCCCCCACGTCCTCAGGGACAACCTGGAGTGAGGATGGATCCCCAGCCGGTCTACGGTACCCCTGCTCTCAAGGTAGGCAATGCCCTGGTCATCTGCGATCTGCACATCGGTGTGGAATCACATCTGAGGTCCAAGGGCTTCCATCTCCAATCCCATACGAATGATATGTATCAGGTCATCATGGATGCTGCCGATGAGGATATCGACAGACTGATCGTCCTGGGGGATGTGAAGGACTCGGTGCCGGGCTCCACAAAGCAGGAATATTCCGAGATACCCGATTTCTTCGAGAGCCTCTTCGACCGCTTCGATGTCATAGAGGTGGTCCGCGGGAACCACGATACGATGATCGAGGAGTTCCTTCCTCCGAGGGTCAAGATAAGGCCTGCCTCGGGGATCAAAGTGGATGATATAGGATTCGTCCACGGCCACACATGGCCGTCCGAGGATGTCATGGACTGCGAGACGCTGATCATGGGCCACAACCACCCAGCCGTGATGTTCAGGGACGGTGTCGGAAGGCAGATGACGGAACCATGCTGGTTCCGGGGACACTTCTCGAAGAGCGAGAACGACAGGTACACCAAACTGCCGAAGAACTTCATCGTCATACCGGCATTCAACAGGATGCTGGGAGGATCACCTATCAACGTCAACGGGGAGGAGCTCCTCGGGCCTATCCTCAACAGCGACCTTCTGGACCTGGACAACGCCCATGTCTATCTCTTGGACGGGATCTATCTCGGAAAGCGGTCCAACATAATGATCGTCGGAAGGGAGAACAACAGGTTCAAGAAGGGTCCGCAGACACGTGCGAAATACAGCTGATTATCATTCAAATTCTGTAATTCTAAAGTCAGCCCAAACAGAATAGCAGCTGCAGACAGATTTTCAATAATTAGTCCGGTCGGGGAGTTTCCTCCCCTTCCGGTTGTTCAAAATACAAAGGCAAAGAGGGAGGGTTTCCCCTCCCATGGTTTTGTTACTCAGTTGCGAGTGACGGTGTCGTAGATCGAACCGTCGGAGTGCCTGATGACCGCAGTCAGAGGCATCTGTCCAGGCAGACTGTGGGTTGCACAGGAGTTGCAGGGGTCGTATGCCCTGAACGCCATCTCAACCATGTTCAGCAGACCGGGAGAGACCTCGTAGTTGTGGATGAGTCCCTTTGCGACCTTGGCAACGTCCATGCAGATGGGCCCGTTGTTGTTGGTGGTTCCAACGACAAGGTTACAGGCGGTGACGATTCCGTTCTCGTCGCAGGTGTAGTCGTGGGTCAGGGTTCCTCTGGGAGCCTCGACACATCCTACTCCGCGTCCGCCGGCCTGGATGTCCTTCTGCTTGATGTCGCTGTTGGTCAGGTCAGGGCACTCTGCGTCCTTGAGACACTTCTCAGCGCAGCAGAGCAGCTCGATGATCCTTGCCCAGTGGGTGACCAGTGTGTGCTGGCAGGGTCCGGTGATTCCCTTGTCCTTGAGGATTCCCTTGTACTCGAGGAACTTCTCCTGAGCGAGCGGTGTGGGCATCTCCTTTGCGACGTTGAGCCTGGAAAGGGGTGATGCTCTGTACATTCCGCTGTTGGGTCCTCCAACGAGTCCCTTGTATCCGGGGTTCCTCAGGTAGGGGAACTTCTCGTAGGACCAGGGCTCGACTGCCTCTCCGATGTGGTCGAGGTAGTCATAGGGGTCGTAGAGATCGTGGTCGTCTCCCTTGGGGTCGACGACTTTGACCTTTCCGTCATGGATCTCGAACTGTCCCTTGTCGTTGACAAGTCCCATGTGGTAGGTCTCGTTGTAGTAGAGATCGGGGTTGAGGACGATGTCCATGTAGTCCTTGTTTGCGAGGACGACATCGCTGAAGACCTGGTATGAGGTCTTTGCGAACTCGACCATGTCCTTTGCGTATCCGATGATCTCCTGCTGCTGCTCCTTTGTGATCGCTGTGGTGACTCCACCGGGAACTCCCATCACAGGGTGAGTGGGCTTTCCCCCGATGATAGCCTGTACCTTCTGAGCCTCTGCACGGGTCTTGAGGACCGCGCTTCCGAGCTCGAGACCGACACGGGCCACGACTCCGAGGACGTTCCTCTCCGCTGCAGGTGCTGCGGGTCCGCAGACGAAGTCGGGTGCTGCCAGCGCATAGAAGTGCGCAATGTGGCTGTGCACGAAGTGAGCGTTGTAGAACGTGTCCCTGAGCAGGAACGCGGTCTCTGTGGGCTTCGTGTTGTAACAACCGTCGATCGCCTTTGTGGATGCCATGTGGTGAGCACCGGGGCACACACCGCAAAGCCTTGCTGTTATCTGGTTGAGCTCTGTAACCTTTCTTCCGATACAGAATCTCTCGAATCCCCTCACCTCAGGGACCTGCCAGTAAGCGTTCGCCACATCTCCCTTGTCATCAAGGAAGATCTCGATCTTTCCGTGTCCCTCGAGACGCGTGATGGGGTCAACGGTCACCTTGTTGCCGGTAACCTTCTGCTTGTCGTCCCAAATGATTGGTCCTGCCATTTACTGACCTCCTTCTACAACTGCTTTCTTAATCAATGACTTTCCGAGGGTGAATGCGTAGAAGTATCCGAGCGGGTCCTTGACCTCTGACATGATCTTCACGATCTCATCCTCTCCGATGATTCCATCGTCCTCACGGATCGGGAACATGGAAGCGATTGCGGTGAACACACTTGCTCCGTGCTCCTGAACATCCGAGGTGGGTCCGTAGCATCCACGGCAGGGCTGGCCTACCTTGGTGCACCTTGCGCCGCATCCGCCGACTGTGGCGGGTCCGAGGCACAGGATACCCTGGTCCATAAGGCAGACGTCAGGCTTGACATCGACCTCATGGGGCTCGTAGATGTGCTCGATTCTGAGGTTCTCCTTCTTCCTGGGGCACTCCTCGCACAGGGTCTTGGATGTGATTCCGATCTCGGTTCCCTTGGGCGGGAGAGGTACTCCGTTGTATGCGAAGTCGGCAACTGCCTTCAGCATGTAGCTGATGGACTCCTGGAGGGGAGGGCATCCGGGGACGTAGTAGTCCACGTCGATGACCTGGTCGAGAGTCTTGACTGTGTCGTAGAAGACAGGCAGTGTGAGCTCTCCCTCAGGTGCCTGGAATGATGTCTGGGGCACAACGGGTGCGTCTGCGTGGTAGTCGGCCTGGAAGTTGGCTGTGGTGGGGGTCTTCTGGTAGACGTACTCCAGGATCTCCTTGCCCTCTCCGGGAACGAGGTTCGCCAGAGCGGGGCTTCCACCGAAGCATGCGCAGGTTCCGTAGGAGACGACGACCTTGGACTTCTGCCTGAGCAGCTTGACCATGTGTTCGTTCTCGGAGTTCCTGACTGCTCCGGAGATAATGGAGACGAGGATTGCTCCGTCTTCCATTGCCTCGATGTCCTTCTCCTTTCCGTCTGCTGCGACAGGCCACATGACGATGTCAGCCATGTCACCGATGGTCAGGATCCTCTCGTTTGTGTCGAGAAGGGAAACATCGCATCCTCCACAAGCTGCTGCCCAGTAGATGGCGAGCTTGAACTTTCCTCCTGGGGGTGCTCCGGGGAGCAACTCTCCGAGGTCGGCTGCGGGAAGTCCGATTGTCTCGACTTCGCCGTTTGCGGCTGCTGCGGGTGCGGCTGCCTTTGCGTCCTTCTCTGCGGCCTTCTGCTCCTTCTTTGCGTCCTTCTTGAATAATTTATCGAAGAATCCCATATCAGTTCGCCTCCTTCTTGAGCGGGGTGGGTCCGAGTGCCTTGATGGTATCAACGAACTCGACGATCGTGGTCTGGAATTTCTCTCCCTCAGATGCGGAAACCCACTCGAGCTTGAGCCTCTTGGGGTCAAATCCGTACTGCTCGAGGACCATCCTCAGCAGTGCGACTCTTCTCCTGGCCCTGTAGTTACCACCGATGTAGTGGCAGTCTGCGGGGTGGCATCCGAGGACCATAACTCCGTCGGCTCCCTTGGAGAATGCCCTAAGGACGAACTCGGGGTCGACACGTGCGGAGCACATTGTCCTGATGATACGGAAGTTGGTAGGCATCTGAAGCCTTGCGACACCTGCTCCGTCTGCACCGGCGTAAGAACACCAGTTGCAGCAGAAGGTGACGATCCTAGGTTCAAAGTCTGCCATTTCACTCGCCTCCGACAGGGTAGTCGAGACATGCGTCGATCTCGGCGCAGATCTGCTTGTTCCTGAATCCTCTCTGCTCCATCGCACCTGCAGGACAGGAAGCGACACAGCTTCCGCATCCCTTACAGAGACCTGCGTTGACGAAGCTCTTGAATGCTCCGTTGGGCTGCTGTACGAGGGAGATTGCGTTGTAGTCGCAGCATCCTACGCAGACACCGCAACCGTCACAGCGGTCGGGGTTGGAGGTTGCAACGATACCTTCAGAGATGTACTTGGACTTCGAGATGACGGTCAGCATCCTGGATGCTGCTCCGGAAGCCTGTGCGATACACTCGTCCATGAACTTGGGCCAGTGTGCCGCTCCAGCGACGTAGACTCCCTCTGTTGCGAAGTCGACGGGCCTGAGCTTCTGGTGTGCCTCGAAGTAGTATCCGTCCTTGGAGATGGGGACCTTGACCATCTTGGCGAGCTCCTCTTTCTCCTCCCTGAGAGGTGCGATTCCGGTTGCGAGCACGAGCGTGTCGACGGGGACCTCGAGTTCCTCTCCGAGTGTTGCATCGAATGCCTTGACGCACTTTCCGTCGTAGGCGGGGAGCTCGTTCTCTACAGGGTACCTGAAGAACCTGACACCGAGCTGGCATGCCTTGAGGTAGAGCTCCTCGCGGAATCCGTATGTCCTGATATCCTTGTGGATGATGGTGACATTTGCGGTGGGGTCCTTCATCTTGATCTTAATTGCGTTCCTGAGCATGGATGCACAGCAGACACGAGAGCAGTAGCGGACCTTGTCGTTCCTCGAACCGATACAGCTGATGAATGCGACGTCCTTTCCGGTGAACTCGCCAGCCTCGATCTTCTTCTCGAGAGCGATCTGGGTTGTGACCTTGGGGTCGGTTCCGCAGTTGTACTCGTTGGGCTGATACTGTGCAGCTCCGACGGCGAAGAGAACTCCTCCGACGGGGTAGCTGGATCCGTCGCTGAGCTGGAGCTCGAAGTTACCCTTGAATCCAGGGATGTCCTTGACGGTGACTCCGGTGTGGACTGTGATCAGCTTGTTGTGGTTGATCTTCTTGATCAGGTCTGCGAGGTAGTCCTTGACTGCGACTCCGTCCTCCTTGAAGCAGAAGTTGCGTGCGAATCCACCGAGCTCGCTGTTCCTCTCGACGATGTGGACAGGGTATCCCTGTGCAGCGATGTCGAGTGCTGCGTTCATACCGGTGATTCCTCCTCCGATGACTGCTGCTGCCTGGGTGACGGGAATCTCGGATCCCTCGAGAGGCTCGAGCAGGCAGGCCTTGGCGATTGCCATTCTGATCAGGTCCTTTGCCTTTGCGGTTGCCTCCTCGTGGGCGTGCATGTGAATCCACGAGCACTGGTCACGGATGTTGGCCATGTTGAACAGGTACTTGTTAAGTCCTCCGTTCCTGCATGCCTCCCTGAACAGGGGCTCGTGTGTCCTGGGTGTACAGGATGCGACGACGACCCTGTTCAGACCCATCTCTCCGATAGCGTTGGAAATTGCATCCAGACAGTCCTGGGCACATGCGTACTGGGACTCGGTTGCGTATACAACGTTGGGCAGTGTCTTTGCGTACTCTGCGACGGCGGGGACATCGACGACTGATCCGATGTTGATACCGCAGTGGCAGACCCATACTCCGACCCTGGGCTCTGCACCGATGACGTCCTTCTCCTCGGGATAGACTTTGGGAGCGCAGGGCTCGAAGTCCTTTCCGACGATCCATGCTCCGGCTTTGGCTGCGGATCCGCATGCCTCTGCGACGGATGTGGGGATGTCCTTGGGTGCTGCGAAGGCTCCGGTCACGAAGATACCGGGCCTGGTTGTCTCGAGGGGGTGGAAGACTGTTGTCTTACAGAATCCGTACTCGTTGAGCTCGATTCCGAGTGTCTGAGCGAACTCCTCTGCTCCCTCGGGGGGTGTGAGTCCGATGGACAGAACTGCCATGTCGAACTCCTCGGAGACTCCGTCGTTGTTGTCATCGGTGTAGTTGATGATGAGCTTCTTTGTGACGGGGTCTTCCTCGATGTTGGAGACACGTGCACCGCGGTGCATGTTGATTCCGTACTCCTTCTGGCCTCTCTCGATGTAGGCCTCGAACTCCTTTCCGTAGGACCTGATGTCCATGAAGAAGATGTCCTCCTGAAGGTCTCCGTGCTCCTTTGTGATCATTGCCTGCTTGGTCGCGTACATACAGCAAACGGACGAGCAGTACTTCTTCCAGCCCTTCTTCTGGGACCTGGATCCGCAGCACTGGATGTATGCGATCTTCTTGGGGGTCTCTCCGGAAGAGGGAACAACGATGTGTCCTCTGTGGGGACCGGATGCGCACATGATCCTCTCGTACTCGATTGCGGTGACGACGTTCTGGAATCTGCCGTATCCGTACTCGGTTGCGACGTTTGCGTCCCAAACCTTGAATCCGGTTGCTGCGATGATGGATCCGACATCAAGGGTGATGAGCTCGTCCTTGTCGTCATAGTGGATTGCTCCCTTACCGCAGACTTTCTGACAGTTTCCGCACTTGTCCTTTGTGATCTTCATGCACACAGACGAGTCGATGACCGCTACACGGGGGACAGCCTGTGCGTGGGGGATGTAGATCGCTTTCCTAGTTGTGAGCCCGAACTCGTACTTGTCCGGGATGTTCTTTACAGGACACTTTGCGATACAGTCTCCGCAGCCGGTACACTCACTGGGGTTGACGTACCTGGCCTTCTTGAGAACTGTGACCTTGAAGTTACCTGCTTCACCCTCGACCTTCTGGACCTCATGGTAGGTCAGAACGTCAATGTTCGGGTGTCCATTACAATCCGCCATTTTAGGCGAGAGGATACATGCTGAACAGTCATTCGTAGGGAATGTCTTGTCCAGACGGCACATTATACCTCCGATTGTGGGGTCTTTCTCCACAAGGTAGACATGAATGTCCCTGTCTGCGAGATCAAGCGATGCCTGAATTCCCGCAATTCCTCCTCCGATAACCAATGCCGATTTACTCAAATCATTGCCTCCGTATTTTGGAATGTAATATAGGATGGAATCATTGTATATTAAGGCCATATAAGTAAAGTTTAAATTTGTATTATGTATTTTACAAAGGCAAATCATTTCCGGATTTTGATTAAATCGATATTTGTTTAATCGTTCGATTTGATTAGATGAGCCAGATTGATTATCACCAGGTCAAAATTATCTCATCCTTTTTGATAATTCTACTAATTTTTTAGTAGAAATTTTAAATTTACTTCGTAATTAGGCGAAGGAAAATTTCTTTTTTTCAATAAATCCCGTTAACACAGATTTTAAATACCGACCGAAATAGTATTAACAATGTTAATTATTTGTCTGGCTCATGAAAGGGGTTGGATACCGGAATCATCCACCCAATTTCCTAAATTTTTTTAGGGATACCTTAAAAAATGACGTTTTTCAAGACGTTATGGGCAAAGTTCCCAACCCCGGGGAAAGATGTTAAGTGAGGGAACACTTTACCGCAACCCATGGTCGTGAAAGCGGTCCGTGGCAGAAGGCGTTACGTCGTCTATACCGTGCCTCCGGAAGCGGGCAGGACGGAAGTCCTCAACGCACTCGGTGGACTAGCAGAATCCATGCCCGACATCCGCGTGATCACGAGCTTCGAAGGCAAGGCCATAGTCCGCTGTAGCCCTTCGGAGATAGGTGCGGTATCTGAAGCGATGGGAGCAAATTTCCCCGGATCGGAATCGCTTATCACCTCAGGAACGCTCAGGAAAATCCGCGAGATATACCCCGAACTTAGGGTCGCGCAGAAGAAGAAACGCTGACATTCTCCGAAACACTGCACGTCTTCCTTTTATATCACCTTTAGAATGCTCTCGCGTAAAGTAATAAGGAGCGGCAATTATGCAACCCGGACAAATGGCTTATGACAGGGGGATCACAGTTTTCTCCCCTGACGGAAGACTTTTCCAAGTAGAGTACGCCCGTGAGGCTGTGAAAAAAGGTTCAACCACCATCGGTCTCAAGTACAAGGGCGGAGTAGCGCTCATCGTCGACAAGAGGTCGATGAGCAAACTTCTCGAACCCAAATCAACCGAGAAGATCCATGACGTGGACGATTACATCGGATGCGCCACTTCTGGACTCGTCGCTGATGCCAGGGTTCTGGTCGATGAGGCCAGGAAACAGGCTCAGATCCACAGGGTCAACTACGGCGAGAACATCTCCGTGGAGATGCTCGTCAAGAAGGTCTGCGACTACAAACAGCAGTTCACACAGTACGGCGGGGCAAGGCCCTTCGGTACCGCCCTTCTCGTGGCAGGAACCGACGACCTGGGAGTCCACCTCTTCGAGACAGACCCCTCAGGAGCGCTCGTCGCATACAAGGCGACCGGAATCGGAAGCGGACGCGCAGCTGTGATGGACCTCTTCGAGAAGGAATTCAAGGAGGACATGTCGTACAACGCTGCCATCAAGCTCGGACTCAACGCACTCGAGGCTGCCATTGAAGAGAAGCCCAGTGCGGAGACCGTCGAGATCGGAGTGGCTGACGTCGGCAAGAAGTTCAGGAGACTGAGCGAGGCCGAGATCGAATCCTTCCTCAAGGACACAAAGAAGCTGAAGGCCTGAGGCGAAGAAATGGTCAGCCTTGACGACGCGATTACAGCGAAGCTGGAGACTCACGGGGAGACCTTCGAGATCCTGTTGGATCCGAAGGTGTTCGACCTGATGAAGCAAGGGAAGACTTTCGACATCGTAGAATACATGGCGGTGGAGGAGGTCTTCAAGAACGCCAGCAAGGGGACCAAACAGGCCGAGGACAAACTGAAAGAGGCATTCGGCACAGAGGATATTGCGGAGATCGCTAGGAAGATCGTCGAAAAGGGCGAAATCCAAATCACGGCCGAGCAGCGCAAGGAGATGCTCGAGTCGAAGAAACAGCAGATCATCACATACATTGCCGCAAACGCGATCAACCCGCAGACGCACACCCCCCATCCGCCCATGAGGATTCAGCTGGCGCTTGAGGAAGCGAAGTTCCACGTCGACCCGTTCAAACCGTTGGACAAGGAGATCGACGAGGCCATGAAGCTGCTGAGACCCCTGCTGCCGATAAGGTTCGAGAAATCCCACATCGCCATAAAGCTGAACGGAGCCGATTACGGACGCTGCTTCGACGACCTGATCTCATACGGGATAGTCGAGAAGGAAGAGTGGACCGCGGACGGTTCTTGGATCGGCGTGATGGAGATCCCTGCCGGCCTCATCAACGACCTCACGGACAAGCTGAAGCACAAGACGAAAGGCTCGGCATCCGTGAAACTGATAAATTGACATTCGCGAGAGTGATAAAATGGAAAAAAGAAACGCCAGACAGACACGCGAGATCGTTGTGCCCGGCGACATCCTCGACGGAACGGGGATGAGGCCCGGAGAGAACGCATACGTGCTGGACGGCAAGGTCCGCGCCAGTGTTATGGGAGTAAGGAATGTCTTCCAGAACACGGTCGGAGTCATCCCCTTAAGGGGAGGATACATGCCAACATCGGGAGATACCGTCTTCGGAGTTATCGTGGACATCGGACCCTCGAATTGGCTGATTGATATCGGAGCGCCATACCCTGCGCCCCTGCATGTGAGCGAGGTACCCTGGAAGGTCGAATTCGGAGACACATCCAGGTTCCTGACGATCGGAAACGTAGTACTGGTCAAGATCCTGGCCGTCGACGAGAGCAAGAAGATCTCCGTCACCATGAAGGACTCCGGACTCAGGAAGATCGAGGGCGGAAGGCTCGTGAAGATCTCCCACACGAAGGTCTCCAGGGTCATCGGTAAGAGCGGTTCCATGATCTCAATGCTGAAGAACATGACCGACTGCCGCATAACCGTCGGACAAAACGGATGGATATGGGTTGACGGAGACGACGAGGCTGCCGATGTGGCCGTTGAGGCGATCAAGATGATCGAGGAATACGCCCAGAGCAGCAACCTGACAGACAGGGTTAAAGAGTTTATCGAGAAAAGAATCCCTCAGGATGAAGACGAAGATTATGATGAGGGGGATGAGTGACCATGAGCGGACACACAGATATGGTATTGGTTGACGAGAACGGCCTCAGGATCGACGGCAGGACCGCCGAGCAGCACAGGCCCTTCAAGGTTGAGGCAGGAGTCCTCAACAACGCGGACGGATCCGCATACGTAGAGATCGGAAAGAACAAGGTCCTGGCAGCAGTCTACGGACCCAGGGAGTGCCACCCCAGGCACCTTCAGGACCCCACAAAGGCCATCGTGCAGTGCAAGTACAACATGCAGTCCTTCTCTGTCAGCGACAGGAAGAGACCCGGACCTGACAGAAGGTCCATCGAGATCTCGAAGATCATCTCCGAGGCTCTGGAGAAGGTCGTCCTGACCGAGCTCTACCCCCGTGCATCCATCGATGTCTACATCGAGATCCTCCAGGCGAACGCCGGAACCAGGTGCGCCGGACTCACCGCAGCCTCAGTCGCACTCGCGGATGCAGGAATCCCCATGAGGGACATCGTACCCGCACTCGCATGCGGAAAGGCAGACGGACACGTCCTCCTGGACCTGAACAAGGAAGAGGACAACTACGGTCAGGCCGACGTCCCCATCGCGATCATCCCCTCCACAGACGAGATCGTACTTCTCCAGATGGACGGAAACATGACACGCGAGGAGTTCGACCACGGAATCAAGATGGCGGTCGCAGGCTGCCACGAGCTCCACGAGCTCCAGAAGGACGCACTCAAGAGGCGCTACAACAAGAAGGCCGAGGAGGGATCCGAATGACCGAGATAATGTCAGAGATCAAGCGCGACCACATGATGAAGCTCATCGCTGAGGGAAAGAGGCTGGACGGCCGTTCCGTCACCGATGTCCGTGAGATCCAGATCCTCACCGACGTCATCGAGAGCGCGGACGGGTCCGCAAGGATCAAGATGGGAAAGACCGAGGTCATCGCGGGAGTCAAGATCATCCCCGGAACCCCGTTCCCCGACACCCCCAACATCGGAGTGCTCACAACAGGAGCGGAGCTCATCCCCATGGCACACCCCACATTCGAGTCTGGACCGCCCGGAGAGGACGCCATCGAGCTCGCCCGTGTCGTGGACCGCGGTATCCGTGAGTCCGGAATGGTCGACGTCGAGGCACTGTGCATCGTTCCCGGAGAGGAGGTCTGGATGTGCTTCGTTGACATCTACGCCCTCGACTACGACGGTAACCTCTTCGACGCAGCCAACCTCGCGGCTGTCTGCGCACTGAAGAACGCCACCATCCCCGGGGAGCAGTACGGAAAGGGAGAGAACAAGCCCCTGCCCATCACATGCACCCCCATATCCATCACGGAGGTCAAAATAGGTAATACTTTAATAGTAGACCCTAATTTCGACGAAGAGCAGATTTCGACCGCGCGTCTGACGGTTACGACCGACGATGTCGGAAACTTCAGGGCCATGCAGAAAGGTGGCCGCGGTTCGATCACACTTGATGAACTCAGCCTCTGTCTCGACAGAGCTGTAGAGAAGGGTGCCGAGATCAGGAAAATCATCGGGTGAAATCCATGTCAAAGAGAACAGAAAAAGCAGGAAGTTCCGGAAGGTTCGGAGCAAGGTACGGAGTTATCGTCCGCAACAGGATCAAGACAATCGAGGCCCACCAGAAGGGAAAGCACGAGTGCCCCGTCTGCCACCACATGGCAGTCAAGAGGATCAGCTCCGGTATTTGGTACTGCAAGCACTGCGACACCAAGTTCGCAGCAACCGCTTACAGCCCCGACACCAAGAAGGAACTGTCCAAGGTTTCAGAGCAGTGAGAGAGACTGAAAGGTGATTACAATGAGCACGGAAGAATACAGATGTGCCAAGTGTAACGAGCCCCACAGCATCAACTCACTCGGACTCCAGTGCGAGAAGTGCGGATACAAGATCTTCTTCAAGGACAGGCCTGTCGACAAGAAGGTCTACAAGTCCGACTGATATGATCGAGGCCGAACTCAGGATCAAGGGTGCCGCGGCGACTGTCGCGGTGCCCGCAATCTCGCCCGAGGCCGGCAGGGAACTGCCGCGCACCGAGACGAGGATCGAATGGGACGGTGACGATGCTGTCATCCACATAACGGCAACGGACACCACAGCCATGAGAGCGGCGGTCAACTCGTATCTGGAATGCATACGCGTCGTAGAGGACATAGGAAATCTAACCAAGGTGAATCAATGAACGGAATCAGCCCACAGCTCCAGAACCAGATCACCCAGTTCCAGCAGGTCCAGCAGCAGCTCCAGGCCGTCACATCGCAGAAGATGCAGATGGACGCCAACAGGCGCGAGCTCGTCAAGACCAGGGAGGAACTGGACAAGTCCACCGGATCAGTCTTCAGGACATCCGGTGCCTTCATGATCAAGGTCGAGGACCTGGATTCCCTCAAGGCCGACCTCGACGAATCCATCGAGACGATGGAAGTCAGGATTGGTAGCCTCGAGCGTCAGGAGAACTCCCTCAAGGAGAAGTACACCTCGCTCCAGGAGACCATCAACAAGGCAATGGGGAACACCCAGGAAGAGTGAAACCCTAACAATCATCAGCCCGGATGAACGAATCCGGGCGTATTCTTTTTTACATCGTTTGCCGTTATTCCCTGACATGACAGATGCACTCGTCCTTACGGACGTACGCAAGACATATGGCCAAAGGGAGGCCGTTCACGGAGTATCCCTGGCCGTACATGAAGGTGAGATCTTCGGGCTCATAGGTCACAACGGAGCCGGAAAGACCACGATTCTGAGAATGATATCGACCATCCTCAAGATCTCATCGGGAAAGATAGAGGTCTACGGGAAGGATGTCGCCACAGAGGCCGACGAGGTGAGGAAGCTCATCAGCTACCTCCCGGAGGATGCCGGTGCCTACAAGGACATGACCGGCAGGAGATACCTCACATTCATCGCCAGCCTGGCCGCTCCCAGCCAAGAGAGGGATGCGATGGTCGAGAGGGGAATAGCACTCGCCGACCTCGGCGAGAAGATCGATTTCAGGATCGACACGTACAGCAAGGGAATGATGCGCAGACTCCTCATCGCGAGGGCCATCATGACCGCTCCCAAGCTCGCTATCATGGACGAGGTCACCTCTGGTCTGGACGTCATAAACGCCTATGAGATTAGGGAGGTCATCCGCGGAATCGCCAAGGACGGCGTCACTGTGGTCATGTCCTCTCACAACATGTTCGAGGTGGACATGCTCTGCGACAGGGTCGGGATGATCGACCAGGGCAACCTGATCGATGTCGGCACCCCGTCGGAACTGAAGGAGAAATACGGAAAGGAGACTCTTGAAGAGGTCTTCGTAGCGGCGGTGAAAGGAGCATGAGCAGCCTATCAATCATAATCAAGAAGGAGATCAAGGAGCTCCTCACCCCGGGATCGATCGCATCTGTCATGGTAATGGTCGTCCTGTTCGCCGCTCTGGGCGGACTCATCGGGGACGAGGTCCACAAGAGCACTGTCATGCCTGTGATCGGAGTGGCCAACTGGGAGGACGAGAGGATCTCCGACGGATTGGGCGACGAATGGAACGCGTATGACTTCCTGGTGGACCTGTACATAAACAGCGGGGACGAGCGCATAACGCCCGAGACCGTCGATCAGTTCGTCATAAGCATGGACAAGGACAACATCCTCGACCAGATGACGGAAAGCGGAGCTACTGTAGCATTGGTCCTGGATGACAACTTCAAAGAGAACATCGAGAAGTCCATCCATGATCTTCTGAACAAGACCTATGATAAGGGAGAGATAGACCAGTACTATGTCTATGTACCCTCAGGAATGATCAGCGGTACTGTATCCTCGGTGATCACATCCTCCATCATCACCAACATGAACAAGAGCCTGTCCAAGTTCCTCGTCGGAGAGGAAGAGGAGGAGTACGTTGAATTCGTCGAGTCGCCGATAGACGGCTCCAAGACATTCACCTACATCAACGGTGAGAGGGAGGAGGACATCACACCATCGCAGATCAGCGATGCCCTGACCGGTCAGACCATGTTCATCCCCATGATCATAATGATCATCATAATGATGGTGGGAAGCATCGTCATAAGCTCCATGGGATCCGAGAAGGAGAACAAGACCCTTGAGACACTGCTCACCCTGCCCATCAGCAGGACGGTCATCGTCACCGGAAAGATCGTAGCCGCTGCTGTGGTCGGACTGATCTTCGGTCTGGCCTACATGTGCGGAATGGCATTCTACATCTCATCGATGACAGTGGCTTCCATTGGGGGCACCAGCATCGACCTGGAGGCAGTGGGGCTCAGCCTCGGTCTCGTCGATTACGCTCTGATAGCTGTCTCCATGTTCCTGTCCATCGCATGTGCGCTGGGAATCTGTATGATCCTCGGTGCCTTCGCCAAGAACTACAAGTCCGCACAGACCATGACCATGCCGCTGAGCATCCTCGCCATCATCCCCATGTTCATCACGATGTTCTCGGGATGGTACGGCTCAAATATGCTCATCCAAACAGTCCTGTTCGTCATCCCCTTCAGCCACCCCATGATGGCCACACAGGCATTGCTGAACGGGGACATCACGCTGGTGCTCGCAGGATTGGCATACATGGCCGTGTTCGCCGTCGTGTCGATCTTCATCACCGTCAAGCTCTACAACTCGGATATCCTCGTCACAGGACTGAGTCAGAACAAATACGTGGAGAAACTGAGGGGAACGGGCAAGAAACCCAGGCGCGGATGAAATAGATTTAATCTACCTGTAAGAGGTACGTCCAAGAGGAATGAGACCATGAATGACAGCAGAGCAGCCGTGATTCTCTTCATCGGAGCGGTATTGATAGCCGTATCCCTGGCGGCATGCACGTTCCTTCTCATCAACAACGATCACAAGGTCACATTCCTCTCGGACCGCGACGATATCGCTTACGGATTCGTCATCGAGGACCGCCAGACAGGAGAGGAGCATCCTCTGGAGAAGGGTGCCGAAATCTATGACGGGGCAATCATCCGTTGCATCTCAGGGGACTTCGAATGGAAGACCAAGCCCTGGATCGATGCCAACGCGAATATGGTGGAGTGCATATGCACGCATAAAGGGTCTTGGTACTCCTTCGTGCTGTGGACCAACGGGGCCAATATCATGCATGCGGAGATCATCGAAGGCCAGCTGACACTGGATATAGAGAAGATGCATTACTGCATGGCCATGTCCCTGACCATAACGCAGCACGAGCCCGTGGAATGAACCCTGGTTTTTTATCTGCTACGGATATGACCGAGCATGTTCGGAAGCGTAGCGGACAAATTGAAAGGCAAGAGCAAGGTCATCCTGGTCCACGGCAACGCGGATATGGATGCGATGGGTTCCGCCTATGCACTGAAGCGCGCATTCCCGAACGCGGACATCTTCGCACCGAACGGCATCGACCGCGTCAGCAAACTGGTATGCGAAAAGCTGGACATTGCCGTCCTGGAGAACTGCGACCTGTCGGATTATGAGCAGATCGTCATCGTCGATACCTCTTCACCGGATCAGCTCGAGAACGTGACCGAGGTCCCGAAGAACGCCATCGTCATCGACCATCATCAGCCCACCGGCAGATGGGACGGATACGAATTCTACTGCGATCCCACCAAGACCTCCTGCTGCGAGATTATCAAGGACATCCTCGACGAGAACGGCATACAGATCGACAGAGACATGGGACTCATGCTCATCGGCGGCATGATAACGGACAGCGGTCACTTCCAATTCGCCAAGCCAGCGTTGCTCGAAGCGTTCGCAGACATCATGAAGAGATGCGACATCAACATGGACGAGGCCTACAACCTCACCATCGCACCGGTCAGCATGTCAGAGAAGATCGCGATGCTGAAAGCGATGGAGAGGACCAAGTTCGACCGTGTGGGGAACTACATCGTTGCAACATCATACGGAGGGAGCTTCGAGGCATCCTCGTGCAGGGCGATCATGGCATCCGGAGCGGACGTGGTGTTCGTAGGTTCCCAGAGGGACGATCAGTTCAGGCTGAGCGCCAGGGCCACTCAGGAGATAGTCCGGAGAGGCCTGAATCTCGGGGACATCATGAAGGGCATCGGGACCGAGACCATGAGCGACGGCGGAGGACACGGCGGAGCTGCCGGACTCTCCGGAACGGGCGATGTGGAAGCGATGCTGTTCATCTGTATGAAAAGAACGATGGAGATCTTCAGAGATCTGAAGTCCGAAGACCTCCTGAAAAAGGATTTGTGAACTCACCTGAGTTTGGTGAGTCCCTCGAGGACCTTCTGGAGAGCCGCACGGTTCTCAGGGTGTGCCTCGAAGTATTCTGCGACGGGGGCCAGTGTCTTGGCCATTCCGTCAGTTACACCTGTCTTCAGGTCGAAGGGAGAGAGCTTCTTGTCGAAGTAAGCCTGCTCCAGCTCCTCGTAGGTGTTGTAGGTGACAGGTCCTCCGTACTGCTCGGGACGGTCCACGAACAGGCATCCGTTCCTGGGGATGATGATGTACTTGCACAGCATCAGGACGGGGTTGACCTCCTCGTTGCCCTCGGCATCGAGCTTGTCCATCGGACAGTACGCCTTCTTCATCTTCTTGGCGATGTCCTCCTTGGTGTCGTGGATCGTGATGTTGCCCTCGGGCTTCGATTTTGACATCTTGTTCTCGATGGGGTCCATCCTGTTCCCGCCCTTGAGTCCGGGAAGGAGAGGTGTGTGGAGCGCTATGGGCTTCTTCCATCCGAGCTTGTCAGCGGCATCCCTGGCGAGCATGTGAGCCCTCCTCTGGTCGATACCTGCGTATGCGACGTCGCAGTTGAGGAAGAATATGTCCGTTGCCTGGAGGATGGGGTACAGCACCTTGGAGGCGTCGACCTCGGCCTCGTCCTCGGACCTTCCCATGATGGTCATGGCCCTCTTCACCCTGGACAGGGATGTGACCTTCGCGACCTTGATGACCTTCTCCCAGTACTCGATCTCCGAGCAGAGCTCGCTGGCGTACTTGAATACGACCTTGTCCTGGGGGACGCCCAATGCGATGAAACAGTCCTGCATGTACCTGGCGCATACCCTGATGTTCTCGAGGTTGCCTCCGAGCTTGTCGTTGATGTAGGCGTGCCAATCCGCCCAGAAGATTGTGACTTTGAATCCTGCATCGCAGAGATCCTTGATCTTCTGTGCGACGAGCACCCAACCCAGGTGCACGGTGCCTGAGGGCTCGAATCCGATATATGCCGTGGGCTCCTCTTTCTCCGTGAGGAGAGCACGGAGTTCCTCTTCGGTAACGAGCTCTTCGGCGTTCCTTGTGACCAAGGCCAGCTTTTCGTCTACATTCATATGTATCATCCGTGTCAATGGTCCACATATATTAATCGTTGGCGGAACAGTGTTTGTCCCGGTCATGAACCCGAAATCCGCTTGTTGACCGCAGTATGCATGCTTTATATCCCTGCAGAAGACAAGGTATAGCGATGGACCCTTCACTGATGCTATCCGTTTCCCTGTCCTCTCTATTGGGAGGGACATTCGGCCTGTTCACAGGTCTGGTACCGGGCATCCACGTGAACACTTTGGCATCGATGATGCTGATCTTCTATCCCGCGCTGGAAGCCATCCTGTCCGGTATCGTTCCGGCGGAACAGGTGCCCATCGTGATCTGCTCCATCATCATGTCCGCATCGGTGGTCCATTCCTACGTGGATTTCGTCCCTTCGGTATTCATAGGCGCCCCTGATGCGGACGAGGCTCTCTCCGTCCTTCCTGGCCATAGATTGCTTCTGTCCGGAAAGGGGATGAGAGCCGTCCGTGCGGCCGCCATAGGGAGTCTGATAGGATGTTCGGTGGCGTTAGCCATAGCAGTACCGCTGCAGATGCTCATCACGGATGATGCCACGCATTATCTGGACAGGATAACGAAGATAATTCTGATAGCGGTCTCGGGAGTGCTCATCCTGAACGAATACCAGAAGGGGAACCTTCTGTTCGGGATTATCGCATTCGTTCTGTCGGGGATCCTCGGATATGCTGTCATGAGGCTGCCGATACCGTGCGAGGGACTCTTCGGAGAAGGCACGCTCCTGATGCCAATGCTGACAGGCCTGTTCGGATTGCCGGTCATGCTGGAATCCGACAGCGGGCATCCTTTCCCCAAGCAGACCGATGACGGCAGGGATCCGGTCGGACCCATACCCGGTCTCAAAGGGGTCCTGATGGGGACGATAGCCGGCTGGTTCCCCGGGATCACATCGACCGTGGGTGCGACGGTATCTTCGACCATCATGCCCGACAGCACACCTGAGCGTTTCATCTCCACGGTCGCATCGATAGGTACTGTCACGACCATCCTTTCGCTGGTGACGTTGTCCATATCTGGAGGCGGTAGATCGGGACGGTCATCGTCATAGGCTCCATCCTCGGCGATTCGATTAGCGGTATCGCATCAGAGGCCTTCCTGATGATGCTGCTGGCCTCCGCGATAGGTTCCTTCTTCGGCTACCAGATGACCATTCAGTGCGGCAGGTTCGCATCGAGGCTTGTGAGCAGGGTTAATCAGAAACTGATGAACAGGGCGGTCATCATCTTCCTGGCCGTCATGGTTCCTGTCTCAACAGGGTTCTGGGGGGTCGTAATCCTTATCATCGCGTTAATGATAGGATACATCCCAGTCACCAACGGCACCGGGAAGACAGTCCTCTGTGGATGTCTGATAATTCCGTCGCTTCTTATGTAATAAATACAGGTGCATGGATGGACGAGTATGGACCTAAAGCGTGTCGAGTTGTTGGCTCTGCTCGCCATGGCGTTCGGAGTGTTCATGGACGGACTGGATTCCAGTATCGTGAACATCGCCCTCCCCGCCATTGCAGAATCCTTCGGGGTTGATGCCAACGCTGTCGCTTGGGTTACGATAACATACTTCATGATGATCGCGGGCCTGATGCTCTCTTTCGGGCGCCTGGCCGATTCGGGGCACATACGGAAGATCTACATTCTCGGATTCGCCATCTTCGGGGCATCCTCGTTGGTCTGCGGTCTCTCGCAGAACCTCTGGACACTAGTGGCCGCAAGGGTCGTTCAGGGTATCGGTGCGGCGATGCTCGGAGCGGTCGCACCCATGATGTGCGTAAAGTTCCTTCCGCCTACCAAGCTCGGACTCGGAATGAGCATCCTGATGCTCTCAGGAGCGGTAGGTTTCGGATCGGGACCTGCCATCGGCGGCCTGATCATGGATATCGCCTCCTGGCACTGGACCTTCTTCATCAACGTTCCCATCGGAATCGTCGCTATACTTTTCGCCCTCCGCGCGATGCCCAAGGATCACGACATCAAGGATGCCAAATTGGATGTCAGAGGGAGCGCACTCCTGTTCCTCTCGGTCATCTGCGGAGTGTACATCCTCGAGATGTTCTCCCGCGACGGCCAGGGTTTGATCTGTGCCGTCCTGGCCGTCCTGATGGTAGTATTCATCGCACTGTTCATCCGCACCGAGAACCGGGCCGCGAACCCCATGCTCAATCTGACCATGTTCAAGAAGTGGACCTTCACCTCTGTATCGATGACATATCTGCTGATGAACATCTGCTACGTCGGAGTGTCATATCTGGTCCCGTTCTACATCGTCAAGGAACTTGATGTGAGCTACACGTTCACCGGTCTGCTGATCCTCATCCCCAGCATAGTGACAATCTGCGTCAGTATTCCCGCTGGTAAATACGCGGACGAGCATGGGCGGAGGACGATGTCGATCGTCAGCTGCGCGGCTCTCATCCTGTTCTGCATAGGCTATTGGCTCCTCAGGCCGGATATGGGCTGGCTGCCGTTCATCCCCATCGGGATAATGGGAGGGATAATGTGGGGACTGTGCGGTGCATCCGTCGCCAGCCGTATCGTGGACCATGCTCCCACAGAGGAGAAGGGGATGGCCTCCACGCTTTCCAACTTCCTTTACTACGGAGGCGGATCGATCGGTACGGCATTGTTCGCATCCCTCGCCACCATCGGCTCTGATTCCATCGGCATACCGCTGGACCTGATCCCTCCGGAGGACTTCCTCCTGGGATTCACGTTCTCGATGATACCTGCGATAATCCTCGGTATCGCTACCTTGCTCTCTGCCGTGATCGTCAAGGATGATGCCGTCACGCATTCTTGAGCTCGGCCTTCTCCAGGAACCTCTGGGAATCCACCACGAACCTCTCGTGCGTTCCCGAACCGACCTCGGATTTGGAATCGTAGACACGGACCTTGAAGACCAGTCTCCTCCTGTCAATCTCCACGAGCTCGGTCTCGCAGACCACGGTCATCCCGATGGGTGTTGCGGAGCTGTGCGCGATGTCCAGATGGGTACCGACCGTAGAAGTCCCGAGGTCCAGATAGGGTTGGACGCTCAGCGATGCGGTCTTCTCTATCAGGGCGATCATAGCTGGTGTCGCAAAAACAGGCAGATCTCCGCTTCCCATGGTGGATGCTAGGTTCTCCTCCGATACCGAAACCGACTGCGCGCCCTTGATACCCGTGCTCAACATAGTGATACGAACGATGCTTTTACTAATTAAAACGTAGATAAGGGGGGCATGGGATTGGAAGAGCAGCTTTACGAAGAACTTTATCAGCTGAGGGAACGCCTCAGGGACGAGGGCAGAAGGGCAACAGGGAGGGTGCCCAATGTCTGTTCCGATGAGGCACTCCAGGAGATGGCCCAGCGCAAGCCTACGAAGATCGAGGACTTCATCGCGATCGTGGGTGTGGGCCAGAGGTTCATCGAGGTCTACGGCGAGAGCTTCCTCGCAGTTACGAGGAAATACACCGTGACCGCTGCCAAGGGATCCAATCTCGAGGGAGAGACAGCGAAGACCCTCAGAGAGCTGGAGAAGAAGCTCATCAACATCAGCAGAGGGAACCGCCTTCTTTACCAGGGAAGAATCTCGGCGAAGAACACCTTCGACCTGATGAAGCTCCCAGACATGGACGTCCTCGGACTCCTGTTCGGGAACAAGAGGGTGCTGAGGCTGTGCGACATCACCAACAGCAAGGAGGACGAGAAGGTCTACAGGCACCTCAACCAGGTCATCCGTGAGGTCAACAGGGAACTGAGGGACAAGGGACAGTACGACCTGTACATCGGATACCCCTACGTCCAGGGAAAGATGCCCAACGACGACTTCGACATCCGCGCACCGCTGGCGCTCTTCCCAGTGACACTGGAGAAGGATGCCCGTTCCATCACACTGACTTACGACTCATCCCGCGATGCGATGTACAACAACACGCTGATCCTCGCATACATCAAGGCGACTGGACAGAACAAACCGCTCCCCAACAACATCCTGGAGGACTTCGAGGGAGAGTCGTTCATCGAGAACACGCTGAACTTCTTCCGCATGAACGGGATCGAGATCAAATGCGAGAACACCGAGCCCATGGAGTTCATAGAGTACAGGGCAGGGGAGTTCCCGGACTATCTTCCTGGAGACATGGAGCTGGTCCCGAACATCATCGTCGGAAAGTTCCCCACATACTCCAGTTCGATCCAGAGGGACTTCGATGCCATCCTTTCAGGCAGGGAGATCAACGGTATCCTGACGGACTTGGTCGAGAACCTCGACAAGACGGATTTCTATTCAGACAAGCCCGAACCCCTGTCGCTGGACGACCTCAAGAGGAAGGGAATGGAGGCCTCCGAGAAGGACCTGTTCTACATCAACTCGCTCAACAGCGCCCAGGAGAACATCCTGACAGCCATAGACAGGGACGACGAGATCGTCGTCCAGGGACCTCCGGGGACCGGCAAGTCGCAGGTCATCACCGGACTGATCACATCCGCCGTAGTCAAGGGAAAGACCGTCCTGATGGTCTCCGAGAAGAAGACCGCGCTGGATGTCGTATACTCGCGTCTGGGCACGCTTGCGAAATACTGTCTGCTGATCGACGACGTCGGAAACAAGGACCTCTTCTACAAGCAGCTGGAGACCATGCTGGCCTCAGGCGTCCCCAAGAAGGGAACGGACCTTGAGACCGTCTCGGACAGCATCGATAACGACGTCTCCATGCTGACCCGCATCGCCGACGTGATGTACACTCCCGGCGAATTCGGTATCGCCCCTTACAAGCTGTACGGCATGGAGAAGACCAACCTGAACGATGAACGCCAGTTCAGCGAGTATAAGATCCTCAAATCCCACATCGACCCGCGTCTGCTGGCGCTCCAGTATCCCACCGTTTCAGAGCTCCACAGGATGTACGCCAACGAGAACCTGATGAAGAACTTCAACGACTACAAGACCCTCTCAGGTTCCAACCCGTGGCTCACCCAGATGAAGATGAACCTCTCCGAGTACAACATCGGGGAGATGAAGGCCGACCTGATGGACTTGGAGATGCAGATGAAGGAGTTCAACTCCAAGGGATTCATGGGAAGGCTGTTCTCGAAGGGCAAGGTCAACAGGGAGACCACGCTGATGGCCTCCAAGTACTTCGACAACTACAACCAGCACACCCTGTCCATCATGATGGACGATCCCAAGAAGATCATCGACAGCCTCGACGACTACGAGAGGTTCGCGTCGCTGTCCACCGTGTATTCCAAGCTCAGCGCGGACGAGAAGCTGTACGGGGACGACATACTGTCCATCTCCGACTCCACGAAGATGAAGTTCGGAGACAGCAACGACAAGATGTACAACTGGCTGCTGAACGAGCATCTGATGAAGTTCGATGCAGAGCACAAGGACATCATGCAGCAGATTTGGGATTTCGACAGCATCATCCGCGACATGGACAGGAAGATGGAGCAGAAGAGGGTGCTGTGCAAGGACAAGGTCGAGGAGATCCTGCAGAACAACCTGAGGTACATCTCAGAATCCAAGAGGCGCGGGGACATCAACAGGATCATCGAGTCCAAGAGGAAATGGAACCTGAACAAGTTCATCAACCGCTACGGATACGAGCTCTTCCAGGGAGTCCGCGTATGGCTGCTGACCCCCGAGGTGGTATCGGAGATACTCCCGCTGGAGATGGGTGTGTTCGACCTGCTTATATTCGACGAGGCATCGCAGATGTACGTCGAGAAGGGAATCCCGTCCATCTACCGTGCTAAGAAGGTAGTCGTAGCTGGAGACCACAAGCAGCTCCGTCCCTCCAGCCTAGGTGTGGGAAGGATCGAGTACGATTCCGACGAGGAGGACCTGGACGACGATGTGTCCGCCGCCCTTGAAGAGGAGTCCCTGCTGGACCTTGCAAGGGCCAGATACGACTCCATCCTGCTGAACTTCCATTACAGGTCGAAGTACGAGGAGCTCATAGCCTTCTCGAACTACGCGTTCTACGGAGGACGCCTCTACGTGTCCCCTAACGTCATCGAGCCCCCCAAACCTCCGATCGAGACCATAAGGGTCGACGGACTGTGGGAGAACAAATCGAACGAGGCGGAGGCCAAGAAGGTCATAGAACTCCTGAAGGGGATATTCGCCACCAGGAAGAACAACGAAACGATAGGTATCATCACATTCAACGCTTCCCAGAGGGACCTGATTAACGATGTGCTCGATGACGAATGCGCCAGGGACGGCGCCTTCGGAAAGGTCGTGGCCAACGAGATGAAGAGGTTCGACAACGGAGAGGATGTCGGTCTGTTCATCAAAAACATCGAGAGTGTCCAGGGAGATGAGCGTGACGTCATAGTCTTCTCTATCGGATATGCGAAGAACTCCGAGGGAAGGCTCATGCAGAGATTCGGATGGCTGAACAACCGCGGAGGAGAGAACCGTCTCAACGTAGCGGTGTCCAGGGCCAAGAAGAAGATCTACATCGTATCCTCGTTCGAGCCCAAGGAGCTCCAGGTCGAGGAGAACAAGAACGACGGTCCCCGCATACTGAAGAAGTATCTCCAATACGCCGATGCCATAAGCAGCGGCAACAGGGACCTGGCGGATGCCATCCTCCACTCGTTCGGAGACGAGCGCTGGATGCGCACTGAGGAATTCAATTCGGGACATATAGCAGATAAGGTCTACAACGCCCTCCTCAGAAAGGGTTACACCGTAGAGAGGAACGTCGGTATCGGAGGATACCAGATAGACCTTGCAGTGAAACAGAACGACCGTTACATTCTTGGTATCGAATGCGACAGCCGTCTTTACGAGATCTCCGAATCCACTAGGGAGAGGGACTACCACAGGCAGAAATACCTGGAGTCCAGAGGATGGAAGATCCACAGGGTGTGGACACCCGGATTCTGGAAGAACCCCGACAAGGAGATCGCGGGAATAATTGACGCAATAGAGAGGGTTTGAGATGAAGACTACATTGAAGATTGAAGGAATGATGTGCGAAGGCTGCGTCAGCAACGTCAAAGAGAAACTTAGCTCCCTAGACAAGGTGAAAAAGGTCGATGTGAACCTCAAGACCGGGAAGGCCGTCGTCGAGCACGACGGCGCCACCGACGAGGAGTTGATCGCCGCAGTGGTGAATGCGGGATACCGTGCTTCCGCCAAGCACGGTTTGTTCTCATGAAGACCCGCGTCTTCCGTATAGGCGGCATGACATGTGCCGCATGCTCCAACAGGATCGAAGGAGCGATAGGGGAGATAGACGGTGTGGAGAGCGTGGTTGCCAACTACGGCAACAACACGGCAACGGTAACGTACGACGAAAACAAGGTGACCGAGGAGATGGTCGGCAAGGCCGTCACCTCCGCGGGATACCAGCTTATCAGCGATGACCGCGAGAAGGCCGAACAGCAGGAGCTGGAGGCACTCAGGATTCAGAAGAGGGACCTGATAATCGCCATCGTTTTCGCCATACCGCTCAGCACCATCGCCATGGGTCCCATGCTGGGCTTCGACATGCCGTGGACCCACGGCCTCGGACACGTCTGGGGGACCAGGGTCGACTGTCTGATCCAGCTGTTCCTGTTCCTGCCGATTATGTACGCTGGAAGGCGCTTCTACAATAAGGGCTTCCCGGCGCTGAGGAACCGCACACCCACGATGGACTCCCTCGTGGCGATAAGTACGGTGGCATCCCTCCTGATGGGATTGTACTACACCATACTGGCCTTCGCCACCGAAGAGGAGCTGCACATAATGCTCAGCTTCGAATCAGCAGGAATGATCATCGCGTTGGTGAGCGTAGGCAAGTATATCGAGGCCCGTTCGAAGCACAACACCAACGACTCCCTCAGGAAGCTACTGTCCCTGGCCCCCAACAAGGCCACCATAATAGTGGACGGCAAGGAATATGAGGTGGACTCGTCCACGCTCATCGTAGGGGACGTGGTGCTCGTACGTCCGGGTGAATCCATCCCCGCTGACGGAACGGTCATCGAAGGGAATTCCTCGGTCAACGAATCCATGCTGACAGGTGAATCCATCCCTGTATCGAAGGGCGTGGGTTCGATAGTCTACGGAGCCACCGTGAACGGCAACGGCAGCCTGAAGGTCAAGATAGAGAAGACTGGGGACGAGACCGTCCTCTATCAGATAGCCCGCATGATCGAGATGGCCCAGGGAACAAAGGCCCCGGTCGCCCGCTTGGCGGACGACATATCGGCCAAATTCGTGCCCGCCGTCATAATCATAGCGATTCTGGCCTTCGTGGCATGGATGATCGCAGGGGTGTTCTTCCCCGACAACGGATATGATGTGGAGTTCTGCGTCACAATAGCAATCTCCGTCCTCGTTATCTCATGTCCATGCGCACTTGGTCTGGCAACACCGCTTGCGATAGTCATCGCCACAGGTAACGGATCCAAGCACGGTATCCTGTTCAAGACCGCATCCTCGATCGAGGCCGCGGCACATGTGGACACAGTCATACTCGACAAGACAGGGACCATAACCAAGGGTCATCCGACCATAACTCAGATAGTCACCGGATTGGACGAGAAGAAGTTCATATCCATAGTGGCGGCGGCGGAATCCGATTCGGAGCACCCTCTGGCAGAGGCCGTCGTGAAATACGCAAAGGACAACGGCATAGACCTGCCTCCCCATTCCGATTTCGAAGCTATCACCGGACACGGTATACGCTGCAATGTCGACGGGAGCTTGGTGCTGGTAGGTAACAACGCCCTCATGGAGGAGAACGGGATCAATTTCCCCGACGCACCCGGCATACTAGTGGCCATAGACGGCGTACCGTCCGGTTCCATCGTGGTCTCCGACCCGATGAGGGACGAGAGCCCCAAGGCCATTACATCCCTGAAGGACATGGGAATCGATGTGATGATGGTCACCGGCGACCGCAAGGAGACCGCTCAGGAGATCGCGTCCCAGGCAGGCATCACCGAAGTAATCGCAGAGACGAAGCCACAGGATAAGCTCGATGTCGTCAAGAAACTCCAGATCCAGCAGAAGCACGTCGCCATGACCGGGGACGGTATCAACGATGCACCAGCGCTCACACAGTCCGACGTCGGACTCGCAGTGGGATCGGGAACAGATATCGCCATAGAATCGGCGGACATCGTGATGATGAACGACGACCTCAGGACGGTACCTGCTGCAATGGAGATAGGAAGAGCGACCCTGAAGAACATCAGGCAGAACCTCTTCTTCGCCTTCGCTTACAACGTTGTTTGCATACCGATAGCCGCAGGAATCCCGGTGCTGTTCGGATACATCGACCTCGTGATGATCATGCCCATACTGGCAGCTGCAGCGATGTCCCTGTCATCGGTATCTGTGGTCACCAATGCGGTGAGAATGAGGGGATTCAAGCCTAAGTCACTGGACGAGTCTGGCTGAGGTCACATCGAGGGTCCCGTTATCCCTCTTCCAAAACTTTTCCGAACCTGTTATCTCCAGCGGGCGGGAGTGCATCGGGGAGTCAATGGTCATCGACTCATACTCCCCTCCCTCGCCCATAATGCTGATACCATACTTCTCGCGGAGCTTCTTCAGGTCCCTGACCGCATCCGCATCGATCTCGCGGCCCAGCCATTCCTCTCCGAGGCCTTCCGCAAAACATCCTACGATTATCGCCCTAATACCGGACTGCAGGAAGGCATCCATCAGCAGATCCTGATCCTTCCTCCACAGGGGCGAGAACACCTTCAGGCCCAGATCGTGGCAGACCAGGTTCATCCTGTCCCATTGGTAATCCGACCAGACTGCCCCGGTTATGACGCCTTCGACATCCAGCCCTTCCAGCGCCTTCCTCAGACCCTCTATGTCCCCCTCCTCGGTCCCGGTGCTGGGAGCGGTTATTAGCTCCTTGCCCATGGACTCGGCCATGAGCGGCACTACGGAAAGGTTCGGCGTATGGAATATCCACGAGGCCTTGTCCTCCGGCTTGACATTGACTAGATAGGGTACGTCGTGCCCCATCTGCTCCATGATGTAGAGCGAGAATGTGGAGTCCTTTCCGCCGGAATACAGGGAAGCTAGCCTCATATGCATCCATGCACGCTCCCGCGGTAAAAGAATGTTTTTTATTATGGAGCATTCTGGGGAATAAGCGAGGGACACGAATGGGTCTTGATGCGAATGCGATGAAGAAACTGGTCGCCAGGGAAGCTGTTGACAGATACGTCAAGGACGGTATGGCAGTAGGACTGGGGACCGGATCCACCGCCAGGTTCATGATCGAGAGGATCGGTGAACTTGTCGCAGAAGGCTGGGACCTCACATGCACAGCCACATCATTCCAGAGCGAGGAACTGGCAAGGAGCCTCAACATCAGGATCGTGGAGTTAGATGAGATCGGTACCCTCGACGTCACCATCGACGGAGCGGACGAGGTCGATCCGAACATGCAGCTGATCAAAGGTCTCGGAGGGGCACTCCTCAGAGAGAAGATCGTCGCAGCCGCCACAGAGAGGGAGATCATCATCGCCGATGAATCCAAACTCGTGGAGAAGCTCGGTACCAAGGCACCCCTCCCGGTGGAAGTGCTCAGATTCGGTCACAAGCACACCAAGTTCGCACTCGAACAGCAGGGCTGCAAGGCTGAACTGAGGACCAGGGACGGAGAGCCCATCGTCACGGACGGCGGCAACTACATCTACGACTGCAAATTCGAGGCCATCGAGAAGCCCTTCTTCCTGGAATCGAGGATAGATGTCATCCCCGGAGTGGTCGAGAACGGACTCTTCCTGAACACGGCATACGATGTGCTGATATCGAAACCCGACGGGGGAATCGAGAGCATGTCCGACGCCATGATCAAAAAGAGACCAGACGATATCAATATACTGTAATCGCGCGTGAATGATGGTATCAAGTTTTTATATAACTTCGATAATAGCACGCCCGATTCAATTCAAGGTGAATACCATGAAAATGCCCAGAACGATTAAAAGATACTGCCCGACCTGCAAGGCCCACACCGAGCAAGAGGTGGAGAGGGTCAAGAAGAAGAAGGCAAGTGAGCTCAAATGGGGTCAGAGGAGATTCAGAAAGGTGACCGCTGGTTACGGAGGTTTCCCCAGGCCTAAACCCGAGGGAAGAGAGAAGCCCACCAAGAGGATCAACCTCAGGTACAGATGCACCCAGTGCAAGAAGGCCAACATCTCCCCCTGCATCCGCGCCAAGAAGTTCGAACTCGTGGAGTGATTATCATGACCGGAGATTTCATCAAGATCAAATGCCCCGACTGCGAAAACGAGCAGATCGCTTTCAAGAAGGCAGCGACCAAGGTCACCTGCCACGTCTGCGGTGCAACCCTCATCGTCCCCAAGGGCGGTGTCGGAGACATCAAGGGCGAAGTCATTGAGGTAGTCAACTGATGTCAAGGGCCAGGGGACTTCCCGAGAACGGTGAGCTCGTAGTCTGCACCGTCAAGAGCGTGAAGAACTTCGGAGCATTCGTCACTCTGGATGAGTACGACGACAAGGAAGGATTCATTCACGTAAGGGATGTCGCAACTGGCTGGGTTAAGTACATCAGGGACTTCGTCAGAGAAGGACAAAAAATCGTCTGTAAAGTTCTGGGCGTGGATTCAACCAAAGGTCACATCGACCTTTCCTTAAAATCCGTCAACGAACACCAGAAGCGCGAGAAGATCCAGCAATGGAAGAACGAGAAGAAGGCAGAGAAACTTCTCGAGATCGTCGCTGAAAGGATGGGAATTGACATAGACAAGGCTTACAAGCAGTTCGGAGACGAGCTCCTGGAGGCCTACGAGACACTGTACAGTGCCTTCGAATCAGCGGTCGCTTACCCCGATGACTTCCTTTCGGAATTCAAGGGGAAGTGGACCGATGCTTTTATGGAAGTCGCCAAGGAGAACGTCGCAGCACCCATGGTGCAGATCGACGGAATCCTTGAGATGAGCTCATCGGCACCTGACGGAATGGAGCTCATCAAGACTGCACTCATGGCCGGCCTCGCAGCCGCCGACGGATCCTCTGTGGAGATCACCTGTGTGGGATGCCCCAGGTACAGGGTCGTCGTCACCGCGGCTGATTACAAGGAGGCCGAGGACATAATGAAGACCGTGAGCAGCACGGCCATCGAATCCCTTACATCGAACGAAGGCACCGCGGTGCTCAAACGTGAGAGCAAGTGAGATGAAGAGCGAAATCCGCAGATGCAACGAATGTGCCAGATATACGCTTTCTAAGGTATGTCCGATCTGCGGTAAGGCTACTGTCGACCCCATCCCTCCGAGATATTCCCCGGAGGACCGTATGGGGGAATACCGCCGCAAAGCGATCCTCGAGGAGTATGGAGAGAATGGAAAGCATCATAACCTATGAGTGCAGACCCGAGCTCAAGAACCTGATTTTCATAGAGGGACTGCCGGGAGTCGGCAACGTCGGTAAGATCGCAGCGGACTTCATCAGCTACAAGCTCGACGCCAAGAGGATGGCCGTCATCCTCAGCAGCGAACTGCCCCCGCAGGTCTTCGTCGATTCGGACAGCTACTTCTACTCAGCATGCAACGAGCTGTGGTACGTGAAGGATGTGAACGGTCATGACATCCTGTTCCTGCAGGGAGATTACCAGGCATCGACACCGCAGGGCCAGTTCGAGCTATGCAAATACATCTTCGAGAAGATCATCGGATACGACCCCAAGCTGGTCATCACCCTCGGAGGATACGGTCTGGGAGAGGTCGTCAAGGAGCCTCATGTCCTTGCCGTCAGCAACGATGCCAAGATCAAATCGATGCTGGAGAAGAAGGGTGTGCAGTTCCGCCCCAACGAGCCTCAGGGAGGCATCGTGGGCGCTGCTGCCATGTTCCTGCTCCTGGCCAACGAATACGATATCGATGCGGCCTGTCTGATGGGAGAGACCTCAGGATTCCTTCTGGACCACAAGAGCGCTAAATGTGTCGTCGATGTCCTGTGCAAAATACTGGGCATAGAGCTGGACACGACCGAGATGCAGGAGGACATCCAGCAGGTGGAGCAGATCAACGATGAGGTACAGGCTCTGGCTGAGACAAATCCCGAGGATTTATCCTACTTCCGCTGATATCACCAACGGCTTTTTATAATGGGTACGCATCCCCAAATCTAAGTCCCCACTTAGCTCAGACTGGCTAGAGCGGCTGACTGTAGAGTGTTTTCGGTAAAACCCGATACAGCCGCTGAAATCAGCAGGTCCCCTGTTCAAATCAGGGAGTGGGGACCATTTCTATCCAGATCTCTCGGAAACCCCATTCGTTCTATGATCCGATGAATTTCCGCCCAGTACTTCCTATACGTCGCCGTAAATGATTTTTCAGGTACGTTCCAACGTACTACACCTATTCCCAATCGTAGTACTGGCCACGCGGCGGCGTAGCCCCGTCGCCCCTTGGGGCAGGGGCGCCGACGTGTGGACAGCACGTATGTCGGCGATCGCACGCGAAGCGTGGCCGTAGGCCGACCGCCGAGTATGTGCCCCGGCCCCGGAGCTGCGACGGAGGGGACGTGGGCGAATACCGCGACATCGCGTTGCCGAGCGCAACGATGGCAACGGGATGGAGAGCATACTACTCTGTGCAATTTCTGATGCGTTGAAATACGTAGATGTTAATCTCTATTCAATTTCAGGTGAATAAATGGTAAAAAAGACTATCGAACTGAAATGGGCCGAATCAACCACATATGCTGATGTCAAAAATTCTAATCATCCTGGTTTTTATTGCATTACGACAGTCTATAACGGACAACCTTCGAAGTTGCTATACATTGGTAAATCATCAGGCGGAAGCATTAAAGGAAGGTTATCAAACCATAAAAAAGACTGGCTTTCTAAATATCATGGTGTCCGCATAACATTCGCTCGTCTATCTCCTGAGGTGCACGATAGCCTTTCTGATGAAGACATATTATGCATAGAAAACGCTATGATCTATGCTTATGAGCCTATAGAAAACACGCAAGGAAAGAACAAACTAAGAGAAGATTTTGCAAACCATTGTTTTACCCTTAAGCACTCGGGCTATACGCCATACAAATTCAAACCAACTTTAGATATGGAAAAATTGCTTCTTACACCTAAACCAAAAAGTAATCAAAAAAGTGGAACACCTCGTAAGAGTAATAAAAAAGAAGAATTTGATGGTATGAAATGGCTTCTTGGATGAGTGGGGCATCGCCCCACTCAATAGACTTGGTTAAGATAACCCGAGTTAAAACTCAGCAACTAGGCACAATCTTTTCCGTCACAATAATATTCTATTCACGTAATCCCTTCTTGTTGATTCCTTTGACTGATAAACCATCTCTCATCCATTCAGAACAATCTCCTACTATCGACAAAAATGAAATTGTCGGACACATACTCGAGATACGTAGTCACAGAGTAATGCTGGACAGAGATATAGCAGTCTACTTTGGAACCACCACGGGAAATCTTAACAGGGCGATGAAACGTAACATCTCTCGTTTTCCGTCTGACTTCTGTTTCCAGCTTACGGGAGAAGAGTGTTCAAGATTCCAAATTGGCATCTTGAACGGAAGCCGCGGATCCAATCTGAAATACCTTCCTTATGCTTATACAGAGCAAGGAGTAGCGATGCTCACATCCGTACTCCATACTGACAGAGCAATATCCGCCAGCATACAGATTATGGAAGCTTTCGTGGATATGTCCCATTACATCCGTCGTTATCGTGACATGCTGCCTCGTGACGAAGTGCTCGAACTTTCTAACAAGCAGTATCTGCTGGAGGGAGAGGTTCGTGAAATCAAGGATAAAATGGTCACCAAGGATGAACTCTCTGATCTTATGAAGGTATTCTTAGATTCTGTCTCAGACGAGGAATTACTCATACTAGATGGTGAACCTTTCAAGGCCGATAAGGCCTATGCGAAGATCTGCAGAGCTGCCAAATCTAGCATCATCCTCATCGACGATTACATCGGGATAAAGACGTTGCATCATCTGGCCAATGCCAAATCCAAGATCGAGATAACCATTATCAGCGATAACAAATCAAGACCTACATTAAAGAAGGCAGAATTAGAGGATTTCAGATCTGAATACCCTGAATTGAAGATCAATCTGAAGTCATCATGTGGGCGCATACACGACAGATTCATAGTAATCGATAACGGTAGCAAAGAATGCAAGATATACCACTGCGGATCCAGCATTAAGGATTCAGGAAATAGGATAACCACAGTCATTCCGATCAAGGATGTTGGATTGTATTCGGACATGGTATCCTCACTTTTATCCAATCCTGAATTGATCTTGAAATGATGTAGTCTATCCTGGCCTCTAATAATTAAGCACTGTGTTTCTTTATTATCGACCCAATATCCTTTATGCCCAAGGACATATCTTCACACCATTCGCCATATTCTCCAGAGTCGTTTACAGCCTTTACCCATTCCTGAAGATATTTCCTCTTGATCTCCACACGTTCATCCTCATCCCGGACAAGGTCCAGGAGCTCCTCGATGAATCGTTCGCCCCTCCGAAGCAGGGTTTCGAGGACGGCAGCTTCGCCGCTGTCGCCATGTACGACTACCCCAAGGATGCTGTCAGGGAGCTGATCGTCAACGCCCTGGTGCACAAGGACTACCACTACCATGAGCCTGTCACCGTATCCGTATATCCTGACAGGTTGGAGGTTTTCAACTTCGGCAAACTGCCTGAGGGCGTCACCGAATCCAACCTCAAAGGGAAACATCCCTCCATCAGGCGCAATACCAGTCTCTCTGAGGTGTTCTTCGCGGCAGGCTATGTAGAGAACTGGGCCATGGGAATCCAGCGTATCATGGATGCGTGCGAGACCAACGGGAATCCCGAGCCGATGTTTGAAGAGACGTTCGGCGGCGTAACGGCCACACTCAGGATCAGATCCGATAAGAAGAAGCCTGCAGAACCCATCTCTTCCGATAATAGTCTTGACGAGAAGGACAGGGCCATAATCCAATGCATCTTGCAGAACAGCTCTTCCAGTAAGCAGGAGATAGCAGAGATCACTTCGATACCCTTCAGCACTGTGAAAAAACGTTTGTCAAAATTAACGGCAACCGGATTTGTAAGAAGGGAAGGAAGCGACAAGAATGGGACCTGGGTAGTCGACAGAGAAAAGCTCTGAATCAATTTTACAGGCCCATTTACAGGTCCATTTACCGGCCCAATTTGGACCCGTAAATCTACTCTGACTGCTTCTGGTTTCTAAAAAAATAAAAATGAAGGTGCGTGCAGACCACATGCACCAAAGGGTTTCATTCCTCAGACTTGCCGCCCTTCTTACTTCTGATGAGCTCAGCCCTCATCTCCTGATCGCGCTGATACTCCTCGCGGAGCTTCCTCTCCAGTTCCTCCGGTGAGAGGTCGGCATCGTCAATGAACTGTTCTGTGGCTTCCTTCTCATAGTTGCGAAGGTTGTTCTCGATCTCCTCGCCTTCGAAATCGAGACTCTGAAGTACATCGGGATCTGCCTCGACGGCATGGACGATGCCATGGTGAAATTTGCACAGTATGACCGTAAACAGAGGCTTACAGGGGGTGTCTACTAAGGGTATCCAGAAGCAATGGTCCCCGTGAAATCAGGGAGTGGGGACCATTTCTATCCAGATCCCTCGGAAAGGTCGATTTTCGGATTTTTGCAATTCACGGCATTAAGTCATTGTAAACCCCATGAATCGGCTGCATGGCAGCGACCATTTCATCTCAAAGCCAAAGAACATCCTTTCTGAGATAATTTCGAAATAAATGTCGCCGTCGTGCTCTTATGTATTGGAGTGGAGACCACTTATTATACTGTAATAAGGATTCTGACGCTATGTCATTCGACGAGAAAGCCCTGTCAATGGTCCGTACGGCACACAAGTTCCTGCCGTTCATATTGGCAGCGACCATCATGATAGCGGGCGTATACAACCTTTGGCAGTACATAACCTTCGAAGAGAGCATGGCTTCTTTCGGAGAAATCTGTGGTGCCGTGATCATGATAGCGATGGGATTGCTAATCCTATTCGACCCCAAGAAGAGTATTTTGAGATCCATCGGTTTCTACGCCATGGCCCTCGGTCTAAGCAGGGTGATGAATTCCCTAAGCTCAATCGCCAGTGAGAGCGATATGATGTTCATCATAGGTCTCGTCATGTTCGGAATGGGTGTCAACCTCATGTATTCCGGATTCTGCTATCTCAAAGATACATCCAGAGGACGTTTCGGAATGACAATGGCATCTGCATTGCTGGCATTGTTGATGATCATACTCATTGTGATGATGTCTGTGAGCGAAGAAACCAGTGCTTATGACATGAGCGTGATCATCTCTTGCTTCATCTCCCTGATCCAGTACTCCATAGTGCTGCTGCTCATGGATATGGAAGTGTTCAGGTTCGGTTCCTTCAACGAGAAGGCTCTGAGGAAGATGGACGACATACGCAGAACATACGCACCTGCCCCCGATATGGCCATAACGAGAGATGGAGGGATCGTACTGAAGCATATGTTCGACGACAGATCCTCCTGGACTCCCGTGGAGGACGGTGGACCGGTCGAATGCGAGAAGAAACTGTGCATGGAAGAAGATAGAGCGAAGTCGGTGATGATCCTTCAGAAATGGAAGGATTCCGACAAGATACACGCAACCATGGTCGTCGATGACAACGGAACGATCCTCCAAGCTAACAGGTTCAGCATATCCGATGTCGTTGCGGACAATGATGACGACAGCGGATTCAAGAACCTCCGCCTCTACGCAGATGGCAGGATGGTCGCTAACCTTGCAATCGCAGAAACGGAGGTGGCTGCATGAAGAAGACAGAGACGTGGATAACCATTCTGGCCGCCATTATGTTGATAACAGGAGTGTATTTCATAATCCGTTGTCTGCAGGATACTATCGTCCTCTTGGAAGTCGTAGGATTCGCTGTTCAGGCCCTCGGAGGAGTGATCCTTCTGAAGTGGTTCAGGTCGAAGCTGGTCAAGGGAGTGGCAGTCGCACTCATGGTAGTAGGAGTATCCAATATTCTGGTGTATTTCCAATATCTGTACACCGATGTAGAGACTGGTTCATTCATATTCGCAATATTGTATGTGGTCGCCGGAGCAGTCATGATTTACTACGGTATGTCTCTGTTCATTGGAATCAAATCAGGCAGTATGAAATGCATCGTCTGCATAGCGGCGCTGATTCTGATAGAGATCATCTTCCCTCTGCTCCAGCTGCACAGAGGTATGCCATTCTTCGATGTGCTTTACGAGTACTCGGACATACTCATTTACATGCTATTGCACGTCATGCTGGTCATCATCCTCACCAGGAATGAGATGAAGATACCTTCGTTCCAGAAGAGGATCGTGAAGGACTCAGATGTCATCTTCGACCAGATGGTTACTGATCCCGACACATACATCATGAGGTCCGATCTCCCCAAACTGCTCAGCACCGAAGATGGACCGGAATGGGTACACATCGAGGGCAGCCCCATAGAGCGCGAACTGGCCGTACCGCTGCAGGGCAACAAGCCCGGAGTAGAGCTTCTCCTTCAGAAATGGAACGGCGATGAGAGGATGCACCTCTGTGTTCGCACCAAGGGGCTTGGGACCTACAGAATCGTCCTGACGATGCCTATAAAGCAGACCGTGATGAACGGTGATGAGGGCACCGCGTCGAAGGTCAGGTTCTACGGAGCGGACGGGATGTTCGCTGACGTTGTGATCATGAATCCCGAGGACATAAACAAGGGATACATCGGAATCTTGAAGGACTTCAGCAAGAAGAAGAAAACCGAGGAAGAACCTTCCGAATGAAACAGTTCGAACGAATCTCGGCTCGACACCGGGATTCGTTCGCAACACTTTACCCATATCTTTTTCAAATTAGTACTGCCTGGTTCTAATATGGATGACATAAGCCCCGGATTAGAACGTGATATGATCCAAAGAAACACAGTGATGCCCTCATCTACCCCCGCCTTTCATCGCAGCCGTTGCACGCAAGGGCTGAAACGATTTATGATGTGGGGCCGCCCAACGTTCCAACGTTGGCTCCCGCCCCACCCTTACTTTAACGGACGCTACACGGTCGTATTCGTTTTTGTATTTCTACAACGGTAACCCGATAACAGGGTGATAAACTACGTTGCCTCGATGACCTTAGGGATATACCTCATACATGAGCATCCAATGATGTACGAACATGTTTTCAGCATTGATTGGATAACGTCATGCGCAACTCTTTCCGACATATTGGTGACGATGGCATTGGTCCTACTGATCGAGTATGTAGTCTGCTTCGCTATAGAGACCGTCAGGAAAGAGGTAATCGATAAGACCCTGTCGAAGGTGATAACGAAGGAATTGGATGTGGCTGTTATCACCGAGAAGAAAACTTAAACCGGAAAGTCCACAGAAGGTTCGGATACACTTTTCAGAATCAGCGGATCAGGATGGTTTTACGATCGGGGTCGTAATCCTTGCTGCACAGATTGATATAGAGGAACTCTAGGCTGGAAACCGTCGCTACAGAACATATCAAAATCACTGATGGAGCGAACCCCAATAGGATTATGATGAACGGGGAGAAGAACAGCATCAAACCTGCTGCCTTGTTCAGGTATGTGTGCACAAAACCGGGCACACCGTATCTGACGTAACCGACCGCGAATGCCGCTATACGGATTACAGCGATCACGGCCACCCAAATGAGCATCCACGGTTCCCAAGGGTAATAGGCGAGGAGACACAGCACGAGAATGGTAATGAATGCAACATCTGCGACGCTGTCGAGCATGCTTCCTGTCCTGCTTACAATATTCCATCTCCTGGCCAGGAACCCGTCAAGGACATCGGTGACACCGCAGACGGCCACCACGGTAAGGAAAACAGGTGATGTCGGATCACTGAGAGGCAGAACGAATGCCAGGATCAACCTGATGACGGTGAGCGCGTTAGGTATGTTCTCCTTCATCCTTCCATCCTTAAGTTCTTAGAGTTCGCTCTGAAATAATAATCGTTTTTGTTCGATGAAAAATAGGAAGAGGTTTAGGCCCCGAAGGGCCATTGGAAGTTTCATTCCTTGATCTCGATATCGATGATCTCCTTGGTCTTACTCATGTGGACGATCTTGAAACGATATCCGATTATTGCGGCCGCGATAAGGATTATGGTACCGACGGCGAAAGCATCCGCTACGGAATTGGTGAAGACGAACTTGATTTGTTCGTCGAACAATCCGCCCAGATGCTCCAAGATGCCTACCCCTTCGTTCGCCCATTGGGTGATCCCCTCCTGTATGGAGTAGTAACTGACACCAAGGGCAACCAACATCGTGTACACGCTCGAACCGATGGTCGAACCGATGTTCCTGAACAGTGATACGACAGAGGTGGTCATTCCCACTTCGGAATCCACACAGCTGTTCTGCACACAGGCCATCAGCGATGCCATGAGACATCCCACACCGAGACCGAATACGAACTCCGAGATCGCCAGCTGAGGTACGGAGAATTCGGTGATGAAGGACATTCCCATCATTCCGAGGGCCATTAGGACCGGTCCTGCGAAGATCCAAGGTTTGTATCCTGTCTTCTCGACCTTGCTTCCAGCGATGGCTGAAGTGATGGCCATACCGATGATCATGCACAGCATGAAAAGTCCGGCGTTGATGGCGCTGTATCCTTCGACCTTCTGCAGGAACATCGATGTGAACAGTTCGTCACCGATCATCGAGAATCCGAGCAGGAACAGCAACAAGGATGCCGACCTGACGGTGGGGTTCTTCAGCACATGGGGTGCGATGATGGGTTCGGCGGCCTTGGATTCTACCCTGCTGAGAAGGATGATGAGTCCGACCATGACGAAGATCATCACGAGCGACTCAATGCTGACGACATCGAATGCCGTTCCGAACATCTGGAAATAGATGATGAAGACAATCAGAAGCAAGGTGATCAGACCGATTCCTTTGAAGTCTATCTCAGGCTTAACCTGCAGATTGGCAGGCATTGGGAACTCCTCCCTGCACATTATGATCGTTGCCAGAAGGATGGGGATGTTGATCGCGAATGCGAAATGCCATCCAGGGATGCCTGCGATGCTCATGGTTGCGAGCGCTCCTCCGATCAGAGGGCCGATACCCAATCCGATACCAAACAGGGCACCGAGGGCACCCTGCATCTTCCCCCTCTCCTCAGGGGCATACAGGTCCGCGATGACAGCGGCGGAAACTGGAATTATGATACCTCCGGCCATACCTTGGATGGCACGGGCGCAGACCATGATCTCCATGCTTATACCGATGGTAGCAACGATGGAACTCAGAAGGAAGAATATGAGTCCGATCATCAGCAGCTTCTTTCTCCCGTAGAGATCGGAGAGCTTACCTGAGATCGGGATCATGATGGTCTCGAAGAGCAGATAGCCCATCGTAAGCCACGGTAGAAGGCTTGTATTGTTGAACGAGTTACCGATCTCAGGACCGCATGTTGCCGTTATGGAACCGTCGAAGCACGCTACAAGCATAGCGAGTGCGATTCCATACATGATCTTTTTACGAACCTGCGGGTCGATATTCTCGTAGGTTAGAATTTCTCCCGACATGAATGTGCGAAAGAGAACTATCTTTAATAATCTAACACCACGCATCTAGCGATTCAATCGCCGGATAATGCAGTCTATGACTGCGCAGGATCGGCCATACATGCGGACAAACATCGATACATTTTGAAAGAGGATAAAAGGTGTGAGAACAGGGTCATTGCCCCCTGTCCTCGTCCGCGAACTGCTTCGTGTGCTCTTACTTTGCGGGTACTCGAACCCGGCATGATGCAGACCGCTTATGACATTCAGTCCTCAGGACCATCTTTGCCCTTCTCATCCTTCGGAATACTGGTAATCTTCTGTGCAGGCGCCAGACCTGTATCGATATCGTCCGAATGGTAGATGACATAGGGATGCTCATCCACATCTATGATATCGGAACTCACCCCGTAGACATCCTTGATGGTATCTGCCGTAAGTATCTCGCCAGCAGGTCCGTCCGAATGTACTCTTCCCTTGCAGAACATGATGACACGGTCGGAGAACTTCGCTGCGACATTGAGATCATGACAGATCACAAGCACGGTTATGTTCCTCTCGTGCGCCAGCTCTTGGAGCAACTTCATCGTATAGAGCTGGTGATAGATATCCAGGTTTGAAGTGGGCTCGTCAAGCATGAGGAGTTCGGGCATCTGCGCGAGCCCTCTCGCTATCATTACCCTCTGATGCTGTCCGGCCGAGAGTTCGTTGAAATTCCTCATCGCGAACTCACCCATATGCATCTTCTGGAGACTGTCCGCGGCGATCTCCAGATCTTCTAGGGTCACAGAGTACCCTGAATGAGGATATCTTCCCATCAATACTGTGTCCATGACGGTCATAGCGAAGGTCTCACCAGAGGCCTGAGGTACGTACGCGACCTTCTTCGCTATGTCCTTGTACGTCATCTCCATGACATCCTTTCCGTCAAGCAAGACACGCCCCGAAGTCGGTTCCAGAATCTTGTTGATGGTGTACATGAACGTCGATTTACCGACACCGTTGGGACCTAATATACTGATTAGACCGGGCTGATCTATGGTCAGGTTGATGTGTTCCCAGATAAGATTGTCTCCGTAGGATACCCCTAGATCCTGGGCCTCTATCTTCAATGACATCACCACACCTCCTTCTTCTGCCTGAGCAGCAGGATCATGAACACTGGTCCTCCGATGATCGATGTGATGATACCGATAGGCAGAGTGGGAAGCACTATCTGCACAACGCAGTCGGCCAAGAGCATCAGTCCGGCACCCATGAGCCCAGCCGCCGGGATCAGAATCTTGTTGTCAGAACCTACAAAGATACGTGCGATGTGCGGTCCGACCAATCCTATGAATCCTATGACTCCGGTGAACGAAACGATTCCTGCCGCGAGCAGAGAGACCGTGACGAGCGTTATGATACGGGACTTGTTGACGTTCACTCCTATGCTCTTCGAATAGGCATCTCCTGCATTCATGGTGTTGAGCACTCTCGCCATATACAACAGCACGATTCCACCTAGCAGAGTCATGAGGAAGACGTACGGGACGGAATCCCAACTGGCCGAGTTCAGAGACCCGATGGTCCAAGCTATTACGCTGGCGGCGGCATCGGGATCCGCGACCAACATGAGGTAGGACTGCACCGCATTGAAGATGTACATCAAGGATATTCCTGACAGGATTATCATGGCTGGGGACGGCTTCTTGTAGAATGATATCAGGATAATGAACGCAGCGGGCAGCAGCGCGAAGACGAATGCATTGATGACCGTCCCGAAGTTACCCCCGATTATCGTCAGGCCCATGGTGATGGCCAATGTGGCACCCAATGCGGCACCGGACGATATACCTGTGGTGTAAGGATCGGCCAGCGGATTCTTCATCATACTCTGCATGGCCGCTCCGGCCATGGCCAGCCCCATTCCTGCCAAGAGACCCATTATGACACGGGGCATCCTGAGCTCCCATACGACGATCATATCCGTGGACATGACCTGATCCCAATCCATCAGCCTCTCGAAGATGGCGGCGTAGACGTCGATGAAACTCAGGGAATATGCTCCGAGCCCAATGTCGATACCGAATGTTATCAGACACAGTACGGCCACGACAAGCAACATCATGAGCTTAGCATACTTGTATGCGCTGTATTGTCTGATGATGTCCTGATTGGTCACCATCTCATCCGATTGCTTCTTCACAACCTTGGATGAGCTCTCGGACAGGCGCAACTTCAAGCCCAAGTTGGCTATTTTGCTCTTGTACTTTATCTTCACCATTGTGTCGTCTCCCTCATTCCTTCAGATCCCCTGTTATACTGAAGTCCTCGTTCGTGACGACCATGCGCAACGTCCTGCAAAGGTCGCCTATGTAAAAGGTATAATCCGTTTTGTTCTCAGAATGCGTCCAGACCGTCGTTTCGATATCGCCGATACGTTCCGTACCGATGCACTTGTATGAGGTCTTGAGAGGCAGATCGTCACTGCCGAAGACGATTCCGAATTCTATGTCCTTGCTGCAACTGGCCGAGGTTATCGTCGATTTGCCTTGGTATACGCGATACTCTCCGGTTTCGGGAACATACTCGATCGTGCAGTCACCATAGCATTCCTCGCCCATCATGGTCCCTGTAACTGCTAGAGTCTGTACCTCCTCGTGGGGATCAGGGTGCGTGCTAGACATGCCTTGGTAAAGGGCGAACATCACCAGTGATCCTGCTATGAGCACAACGCACATCATCAACGCTGCCCCTTTCGATCCCAGTGTCTCTTCGCCCATCATATCACCATGATCCTTGGCCAATAGAGGGAATCTTCCAAGTCCTCAAAGTTGTAGAAGTACTCTCCCTTGGATCCATCCTCATCGTATATGCCCATCCACTCAAGGCTCTCGTTTACAATCTTCTTGACATCGAACTCGGTCCATCCATATAGGGCGTTTGCGAGACCCGCTATGTAGGCCAGCTCATGGGGCCCGGTGGCGTAGATCCATCCGAATGTCTGTAGAGTGACCGCATCCTTTCCGCAGTACTTGTCGAGATACTCCTTCGTCTGTTTGTAGATGACATCCGCCTCAGGCCTATCGGGATTGATGGGGCCTATGTTATACGGTCCAGAGAAGGTTCCGATGAAGAAGTCGAAATGGTATACTCTATAGATCTCCGCAAGAGTCTCCTTATTGACTGAAACGGACCAACTGGTCGCCGGTGCACCGATGCTCTCCAGATACTCATGGGTCACATCTATTATGCCCATCTTCTTGAGGCTCTGATACTCGCCGGAAGTTACACCGAGCATATCGAAAGTATCCATGGATATGTTATCGGTATCACTCAATACCGCGATGACGACAGCCTTCCTCTCCTCATCGGTCAATGCTGCGACCTTCTCCATTATCGCATTGTAATAACTGTCATGCCAAGCGACCCATTCGGCCGCCCTGTCATATTTGTGGAAGAGATATCCAAGCGTGAGCATCCCATTGCAGACCGCACCCCTCTCCCATGACTGTATACGGATGAGCTGAACGGTACAGTTTTCGAGCTGCTCCTCCAGATATCCGGTGTTCCTTGCATACCTGGAATTCATGACTGCAGTGAGATAACCGTCGCCGTACTCCTTCGCGACCTGCAGATACTGTTCGGCACTGATGTGCCTGTACGACCCTGTGCTGCCCAGATCGGAGTAGTCCAGAACTCCTGCGAACTCCTTCCAATATGCCCCGTTGTCGGGAGATATGCTGACCTCTGAGTTGGCGCACCTGTCGTCGAGCGCGATGATAGAATCCTTGTCCAATACCATCAGCATTTGGAGGGTCTGTGTGAGGATATTGGAGGTATGAAGCGGCCAGTCCATATGGTATTTGGAAACCACGAAGTCGCAGTCCACATAGTATGCGATGTCGTTGTAGGTGTATTGGCCGTTCGGATCCTTGTCGATCATCTGTTCCAAGCGTTCCACATCGCCGGAATCTATGGCGCCGTCATAATTGGCGTCGCACATGAAGTTGCCCACATAATCATAGGAACTCAGGCCCGCAATGTGCTTTACGATCTCCAGATCATCCTCATCAAGATCGTCATCGAGATCCGCATTGCCGAGGATCAATAGACGGGCAGGATACTCGCTGTCATTTTCATACATCGCCTGCAGAGCATCAGCTAGATAGTCCTTATTCCCTCTCTCGTGATCCTCGCCGCTCACGGACATGTACACTGCTGTCGACAGTATGACAGCGGCTATCACTACCACGGCCAATGTTCTCTTTTCCACAGAAATCCCTTGGATTATTCGTCCAATACCCATTGGGTTGAACCATATTTAATGATAGTTAATATTAGACTAACCTTTAGGTCAGATGACTCGCATCTTTTGCCATTCGAAGGTGGATTTTAAACTTCGGTCGCTATTATTCTGCTCTTTTGACCATATGACCGTTGTCGAGAATATCTTCGATAGAATCTGCGTTGATCAGTTCCATGATTCCTTGAAACTTGACAGTACATCCGACATCCTCAGAACAAACGGATACATGATAACGTTCCGGTGCAGAGAGTTCCTGTATCCTCATAGTCTCGTCGGGAGATCTCAGCTCGTATCCGTGAAAGACTCTGAATGTCTCCGGTGCTAATCTGAAACCGAGACCGAGTGCCTTCATGTAGCTCTCTTTTGCGGTCCACATCCTGATGAATACATCCTCGCGATCCTTCTCTTCCACAGTATCGATGTAATCTTCGTACTCCTCTTCTGTCATCACCCTGCGGGCTATGTCCATGTTGCGGCCCACAGCCTCTATGTCGACCCCTACAGGACGGTCCGATACGGCGAAAGCCACGTAATGGCCTGAATGGGACAGATTGAACTCTACTCCGACGGCATGGAGCTTTCCTTTCTCGTCCGCCGTCACATTGCCAAAAGATTGCTCGATGAGCCTTATGTACAGTCCTGCGACGACGCTAAGCATCTTGTCCTTAGGGAATCTGTAGAAATCGGCCTTCTCCCTCCTCTCCTCCGACAGGAGAGCATACGCTCTGCTGAACAGCTGCGTATCTTCGAGAGGCGAACAGTCCGTGATGAAGCATTGGATCATTCTATGTCCAAAGTGTCGTAGAATCCGGTCATCTCGAGGATCGCCCTGACATCGTTGTTGACCCCAGTCAGCTTGATCCCGTTCCTGTCCTGCATGATCTCATCCGCGTTCAGGATCACCCTCAGTCCCGCCGAGGAGATGTACGGTACCTCGGACATGTCCAATTCTATGGTCATGATGTCATCCCCGACCTTGGAGACCGCCTCATCGAGTTCGGGTGCGGTGACGTAGTCTATGTTCCCTTTGGGGGCGATGATGAGTTTGTCCCCTTCCTTCTTGGTGTCTATCTGCATCTTGTCAGATCTCCTTCATTATTGTGAGTACGTTCTGATCGTCTTTCCTCTCATAGCGGACATCGTCCATCAGCTTCCGTACGATGAATATCCCGAATCCGCCTATCTTGTGCTCCCTGACCCTCTTCTCGACATCCGGATTCGATCTGTCGAGAGGATTGTATTCCGGCCCGTCGTCCCTGAAGATAACCGTTGCGATGCGGTCGATGACATCCGCCGAGATACGGATCGTTCCGTTCTCGATGCCCTCGTAGGCATACATGTCGATGTTCGAGAAAATCTCGGAAGCGGACACCTCCATGTCCTTCATCACCTTCTCGGAACAGCCGCATTCCTGCAGTCTGCTGCGGATGTACTGCAATGCCTTGTCATGACCTTCGGGATTGGCAGGGAAGCATTCTCCTTCAGAGTATTCGATCACATTCTGTTTCTTGAAATCAACGAGGAGCATTGTGATATCGTCGAACTGCTCCGCTCCCTTCGAGAAGGAAACTACCGAATCGATCATACCGGGAATGATACTGTCTGCACTCCTACATGATGACAGGACCTCCTTCACGCGATCCTCTTTGAACATCTTCCCGCTTACATCCGTGGAATCCGTGAGACCGTCGGTATAGAGGAAGATCTTCTCTCCAGGGGACAATTGAATCCTATGCTCCTTGTATCTGATTCCCTTCTTCCTTCCCAGGACGAAATTGGGTTTCGAGACTATGTTGTCGATAGAACCATCGACGTGTATCATGAACGGCGGATTGTGGCCTGCGTTCACGTACGACAACACTCCCGTGGATGTGTCCAGCATCCCGAGCCACACGGTGACGAACAGCTTCTCCCTGTTGGATTGGACCAACTCTGCATTGGTGCTGTCCATGACGCTGTCCACTGTCATACCGTTCTTCAAATTGTTGCGTATGAGGGTCCTCGCGCTTGCCATGAACAGAGCTGCAGGAACCCCTTTACCGGAGACATCGGCGACGAGGAACGCTATCTGCGAATTGCCTATCTTGATGAAGTCATAGAAGTCCCCTCCGACGTCCTTGGCCGGTTTCATCACGGCTTTGATAGAATACGAATCCGTATCGGGGAAATCATCCGGGAGCATCCCTAACTGTATGTCTGATGCGATGTTCAGCTCGTGCTCCATCTCGATGCTGCTCTGCACCAGCGCCGTACGGTCCTTGACCAGAGACAGTCCCGTGGTGGTTACCCATGCCGAGAGGATGGCCATCCCCACATAGATCAGGAGGGATGGGAGAACATAGTTGGTCAGTTTGGCCACCGCCTCATCTAAAGGAGTGCTGGAGATGATGAAGACACTTTCGTTGTACGGATCCAGGGTACAATAGTTGAGATCGATCTGACCCATGTATGAGGATGCGAACGGTTCCAAGCACATTACCAAGGCACCGATGACGGCGACGAGAAGGGTCAGCTTCCTGTGGTAATAGGAGGTGACCAACATTATCGGGATCGCGAAGATCAGATAAGATAAGGATAGGACAGAACTGATGACCATGGCCGTGACCATGAGCACCCCTATGTAGACGAACCTTGGCCATACCGCATCCTGCTTGGCCGTGCAATAGATGACCACCGCAGCGAGGATCATGACCTCGTCAGCCAGGATGTAGGCGGAGACGCTGACGTTATCCGCGATACCGATACCGCCCATCCTCGTATAGATGTACAGGATGAGCAGCACAACCGATACTGCCGCACAGAAGGTCACAACTACTCTGTCGACCTCTCTGTCGTTGCTGCGTATGACCTGCGAAAGCATCGCGTTCCCATTCTCTGTTGTAGATGTCATTTCCTGTTCCCGAAGAATCTGAAAGTCTCGAGGGACCTTATCGCCCTGTCTATGTAATCTATATCTATGATAGGCCAGGAGAATCCGAGCCTGTAAAGTGCCTTGACCGTGTACCTGTTGTCGCTGCCGATCTGTCTCCTGGTCTCGCCGTTGTTGCCCATGTACGAGATCAGTCCCGATATCTCTTCCGCGACCTTCTCGTCCTTGAGTTTCTCTGCGAACACTTTGTTGAACTCATCCCTTCCTACGATCCTTATTTCGAATCCGTTCTTGCGGAGAACATCGATGACGTTGTACATGTGTACGCAATGGGGATTGTTCCCGTTGAACACGGTGAACTTCTCCGGTGTGCCTGCGAGCGTTACAAGTGCTTTGGCGGTCATGTCTATCGGAGAGAATTCCGCTTCCGCATCGAGATCCTCGACCGGGTAGCAGCCTAGGAGCACATACGACCTGATCGAACGCATGAAAGAATTGGTGGCGAAGTTGATCTGGAATTCTCCGTCCGATTCCCTGCTCATCAGATTTCCTGCGCGGAATATCTTCCCTTTCAATCCGTCCTTCTCTATGGAATCGATGATCTCCTTCTCACCCATGAACTTGGAATGCACGTACTTGTTCTCAAGGTCCTGACCGAAATCGAGCATGTCCTCCCTGAGCAGCACGTTCTCGGGGATGCTGTCGTTGACGGATTCTCCTGCGACACTGAGAGTCGATGTGTGCATCAATACCGCATCATGATCTAGAGCTACTTCTATGAGGTTCTTGACGCCGTAGTGGTTGACGTTCTCTATCGTATCATCGAATGCGAAATGCTTCACTATCGCGGCGCAATTGATTATCGTATCTATGTGTTCTTTAGAGAGCACATCCACCAAATCATGATCGGTGATGTCCGCCTCGATCACCTTGATGCGACCTATCGCGGATTCGTCTATGCTTCCTCCGAAATAGTACATCAACATGGTCTTCAACCTGTCCTCTGCGGACTGCTTTTTGTTGCCGCGTATCAGACAGGTTACCGAACCCTCGCCGAGGTCTATGACCTCCTTGAGCACATGGATACCGAGGAATCCGGTCGCTCCTGCCAGCATTACGTCTCCTATCGGTTTGCGGGATATCTCGTCAAGGTTCTCGGGCACGTTGTATGCGAGCACTCCCGAATCCTTTCTGACGATCTCCTTCCTCTCTACCTGCTTGTTGGAGTATCCTTTAAGGAACTCCGCAAGGGCCTTAGGCGTAGGGTTGTCGAACACGTTCTTGTATACAAGGGGGATCCCGTTGTTCATGCAGCTCACGACGAGCTTCGATGCCGAAATCGAGGTGCCTCCGATGGCGAAGAAACTGTCATCGGCGAAGACCTCTTCCAACCCCAACACGTCGGCGAAAATGTCGCATAGTTTTTTCTCCATCTCATTGGACGGCATCAGTCCGGCATTCCTTCCCGACGGGGTGGGAACAGGGAGCTTCCTCCTGTCCACCTTGCTGTTGACATTGAGCGGTATCCTCGGGATCTGCATGGTCACCGACGGGACCATGTACGGAGGCTTCCTTGCTCCGATGAAAGCGTGGAGATCCTCCACATCTATCTCGGAATCCGATACCACGTATGCGGCGAGGAACTTGCCTCCTGCAGGAGAATCGAACGCCGCTACGGTTGCATCCTTGATGCCCTCGTATTCACGGATGACCTTCTCGATCTCCGTGAGCTCGACCCTGAATCCTCTGATCTTCACCTGCCCGTCCCTTCTGCCGATGTACTCCACATTCCCATCCGGCAGCCAGCGGACTATGTCTCCTGTACGGTATGCGTTGGTGTAATCCGGGTCGTCGGAGAACGGGTTCCTGATGAACACCTCTGATGTCTTGTCGGGCCTGTTGAGATATCCTCTCGAAACCTGCGGTCCGGCGATGTACAGTTCACCGACGGCGCCTATGGGAAGCTGATGGCCGCTGCCGTCCACCACATACACCTTAGTGTTGTCGTTGGGCCTTCCGATCGGACACAGGGGGTTGTCATCCTTGACATGGGATGTGAGCACGAACACAGAGGTCTCCGTCGGACCGTAGATATTGACGAAATCCACCCAATCCGTAGGCACGACAGGCACTAGCTTCTCCCCTCCAACCAGGAAATGCTTCAGCGTACGGCACCTGGTCATCGAGACGAACTGCCTTCCCACCTGCGTAGTCATGAATCCGTGTGTGATCTTGTTCTCGATGAAATAGCGATCGACCTGCGGAAGGTCAAGCCTCATATCCTCTGGGATGACGTAGAGGGTACCTCCGTTGCACAGGGTGACGAAGATGTCCATCATGTTGGCATCGAATCCGAAGCTCGCGTAAGATGCGGTACGGATAGATTCCGATCCCTCCAAATTCCTTGTGTAGTGATTCACCGTGGACATTATGTTGCGGTTCTCAAGGATACATCCCTTGGGAGTACCGGTGGTCCCAGAGGTGTACAATATCGTGAAGGCGTCATGGGGCTCCATCACAACAGGCTCGTGCTTACCTTCCAATGATCCGATCTCGTCGGTGAAAAGGACATCGCCGTGATACTCGTCGATGAGTCCGATGAGGTCGCGGTCAGCGATGACAAGCTTCGCACCGGAATCCTTCACCATGAAGTTCAGCCTTTCCTTGGGATACGATGGGTCCAGAGGCTGATAGGCCGCTCCTGCCCTCAGGACTCCGACCGTTGCGACCGCAATGAACTCGTTACGGTGAACCAAGATCGAGATGAAATCCTCCTTCCCCAGTCCCTTGGATTGGATCAATGCCGCGATGCCGTCCGAGGCCGAGTCCATCTGCCTGTACGTAATCGTTGTCTCACGGAACACTACGGCCGCCTTATCGGGACACTTCCTCATGAATCCCTCTATCAGAGATATCGGTGAGACAGAGAGGTCCTGCTCCACGACCGTATCGTTGAAGGATTCTATCTTCCTGAGAGTGTCCGGGTCGGAGAGGTCCATGTCCCTGGGATCGTCATGCTCCAGCATCTGTCCTATCGCGACATCGAACGCGTGGACGAAACTGCTGATGAATGCCTCGCTGAAGATCGCCTTGTCATACTCACAGGTGTGGCGTATGCGGCCGTCGACTATCCACATAGAATAGGTTATCGGGCTCTTCGCCACATCGCCGTTGATCAATATCGATTCCGAAGGTTCGCCGCACAGACTGTCGAATGCGAACATATCGCCCTGATAGACGAACAGTATGTCCGGACGGAAGCCGTATTCGCTGCATATCTCCGGGAACGATAGAACGTCATGCGACATGTTGTCCATGATTGTCCTTGCTACCGTACCAGCATACTCAGCTGTAGAACCTTTTATCCTGCAGATCATGGGCATGGTCCTGACCAGCATACCTACCGTGTCGACCGTGCGTGAATCGTTCCTTCCGCTGTACACGGTGGTGAAAACGGGCTCATCGGTACCGCAGAACTTGGACAGTACGATCCCCAATGCCGAGCACATATAGGCGTTCATGGTGATCTTGTTGCTCTTGCAGAATTCCTCTATCTTATCGACGGACATACCGTCGAAGGAATAGGATCTCAGGCCCTTACCCTTCTCATACAGATCCGTCCTCGGCAGGATATCCGTCTCGCATCCTCCGAGCAATTCGTCATAGTATTTCTTGTCCGAATCCAAGGCCTCGGGGGTCCTCCTCCTCAATCCGACAAGCGCCAGATCGAATCCTGTGAAGGATTCCTTCTGAAGTTCTTTGCCGAGATATGCGTCGGTGACGGATTCCAGGAAGATGTTCATGGAGGTCCCGTCCATGTATAGGTGGTGTATGTCGGCGAAGAGGTAGTTGCCTGCCTTCGTCCCTATGACCGCGAAACGGAACAGTCTTCCTCCGATGATCTCGAATGGCCTTATGAGCGATCCGATGACGTCGTCAATGCTGTCGGCCTTTATCACTTCGATATCGTCGGTCGTGAACGGATCGTCATCCATCCTCTTCTGAACCGCGTTCCCTTTGCTGTCAGTGAAGATGCGCGCCTTGATGTGTGAATGCGCATCCACCGCAGACACTATGGCGCTTTTGAGCTTCTCTGTATCCACAGAATCGGATAACTTGAGGAGTAAGGGGATGTTGTAGATTGTGGACTCCAGATTCGCTATGCAGTCTATGAACAGACCTTCCTGATTCTTCGAGAGCGGATATTCATCCAGGATCTCCAGCTCCTCATGTCCCGATTTGCCTGAGATCAGCGTTTCCAAAGCTCTGACCGTGCATTCGTCTTTCAGCTCGGTGATCGCCATATCCACGGAGAATTCCTTTGAGAGCAACACGCTGAGACGGATCGATGTGACCGATGTCAGACCGACCGAATGCAGGTCGGTGTCGATACCGAATGATTCGGTCCCAATGATGCCGGATACGACATCGAATATCCTCTGCTGCACATCGTTCTCGGGCTTCGTATCGTCCTGAGATTCGAACACGGGTTTCGGGAGCTTGCGCCTGTCCACCTTACTGTTCACGTTCAGGGGTATGGAGTCGATCTGCATGGTGACCGCCGGGATCATGTAGGGCGGTTTGATCGAACCTATGAATTCGTGCAAGGCCTGTATGTCTATCTTCTCCTTTGATACGACATACGCTGCGATGAACTTGCCTCCGGAAGGTGCGTCGAATGCAACCACGGTGGCATCCTCGATGCCGGGATATTTGCGTATGACGCTCTCCACTTCGGTCAGCTCGATCCTGAATCCCCTGACCTTCACCTGGCCGTCGTTCCTGCCTATGAACTCTATCCTGCCATCGGGAAGCCAGCGGACCACATCACCCGTACGGTATGCCCTCGAATACTTCCTACCCTTGCTGAATGGATTCCTTATGAACACTTCTGCAGTCTTATCGGGCCTGTTGAGATATCCTCTGGACACCTGCGGCCCAGCGACCATCAGTTCCCCGGGCACTCCGACAGGGACCTTACGCATCCTCTTGTCGATGATGTAGGCCTTTGTGTTGTCATTCGGCCTCCCTATCGGACATAGCGGGTTATCATCAACGACAATATCCGATAGCACATAGACCGTCGTCTCGGTCGGTCCGTAAGCGTTTATCAGCTTGATCCAATCCGGTGCTTTGACCGGCACAAGCTTCTCCCCTCCGACCAAGAAATATTTCAGGGTCTTGCATTCGGTCATCGTGATGAACTGTCTCCCAACCTGTGTCGTCATCATCGATGATGTTATCTCGTTGTCGATGAAATAACGGTCCATCGCCGTGATGTCCAATCTGATCTCCTCGGGCAGGATGTACAGCCTTGCTCCGTTGCACAGGGTCGTGAAGACATCCATCATGTTGGCATCGAATCCGAAGCTAGCGTATGTTGCGACCCTCGAATCCGGACCGAACCCCATCGTCTTGGAATGATAATCTATGAAATGAGAGAGGTTGCCGTTCTCCAGTATGCATCCCTTGGGAGTTCCCGTGGTGCCTGATGTATACAGGATCGTGAACGCATCGCTCGGCCTGTGCTCCGCTTTGATCTCGCCCGGCGGAAGGGCTTCGATCTGATCCGTGAAGAGGAATTCGCCCTCGTACTCATCGATGAGTTCTGCAAGATCCCTGTCGGCGATGACGAGTTTCGCTCCGGAATCCTTCACCATGAAGTTCAATCTCTCCTTCGGATAGGAGGGATCCAATGGCTGATAGGCGGCGCCCGCTCTCAGAATACCTACAGAGGTTGTGACGAATCTCTCGCTGCGGTTCGCTAGGACAGCTACGAACTCATCGCACCCTATCCCCTTGCCGAAGACGTACGATGCGATCCTTCCCGAGACGTCGTCCAAGTCCCCGTAGGTCAGGGAAACGTCCTTGAAGATGACAGCGACCGAATCCTTACGGTCGGACATCCTCTTCTCGATTATCTCTATGGGAGCCTCACTGAGGTCCTTATCCGAATCCGTATCGTTGAACGAATCCAACTGAAGAGCGGAAGCCTTGTCCGTGATATCTATGTCCTCGAATCCCGACTCGACGAAAGCGGCATCCACCGTTCTGATGAAGATCGATATCAATGAATCGATCATCCCCTCCGTGTAGTAATCGGTGCGATAGGTGACCAACAATGCAAACCTGTCGTCATTATCGCAGATTTCGAATCTTATCTTCTCCGGGGCGGGCGACAGATACTCGTTGAGGATCTTCGGAGAGGAATCATGTCCGCTGATCATCTCGATATCTCTGAGGTCTTTATGGTATGCGAATACTGCCTCGGCGGAGAACCCGTATCTTGCGTTGAAATCGGACATCGCGACATCGTGCTGACGGCAGCCCTCTATGATCCTTTGCGACTCCTTCATCACATCCGCTATCGGGGAACCATCGAACGACACCGTAAACGGAACCGTATGCGCCAGCGATGCGACGGCATCCGATGTCTCCTCTGTCCTTCCGCTCTGAAGCAATCCAAAATAAGCACGGCCCCTCGGGTCCATGCAATCAAGGGCGTATCCGAATGCGGTCGCGAGATACGCGGTCCTGCTGAATCCGTTATCCTTGTAGAACCTCCTCAAACGTTCCGCATCTGTTCCGAACTCCACCCTTTTGACCGCCTTGGAAGGCGCGTCGGAATAGACGTCGCGCAGAGGGAATGATGCAGCTTCCACTGCTCCGAACACCGAATCGTGGAACGCCCAGTCATAGGCTGTTCCTTCTTTTGATATCGGTATGCACTTCTCCTTTGCCAACGGCCTGCCGTCATAGGCATTCCCTATGTCCCTTGCAAGAATCCTGAGGGAGGTCCCGTCGGCCACGATGTGGTGAATATCCATGAACAGATATCTGGCAGTCTTTGTCCTTATGATACGGAATCTGCATGTGCCTTTACCGAGATCGAACGGTTCGATCAATCCCTTCACATCGAACTCTTCCGCATCGATACACTGAAGATCGATGTCGTCATTGAGTTCCTGGACCATCTCACCTTTATCATCAACATGGAATCTGGACGACAAACCTGGATGTGCTGAGACCGCTTTCCTTATTGCCGATTCCAGTCTATCGAGGTCTATCCCCTCCAGCAACTCCTCGAATATCGGAAGGTTATATTGTGTGGACCCACTGTCCACCAGACACTCGGTGTAGATCTCTTTCTGAACCTTGTTTAACGGCTATCCCATCGCCCCTCACCCATGCTACTGAACTTCATTGTATGATCAGAGTACAATCCGTCAATTCCTTGTAGACGCCGCCTACGAAGGATTTGAAAATGATATTGTGGGAATCCACCCAGTATTCGCTCATTTCCGTCTTGTACAGCGAACAGATGCGCTCACCATACTCGGTCTCTATGATTGCCCTCTTGTTCATTTTATTAACATCGCTCTTATTCTCGAAATATATCTGACTTAGATATTGTTCCGGGGTGGCCTCAACATGCGTCGTTCCCTTACCCGTCATCTGGATTTCCACATACAGAGTCCCGTCGTCCCTTATTTCTTCAATCTGATACTTGACATCGACATTCCCGACGGCGGTATGCAAGACATAATAATCTCCGACCTCCAGATCTGTCCTCAACTCACCGGTGTGATCTGGAACTATCAGAACCAGGGCAGCCACCACCAATGTGGATACTGCCGTGATTGCCAACAGCGTTGTATAAGGTCTGTTCATCAAGAACAAATCTCATCGATTGATTATATCGATTCCCATCCCACAGCCATTTGATAACTATTCTATTTTTTATTAGAGTAATAAGGGAGAAGCCAAACCTCTCCAAGGATTGCTATCATCAAGACTACTAATTTCATTTGAATAATATACTTCAAATGATTCTAAAATAGCCCTATTCTTGGTGAATTTACTCTTTTATTGATTAGTCATCTTTGGATATATCATCACAATAATTTTATATTATTATTTTTGGAATTAATTTTTTAGATTGGTTTTTTACAACTATAATACTATAATTAACGGAGTTTAATGGCCATATGAATCATGCTCTTTAAATACTAACCTACCAAAAAATTAGTAGCTAAAACAAAAATATACAAAAAACGAAGGTCATAACAATAAATATTTTATACCAATGGATGCAGTTTTTGATTCAACCGGTTTCCGGTTAGAAGGAGTAAAAATGAGCAGGAGGAAATCTATCAAGCCTTGGCCGATTCTGTGGTCAACTTGAAGATCAAGGACGCTGCGCCTTTAGCGCAGCAGGCACTTGATGAAGGTCTCGACCCAGTTGAGGCAATCAACGAAGGACTTGCAAAGGAATGTCTATTGTAGGAGACAAATTCGCAGAACACAAGATGTTCCTGCCTCAAGTCCTGGTAGCATCAAAGGTACTCTATGCAGGATTGGATATCCTGATTCCAGCAATACCCGCAGGTGCATTGGATAATGCAAAAAGAGCAGGAACCGCAGTCATGGAAGGAGATGTTCATGATATTGGGAAGAATATCGTCAAGACCATGCTAACGGCAGGCGGATTCCTCGTGACCGACATGGGAAAGGATATCGCGCCTAGCCTTATCGTCGATTCAGTAAAAGAGAACAAACTCGAGATCTTGTGTCTCTCGACCCTTATGACCCCCACCATGGACGGAATGAAATCAACCATGGATCTCATGAAGGAGTCTGGACTCAAGGAAGGATGCATCGTCACCATCGGTGGACCACCTACATCACCTCAATTCGCGGAGACTATCGGAGCAGACCACCGCGACATCAATGCACAGGATTGCGTCGCATACCTGAAGGGGTGATTTGAATGGTTGCACCTATGACCCCTTACGAGAGAGCAGTAGCAACTCTCATGAATGAACCTGTCGATGAACTTCCCGCATACCCTCTGGTCTGCGGACTTCAGAGAAGGCTCCTCCCCAACCAGCCTGTCACCTACAAGACCTGGGCCACTGACGCCAAGCTCTGTGCACAGTCGTTCGTTGAGGGATACAATCAGTACAAGTTCCCCTACTCTGTTCTGCTGGAGGATCTGTCAGTCACCGCACACGACTACGGTGCGAACGTGAGGATGGATGCAGAGAATACCCCCTTCGTCGACGGACACATCATCCACTCGACAGAAGACTACGAGAAGATCGCAGAGACCCATCCCGACTACCACAAGGGTCGTACCGGACACCTTATCGAGATGAACAAGCTCGCCGCAAAGGATCTGAAAGGAAAATCATTCCTCATGTCATTCCTTGAAGGACCTCTCCTAACCCTCACCCAGGCCGGTGGAGCGGAGCAGGTCATGATGGACATGTACACCGACCCCGATGCGGTCCACAAAGCATTGGAATCCACAACACAGTTCTGCTGCGAAGCAGTCACCGCAATCGGAGAGACCGGTGTCGAAGCGATGTGCTGGGATTACCTCTGGGGTAACTACTCCTGTCTCGGAGATCCTGAATACATGGAATTCGAGGGAGAGAAATACGCAAAGAGGACGAACGAGGCAACTAGGAAGGCCGGACTCGGTCTCGCCGTCCACAACTGCGCGGATATGCCCCACCTTGACACTCAGATTAAGCTCTTCGGTGTAGACGGTTATTCTATGGCGTACTACCCCCAGATCCCCGATTCCCCCACGATGGCAAGTGTCATCGAGAGAGGATACGGCGAGAAGTGTACGATCATGGGAACCATCGACCCCCAGCTCTTCATGAGGGGCAACTACGATGAGGCCGTTCAGGTCACCAAGGACCTCTGTCAGGAAGTCAAGACCGCAATGTGCAAAGCTGGACTCAACTCGCACGTGTGCATCGCTTCCGGATGTGAGGTGCCTCCGGACCTCGAGACCAAATGGGAAGTTGTCCAGGGAGTTATGGACGGAACGCACCAGTACGGAGCATTCTGAGAAAAGTTCTAACCCGCGCTTCGGCGCGGGGACCCTCTCATCCTGCTCTTGCCCCTTGTTTTCCTCAGCAGGATGTCGGGGTCCTAGTTGGAGTGGATCCTATGACGACGACGTTTTACAAAGCCATGAACGAGCATGGTTTCTCCGACCATGAGACAGCATCGGTTCGCAAGACCCTCACTTGCCCAAGGTGCGGATTCAACTTCTCATTGGTTTACGCCAGAGCATTCGCTTGCCAGGGATGCTCCGAAGCCGTTCGTGGATGTAACAAGGTTCGTTGCAACAAATGCGATTATGAATTCCCGATTCTCAACTCTACGGATATCCAGAACAAGGAGCAGCAGAGGTCATTGTCGGATCATATGAGCAGCTTTATGTACAATCGCGGCACAGATCGCGGTATTTCCTCATTCAACAGATGAGTAGCCATTAACAGGATGGGGCATCCTGCCCTATTCCCCCTTTTAATCAAACAGTTTCAGCATCAAAGATACACAAAGGGGATTCGAACCTTATGACACTTGGATTAGGCCTGGATACTGGAGGCACTTACACCGATGCAGCTATAATCGACCTAGACAACAACGATGTCCTATACTGCACCAAATCACACACAACAAGGGAAGACCTAAGCATAGGGCTGCGCAACGTGATGATGCTGATTCCTCAGGAGTATCTGCCTAAGATCGGAGTCGTATCCCTGTCATCCACCTTGGCAACCAACTCAGTTGTGGAAGGAAAGGGATGCAGGGTCGGACTCATATGCATCGGAAACGAATACGATAATTCCGTGAGATCCGATTTCTCCATCGTGATCTCCGGAGGACATGACCTCCACGGGAACGAGGCGAAACCGCTCGATGTCGAAGCAGCCAAGAAATTCCTGGAGGAGATCAAAGGGAAGGTGGACGGACTCTCTATCAACGGATTCCTGTCTGTCCGCAATCCCGATCACGAGAACAAGATCAAAGCCTTGGCCAAATCGATACTGGACGTGCCTGTGATCTGCGGGCACGAACTGTCTTCTGGCCTGGGTTTCAACGAGAGGACATCCACCTCGATAATGAACGCGCGTCTCATCCCGATCATCGACGACCTCATCAAATCGGTCAAGAAGGTCATGGTGGAGCTTTCTATCCATGCACCTCTCATGATTGTCCGCGGTGACGGTTCCATGATGGGTGAGGATATCGCGAAAGAGCGCCCGGTGGAGACCATCATCTCAGGACCTGCGGCGAGTCTCATCGGTGCAATGGTCCTGACAGGGCATAAAGATGCCATCGTTATGGATATGGGAGGAACCACGACCGATATCGGTATCCTCCGCAACGGAAGACCCCGTCTGGATCCTGAAGGAGCGGTGATCGGCGGGAAGCGCACAAGGGTCATGGCGGCGGACATAGAGACGTCCGGAATCGGCGGTGACAGCCGTATACTGGTGAACGGACCGAACATGATCCTTTCATCCTTAAGGGTCATGCCCGTATGCCTTGCATGTAAAGAGTGGGAGTTTGTACACGACTATTACAGAAGACTGAAAGATATCGTGTCCAGGCCCACCCCGCCGGCCTTGGGAGAGGACAACATAGTGCTGGACAGCGAGATGTTCCGCACACTGAGAATACCTGAGACGGGACATGTGATAACGCCCACTGACATGAGCCTCCTGGAGCTCCTGAAGGAGCACCCTTACAGTCTGAACGAGGCAGGAGAGATACTGGGCATCCACCCCATGAACTTCAACATACCCAAGCTTGAATCGTTGGGTCTCCTGCAGAGGATCGGTGTGACACCTACGGACATCCTGCATGCAGAAGGCACTTATACCGAATTCGATGCAGAGGCCTCAGCGGCCGCCGTGAGATATCTGGCGGACAGGATGGGTTCGACCCCCGAAGCATTCATCGCTGAAGCTAAAAAGCGCATCAAATACAAGCTGTGCCTGGAGCTGATGAAGGTCATCTACCACGAGGAAGGAGGATACAATATCAGCGATATCGCCCAGAACATGCTGGAAAAGGCCGTGTTCCACGAAGGTAACAGGGACTACAGCTGCAGCATTACCGTCAATCAGCCCATAATCGGAATCGGTGCCCCGTCCGGAGTGTACATCAGGTGGGTAGGAGAAGCGTTCAACACTCCCGTCATCATCCACGAATACTCCGGAGTCGGTAACGCCATCGGAGCCATAACATCCTCGATTTCCGAAGTACTGGAGATCCTGATCAAACCGGAGACGATCGGTTCTACGGAGAGCAAGGTCGAGGTGTTCTCCAAGATGGGGAACGCCAAGTATGAATCGATGGACGAGGCACTCAAACATGCCGAAGAGGACGGACGCAAATATGTGCAGGAGGCCATCGACAGGAGCGGTGCTGAGGATGTATCGATCAACGTCGAAATCGACCGCGACACATTCAACTACGGAAACTCGAAGGATTACGGAGACGAGAACCCTCTGGTCGAGATCCACATGACTATCAGGGCAGCGGGTAAACCGAAGCAGTTCAGGTGAGTCTTATGAGGATTGGCATTCTGGCATGCGATATCCTGAAACCGGAGTTGGAATTCCTGACGTCCGGCGACGAGGACATCGTGATGAAGAAGTATCTCGAATTCGCCCTTCACGAGAATCCACCTCACATGAAGGAGGTCATACTCGAAGAGGCGAAGGACTTCGAAGGTAAGGTCGACGTCCTCTTCCTGGGATACGCTACATGCAACTCCCTGGAGAGGATTACCGACGAGATACCTATCCCCGCGGTGATGCTGAAAGGCTGCGACTGCATCGAGGCCATCCTCGGTCCTGATGAATACAAGGCGGAGAAGAAGGTCTGCACAGGAACTTGGTTCAACACACCCGGATGGGCCTTGGAGGGTACGCAGGGACTCATCAAGGAGATGCATCTGGACATGCTGGAAGGCTTCGAACCGGAGTTCTTCTTCGACATCATATTCGATTCGTATCAGAGGGTGCTCTTCCTCGATACAGGGGTCGGTGACGAAGAACATTACAGAGATCTATCGCAGAAATTCGCGAATGAACTCAATCTAAAACATGACTGCAGAAAATGCGACATAAACAGGATAAAAGAAGCGCTATCTGAAGCAAAGAGATTAGCGACGGTGTAAAGAAGGAAGGAAAATGGCCAAAGTTGTTGTGAATATGAACACTTGCTCGAAAACACATGTAGTCGAGGTAAAACTGAACGACGCGGGAAATCTGGACGTAATCATCACATCCAATTGTCCGCATGTAAAGGAATACGCGAAGAAACTGACGGAAATAACCATGGATGATGTCACTACGTTTGCTGGAAGCAAGGTAGTGGATCCAGATGTGAGGGCGACGTTATCATTGCCATGCCTGGTCCCCAACGCTGTGTTCGATGCGGCATGGCTTGAGATCGGACTTCTGTCTCCCAACCTATGCAACCTTGCCCATAACAACGAGATCGTTCTCGATGGGCAGTAAAACTATAACGGCTGAAATCACGAACCGATCTTGTACCTCTCAGGCGGTATCGTGATCTCGGCCACATAACCATTCATTTTCGGAAGCCACTTCACCTCCATCCCATTGCCCTTGCATATCTGCGTCATAAGGACGGTAGGCAACGGGTCTAAGTAGAACATTCCCGATTGATTGTTTCCATAGGATAACGGATGAACCCCGTCATCTGAGAGATGCAGTTTGAGGTTCCCGCGCTCGACACTGAACCTCACCTCTATCGAACTGATATTTATGCATCTGTTAGATACGAGATGCCTATACTCATAGAAGACACGAGACAATGAATCGCTGGCAAAGACCTTGATACCGGACAGCTTGATGTTGATGTTCAGCGATGGCCCTATAAATTCATCGAACCCTTTGGAAATGACCTCCTCGAGATCCACCCATGCTAGATTGCTAAAGTTTACCATGGTCACCGACTTCAGGAATCTCGCAATGTCATCCAACTTATACTTGATGATCGACAGCTTTTCTCCGGAATCGTCCATCGTCTTCAGGATGGCCACCACCGACATGAGCTCGTTACCGACAAGCCCCTGCATCAATCTCAGGGTGGCCTCATCGCTGCTAATCTTGCTCTTGTATTCCAAAACATTGGTAACCTCGGTGAAGATCACCCCATAACCATCAAGGCCTTCCTCGTTAAACTTGTAGATGTTGATGGACCACTTGGAATTGCCCACGTCGAATAATACGCTGTCCTCCATACCGGTATAATTGGCAATACGGGCAACGATGTAGTCGATGATCTCCCCCGAATGTTTGGAGAGATCGATCATTTCAGTGGTAGCCTCCAGACCCAATATAGTTGCTGCATTGTTATTGCAGATCGCTTTGAAACCTTTGCGAGTAACATACATCACACCGAACGGGCTCCTGTCGAGAACTTTCCTGTAGATTGCAAGTTCGCTCTCATATCTGTTCTTCGTGATCACGGATTGCTGTATCTTAAATGCCTCTTGGAACAATTGCTGGACGTTGTATTCATCCGATGTGGTGTACTCCCTTGCCTTGTTCCCCACTCCGACCGTACCGATGATCTCTCCTTCCTGATGGATCGGGACCATCATGAGAGTCTTCATCTCCACATGACCGACGGGAGCACCGTGTTTCATGGCATGTCCGCTGGTATTGTAATCATCGATGAAAACTGTCTTTCCCGTACGGACAGGTGCCGCCCACAGACCCGCTTCATCTAATTTGAAATCCATCTGTTTGTTCGTCACATGGCATTCGTTCATCGCCGATTGCGACCAGGCCAACATTGTGAGTTTATTCTCAGGGATGTTCACGAAGGCGACATAGCCGATCTTACTGTCCGTAAGGTACATGGCCTTCTCGAGAGCATAGTTGATGATCGCCTGGAAGTCATATTGGTCCTGTTTGGCCAATTCCACCAGCGCGGAATACCTCTTGGTATCAAGATAGTGCTGCCTCTCTATGCGATACCTCTCTACAGCGAAAGTGATGAGCTTCACAAGTTCTTCATAATAGACTGCAGGCTCCTTGCCTTCGATGCTAAGATAATTGTCCACATGCTCATTAACCGCCGAGGACATCAAAGCAGGGTCGCATTCCTTGGACATAAGGATGAGGGGCAGATCGATATTGAAACGATTGAGATCCTTCATGATATCGTCGAATCTCAAGGTTTCAGTCTGCTCGACGATAATTACATCTATCAGCTCCTCGGAGTTGATCAGTTTCATGAGGCGGTCGACACTGCCCACGACCACAGATTTTATCTCTTTATTGAAATGACTCAAAAACTTCTCAGTGAGATTGATTGTAATCTTTGCATCACTAATTATCGCTGCATAGTACATTCAATCACCGCAGGGCATTTGTTCTTATCGAGACGTTTTAGTTAAAGGAACCAGGCTTACCGGCACTTCACTTATTCTAATGTAGTACGGTATTTACCGTATTTTAAGGTAAACTCCGAGACTGGATTTTTCGCGCCCTGTATTGTAGGACTTCAATCGAAGCCTCTTCATTGCGTTTAGGTTCGCTTCATCGGTCATAAAGCTTACTACTCTAAGGTCAGTAAAAATGATAGTCGCAATCACCTACTGAATATATAGGTGAATAGCGTTCACCGCCGCATGAAGATGTATCAGGTCGATGCCTTCACCGACCAGCCGTTCTCGGGTAACCCAGCCGCCGTCTGCGTATCTGAAAGACCGTTTACGGACAGTGTCATGAAGAAACTGGCCATAGAGAACAACCTGTCCGAGACGGCATTTGCGGTCGGATCCGATGGCGAATACGAACTCAGATGGTTCACTCCTGGCGGAGAGATCGACCTGTGCGGCCATGCTACCCTAGCCACAGGATTCGTCATCCTGAATTACTTCGAACCAAAAGCATCCCGGATAAGGTTCAGGACCGCAAGAGGAATCCTTACTGTGACCAGGAACGGGGACGAGTATTCCATGGATTTCCCCTTGATAGAGACACGTCCCATCGATGTCTCTAAAGACTTCTCCGATGCGATAGGGTGCGGGGTAGTCGAAGCCGCCATCGGATACAGGGATCCGATACTGCTCCTGGAGACTGCAGACGATGTCATCAACCTCAATCCAGACATGGGAAAGGTGAAGGAACTAAAGGATGGTCTCGGATTGTTCGTTACCGCTCCCGGATACGATGGGTTCGATTTCGTTTCCAGAGCATTCTGGCCCAAACTGAATGTGGATGAGGACCCCGTATGCGGTTCTATGCATTGCAGCCTGATAGATTTCTGGAGCAAGAAACTGGGGAAGAGCAGCATGGTCGCCCGCCAAGTCTCTAAACGCGGGGGGACCGTCAAGGTCGAGATAATCGGCGACAGGGTAAAGCTGAGCGGCAAAGCAGTGTTGTTCGCCACATTCGAAATGGATGATTCCATCCTGTTCTGAGTGTCACTCGATCCTGCGCATAACCTTTGCGGGCACTCCTGCCACCACGGTCATAGGAGGAACGTCCTTCGTGACGACAGCACCAGCGGCAACCACCGAACCCTCGCCGATCGTTACACCTTTCAGAATGGTTGAATGTGAGCCTATCCACACATTCTTCTCGAGAACTATCTGGGCCGTGTGATACTCATTCCTCTTCTCTGGATTGAGGTCGTGATCGATGGTGGCGAAGACGACCTGATGTCCGATGAAACAGCCATCCCCGATCGTTATCCCGCCCTGGTCCTGGAAGCAGCAGCCCGAGTTGATGAAGACGCCTTTCCCTATGGTGATGTTCTTACCGAAATCCGCATAGATGGGAGGGAACAAACAGAAGTCATCCGGAACGTCCTTCCCGATAAGCTCGGATACCATGGTCCTGAGCTCTGCCTCCTCATGGAATCCCGTGTTTATCTTCGCAGTCACCATCTGCGCCTCTCTGGCGTATCTCCTAAGAACGCTCTGCCCGTTGCTGTCCGGACCTATGATCTGTCCTGAATTCAGCCGCTCCAGCAAATCTCTCAGTTCCGGGTCCAATCTTCCGTCTTCCATACCAGGTCTAAGGCCCTTCGATTACATTAACTGTCGCCAAACTGGACTCGACAAAGAAGGATCCGGCCGATCTGGGATCACGGCCTCTCCAGCAGGATGCTGGTGAAATCGGTCCTGTACTCCCTGCTGAATGAGTTGATCAAGACATACTCGATGCTCGACAGGGTATAGAGCGAGCAGAACAGTATGAACGTCAGGGTGAATCCCAGGAAGGGTATGATGAAGGGCACGAAGAATATGATGAATCCTGCCGTCTTGTTGATGTAGGAATGGACGAACGGGATCTTCTTGTATCTGATGTAACCTATGATCATGGCCGCCATACGGATACCTGCCAACAATACCGCCCATGCGATCATCCACGGTTCCCAATCAAAATACATGATGAAACCCAACACAAGCGATACCGCAAAGGTGAAGTCCCCCAAACTGTCCAGGTGGCTTCCGTGCTCACTTACCAGATTGTATTTCCTGGCAGTGTACCCGTCCAAGAAGTCCGTTATCCCGCAGAGTGCTATGACGATGAAATAACCCGGAGTCATCGGAGTGAACAGCAGGATCGACAGGGAAAGGATGATCCTTGAGGTTGACAGTATGTTCGGTACGGATTTGTGCATCACGATTCCTTCAGATGGTTTGCCAGTATGCTAGATGATGCTAATCCAACCGAACATTATAATGTCTGCGTTACTTAGAGGCAGATCGGTTCGGGATAGGATCCGGGTCTTTCAGCCTTTGAATCTCACTTCTGCGAATGTCATCGACCCTGTCCCAAGACACCTTTTGAAATACCACCTGGAGAACAGCGGGATGCAGTTGTAATCCTCAGGAAGGCGCTCCAGGACCGTTACGGATTCCACAGTATCGGAAAATGCCATGATCTCCTTCTTGCCGTCCTCCATGCTGAAGGGCATGTAAGCACCCTTGTTGCCTGTCTTCCTGACGGCCCTGTTGGAACGTTCCAGCATCTTTGCGTTCTCATAATCGAAGCACATCACAGCACCCGGGAACCTCCTGCCGATCGCATCTATGAGCCTCTGAACATCCTCCCTATGGAAATAGAACAATACGCCGCAGCTCATGATGAATACACTGTCCCCTTCGTTGTATCCTACGAAATCCATCCAGTTGTGGTCATTGGCGTCCATGCCTATGTTTACCGTCCTGTCCCTGTGTTCGAACAGTCTGGTCCTGAATTCTATTACCTCGGGGAAATCCACATTCGCAAAGCGGCATCTCCCGTTGTCTATATGATCGAAAATGGTGTCCAGACCGCATCCGATGTTGATGACCAGTGCATCAGGATGTTCATTGAGGAATCTCCTGGCCATCCTCTCTGTGATGTCCTGCCTCATACCATAGACCAACTGGGGCCCTTTGCCCATATCCGCCTGCTCGATGTCGTAATCTATGCGGTCTATGATCGTCTTAGCTGTCGTATCCTTGAAAAGACGGGGATATCTCTTATTAGCCTTATATCTCCCGAACAGAGGAAGCATCAGAGTCTCCTGGACGCTTCCCTTCTCAATCGAGACTTTCTCTTTCATACGATGTCATAATACTTTAGATAGATAAGATTTAGGCATGCCTAATAATTTATCGCCTGAAGATTACGATACATTTTTTGCACCCCAAATTAGTCCATACTTATGAACGAAAGTACCTCGGGCGTCATGAGAACTCAGACGTCCATTCTGCTCCGCAGTCTAAAGCTGGTCCACTTCGATAAGATTCTCGCGGTCTATCTGGTAGTCTACTTCGTTTTCTCGCTGTTCATATGGTACTGCGACCCCGACATCAAGGATCTGTCCGATGCCTTGTGGTTCACCTTCCAGACGGTCACCACGATAGGTTACGGCGATCTGCAAGCCACATCCGTACTGGGAAGAATACTCACTGTCATCCTCGCCATCTACTCCATAGCCGTGGTGGCCATCTTCACCGGGATCATCGCTGGATTCTATGTGGAAGTGGTGAAGGCGAAAGGTAACGAGGAGGTAGTGAGCTTCCTCAGAACACTCGAGAAGTTGCCCGACATGGATCATGATGAACTGATCAGGATATCGGAGCGTGCCAAGGAACTGGCTGAAAGGAGAAGATGACTGCGGGAATCACTGCCTTAGGTTGTTCAGGGCTTCCTTGTTGTTGCCGATGACCATAGCAACCTTACCGCATGACTCCAGTTCACCGCAGGACCCGCAAGTCTCGTATCCTTTCGAGATGGCACATTTCCTGATCGGGCACAGCGAATCGCAATACACCGTCTTGGGACCGTCTATGCGGCAACCAGTACAGTTGATCATCTCCGGAGTGATCTCGACCTGATTGAGTTCCGACCATTCCTTCGCGACCTTCCTGCGAAGATCGTCGTCGTTGTTGATCGTCGCGATGCGTGCCTCGCACTTCTCACAGTCCAGTCCGCAGTATGCGATGAAACCGTTCATGATCCGGGAATGCAATTGGAAGTTGATAAACCGAGCCCTCTCCAGAACTGTGTTTCGTAATTCTCTGGTCCTGTTGTAAGACCGAGTGCAAAGTAAAAACGTTCCTGCAGCCTGTTTTCGATCGTTTTGACAGGTGCTATCGTTAAATATCGACACATTCTTCGCAATCGGAAACAATAAAAATCATTGCTGGTAATGATTTTTAAATTTCAGAATGACATGGTCGAAGCGGCCTTCTCCGATCTCAAACGCAAATTCGGCGACACGCTCCGGGCCAGAGGCCGGGAGCAGGTCGCCAATATGATCGGCTGGTTCGTGATCGTGTTCAATCTCTTCAAAGCTACGAGATGGTCAATATGAAAAAATTAGGAAACACTGTTACTCAGCGATGTCAGACCGTTATACCCAACATCGCTGAGATAGAGTTATAACATCATATCATTTTCTTCGTTTGATGATCTGAAATTGTATCACGGGATACGGTCAGAATCAAGATATGTAGCTTTCATGAACGGGGAATACAGGAATGTCGAAGAAAACAATAGTGATAGTCGGGGCAGGCAAGGGAATGGGAAATCATATCGCAGAGGAGTTCGGAAGGAATGGTTTCCAGGTCGTGCTGATGGCAAGGAATCAGGCATCTCTTGATGGTTATGTGAAGGAATTCGCTGATAAAGGGATAGAGGCTTATGGATTTGCAGCAGACGCAAGTGATACAGAATCCCTTACAGCGGCATTCGACAAGGTGAAGGAGCGGTTCGGTGCAGTGGATGTCCTTGCTTACAATGCCTGCATCCTTGAAGGGGGTAAACCCACGGAGCTTTCAAGCGCGGATCTGATGCGGCATTACCAGGTGGATGTAGCGAGCGCCCTCCACAGTGTCAAGCAGGTGCTGCCTGGCATGAAGGAACGTAAAAGCGGAACGATTCTCTTTACAGGCGGCGGTCTTGCAATCCATCCGATGCCGGAATACGCCTGTGTGTCCATGGGCAAAGCGGCGCTGAGGGCTCTTGCCATCACTTTGAATACAGAACTAAAAGATAACGGCATATTCACGGGTATCGTAACGATCACGGGAAACATCGCTCCTGGGACGGATTACGATCCTGCGGATATAGCAAAAGAGTATTGGAGACATTATACGGAGCGCAAGGATGTGGAGATCATCTTCAGATGACGCTACGGAAAGAATGGATGACGATGTGGACGTCGGGGCGTACCAAAAGCCGATCATAGGGAGCAACGAAGCTTCGGACGAAGCGCATATGCTTGGAAATGGAATACATCGAGTGGATAGGATGGAAAAGAATGCACTGCTGGAGCTGGCATTAAGGCGGAGGTCTGTCCGCCGTTACCTGCCGGAGCATATCGATGATGAGACGATAAAAGAAATCATGAAAGTGGCTCTGACCGCTCCGACATCCTTCGGGCATAAGGCCGTGGAATTTGTGGTCGTCCGTGAGGCGGATGTTATAAGGGATATCGGAGCTTGCAAAACATACGGCGGTTCGCAGATCAATGGGGCCGATGCTGTAATAGTAACTGTGGTTAGGACCGGAGATAAAAGAAAGGCAGAGTTCTGGATCGAGGATGGGGCGATTGCATCATCGTATATTCTGCTCGCTGCTGAACAATACGGGCTGGGTGCCTGTTGGGTACACATCAGGAATCGTATGGGTCAGAGAAAAACTTCAGATGAGGAGATCAGAAAGCTCTTGAATGTCCCGGACGGATATACGGTGCTCAATCTCGTGGCGATTGGGAAGAAAGGCGAGGACAAAGCCCCTTATGAGGAGAAGGATTTGGATATGAACCTTGTGCATCTCGGAAAATGGTGAGAGGATAACCGGTATGGAATGTGCAACGCTTTTGAATCCAGCCTGCAACTTGTAACCGATTGGGGTTTCCAGGCTGGGTTGAACGTTTCATTGAATTCGGAATTGGGCAATTAATTCAGAATCATCATCCTCTATGCCCCAGATACAGGTGAAGGATGAGTATCCTTTTTCATTCTAACTCTGTAAACTTGGGCATAGATTTACGACGGGTCAGGACTTATTCTTCCTGGCCCGCCTCTCCTTTTCCTTCAGGTCGAATAGGACCAGAGAATTACGAAACACAGTTCCTCTCCAGTCCTTTGACGCGCTACATCTTCGGACGTACATGCATCAACTTTTTCAACCGCGGACATCGTCGGGGAATCGGAGACAATGAAGAAAAGGACGCTTCTCAGCAGGGATTTCGTCATCTGCTCGATGATCGCATTCTTCTACATCATGATGTTCTTCATGACGTATACTGGAATGACCGCATACGTCAGGGACGAATTCCAGACGGACAGCATGATAGCAGCGATAGCTGTGAGCATCTTCATAGTCGGCGATCTGATCGCCAGATTGTTCTCCAACAGGATCATAGATAAATTGGGCCTCAAGATGACAGTGGTCGCATCACTTTTGGTCAGCAGCATCCTTTCCATAATGTATCTGGCAGCATGGGATGTGGCTTCCATGTGCCTACTAAGATTGGTGCATGGAATGGCCTACGGCGCCATGGGAACAGCTGTGAACACCAAGGTTTCACTGTCGATACCATCCGAGAGGATGGGAGAGGGCATGGGATACTTCATGATGAGCGTCAGCATAGGCTCGGCATTAGGCCCGATGGCCTGCATGATGCTCTCCGAGGACGGAGTGTTCACGGACGTGTTCCTGCTGGGTTTCGCGATGAGTCTCATGGGTTTCGTGTGCTCTCTGTTCCTGACCAAGGACGCCCCTGCCGGGGAACGTCAGGAAAGACCCAAGGGATTGGTGGAGCGCAGCGCCATACCCATCTCGGTCGTCGCACTGGTGTTCTTCTTCTCGTATTCGGGCGTCCTTTCGTTCATATCGTCATACGGAAACGAGATAGGTCTTGCGGAATTCGCCACGTTCTTCTTCGTTGCATTGTCTGTCAGCACATTGGTATCCAGGATGTTCCTCGGGAAGATGTATGACACCCGTGGGGAGAATGCACTCATGATACCATCGTTCCTCCTCTTCATTCTGGGAATGGCCATCTTCGCGACCACCGACAACGGATGGCTACTCCTTCTGTCAGGAGCGATGATGGGTGTCAATGTGGCCCTGATGCTGTCCATCGGGAACGCAGTGGTGATCAAGCTCACCAAAAGGGACAGGGTGGCGGTCGCCATCTCCACATTCAATATCTTCGTGGACCTGGCCTATGTTATCGGCCCGATAGTCATCGGAATACTGATAGATGACATGGGCTACCGCGACAGCTACATGGCCATGGCTGCGGTTGCGACGATCTCCCTCATCCTATACTATGTCCTTCATGGAAGACTGGTCACAGCCGGTAAGATACCTAAGGGTTCATTCTGAAAAAAGGTTCTTGACTTTCCACATATCGCCCAGAAAAACAAACTTTTACTAATCAAAACGCTCTACACGACCGCATGGGAAATCGTCTCTCCGTCCTGTTGATATTGACCGCTTCTATCATCCTATTCCCGCTTGCGTTTAGTTCTGTCGACGGGTACGATTACTTCGAGGACGGGGATTTCGAATACTCAGTCGAAACCTCCACAACTGTCTCGATAATCACAGTTTTGGAAGATTCCACTACCGAAGATATGATCATACCGTCTACCGTGATGCACGATGACAAGGAGTATACCATCGTATCGATCTATGCGACGTTTAGAGAACCTGTTAGGACCGTACATATCCCCGCGACGGTGGAATTCATCGATGTCTGGGTGTTCACATCATCGGATTTGTATTACATCTCCGTGGATGAGAATAACAAGAACTATTGCAGCGTGGACGGAGTCATTTTTACCAAGGATATGCGCACTCTTATAGCATATCCTGCATGCAAAGAGGGCAGTGCTTATGACATTCCCAAAGATGTAACGACGATCGACACAGGTGCGTTTTGCAGAACAAATCTCGTCGCCGTGGTTATGCCTGTGGGACTCAAAGAAATCAGATTCGAAGCGTTCGCTTACTGCGAGAATCTGGAATCGATCAACGGCATTGGAATTGCTAACGAGTTGCCGAGCTCCGTGAGCATTCTGGACTCCTCTGTGTTCGAAGGATGCAAGAAATTAACCAACCTCAAACTGCCTGATGATCTGAAACTGATGGGCGACAGCGTATTCGCAGAATCGGGCATAGAACGGATCAACATACCTTCGGGACTGTATACGATGGGCGAGAGGGTTTTCAGCGATTGCCCCAATCTAAAGAGTATAACATCTGACAATTACAAATATCAGGTGGAAGAGGGAATCCTGTACGATGTTTCCCACAACAAAAAACTGATGGCCTATCCAGCAGCCAGTGAGAGGACCGAACTATACATGGATGAAAATATCACGGAAATAGAACCCATGGCATTCTCCGGATGCTCCAACTTGAAGAAGGTCGTCCTTCCCAAAAACATGGCCGTCATAAACGAAGATGCTTTCGAGAACTGTAGGTCCCTTGAAGAAATCGACTTGAGCAATGTCTCAGTCGTTGAGTATGCTGCATTCAGAGGGTGCGATTCTTTGACCAATATTAATTTCGGAGAAAAGATAACGGTTATTGGATTGCTGGCGTTCTGCGAGACCGGCATAGAGGAACTTAATGTCCCAAGCTCCGTATCATCCATAGGCCTCTCAGCTTTCAACGGATGCAAGAATCTTAAGAAAGTCACAATACCTGAAAATTCCAAGGTTGAAGTGGGTTACACTGCGTTTATCAAATCCCTTAATCTTACCGAATTCACAATCTATAGCCCCGACGTTATCCTTAATTCATACTCGTTAGATATCGGAACTGAAGATAATCCAATTACAGTTACCCTGACGGCTCCCAAAGACCTTTTCATCCCCGATCTTGTGACAGGAGATCATACAACATTGGACATACACATCTTGGGAGAGCGCCCGTACCCCTACGAGAATCTGCTCGGAGTACTGGTCTGCGTGCTTGTCGTACTATTCATCGTCAGAATGTTCAGAGGTGTGTGAGAATGATCAACATCTTCACCAGATTAGCACAATCCTTTAAGGATGTCCGCGCAAACAAGACCATTCTGCTGGCGATGATCAGAAGGAACACCGCCGGACGTTACAAGAGCACATACGTCGGATTCGTATGGCATCTGCTTCTGCCCGTCCTGATGATCGTCGTGCTGACGATAACGTTCACTTACATCAGACCGCGTGCCATGGAAGATTTCTGGGTTTACTTGAGCGCAGGTATATTCCCCGTCTATTTCATCTCCAGCTGTCTGAGGGGAAGAGCCATCACAGCGAATGCTAGCTACGTCACGAAGATGAAGATCCCCAGAGAGATCATCGTCTTCTCAACGGTCATCACAGAGTTCCTGAGTGTGGTCTTCGCTTACATGGTCATAATCATCGTGATCCTGCTTTCGGGACAGTATGTCAACTGGTTAGGAATGGCCATGCTCCCTGTGGAATTGTTCCTGATGTTCGTATTCTCGTTAGGGAGCTCATATCTGATATCGACGATCACGGTCTTCATCAAGGATGTGGGATACATCATGAGCATCGTGATGAGACTGGTCATTTGGATCACGCCCACATTCTTCCTAGCCAGCGAGGCCAAGGGTCTTCTGGCCACGATCGTGTGGTATAATCCTTTCACATACTATGTGGAGACCTTCCACGACATCCTGTACTACGGAATCTTCCCACACACAGAATATCTCCTGATGAGCCTGATCTTGGCAGTAGGGATGTTCTTGTTAGGAGCGTTCGTGTTCTTCACTTATGAAAAGAAGTTCCCGGAGGTGCTGTGATGGAGAACGATGTAATAATCAGGATCAGGGGTCTGAAGAAGGCCTACACTATCGTCGACCCCCACTTGAACGACAGCAGGTTCCTGTTCAAGAAGAAGAAACAGTACCCCATCTTCGACGGGATCGACCTGGACATCAAGAAAGGAGATATCGTGGGAATACTCGGACGCAACGGATGCGGAAAGAGTACCTTCCTGAAGATGGTCTCCGGCATCCTTGAACCTGATGAGGGGACGATAGAGGTCAAAGGCAAGGTGGCCAGCATTCTGGAGCTGAGCATGGGATTCCACGCGGATCTTTCCGGAAGGGACAATATCATCCTAAGAAGCGAATTGTACGGCATCCCCAGAGAAGAGGTCATGGAACATCTGGACAAGATTATCGAATATACGGACCTCGGAGTGTTCATAGACAATCCTGTCAGAACGTACTCGTCGGGTATGAGGTCCCGTCTCGCATTCTCTGTCATGGTCAACGTGGACGCGGACATATTCCTGATCGATGAGGCGCTGAGCACCGGAGATGCGGCATTCGCCTCCAAGGCATCCGAGCATCTCAAGAACCTGGTCCGCAGCGGGAAGACGGTACTGTTCACATCCCACAGCATGAACACAATAAAGCGTACATGCACACGTGCCGTTTGGATATCCGACCGCACCATCAAGATGGACGGTCCTGCGGACGAAGTGGTAGAAGAATATGCGCATTCGATCAACGATTCCTTCGAGGAGACCCTGAGCCTGGCGAACGATGGTTCATCCTCCGCCCAATACAGGATCGCCACGTTCTACAGGGACGGGGTCGGTGTAGAGAAGAACAGGGAGGAATGGATTTGCTGGCTCAACGAGGCCGCCGTCAGGGATCACCCTATGGCGTTGAACGACCTTGCCGACATCAAGATGTCGGAGGGCGATACAGAAGCTGCCGTGGAGCTGTATCAGAGAGCAGCGGAGAACGGCAGCTACGAGGCCAGAAGAAAGTACGCCACACTTCAGGGAGAGACCCTGGAGGAGATAAGCGAACTCCGCAGCATCCTGAAGGACCTCTGTTCATCAGGATACCCCTATGATTACTGCAACTACGGCGAACTCATGCTCAAATCCGCCCTCAAGGAGGACGATTACAAAGAGGCGATCGAATACCTAACAAGGGCATCCGAAATGGGATGGACGGATGCTGACCTTCTCTTAGGCCAGATGTACCGTGACGGCAATACAGAAGAGAGGAATATCGAGAAGGCGATCGTGTATCTCACCAAAGCCGCGGAGAACGGAAACAACAAGGCCATGTTCATGCTCGGGGATCTTTACTATGACGGTAAGTTCCTCAAGAAGAACAGCGAAGAGGCTTTCAAATGGTATCTGAAGTCCGCATCCGTTGGCAACGCCAGATCCCAGTATCAGGTCGGAATGATGTATTCCTCCGGTGAGGGGGTGGAGAAGGACGAGGACCTTGCGAAGCAGTGGTTCGCCAGATACTCCAGCACAATGGTCAACGATTCACGCAAGAAGGCCATGGATACCCTCAGGGCCCGCAAAGGGGACATTGCCCTATCCAATGACCTGCTGAAGGCGATGTCTCGCAGCAACCATCCTGCATCCATGACCTCGCTGGCCTACAAATATGAGACCGGAAAGGGATTCAAGAAGAGCGAGAAGGCCGCAATGGAACTGCTCAGGAAAGCCTCCGTATCAGGAGGAGCTTCTCGTCTGAAACTGGCGGAACTGATCGAGACCAAGGATGAATCGGGTACGTTCCCGCAGGAATCCCTCGACCTCATCAAGAGCGCAGCCTCATACGGAGATGCCGGTGCCATGTACAAGCTGGCCTTGCTATACAAGGATGGCAAGGGCATCGAACAGAACATGGATGAATACCGCAGATACATGAGGATGGCATCCGAGCGCGGAAACAAGGATGCAAAGATCGTCGTCAAAGGATGGGACAAGCGCACGGAGCGCAGGAAGTCCGAGAAGAAGGGCGGAACGAATCCCCCTAAGAAGGCCCAGAAAGAAGAAAGGAACGAATCATGATCACCTGGGATCACCCTCATGATGTTTGCGGCTGGAAAAGTATGATGTCGCTAATCTCATGACCGCTTCATGAATCTGGGCACGAGAAGTATCGCGACACCTAAAACGGCCAGGACTATGCCTGTGACGATGGTCAGGGTACTGTCGGAATCGTCCTCGAACTGCGTGTTGCCCCTCGCTTCGGCGATGAGCTTGTTCATGGCCTCGGATCTGCCTTCCGACGCGGTGTTGATGAGATTCTGATCGTAGTCCAGCTTGTTCTGATAATCGATCACCTCGTCTCCTATGACCCTGACGATCATACCGTTGAATACTGCAGTTAGTCCGCTGGCCCTTATCTCCGTGCTCTCATACACGTCGTCGATGGCCATCCCGTAATAGAAATCGAGATTGAAATCGTTCAGACCGAAGTACAACGTCCTGTTAGGGCTGCTCGGATTGATCATGGTCAGATTCATGTCCACGAGTATCTCCCTTGCAACGGTGTTAGTTTCGATATAGTCCGGCCCCTGACCCTCGATAAGGTCCATTCTCTCATCTATGGAACCGCTTCCCTTAAAGATCATCCTGACATCCAGGACATCATTCTCTTCATCGTACTCGGCGTTCATGCCGATGTAGATGGATGCACTGAGTGCGGTATCCACGCGATACACAGAATCCTTCTTGATGATCTTGTCCCCCAGATCCTTCCCTAACAGGACATCTGGGTTGTCCGCTTTCAGGAGTCTGAATATGACACCGTTGTAGTCGTTCAGGAACGATCCGGCCCAGCTCATACCGCCTACATGGTCGATATCCCTGAACGTGGTCGCATTGACGGATATGGTATCGGAGAGGTTCACTCCGAGCTCCCCGTACCGACTGTCGGACCCTTCCTTCCTATCTTCGATGTTGAGGGCATCCCTCAGGGGCTGAGGGAGGTCGAATCCTGCATTCAGATGACCTTTTGAGAACGTGGGATCCCCGTCCGGCAGGAAATGCGATGCCACCAATTTGGACGGTGCGAAACCGGCGATGAGGCTAGCTAGGGCATCGAAGTTCCTCTCGTCAATCGTGAATGATGGCAATATGGGCTTGAGGATCTCGTTCAGCTTCTCCATCAGGATCTTCTTGTTCTCTTCGGAATCCGATGTGAGCTCCAGTACAGCGGAAGTGTCCGCGATCGCCCTTGTTACGATATCTAGTATGTCGTTCTTCGAATCCGCGTTGAATATCGGATCGTTTCCTTCAGCGGCATCCAACATCGGAAACGCAGTTGTGGCCAGGAGAACGGCGACGAGTAATGCTGCGACTGCCGCCTTCTTCATTCGGCCTTCCTCCTTTCAGTGACGAAGATGAGTACAGAGAACAGCAGAATGGCCCATCCGAAGAACAGGATGAAACTCGCGAACGCATCCAGCGGAAGACCAGAAGACGCCTTCACCAAGGACATTGCGCTGAGTGTCGTCATACCGCCGTGACCGCTGGCGTTCACCGCCGCGATCATATCGGGCACCGGAATGACCGAGCACAATACATCGTAGTCCACCAGATCCGTGGCGGGGCCGATTATGTATATGAACAAGGGCACGATGATGAATACCGCCAGGAATGTCAGTAGGAACGCATGTTTCGTACGTGTGTTGAGCAGCATGGCCACCGCGGTGACTATCGCAGCGAACACTACCGTAAGAGCGAAGGACTGCAGTGAAGATATCTGGTTACCCGCACCGTGGAGGGTCTGTACGACTATGATCATCACATACACCGGGATCATGAGAATAGAGGTCACCGCGACGGCCCCGAGGTATCTTCCGGCGATGGCATGCACTCCGGACAGTTCGAGCAGACCTTCCTTCTCCGTCGCGACATACGCGGCTGCTATCGTTATGAGGATCGGTATGAGCTCCATAAGGATCGTACTCACAGACATATGGACCAGATAACCCGTGCTGGCGATGAAATCCGTAAGTGCGAACGAGAGCAGATACATCATGAACGTGAGCGCCAAGGAGATCAGGATGAAACTCAAAGTGCGAAGGGAGGTCAGCCTATCGAGCGTAGCTCTGAACTGAACGGAGAATTCGTCGAGAGCGTCACCTGCTTTAGTATCATATGATTGACCGTCTTCGCAGACTCCGCTCATATCCCATAAACTTATTGCAAATTATTAAGAGTTGTTCGATGTCACTCAGAGTTCTCGTCAACGATATATCCTCACCATGCCATTCACCACCGGTAACATGGAGCCGGATCGCAGGGTAGATGAGCTGCTCGAGGGATTCGAGACCGGAAAGGTCCCGCTGCTCGAATTCATACGTTCAGTGAACCGCCTCCGCGAAGAGGGAGGCGTCATCATCTGCGACCCGTCCCTCGGAAAGGCTGCCGTGACATGTTTCGGAAGGCACAGCGAAGGCAGGGACCTCATGGCCGCCCTCCTCACCATGCAGGGTTTCGAGGTGATAGTGGTTGACCGCGATGCCCAACTTGCGGATATCGTCGATATATGCAGGAATCCCGAGGTCACCGTCCTTTGCATGTCCGTGCAGACCACATACGACTGCCCGGAGGTCCTGGACATCTCAGAGATGCTGAAGGAGGCTGGGATCAGGAAGCGCATCATCCTCAACATCGGCGGTGCGGCCATTTCAGACAAGATAGCCGAAAGGGCGGGATGCGACGTCTATTCCGATTCAGCGGCCAGATCGGTCAGGCTGATCAAGGACGAGGTGCTCAGGAGATCGTCCGCCCGAGCACCAGGCCGCTTTCCGCCAGTTTTTTAATGGATTTTATGACGCCTATTCGAACCAGGAACGACGGTTCCATGGGACGGAAGCTCTCAGATGTTCCTGACAGACTCATCGCTGACCGTCTGCTTGCTTCCTGCTGCCGAAATCTCGACACGTTCGGTCTTACCGCTGTTCTTCTGCTGTTTCATCCTTCTGCCGTACAGCAGGAGCAATGCCGAGTTCACCACCACAGCTACGGAACCGACGTTGTGGACCAGGGCGCCTGTCACAGGGCCCAGCACCGCCATCATAGAGAGCACCACTGCCAAGAGATTCCACGATAGGGAGAAGGCGATGTTGAACCTGACCTTTCCCATCATCTTCCTGGAGATCGATATGAGATGGGGCAGGGAATCGAGACCGTCCTTAACCAGCACCATGTCCGAAGCATCGGCGGCGATATCTGTACCGGTGGCCCCCATTGCGATGCCTACCCAGGCCTTCTTCAGTGCGGGGGCATCGTTCACTCCGTCCCCGACCATGCAGACCTTTCCTCCCGAACTCTGCCTCTCCTCTATGGATGCAACTTTGATCTCCGGGGTACAGTCCGAGACGAGTTCAGTGATCCCTGCCTCGGCGGCCATGTGCGATGCTGCACGGCTGTTGTCCCCGGTGAGCAGGATGCTTTTCACTCCGAGCGACGACAGTTCGGAGACAGTGTCCTTGGAGGTCTGACGTATCGAGTCCGAGAAGGCCACGAAACCTTCGTAGCTCCCATTCATCGATACATAGACGACGGTGCATCCCTCAGCATAGAGATCGGAAGCGCGTTCCGTGGCCTCTTCCGGGATCGTGATACCTTTCTCTACCATCATGTTCGGGTTCCCTATGATGACATCCTTCCCTTCCACCTTCGCAGATATTCCGCGGCCTATCACCATGGAGAAGGAATCTGCTTTGTTGTGCTCGATGCCTTCCTTGTCAGCAAAAGCTACGAATGCTTTAGCCAAGGGATGCTCGGAAGCTGATTCCGCCGATGCCACTGCGGATATGAACTCCGACCTGCTGTGAACTGATGCGACTTCCTTGATCCTCGGCCTCCCTTCGGTAATCGTGCCTGTCTTGTCGAATGCGGCGGTATCGACCTGCGACATCCTTTCCAGCGCATCTCCGTCCCTTACGAGCACTCCGCGCTTGGCGAGGTTTCCTATCGTTGCCACCACGGCTGTCGGTGTAGCGAGTATGAACGCACAGGGACAGAACACGATGCACACGGTCACCGCACGGTAGATGTCCTCCGTGAGGAAGTATGTCGCGACTGCGAGGACCATGACCGTTGCCACCAGCCAAGTCGCCCACTTGTCCGCGACCTTCACCATGCGGGTCTTGTCCGCATCCACAGAGGAGACCATTCCGACCATCTTCTGGAAAGATGATTCCTCAGCGGTCTTCGTGACCTCCATATCAAACGATCCCAACTGGTTTATGGTACCGCTGAAAACCATATCGCCAACCAGCTTGTCCACGGGAAGGGATTCGCCTGTGATGACGGATTGATCGATCGAGGTCTCTCCCGAAACGATCTTTCCGTCCACAGGCACGGCCTCGCCGGGACGGACCCTGACGACGGTCCCAACCTGGATCTCATCTACAGGGACCTCGCGTTCAGAGTCTCCATCTACCACCCTTCCGGTCTTGGGGGACATGTCCTGAAGGGCTTCGATGCCTTTGTTGGCCTTTGCGGCCGAGTAATCCTCGAGGAATCCTCCGATCTCCATGATCAGAGCGACCTCTCCCGCTGCGAACCATTCGCCTAGATACAGGGCAGCGATGATCGCTATCGCCACCAGGACATCGGCCTTGATGTCGTGGTGGAGGATCAGCCCGGTCACAGCATCCCATATGATGGGTGCACCGCATATCACTATGGCAATCCATGCGGGATCGGCATGGAAGGCCTCCGGGATGGTGAGCGACAATACCAGTGATATGCCGGCGATTATCAGGACCAGGAGACTTCTCTTCACATCGTCCCTGATGAAATCGAGAACGAACAGGATCATCGGAACGAGTGCTGCGACAAGATAGTGACCGTTGAACATGACATAGATCAGCATCAGTGCGACCATGGCATTGGGATCTATCTCCTCCTTCTCGGATACCCCTTTGAGGATATACCAAAGAGCGAGGAATCCGCATAGTGCATAGACTGCCCAACGCAGATACTCGCTCGCGTCCTGACCGCTTGTGAGGTATGCGATCGCAGAGATCGCTGCTATGAGCAGTAACACGATGCGTTTCACATTACCTTTCAGAAGGGTTTCGCCTGCATCCATAATATCGAATCTATTACATGGACCGGTGAGGATATTAGCGTATGCTTTTTGATCGTTAAAAGTAACACTAAACAAGAAACCTTGTTACCTCGGTAACAACAATTCTGGATTGTTGGTAAAGTATGCTAAGAATAATCAAATCGTGTTACTTAGGAAATCCCCAAGTAACACGATTTTGGTTTTGTTATCTAGGTCGTGTTATCTTTCAGATAACGTCGATGTTGATCTTTCCGAACCCGTTCTCGTTGATGAACGTCGCGGACGACACTGCCTTATCGAGCATCATCGGGTCGCAGATCAGCACGGAATCCTGTCCGTCGAGGCACTTCATCGTGCAGTTCTCGGGACCGTTGTAGAGGAAGTCCACATCGAGCTGGGTGTTCCTGACCGCGAACCTCGCGCTCATTCCGAACACCCCTTTGGGCATTGCACCGAGGTCATAGTCCTCTATGATGGCCTTAAGATCGGTCTCCCTCTCCGCTTTGATCACATGCAGCGCACCGAGGCTGACATCCTTATGCTGTGCCGTCTTGAGGGCCAACTGGGATTGTGCCTTGGGATACGGCTGCAGATCAACCTTTCCGAGACTTGCCAAGGTACGGTTCATCATGAACACGGTCGGCAGCAGGAGTCCTGCCTTCTGAACGCTCTCGTAATCGGAGTAGAACGGCTCAGGCGCTCCGCTGTAGGCGCATTTACCACCCTGCAGAACACGGAGCTCGTCCGCCCATGAATAGGTCAGGTCCGTGTCATGCGAGGACATGATGACGGTCACACCGGACGAATGCATCTGCTCGGCGATCTCCATAACCTCATACGCCATCTGCGGGTCCAGACCGGCGGTGGGCTCGTCCATGATAATGACACTGGGCCTCATGGCCAGGACTCCCGCGAGAGTGACCCTCTTCCTCTGACCATAGGAAAGCTTCATGATAGGGGATTTGCGGTACTCCTCCATCCCGACGGCGAAGAGAGCCTCCTGGACCCTCTCCTCCACCTCCTCCTTCGGAAGTTTCATGTTCTCAGGCCCATAGGCCACATCCTGCTCCACGTACGGCTTGAACATCATGTCGTTCGGATTCTGGAATAGGATGGACACCTCGGAACGCATCTTGATGATGTCCTTGTGTCTGTACGATAGCGGCTTGTCCCTGAAGAGGACTTTGCCGTGGTCAGGCTTGTAGAGCGCGTTCAATACGCTAAACAGTGTGGATTTACCCGCACCGTTGCATCCCATAATCGCTGTCTTCTTGCCTTCCTCGATCTTCATGCAGAGCTCGTCCAGGACCTTGGGCCCCTTCCTGCTGTACGAATAGGTGACCTTGTCCGCTTCAAGCAGTGTTCCCATCAGATCACCTCCATATCTACTTCGAAACCGATCTCCTTCAGCTTGTCGCACTGGGCCTGGACGGTGGGTGCGAAGATGGAGTCGTAGAACAGAACGGTGTCCTTCCCCTCGACCGCATCGGTGAAGCATGCATCGATCGCATCGAAACGGTAGTCGACCGGTTTCTCGGTCAGAGCATACCTCGAATCGGAACCGTACACTCCGGTGGAGACGCCGCTGAGGTCCTTCATGACATCCTCGTACCTGCCGATGGCGGATTCCTCCTCGAGAGGGACGCACACAAGTCTGCCGGAGCGCTTCGGTGCTCCGAACTTCGCTGTGAACTCACAGCAGTTGCGGGGGTACGGCGATACGGGGAGTCCGTCGATGGCACAGATGTCCCTGTTCATGTTGAACACCGATGGGGTCAGGAGACCGCACTTGTAGACACGCTCGGAATCGCTGTAGAACTCCTCCACCTGTCCGCTGAACTCGAACCCTCCGTTGTATATGATGTCCGACGTATCGGCCCATTTGTATACTATATCGATGTCATGTGTGGAGATCAGGACCGTCACTCCCTGAAGATGGAGCTTCTCGGCCAATTCCATGACCTCCATGGACGCCTGGGGATCGAGACCCGCCGTAGGCTCGTCCATGATCATTATCTTGGGATGCATCGCAAGGGCGCCTGCGATGGCGACCCTCTTCCTCTGTCCTCCGGACAGCTGCTGCAGGGGACGCCTTGCGTAAGGGGTCATCCTGACATCCCTGAGGGCCTTGGTGACCCTCTCTGAGACCTCGTCCCTGTCGAGACCGAGGTTCAAAGGTCCGAACGCCACGTCCTCCTCGACCAGTGAACAGAATATCTGCTCATCAGGATTCTGCAGGATGACGGCCACTTCGGACCTCAGATCGCGAAGTCCATCCTTTGTGTATTCGACGGCTTCGCCGTGATTGTAAACAGTACCGCTCTGAGGCTTGTATACGCCGGTCAGAGTGTAGAAGAACGTTGTCTTACCAGCACCGTTCGCTCCCAGGATAGCGTTGCGGGAGCCCTCCTCGATGCTGAGGCTCATGTTGTTGAGGACCTTCCTCGTGCTGTTGGGGTGAGCGAAGGTGACGTCCTCGAGTCTGAAGATCTCGCTCATATATCCCACCCGAAGAGAGGTGCGAACAGCTGCGCCATGTTGACCCAATCGCCGGTGTAATCTCCAATGAAGTACAATGCCACTACAGCGACGACGGAGATGACTACCCACTTTATCGAGAGCTTCTTGGGCTCGCGGAAGATGGGGAACGTTCCATTATAGTTCCTGCATGCCAAGGCCGCTTCCGATTTCTCAGCCAGCTCCATCGAGAAGATGAAGGTTCCCGCCATTGCTCCTCCGTAGGACTTCATGGCGGTCATCGGACCGTTGTAACCGAGACGGCATTGCGCTGCATCGATCATGACAAGGAATCTCTCCAAAAGAAGGAATGCGTACCTGTAGATCAGAACGATGAGTTCGGTGATCTCGTTGGGGCAGCGGAGACTCTTGATTGCAAATGAAAGATATGGGATGGGTGTCGAACATGCGAATGAGAGCATGAGTGTGACACCGGCTATTGCACGGAAGAAGATCAACCAAGCCTGGTTGAAACTCTGCACCGTCATATAGATGTTGAACCAGAGGATCTGATCCTGCCAGAGGGCAGGCTGCGAATGGTCTCCCAGGATCGATATCATACCGCTTCCCAGGACCATGATCAGAATCGCTTCTCCGATTGCTAAGAATATCAATAATGGTACCTTGAGGTTTGTCGAATAGGCCATCATTATCATGCCTATCGAAAATGTGATCATGGGCACCAGAATACTGTTTGAGACTATTCCTATAATTAATAAGGAAAGGACAAAAAGGAGTTTTCCGAGAGGGGCCCAGTTTACCATACGCGAGCTGTATGCCAGCTCGTCCATCTCAACTTGTTCAGACACTTGGCCACTCCCGGATGTTTATGATCATTCAGCAGCGGCTGCTTTCTTCGCGCGGTTCTGTCCGATGAAGAAACCGATGATGACTGCACCGATAGCTGCCTGAACAGCGAACAGCATGGACTCGATCTCACCGGGGAGTTCTCCGTAGATTGCATCGATCCAGTCTGTCAACCAAGGCTCGTATCCGTGGTCTTCTGCAGCCTCTCCTCCGGAATCATCGGATCCACCGAAGTCTCCGGGGATGAATGCGAGAATTCCTACAACGATTACTGCGACGACCAAGAATCCTGCGATGTAGAGCTTTGTATCGCTTGCCATTTTCATGCCTCCGTGGAGAAGGGGTTCAGCTTGTTGTTGTCTGCGATCTCGAAGATGTCGGCCCTGGAGGTTGCCAGGTAGTGTGCGAACATTCCGAGAACGATTCCCTCAACGATTGCGAGGGGGATCTGGGTGACCGCGTAGATGGAGAGCATCTCGACGAGAGTGTCCATGAAGTCTGCTCCAACTGAGGTCATGAGGTTCAGAGCCATCTGGAATGCAGTGACGACGTATGTCATCAGGTCAGCAATGAATGCTGCGATGAACATGCTGACGAAGACAGGTGCTCCTGCTCCCCTGACGATCTTCCAGAAGACCAGACCGATCATGGGTCCGATGATTCCCATGGACACGCAGTTTGCTCCGAGTGTTGTGAATCCACCGTGTGCAAGCAGAAGTGCCTGGAAAAGAAGAACGATTGTGGAGAGAACGGCACAGACACCGACTCCGTAGAATACGACTGCAATTCCTGTTCCTGTGGGGTGTGAGCATGATCCAGTTACCGAGGGCAACTTGAGCGAGGAAAGCAGGAAGATGAATGCTCCGGAAAGAGCGACGGTCATCTTCTGCTCGGGGTGCTCCCTAAGGATCTTACGGAGCTTAATGACACCAACAATGAAGAAGGGTGCCATTACCGCGAACCAAATTACACACCAAATGGGATCTAAATATCCTTCCATTATGTGCATTTATTTTTCACCATCCAATGGTAGTGCCCGCGGACCTGTATTCCTCGGACACATTTTTATCGAATTATTATCAGCATTCGATTAACATGTCATCTCATCATTCCATATTAATGTATTGGTTGTATAAACCATCAATTTTTACTGGTTTAATGATCCAATAATAGCCAGATTGCATCCAACTGATTGGAAAGATTTAACCATTGTTAAATTGAATGTCCTCATCCGGCGGTCATAACTACCTGACACCGAAGACAAGTTCTACTAGGTTGTATCGTCAACATTCATAAATCCCCAAAGCCTCCCCGTGTCGATGTGGACCGGGATTGAGCTTCTCCATATGCTCCAGGATATCAGGTTAGAGTATCCGATCCTAGAGGATTTCTTCGCAGCGGTGTCCTCCAGGATAACCTACTTGGCCGTGCCCGTTGCCCTGATCCTCCTGTTCTACTGGTGCATAAACAAGAAGCACGGGGAGATACTGGCCCTGTCCTTCGTTCCCACGTTGCTGTTCACTGTCGTGTCCAAATACGGTTTCGATCAGCCGAGACCTTGGGAGCTGGATCCCAGCATAATCAAGGTCGAGGGTGTCAACGCACACGGTCCATCTCTCCCGAGCGGACACACCGCCAGCGCCATCTCCACATTCATCCCTGCATCACTTTTCGTAAGGAACCGTCTGTTAGGTGTCGCTATGATCACCTTGATGGTTCTGATCATCGTAGGAAGGCTGGTGCTGTGCGTCCACACTCCGCTGGACATAATATGCGGGATCATAGTGGGACTCGTCGCTATCGCGATATCCTGGAAATCCATGGGGATTGCATACGATGACGACCGTTCATACCATATCGTCAATGCTGCCTATGCGGTCTTCTTCACCGTGCTATTCATAGTGAGTCTGGTGTACTGGGATGCCGATCCGAAGAATATCGCGTGGTTCGCCGGGATCTTCTACGGTATGTTCATAGGCAGGACCCTGGACCGCATCTGCCTGAGATACGAGATACCTCAGACCGGGATCAAGGAGCACGCGCTCAGATTCGTCGTCGGAATGGTCGGGTGCGCAGTCATCCTTCTCCCCTTCATCGCCCTGAATCCAGTCTGGGGTTCCCCGATAGGCGGGGCGCTGATGATGATCTGGGCATTCTTCATCTATCCATACATCATCACGAAGAAGAGGATCTTCTGCTGAATTCGGACACATCTGTTCGGCAGCGATTGCTGGGGATAATTCGAAACTGTTTAGAATACCCTAAAATACAATGATTGTCTGCATTTTTTCCATGAGCACAATTATCGTTTACGCTTCATCTGGTGGAAACACCAAGGCTGTCGCGGAGTACATCGCCAGCAAAACGGGCGGAGAGGCTGTCAGCGTCTCCGATGCAGGATCCAAGGATCTGTCCTCCTACGACACAGTCGTCATCGGCGGAAGGGTCTGGGCCGGAAGCATCCCCAAAGAGCTGGTCAGCTACGTCCAGAAGAACAAGGATGTCATCTCCCAGAAGAAATCCGCATTCTACGTCTGCTGCATGTACAACGACGACAAGGGTCAGAACCAGTGCGACAAGCTCGCATCTGAGGTCGGCATCTCCAACCACGCCTTCTTCAACAAGGGAAAGAAGCTGGTCAAGGAGAACACCAAGCCCATCGACGATTTCATCGCAACTTTCTGAAAACCTTCAAGGGCGCCGCAAGGTGCCCTTCTTATCCATTTTATTCCACGACCGATCCATCGTTCAGCCTGACTAGGGTCCCGATCCTGTCCGCTATGCCGTCGATGGCGCCATCGTCATAAGTCACCGTTATCGCTTCAGCAGGACACTCTTCGGCACACCTTCCGCATCCTCTGCAGAGGTTCTGATCGATCTCGAATCTGCCCTCGTTGACCTTCACGGCCTTGGTGAAACAGATCTCGCTGCAGGAACCGCACTGAATGCACTTGTCGCTCTCCAAGGTGACCGTTACGCCTTCCATGCGTTTGAAAAGGCTGCCGATCTCGTCCGAGATGTTGCGGGTCATGTTCCAAAGACAGCAGCACGGACAGCAGTTGCATATCGTCATCAGGTCCTTCTTGTCACCGGTGCTCAGCCATATGCTGTCCAGCTTGTTCCTTCCGATGATGTGGACGAATCCCAGGTCCCCGCATTCGTCGATGTAGGCGCAGGCCTCCTCGTGGGTGGCCAGGTGACCGAACTCCGGAGGGATCCTGTAGACCCCTTTGCCCATGAAGACGCAGCCGTGGTCCACTGGATAGTCCTCGCATTTGTTGGATTTCCTGCAGATGCAGAAGTTCATGATGAAGATGTCATCGGCGCGGTTGATCAGGTTCTTCACGACATCGCTGGGAAGGACAGTGGATTCGCCCGCATCCTCGATCTCGATATTCGTGTTTATCGTCCTGGTGGCCACCTTGTCCTTGGGGACCACGATCATATCGTCACCGTCGAAGAACATCCTGCCGACGATCCTGTTGAAGGTCTTGGACTTCCTGGTGAATGCCGCGAGTCTGTACCGGGTGTTGAAAACGAGCCCCATCATCCTTTTCGACATGCGCGGTATGATCTTCATCGATTGTCAATACCGCTGAACGATTTAATCATTTCACACCGTGAAAACCGCAGTCCGAATCGGCGTTCTCAATCCTGGTGCTCACTATTTTATCGTGTTAACACGTACGCTTTGTAGGGGTTTTGCGATGGACGGATTTTTCGGACGGAAAGATGCTTTCTGCACCTCCGCGCCCGATGTTCACATACCGTCTTTACATCCCCATAATCCTTCAGAAATCGTAAGTTATCCCGCCTCTTTACATATAAAATATATAAGCGCACACAAGGGTGAAGAAGGAGGGGATGCGATTGAACGAGATCATACTAATGACCAGTATAGCGGTTTTTCTGCTCCTGGCCGCAGTATGCTCCATCGTCTTCAACAAGATCCGGATGCCGGCCCTTATCGGATACCTCGTCACAGGTATCATCGTGGCCAACGTCTGGAATGTCTCCGAGGAATCCGAATCGGTAGTCGAGATCCTATCCAACATGGGTCTGATCCTGCTGATGTTCTGCATCGGTATGGAGATCAATCTGAAGAAGATCCGCAAACAGGGAATCTTCGCGATGAGGGTCGCACTGGTCGAGATACCTTTCATGGTCCTGGGAGGTACCATCGTGGGCGGGTTCCTGGGATTCAGCTCCCTTCAGAGCATCTGTCTGGGTGCGGTGATCGCAGGTTCAAGCACCGCCGTTGTGCTGGGCGTCCTCAAGATGCAGAACCGCCTGGAGAAGGACCGCATCGATACACTCATCCTCGTCATCATCATGGAGGACATAGCACAGGTCGTCATCCTGTCGATGATCACCCCGCTGATGGCGGGTTCCGAACTGGACACCGGCGGATTGGCAGCCCTCATCATCAGCATCATTGCATTCATGTCCGTCAGCATCGTTGTCGGTCTGAGGTTCATGCCCCGCATCATCAACTGGGTTTCGGATAACGTAACCCCGGAGATCCTGGTCATATTCACAGTTGGTTTGGCTTTCGGTATGGCCCTGCTGGCCAGCTACGTCGGTCTGTCAGTCGCTATCGGAGCGTTCCTGATGGGTATGATGGTGGCCCCCAGCCGTAGGAACAAGGAGATCCTCCACGACATAGAGCCTATGAAAAACATCTTCATGGCGATGTTCTTCATCTCGGTAGGAATGGAGATAGGTCTGGGCACCCTGATCGACAACATCGGTCTGACCCTTATCTTCCTGGGCATGTTCATCACACTGAAGACCGTAGCCGTGTTCTCCGGATACTGGCTTGCCAACGAGAACTCCCGCGAGAGCTTCGCGAGCGCGATCAGCTTTGTGGCCATGGGAGAATTCGCATTCATCATCGCCAAGCAGGCGTTGGACTACAACGTGTTCAGTGAGGATATCTACACATCCATTGTCGGTGCCGCCCTGCTGTCCATGATCACCCTGCCGCTTATCTCCAACAACGCTGCGGAAAGATGGGACAAACTCTGCTCCAAGATGCCCGGCGCCCTGCTCCGCTCGTTCAAAGCGGTGGACAATGTCAAGGTCACCTTCTACGAGAGGATAGCCCTCAGTTCTAGGAAGACCAGGAAAGAGGTCAGCGGATCAATCACACGCGCATACCTGAGCGGTATCGGTATGGTCGCCGTGGAGCTGCTGTTCATCCTGATCACCCCTCCGCTCAGACAGTGGGGAATCGAATACTTCGGAGGCGACGAGTGGCTTTGGAGCTTCTTGATCCTGATCATGAACATGATCCTACTGTACATCCCCACATTCAGGCTCGTGGACACCATTCAGGATATCATGAATCTCGCCGACCTTCAGTCCAACAGGCAGCTCAGCAGGAGGAACTACAACATCCTGGACAGCTTCCTGATCTCCAACTCATGGCTTATCGCCCTCATGATAGCTATCGTGATCCTCATCATAGTGCCCAACGGACTGGGCATCTGGGAGCATATAGTCGTCCTCGCAGTGGCCCTCATCATACTGCTGTACATCAACAGGAAGGCGATCACGAAGAGGACGGACCTCATCCCGTTCGAGGAGGATGGTCCGGACTACATGGACGAGGACTCGTTCAGGACTCTTCTGGATGCGAAATACGCGAAGAAGCTCGAAGAGGACAACGAAAAGGTAGTGTCCGTCGATTCAGGGGATAAGAGATATTGAGAAAGACCCGGGGTGTGTGCCCCGGTGGTGTTTTCATCTGAGACAGAGTGTCTTCCAGATGTCTTCTGCCTTGTCGAGGATCTTGTCCTTCTCCAAGGTGAGGATGTTACCGTCCTGCATGACCATGTCTCCCTGGCAGAAGACGGTCTTCGTGTTGAGTCCGTTCCCTGAGTAGACGATGTTGGCGATCATGTTGTCGGGAAGGAGAGGCCTCATATTGGGTGCCTTTCCGTCGAGGATGATCAGGTCGGCGTATTTACCCACTTCAATGGATCCGATCTTGTCCTGCATTCCGACCGCTTTAGCTCCGTTGATGGTCGCGAAGTCAAGGAGCTCCTGTGCGCTGCACACGACGGGATCCCATCTGCTTGATTTCTGGAGCAGTCCGAGGGACTTCATCTCTGCGAACATGTCGAGGGTATTGTTCGTGGTGTTCCCATCGGTACCGAAGGATACGTTGACCCCGGCCTCGATGAACTCGGGTACAGGTGCAACTCCGCCCGTTGCAAGCTTCATGTTGGATACTGGGCATGATGAGATGGACATGCCTGCCTGACCCATGAGTGTGACCTCCCTCTTGGTCAGCCATGCCGAATGGGCTGCGACCATGTGTGAGTTGAGAGCACCGATGTGGTTCAGCCACTCGACGGGCCTCATTCCCGTTGCCTTCTTGTGGTCGGCTACCTCTCCCCTCGTTTCGGAGAGATGGAAGTTCAGAGGTGCGTTGACCTCCTCTGCGAACTGAGAAGCGCTGACGCATGTCTCCTCGTTGCAGACGTACACTCCTTGCAATCCGACACCGGGCACGATCTTCCTCTCGCCCTTGAATTTGGAATAGAAGTTCTTGCAGTTCTGGACGGGGTTACCCTTCTGTGTGGTCTTGTCTTCATCGAGACAGCACCAGCAGAGGACGCCTCTGATTCCTGCCTGCTGTGTGGCTTTAGCGATGACATCCTCTGAATAATACAGGTCCATGAATGTCGTCGTACCGCTGCGGATCATCTCCATGCATCCGATCTTCGTTCCGATGTCCAGATCTTCATCTGTCCTGTCGGAATCAATCTTGAAAACCTTATCCAAGAAATCAGGGAATGTGACATCATCCACGACTCCCTTCATGACGGACATGGCCACATGGGTGTGGGTGTTGATCATTCCCGGCATGACGATGTCGCCGGTGGCGTCGATCTCCCTGTCGGCGGTGCCGTTGTACTCCGGACCGACGGACACGATCTTCTCGCCGTCGATCACCACATCGCCCTTGATGATCCTTCTGGATGCGTCCTGAGTGACGATCCATGCGTTACGAATCGCTGTTATCATGAGTCCCGCATCCTTACATCCGATTTAAAATGTGGCGATACACCCTACGGTATACCGAAACTACAGGGGAAGCGTCAGTTAGGAATGGATATATTGATGCACAGGCTACACCGACGTATAATTCTGAGGCATACCATGTCGTTCCGCATCACATTCCTCGGCACTGGTGGAGGCAGACACACCACCATGTATCAGGTCAGATCGACCGGAGGGATGCTGATAGAGCACGACGGGAAGATGCTGAACGTAGACCCTGGACCAGGGGCCCTGGTGCAGATGCACCGGATCCATTACGATGTGAACAACACGACATCGATGATCATCTCCCACTGCCATCCTGACCATTATTCCGATGCGGAATCCGTGGCCGAGGGCATGTCCCGCGGAGGATGGAAGAAGGGAGGATACATCTACGGTTCCCCCACCGTCATTGAAGGCGAAGGGGGGCTCGGGCCGTGCATCTCGAAGTATCACCTCAGCATCGTGGACGGATACAAGGTATTCAGACCCGGTGATGTCCTGGACGTCGACGGGATGCAGGTTGACATAAAGAAGGCCAAGCACAGCGACCCTACGAACGTAGGATTCATCTTCCACACCAGCGGAGGTCTCGTATCTTACGTGAGCGACACAGAGTTCACCGAGGAGATCGCAAAACAGTACATCGGCACGCGCGTACTCATCCTCCCTGTGACCACTCCGATGGGGAACCGCATCAAGTATCATCTCTGCACTGATGACGCGATAAAGTTCATCGACATCGTGAAACCAGAGATCGCCATCTTCATCCATCTCGGCGTGGTGATAATCCGCAGAGGTCCGGACAGCGAGGCTGCGCTCGCACAGGAAGCTACCGGAATCAGGACGATCGCAGGGCATGACCTGATGGTCCTTGATGTCGGTGACGAACTGAGATTCTCTGAAGCGGAGACGTTCGACGACGAATGGATCCCGCCGTCATCAGTTTGAGGGAACGGGATAGAATCCTGCCATTCCCCACCACATGGTGGACTTGTTCATAGTATCGACGGATCCTCCCGGCATGTAACCAACCGGCAGCTGTCCCCAGGTCGTGTCCACACCGTAGTATATGACATCCTGCGGATCCGTTTGGACGACTGAAGCGGATGCTCCGAGTTTGACGGCGTTGTACATTATCTTGTTGTACTTCTGTATCTCCTGCGGGGACACTTCTTTGAAGTCACTCAATACGACACCTGCCGCCACATGTCCGGGGATGCCTGCCATCGCGGTATCGTATCCCGCAGCCTTGAATATCGCACATGCGACCGCTGCGGAATCCTCGCAGTCCCCTTTCATGAAGAACATCGTCTCGAGGCTGTTCGCCCAATACTCGTTGATTCCCCACACGAGCTTATCCGTGGAATTGTCCACCCTCTGCGGGTACTTGATCCCGAGCTGTGCGAAGGACACGAGGAAATCCGCATAGGACTGCCTGTCGGACAGATCCCCTCCGATCTCCACGAATCTGCTCTCGAGCTGCTTCACTATGGAACGCGCCGTATCACCTACGTACACCTGTTGAGGAAGCTCACTGAACTGATGTGCCTGAGTGGGATCGAGGCTGCTGTTGTACTCGCGGTTCTTTACCGTTATCTCGGCGAGTTCCGATATGTCGATGTCGTATGTCACGGACACGTCGTAGGTCTCTCCTCCGAAGTAGTATTTCCAGGACACCTTGTTCGTGTGCGTGCCGTCCATGACCAGTTGGAAGGTCTCATCCCCGGCCTTGATGGTGTACAGGCCAGGGGTCAGAGTTATGCTCTTACCGGTGACCGGTTCGAGAACCCTCTTGTCGAATTCCTTCAGCTCGTCGGTGACATACCATGTGACCTCGCTCTTGGACTTCAGGACACCGGTCTTCTCATCGAAAGAAATCCCCTTTGGAAGAGGATCGGAGACAGGGTCGTCCGGATTAACAACCGGATCGGGCCCGTCCTCAGACGACATGGCCACCACTGCAACGGCTGCTACCGCTACGATAGCCGCCAGCAGAAGGAGAATGATGACCTTTCCCGTCATAATGGAAGGAAAATGGAATCACATGATAAAGCTTAGCGGCTTTTTGTAAAGATTTGTAGGAACTCCGACAGCGCCTTATCGTCCTCTACATAGGCCTCGCGGAACCTGTCCCTGTCAAGTATCTCGATGTAATACGGCCGCAAGTCCGACATCGCACATATCCTGTTCACGCACCCCCTCCTGACGGCCAACGCCCAACGGAACCCGTCCGTGGCGATCCCCATGGGCGCATGGTCGGCGTTCATCGCCGAGAACACCCTGGACGATGCGGATGAGAGAACGGAGTTCATCGACACGGTGGCAAGCGATATGCCGGGAACCTTACCGCAGAACACGTCCCCCGAGAACATGGATGCGTATCCGAGATATTCCATGACCGGGTTCACCAATACCCTCTGCGTCAGCCTGAGAGGGTCCTCCCTGTCGATGACGTCCTTGTAGGAGGGCACCTTGTTACCCGATATCACCCTGCCCGAGTCATACCTCCCGAAACTGCGGTCCAACTCCACCAATGCCTTGGACATCAGCATTCTCATGTCGTCGTTGTGCGTCACGGAATGCCTTACATCCGCAACGGTTTAAGAATCTCACAGGGGGGTGACCGAACAACTTTGCACAAAGATGCAATCCAGCATCCCAAAAATGAGTCCGAAAGTGGAAAAAGAAGTAGGGGCCGAAGCCCCTTGAAAGGTTTATCTGGCCTGCAAAATCAGATTCCCATCTCGCTCTTGACTTCTTCGTCGATGAGGAGGAGAACCATGAAGGAGTAGATGATGATTCCGCAGATTCCGTCGATGAGACCGATGATGGTGATTGCACCAAGGACTGCCTCGGCAACGGAGACGAGAATCATGATCACGAAGACGATGAGCAGGATGATCCAAATGAGCTTGTCGCCGATGGTCTGCTTTCCGTCGTTGATCTTGCTTGCGATGAACAGAATGATAAGACCGATGATGATTGCAACGACTGCACCAACGAGTGCTGCTCCGATGTCTGCACCGTCAACGATCAGTGCGACTGCAGTGAAGAGTCCGTCGATGATTGTTGCGATACCGACGATCTTGACGTATGTTGCAAGAATGTCGATCTTCCTGTCAATTGCACCAGACCTGACTTTCTGTCCATAGGTGAAGTACAGGCAAGCGCAAATGAGTGTTCCAACTGCTAATATGATGAAGTAGACAAGGCCGTTGGTGTAATCGTCCTCGTTTACAACCTTCAACACGATCATCAAAATGGCAGCGATGACGTTCAGTACTGCCACAATCATGAACGCGAGTCCTGCGTTTTTAGCGCTAAAGATTGCCATGTCATTGAAATGGTATAGTCTATATATAGTGTTTTCCCAAAAACCAGACATTTCTTACCATTTTTTCGCTATGTACCAGCACTTGATTTTCGAAAAGTAACCAAACAACGTTAACAATAATAGTTGGTTGCATCATTCGTCCAACTAAAACGATGGCGTAACAGCACTATAACGTCAGAATCGCTTGAAATTCGCTAAAACCTTGCCTGTGCGAAAGTATATAATAAAGGGGCCATTACGACAGTTTATCTTATCCGAGGTACGCGTAAAATGGATGAAGTCGTGCTCATAGCTTCAATGGCAACCCTGGTCCTTCTGGCCGCGTTCTTATCGATAGTCATGAGCAGACTGAAATTCCCGCCGCTGATCGGATTCCTGGCGGCAGGTATCATCATCGCGAACTATCTGAATATCGACGAGAGCGGGATGAATGTCGTTGAGGTCTTCTCGGAGCTCGGTTTGATCATGCTGATGTTCTCCATCGGTATGGAGATCGACCTTCGTAAACTGAAGAAACAGGGAAGATTCGCAATCGTCGTTGCACTCGTCCAATTACCCCTGATGGTAATAGGCGGTGTACTGGCCGGTACGTTCCTGGGATTCGACATGCTTCAGAGCATATGTCTGGGCTGTATCATCTCCGGTTCAAGTACCGCGGTTGTCATGGCCGTCCTGAAATCGCAGGGGACCTTGGACAAGGAGAACATCGAAACGCTTGTCCTTATCACAATCATGGAGGACATCGGACAGGTCATCATGCTGTCCATGCTGACCCCCATGCTCGTCGGAAGCGAGATGAGCCCAGATGACCTTGCTCTTCTCATCATCCAGATCGCGATATTCATGGTCGCATGTTTCACAGCAGGATTGCTCATCGTCCCCCGTGTCATTGACTGGATGTACAAGAGATCCAATGACGAGCTCATATCCCTGCTATGCCTGGGAGGACTGTTCACACTGTGCTACGCAGGCACCAGGATGGGCCTGTCCGTCGCTATCGGAGCGTTCCTGATGGGAATCATCGTAGGAACATCCCGTCCGAAGGATGCGGTCGAACACTTCGTAGAACCTCTGAAGAGCCTGTTCATGGCGATGTTCTTCATCTCAGTAGGAATGGAGGTCACGCTGAGCAGCCTAGCCGACAACATCGTACTGATCTTCATCATCTTCGCCGTGTTCGCGGTATGCAAGAGCGCCACCGTCTATCTGGGCTATTGGGTCGGAAACGGGGACAGCCGTATCGGATTCCTGTCGGCCATTAGTCTGTGTGCCATGGGAGAGTTCGCATTCATCATCGCCAAGCAGGCGTTGGACAACGGTGTCGTAGACATCAACTTCTATTCATCGGTCATCGGAGCCGCATTGGTCTCGATGATCACATTGCCCATCTTCACGAGATACGCGGACAGGGCGTTCACCGGCTTGGAGAAGCATACACCCGGCCCCCTCAAGAAGGTAGGAAACAAACTGACAGCGATAAGGGACAGCGTCTACGCCAGTCTGGAAAATGTCGCAGCCGGAACCAAGGAGGCATTCTCCAATGGCCTAGCAAACATCTACTTCAACGTGTTCCTGTTGATAATCATCGAGGTTCTGTTCTACTTCTCGTACGATATCGCGTCCGAATGGCTGGTGACACACTTCGGAGGCAACGAAGTATGGTGGAGGACGGGAATAGTTGCAATCAACTTCCTGGTCCTGCTTATCCCCTGCAGAGGAATCATACTCAGTCTGCGTATGGTCCTGTACATTATGGACCTGGGAAAGAAGAGGGTACGCGAGACGATGGATCTGTCCGAGGATGAGACGAAGTTCTACGAGGTCATCAACCCGATCATCCTCGCCAGTGCACTGGACATCCTGATTATCATCGTCGTCCCGAACAACCTCGGCACCATCTACCACGTCGTCGTGGCGGTAGTGGTCCTCATCGCGCTGGTGATGTATCACCTCTGGAAGCTCATCATCAAGCAGAAGGGACCTGCGCTGCCCGACCTTCCGTATGAGCGCAAGGAAGAGGAACAGAGCCCTAAGGAGCATTGAGTCCTCTGAGCGCCATTGTGTAAATATCAGCACTGCCATTCCATCTTGCAAATCCTTACGGAGGATACAAATCATGAGCGAAGGAAGCAACAGAAATTGGGGAACGATCACTGCGGCGGTCGTTCTGATTGCGGTTGTCATCGGACTGCTGTACTTCTACTTCACGGGACTCTGGTTACCTGCCATCGGCCTGCCGATACTGGTGATCGGTGTCTATATGCTACTATCTTCATTCCTCAGGAGCAGCGAGCCTGACCGTTACGGAACATCCGATTCCGGAGCAGCCACACTGTTCGGATTCATAATGATCGCAATCGGCGGGGCCATCGTCGCGTACCAGTACGCGGACAACATCATCATCCCCATTGTCTTCGCGATAGTGATCATCGTCCTGTACCTGGTCACCGCCATGGCACGCAGGAAGTCAAACTGATTTTCCCGGGGGACCCCGTCCCCCAATTAATTATATAATCAGTTTGTTACCCCAGATTACCATTCAATCTATGGGATGAAAACCATGTCTGAGAAACTCAAGGTAGGTATCCTGGGGGCCACCGGTATGGTGGGACAGAGATTCGTGTCCCTTCTGGCGGACCACCCCTGGTATGAGATCGTCGTCCTGGCAGCTAGCGAGCGCTCCACAGGCAAGACTTACGAGGAAGCGCTCGACGGACGCTGGAGCATCGAGACTCCCCTGCCTGAGAATGTGAAGGGCATGGTCGTCCAGAACGTGGCAGACATAGACGGCATCTGCAGCAAGGTGGATTTCGTCTTTAGCGCGGTCGCCATGTCCAAGGAAGAGATCAAGAAGATCGAGGAGGACTACGCGAAGCACGAGGTCCCCGTGGTATCCAACAACAGTGCCCACAGGTGGACCCCTGACGTCCCCATGATCCTCCCGGAGATCAATCCCCATCACATCGAGGTCATCGATGCCCAGAAGAAGCGTCTCGGTACCAAGCGCGGATTCATCGTGGTCAAACCCAACTGCTCCATCCAGAGCTACACTCCCGTACTGGAGGCATGGAAGGAGTTCGAACCGTATGAGGTCGTCGTCAGCACCTACCAGGCCATATCCGGAGCCGGCAAGAACTTCGATTCCTGGCCCGAGATGGTCGGCAACATCATCCCCTTCATCTCCGGAGAGGAGGAGAAGAGCGAGAGGGAGCCCATGCGTATCTGGGGAAAGGTGGAGAACGGAGAGATCGTCCCTGCGACCACCCCCAAGATCACCAGCCAATGCATACGCGTACCCGTCCTGTACGGACACACCGCATCGGTCTTCGTCAAGCTCAGGAAGCCTGCGACCAAGGAGCAGCTCATCGAGGCGATGGAGAAGTTCAAAGGCGAACCCCAGGACCTCAACCTGCCCAACGCCCCCAAGCAGTTCATCAAGTATCTGGAGGAGGACAACAGGCCCCAGGTGCTGATGGATGTCAACTACGAGCACGGGATGGGGGTCACCGTCGGAAGGCTCAGACCCGATTCCATCTACGACTGGAAATTCGTAGGTCTCTCCCACAACACCCTCCGCGGAGCCGCAGGAGGAGCTGTGCTCTGTGCCGAGTTCCTTACCGCAAAGGGACTCATCACCAAGCGTTGATCTTCAAGGCGCGGGAGACCGCGCCATCCTCTTTTTCAGATTTTTGCCGCTAATGAAAACTATTTCTAAAAACACCCGCATCCTCATCCATGGACAGGCCGGGAATGGATCGTTTCCTCACATGCGTGATAAGACGTTCCGAACACGATTCCATCATCCGCGTGGGCGCATTGCTGCTCATCATGGTCGTCATCCCGGTATTGGCCGTCCTTCTAACCCTGGACATCCTGTGGATCTACAACAGGTTCATCGCGGATCCGACAGAGGTCATCGAACTTCCCGAATTCCTTCTCGAGCATATGGATGACTTCGTGGGAGCGCATCTCATGGAATACACGATAGGTACGTTCGTCCTCTTCATGGTATTCAGGTCCTATCTCAGCCATTGCAACCGCGACCACGAATGGATGGAATCCCTGATCCAATATGTGGACTCCTACGGACGCGACACTTCCGTGATGGAACGCATCCGTACCGAAGCGGATGTGACCAGGACCAAACGTGTGACGATAGGGTTCCTCATTTGGTTCATCATCGTACTGGTCATCTGCATGCTGCAGGCCCTTTTCATCAGCCTCAGGGACTTGGATCCAGATCTGGCCGTGACGGTCATCAACATATTGATCATCGAGATGATAGTCCAGCTGTCGTTCACAAGCATATACATCTACATCCATATCTTCAGGCACACCAGGATGCAGAGCGAGTTCACGGAATCGTTCAAAGAACAGATGTCCGATATGTTCCCGAAACTGGAAACGATGCCCAAGTACACACAGCCTGCGAAGCTGTGGCAGTTCATCGTCCTGATGATAGTCACCCTGGGATTCTACTCCGTCATATCCGCGATGTGGTCCATCCATCTGATGAACAACCACATAAGGGAAGAATGGGTGTACGAGGAGAAACTTCTGAGAATGATAGCTGCTCATGAGGGTGCCGTCGGGGTTGAGAAGGTGTTCTCCGACAGACCTAAGACCTTTATTGAAAAGGCATGGATGGCCTTCACTCGTTGATCTTCTCTTCAGGTTTATTCTCTTCGTCGGCGTATCTGAATCTGAACGAATCCGCCACGTCCATGGGGACATTGAAGATATAGCGCAGCCAAGCCTTGATCGGAGGCACCTCCATCATCGGAGGGGTATAGAACCTTCTGACCTGCGGGAGAAGCATGATCACAACCACGACGACCATCAGGAGAGCGATGAATCTGACATCGAACACCACTCCTGAGATGAGTATCTCCCTTCTCTCAAGGTAGATGTAGAACCAATTGATGATGTTCAGGAGGACAGCGGACCTCACGACCGTGCGCCACGACTGCGGCTTAGCCGAAGGGATACCTATGATGGAGCTTACCGTCAGTATGGCCATCAGCAGGGAGACGACTATGGACTGGAGATTAACCCAAACCTGCAGCCAATCCCCTTCTGTGGGAGACACCATGCTGGTGAAGTTCATCAGGTAGCGCAGAAGGACGAAAGAGAGCAACAGCTCCCCCACGATGAGTATCTTGGGCATCTTTCTGAGGTCTTCCCTCAATCTCCTCTTGTCCGCCGGCTTGCTCTCCATGTCAGATACTGCCTTGAAACGGTTTTCCATGACTATAATAGTTGATGGTTTGGTTGATAGGTGGCAAAAACAGCTTTCTTAATGTGTAGAAGACACTCAGAGAGAAAATCTCACGTCCCTCGCCCGCAGATAGGCACTCTCTTAACTGTATAGCAATATACACCATTATGGAAAACAGAGAGAAGGGGGAATACTGCCTCGCGGTGTTCCGCATAATGGTCGGATGGATCATGCTGTGGCCGTTCTTCGACAAGCTTTTCGGACTGGGATTCCAAACACCCAGCGGATCCGGCATGATCGACGGTGTTTCCCCTTCCTCGTTCGTAGTCTATGTGACAGGCGGAGTACTGAAGGATTTCTATGATTCCCTGGCAGGCAACCAATTCATCGATATCATATTCATGCTAGGGCTGCTCGTCCTCGGTATTACGCTCATCCTCGGGATAGCGTCCAAGCTGACAACGATAGCCATTGTCGCATTCATGCTGATAATGTACTCCCTGTACCTCCCTCCTAAGGACAATCCCATCATCGATTACCATGTCATACTGATTGCTGGATTGATCGCTACTTACTATCTCGGAGGTTTTGAGCGCCTGTCATTGTACAGCAGATGGAAGGAGTGGAGCCTGGTCAAAAGGTTCCCCATACTGGAATGAACTGTGATTATTATCTGTAATAGAGGATCGCAGAATGAGGCTCTGGCAGCTATCATTCAGATGGGAATTGGTAAACAGACTGCATTGAACTTCAGTAAGTGCAAATCAATATCTTTAACTGATTGGTTTGCATACCCAATAACATGGATGAGATGTCTATTCTGAATAGTAACATCAGGTCTGTGGAAGTCGAGGGATTCCGCATCTCAGATGAAGACAGACAGCTAGCTCTTCGCTGTTTCAGAGGCGAATTATCAGTCCAGGACGCCATAGATCTTATTGTATCTAGAGCCTGAAACTATGCCCATCGAGCCATATTTCTCTATTAAGGATGATACTTATTGTTATCCGGACTCTGATGTCCTCCGCAACAAGCTTGGTATTACAGACTATGATAAGCTTGCATCCGCAGAAGGTATCATAACTGTCATCAAGATGGATGAACTAGACAAAAATCCAATTAGAGGGATGTTAGATACTGAACACCTAAAGAAAATCCATCGTTGCATCTTCGAAGACATCTATGATTGGGCAGGGGAATTCAGAACTGTTGAAATATCCAAGGGTATACCATTCTGTTACTGTGCGAACATACAAACGCAACTGGACACTGTCTTCAATCAACTCAAAAAAGAAAACTATCTGAAAGATATCAATGATAGAGCCCAATATGTCTCCAGGATTGCATACTACCTAGGGGAAATAAATGCAGTTCACCCGTTCAGAGAAGGTAATGGACGTGCTCAACGTAAATTCATACAACAACTTGTTTCTGAATCTGGTCACACGCTATCATTTGAAAAACCCGCCCTCTTGATCCGCTGAATCGAGAGGTTTGAGTGTCACAGCCTCATATGTCTGCCGCCCTGCGGGCGGAAGCAGCCCTTCCAGGGCTGTTGACCATGAGGATATGACATACCTGCGCGTGAGAATTCTAA
>JAZNDX010000028.1:0-7811 GCA_045588265.1 Candidatus Methanomethylophilaceae archaeon | reverse complement strand
AGATGAGGGAATCGGGAGGTCCGTCCGACGTGACCGCGAAGAGGTTTTGCAGGCATAGACCGCGTTCATCAAACTTAGGCAGTTCGGACAGGACCAAGGTCGACATCGTTGTGCGGCAATGACCGCGGGGTAGGGAAAATGCCATTCTGAAAACTCATCTTGGGAGGTCTTTGATCGAAGTTCGAAAAACCTTCGCATCAGCGAAAGCTTTTTCTCACGTCTAAAGGATGCAATCGCAAGAGGCCACTTTTAATGGAGGAAACCCCTTAACTTTCGATGGCGGTTAAAATGAAAACACTTGGCAACATATCAACGGCCGGCTTGATCATACTTCTGTTCGTCATTGCAATAGCAGTAATGATACTGAGTTCATTCATTGGCGTAGTCGAGATTCCGTTCGATTCAGTCATACGCATATGGATGTACAAACTATTCGGTATCGGGGACATATCCGACCTACGCCAGGCTACCATCGCTATAGTTTGGGAGCTATATGCACCCAGGGCCATCATGGGCCTTGTAGTCGGAGCATCACTCGCTTTGGTCGGAGTGGTCATGCAAGCCATGGTCCAGAACCCGCTGGCGGACCCGTATATCCTGGGAATCTCATCTGGTGCATCTCTAGGAGCGACCTTTGCCATCCTAATCGGCGCTACAGTCCTGACCGGGACTTTCATGTCAGATTGGGGAGTGGAGATGTTCGCATTTGTAGGAGCGATAGCTACTTCGGCCTTCGTCTTCACTTTGTCATCCATCGGAGGAAGGATGACGGCCACAAAACTTGTATTATCCGGAGTCATAATTTCGGCAATCTGCGGTGCGTTCTCTAATCTAATCGTGTATCTTGTGCCGAATGCGACCGGTATAAGGAGCATAACATTCTGGTTGATGGGATCCTTGAGTGTCCAGGGATTCGATAGCGTCTTCACAGTCATGATCCCGTTCCTGATCTGCCTTGTATTCTTCTTGACACAATTGCGTTCCTTAAACGCTATGATGCTGGGAGATGAAACTGCGACAACGTTAGGTGTCGATCTGAACAAACTGAGGAAAATATACATTGTCCTCACATCCCTTCTGATTGCGTTCATAGTTTGTAAGTGCGGAATCATAGGTTTCGTAGGACTCATTATACCCCATATCGGAAGGGCTTTGGTGGGTACAAACCACTGGAAGCTACTGCCCGTGACCATTCTGGTCGGAGCAATCTTCATGCTGATTGCGGATATGGTCGCCAGATCATTCACGGCTTCGGAGATTCCGATAGGAATCATCACCGCCATCTGCGGAGCTCCCGTGTTCGCCTATATCATGATAAAGAAATCGTACGGATTCGGAGGTTCTAGCTGATGGACATAAAGGTAGAGGATGTTTCGGTATCCGTACCACACAAACGTATCGTCGATACCGCATCCATATATGTGGACGAGGGGGAATTCATAGGACTTATCGGACCCAATGGAAGTGGAAAATCTACTCTTCTGAAGGCAGTCTACAGGACCATGCCCAAAGAAACGGGAGCCATCTTCCTTGGTGGCGATTCCATCGATGACTTGTCCCTGAAGGAGAGCGCTCTCAGGCTGGCTGTGGTAACGCAGCACAACTACTACAACTTCGATTTCAAGGTCGAAGAAGTGGTGGCCATGGGCAGGACTCCCCACAAGTCTTCCATGGAGATGGATAACGCCGAAGATTACAAGATTGTCCTGGATTATCTGAATAAGGTAAACATGCTACCATTCAAAGACCGTGTTTTCTCGTCCCTGTCCGGAGGTGAACAACAGCGTATCATCCTGGCCAGAGCCCTCTGTCAGGAAACACCCTGTATGATCCTAGATGAGCCTACAAACCATCTTGATATCAAATATCAATTGGAAGTCTTGGACCTGGTCAAGAGCCTCGGATGTACATGTCTGTGCGCACTGCACGATATGAATCTGGCCGCTCAGTACTGCGACAGAATCTATGTACTGAAGGATGGAAAGATCGAAACATCCGGTACACCTGAAGAGGTCATAACGGAACAGAACATCGAGAACATCTATGGTGTGAAGTCTACTGTACAGGTCAACAAGGATACGGGACTCATCAACGTCATCTATCATCCCAAACACATCTACAAGAACAGAAAAGCTGAATGTAAGAGCGAAACTTCTGAATAATCCTTAAAGGCCGCTTATTCCCGGCCTTCAGGGATTAACAATGGTCTGTGAAACCAAGGAGATTTATCTATTCTCAGAGGGATTTCTTGTTCGACAGACAGTATTCTCCATCCGTATACCTCTCAGACGAAGGAAAGATGAGCCGTTCAATGAGGGTGCATCAAATAGCTTAATATAGGTCTCCATCATTGCGAGGATTACTACCTTGCCGCTGTAGCTCAGTAGGTAGAGCGTGTGACTGTTAATCACAAGGTCCTCGGTTCAAATCCGTGCGGCGGCGCCATTCTTCTTCAATCTTGAAATCGGTGGGCGGAGCTACGCTCATTCCTCGAATTCTTCGATCTTGCGCACTATGCTCATCTTGTCCTTGGTGGACTTGTTATTCACATAGTTGACGAGATTCGATCCCGTGAGCATGACGCTCGAAGGTCCGGAACGTACGTAGAACTCCTCGACCTTGCCGTCCTTCAAGAACACAGGTTTCTTGCATCTGGCACAGTCTACACGGATGATCGCTTTACCGTCTTCCATGTCGATGACCCTGAACGAGATGTAAGGGAAGAACTCGTCCCCGATCTTCGAGGAGATCATATGGGTGAAATGCAGGTTCATCTTGTCCCTGCTGTCGAACTCCTTCTCGTCCACACCATAGATAGAGCCGTCGTCGGAGACCCCGATCATCAGGATTCCGCCGGTGGTGTTGAGGAACGCCACGATCGTCTTGAGGACGGCCTTCTCCATCCTCTTGTCGTTCTCCCCCGTCTGTATGTTGGTGGTGATCGTCGATTTGAACTCCAGTTTCTCGGATTCGCCCGAGGCGATGATGGCCAGGGCCTCCTCCTTGGCGCGCTCGTTGGAATATGAACCGCCCGTATAGGCCTCCATGCTCTTGTTAAGGCCGCTGTTGATGATGAACCTGTCAACCCCCAGCTCGCTGAGGAACATGGTGATGAGGGCCCCGACTATCGAGTAGATGACGTAGGTGGTTATTATCCAAATCTCGAATTCGGTGTTCTGCTGGAAATGGTAGTAGGTTATCTGCGCCACGAACATTAGCAGCTGGACGGTCATGGCGATGCCGAAGGCCGCCATGTAGACGAAACTCTTGTTGTCCTGCTCCTTCTCCGGAGAGGAGTGCATCATCGTGTACACCACGACCTGTCCCATGAGCATCAGACATACTCCCGTCAGGATGCTTGAGAAAATACTGATGAAAGCATGGGCGTCCCTGAACTGGTTGGAGATGACCACAACAAGGAGGGTGAACACCATCAGCATAATCAGGAGAGGAGGCACATGTGCTACCTTGCGGTCGGTTATGATCGCTATCAGCAGCATTATCGCAATCGGTACAGACAGAAGAAGCTGGTCGATCCTGCCTGCGATGAGCTCGCTGACGATGATGAGTATGTCGAGGGCGAGGAAGGAAACGTAAAGGACCAACGTCCTGGTCGGGATCCTGTTCTCTCCGCTGGAATGGCTCCAATCCATGAACCCTCAACGGTTCCGCGATATATAGGGTCATGTCTGACCGCCATTTCGATAATTTATTATGTATAATCTGTTTAACCGCACTTGTGGGCTCTTAGCTTAGTCAGGTAGAGCGCTCGGCTCATAACCGAGTGGTCACTGGTTCGAACCCGGTAGGGCCCACCTCATTATTCCATCAAAAATGACTCGTGTACCGTTTTCGGCACTTGCATATATTTGGGATAGTGGACAATCAATCCCCCGATATATCACAAAAATTCGGACAGATACTTCTTGACCCAATCGAACTTTAAAGCATCATCTGACATCACGATTCTGCCATCTCTCTTAGTAAGGATGCTCACAAGACCGTTCCCACTGTTATCATACACTTCAGCCCTGTCTGCTAGTTTTATGTAAGCAGGAAGGAATCCCATTGTGCGCTCGAACCTTGAATAGACTTTGTCACGAGGAACGTCATGACCTCCTGCAGCAACCCTCTGATCTATCCTTCTACAACAAATCTCAGGATCCCCCGTTGTGACGAACAGGAGTCTTATCTCATATCCCAACGATTTGGCCCTCTCAGCGAATTCCAGCTTATCCTCTCTGGATGCCACAGTTTCGAAACCGAATGAAATCCCTCTCTGAAGTAGGTCCTCACGTAATGTCTTACACATATCCATTGCTATGCGATACCTATCAGTCTCATCGGCAACATCGGTTATACCACGCGCGTAATTGTCTGGATTGATGATCTTATCCTCTACTAAGTCTAATAACGTCGACGTGATCAAAGAGGACTTTCCAGATCCATTCGGTCCAGCAATTATCAGCAGACGCTTATCTTGACTCATCGCCATCAGCTGCGGGAACTTTACTATCTCTAGTGACAGGGGTCGGATCGAAAATGCATCTATATCTGAATTCAGAACCAGGGCCGACTTTCTTCAAACCTTGGCGAAAGGTTTCCGTATCGAAAATGTCCTCTGTCATGACTTTCACTCCCTAGATAAGCCATCAGCGATTCACCATATATCAATTTCGAATGGTGGTCGGTTGCGAACCCGGTAGGGCCCACCTCATTCTATCAAAAGTGACTCGTGTACCGTTTTTCGGCACTTGCATATATGACAGGATATGGCTTACTCAGTCTGATTGACCGTTATGCTTCAATTTAATCTTCTGATTGGATTCGTCGATGGTTATCACAAAATCATCGAAGAACCCTTTCCTTCCTATCAACGTGGGTACATATGGGGCGGTATCATCAACGAACAAAACTCTGACGGGAACATTGATGCTATAGCTCTCATGACCCTTACTGATCTCCAACGTCACTTTGCTGATAATGGTATCAGCTGAACCGGTCACACCATATGATTTGGTCCTTTCGCCATTGAGGTCCAGACCGAGAAGTTTAGCCCATCTGAAATCCAAAGCAGACATATCTGCTCCGCTGTCAATCAACGAGAGTATGTCGTACTTCAAACTGCCATTGGAGAACAAAATGGGGATTGCAGGGCGCTTGCAAGTAGTGCCATCCGGATTGGCTGTCTCCGAGTATCTGAAAACCATAGACATGGTATCACAGGAGCATGCAATCGGCTGGAAGGACCTGTGCGATGAAAGGTACCTTGGTAGGCCCGCATGCCTTCTTCGTAGCCTCTGCGACCTATTCTAGGCAAGGAGAATGAGCGATGATGACGCCGTCACACATACCTACGAACTCCCCAGCATAGGGGCGCTTGTCCAGCTTCATGTAAGCATCATAAGATTTGCTCATAGTGATACGATATCATTCGTCTTACATAAAGGTGGCAGTCGTAAGTCAATATCGTATGAAGGGAGATTGTCAGAGAGTGTCTTGATAACTGTCATCGCACTGTTCCTCGTCATTTTCGTTTTATCATTAGAGTCGAGAAGGAATTACAATCACAGATCTGGACAGCCGATCAAGAGGACACTTTCCGCTTCCGGAATTCAGACCGATCCTTCATTGTCGCTACCCTTGGTCTCCTCATCACCTTGGAGAGAATCCGCGACTATGAACTGCACATAGAACCCGTCCTCGCCGTAGAATCTCGCCGTATCGCATGTGTCCAAGTCCCCGGTGTCCGCAGATACGCCTCTGAGGACGAGCCTGTGGGCATCGATGACGGCCCCGTCCTCTGCCGGGGACAGCGACATGACCGTCCTGCCGTCCTTGTTGTTGAAAACTGCCTTGTACTCGTTGGAATAGGCGGATTTCATGCGGAACTCGCACCCGTGATCCCATACGCCCCTGTCCCGGGAATCGGCGATCGTCTTCAGGTCCGAGCGAAGCATCGTGACCCCCACAGGGACCGCTGAATCCCTGATATCGCTGAATGAGTTCTTTATGTTGAAAAGCAGCGTCTCCGCCTTGATGCTGTCCGTCCTCAGTATCACCATGGCCAAGACCAAAAGGAGTATGGACGGGATCGAATACGCGATGACCTCCAGAATGAATTCGGGTTCCGTATCGAAACGGATGGGTGTCATCATGTCGATCACTTTGAGGATAATCATGCCCAGCATACAGAAGAACATCACCGTGGTGCTGTTGGACACCCTCGAAGCGAACAGGGATAGGTTGATGATCAGGAAGACGCCGATGTACAGCTGCAGGGCCCCGTTCACGAAATTGAACACGTCGTACTCGATGAGTCCCGCGTACTGCACCAGCGTCATATAGGCCGAGAACAGCGACATTATGCACGCCATGACTCCCAAGACCAGCAGTATCCTTCTGAGAGACCTGTCCTTCATAAGGAACAGTGCAAGTGCTCCCAATATGCACAGGGCGGTCTGGAGATAATCCGAGATGGTGAAGACCAGGTCCTCCGATATGTATAGGGCCCCGGTGATTATCCTCAAAAGGGTGTCCACTACTGCGGCGACGATCATCAGGATGATGGCCGCACGGTAGAAGAACACCTCATCCAGCTTCTTGTTCACTGTACCCCCTCCTCTACCCTGATGGAAGCACATACCCCCATGTCATCCAAGAGGTCGATCCTGCCGTCATGCTCCTCATAGCCGTTGGCCTTTATCCTGTAGCCGCTTACGAACGAATCCCTGATATCGTTAACGATAGAGATGTAAAGACACGGGTCGCCGTCCCATCTGTTCAGGACGACATCCCTGTCGCCGCGCTTCGTACGGAGGCTTATCGTCTCCTCCATCACATTCCTTCCGCCTACGGATTTAGTACTCCATCCAGAGGCATTGAAGCCCTCCTTCAGCTTGCTGCAGTCATCCGCGCTTATCGATGCGTCGTTCCCTATGGAGAGACTATCTGCGGATACACCGGCGAACCCTTTGATGCGTCCCATCGGCCTGTTCCTGATCAATTCCTTCGAATACAGCACGAAGAGCAGGGCGATGTATAACGGGATGTACGCCAGGGTGTCGCCTGTGACCTCGAGGATACTGGAAGGCTCTACTCTGGCGTACAGGATGAACAGCTCCAGAAGCAGGAATCCCATGACTATGGCCGTGGCCGTGTACCTCATGAATGTCGGGTCCCTTGTCCTCACCGTCAGATGGTTGACTCCCGCCAGGACCAGATTCGCTCCGACGATGATGAAGACCACGTTCGCATAGAATATCACATTGTCTAGGGACATGAGGCCGGGCAGGGACCTGAGTATCCTGGAGGTTCCCAGCGTCACGGCATATACCCCGACGGCGTAGTAGTTTCCCCTCAGCCTTCCAAAGATTATGATACCGCCGCCTATGATGAGGGTTATCCTGCTCAAAAACCGGAAGAATTTGTCCCCGAGGTAGACCAAAGCGCTCTCGGAACCTATCATGTTGACGATCAGGGAGATGATCAGGATGATACCGACGCATGCCATCACGATTCCCAGCGCACATCCAGCAATCCACTTCTTCGGTTCCTCTCTGAAACTCCTGTTGTCCATGTTCCGTCCTTCCGCATAATACGATGGCCGACCCTTCGGATATAATGCAAATCGGAAACAATCCCTGTACATTTAGTTCTAATCACGTAATGGCTTTGAGGAAACCCTCGGTTTCCTCTATGTGATCGCAGATCCCTCTGCTCTCCATCCATCAGCTCGGGACTGAACACCTTGCATGCCCAAGGTGAGGATGTTGCAGGCAGCGTTCTAATCGCGGTCCACATCCAGACCG